>CAYQJS010000142.1:0-1641 GCA_964417895.1 uncultured Chloroflexota bacterium | reverse complement strand
CAGTCCCAGCGCCTCGGCATGTGGATGCACTGGGACAACTCCTACTACACCATGTCCGACAACAACATCGAGCACATCTGGCACTTCCTGAAGCGGTGCCATGAGCTTGGCTGGCTGTACAAAGGCTGGCGCACCATGCCCTGGTGCGCACGATGTGGCACCTCGCTCTCACAGCACGAGCTGGTGGGCACGGATTCGTATCGCGAGGTCACCCACCCGTCGGTCTGTCTGAGGCTGCCCATCATCGGCCGCGAGCGGGAGTACTTCCTGGTCTGGACCACTACGCCGTGGACCCTGCCGGCTAACGTTGCCCTCGCCGTCCACCCCGAGCTGGACTACGCACGCGTCGAGTCCAACGGTGATGTCTACTACCTCGCAGCCAAAACTCTCTCAGTCCTCCGTCCTCAGTCCTCAGTCCTCGAAACGGTGAGGGGCGCAGATCTCGTCGGCCTCCGATATCGCGGGCCCTTCGACGAGCTGGAGGCGCAGTCGCGCGTCGAGCACCGCGTGGTCCCGTGGGAGGAGGTCTCCGAGGAAGAGGGAACGGGCGTCGTGCACATCGCCCCTGGTTGCGGCGTCGAGGATTTCGGTCTCTCCCAGGTTCACGACTTGCCGGTCGTCGTGCCCATCGACGAGAACGGCGATTATTACCCGGGGTTCGGCGACCTCACGGGACGGAACACCACCGAAGTCGCCGACTCCATCTTCGCCTCGCTGCGGGATAAGGGATTCCTTTATCGCGCGGAAGAGATCCAGCACCGCTACCCTACCTGCTGGCGCTGCGGCCAGGAGATCGTGTTTCGCGCGGTGTCCGAGTGGTTCATCTCCTCCGAAGATATCCGCCCCCGCATGGTCGCCGCTGCGAGAACGGTCGAGTGGACGCCGGCTGCCGGCGGAAAGCGTATGGAGGACTGGCTCAACAACATGGGCGACTGGTGCATCTCGCGCAAGCGCTACTGGGGACTGCCCCTACCTTTTTATGTATGTGCCCAGTGCGACGCGCTTACCGTCGTCGGCAGTGTGGTCGAGCTTCGCGAGCTGGCCGTTTCGGGCATGGACGAGGTCCGTGAGCTGCACCGTCCCTGGATCGACGCCGTGCGCATCGGCTGTCCCAAGTGCGGGGTGGAAGTCGAGCGCATCACAGAGGTCGGAGATTGCTGGCTCGACGCGGGGATCGTGCCCTTCTCGACGCTCGGCCCCGGCTACAGGAAGGATCCCGAGGAATGGGCCCGGTGGTACCCCGCCGACTGGGTCTCAGAGATGCGGGAGCAAATCCGGCTGTGGTTCTATAGCATGCTCTTCATGAGCGTGGCCCTCGAGGACCGCTCGCCGTACCAGCGCGTGCTGACCTACGAGAAGCTGATGGACGAACAAGGCCGACCGATGCACAAGAGCCTCGGCAATGCCATCGGGTTCGACGAGGCGGCCGAGCGCATGGGAGCGGACGTGATGCGCTGGCTCTACGCCGGCCAGAGCCTGCAGACCAACCTGCTGTTTGGCTACGGCCTGGCGGAGGCGGTCCGTCGCAAACTGCTCACCCTGTGGAACGTTTACAGTTTTTATGTCACCTATGCAGAGTCCTTCGGCTGGACTCCGGGCGAGGGGACCGGGGACAGGGGACAGGGGACCGGGGACAAGGCC
>CAYQJS010000141.1:0-1660 GCA_964417895.1 uncultured Chloroflexota bacterium | reverse complement strand
CGCGCCTGGTTCCAGGCCGACGTCGGGTTGAAGGAGTTCGAGCTGGTGTAGTGGCCGCCCGCGACCACCGCCGCCTTCGTCGTCTCGTAACCGACCAGCGGATACGCAACGATCGCGTGGAGGCCCGCCAGATCGCCCCCCCGGTTCTCTCGGACATCCCCGCCACGCCGGGCACCGTCGGGCGCGGCGCCGAAGTCGCAGCCCCGGTAGAAGTCGGCGTCGGCCCCCAGGACGGCATAGCCGCGCTCGAGCAGCATCCCCACCAGCACGGCTCCGATACAGCCAAGGTGGCCGGTGACGAGGACCCGCCGCTCCGCCCCACGATGACTCGTCAGCTCGGTCACGCCGCCATCGAGTAGAGCATGCGCATGTCCCAGCTCGACACGTCGAGCAGCCGGCGCTCGCCCAGCACCGGCCCGGCACCGCCGGGGGGCTGGGGCGGTACCACATCTTGGGCCCGATGGTTGACGCCGGGGCTAGATATGGGGTAGCGTTGCCGTCGGCCATGCCGTCTCCTGACGCCCCCCCGCACAGGCGCGAGGTCTTCAAGCTCTCGGGCACGTACCGCGCGGACGCTGACGCTGTGCTGTACCGCGGGGACTGTCTTGACCTGCTCGCCCGCGTCCCCGATCGCTCCGTCCAGCTCGTCGTCACCTCGCCGCCCTACAACATTGGCAAGCGCTACGAACGCCGCACGGATCTCGATGACTACCTCGCCGCCCAAGCACGGATCATCAAGGAGTGCACCCGCGTCCTTGCCGACGCCGGCTCGATCTGTTGGCAGGTCGGAAACTTTGTGGATGATAACGAAATCGTCCCACTCGACATCGCACTCTGGCCAACGTTCCGGGACCTCGGCCTCAAGATGCGCAACCGAATCGTGTGGCACTTCGAGCACGGCCTCCACTGCTCCCGCCGCTTCTCCGGCCGCTACGAGGTTATCGCCTGGTTCAGCAAGTCGGACGACTACGTCTTCAACCTCGACCCCGTCCGAGTACCACAGAAGTACCCAGGCAAGAAGCACTTCAAGGGGCCGAAAGCCGGCCAATTCTCTTGCAACCCCCTGGGGAAGAACCCCGGAGACGTGTGGATCATCCCGAACGTCAAGCACAACCACGTTGAGAAGACGCTCCATCCCTGCCAGTTCCCCGTGGAACTCGTGGAGCGCCTCGTCCTCGCGATGACGAACCCCCACGATTGGGTGCTCGATCCCTACATGGGCGCCGGGACTGCGCTCGCCGCGGCCGTACGTCACGGACGCAAAGCCCTCGGCGCCGATATGGTCCCGAGGTACGTGGAGATCGCCCGCGACCGTGTCATCGCCGCCAAGAACGGCACGCTCCGCACGCGACCTATGGACCGCCCCGTTTACAAGCCACACGGGAGGGAAACAATCTCCCAGAACCCGTTTGCGAAGCTTCGCGCTGCAACTCGTCCGGGCAGACCAGTGTGAAGATCGTCACGCTCTACTCGCACCTGAATGGCCACGAGTGGCTCCTCGTCCACCAGCCGAAGATTTGGCTGGAGATCGAGAGCGTCAGCAAGGCGGTCAACGCGGAGACGTACAAAACGAAAGTGAGCGGGGAGAAGACCAAGAAGGGCACCCTCCTCTACTCCCCGATCGAGCTCAATAAGGCCTTCGCTGACAGATTCGCAAGGG
>CAYQJS010000140.1:0-1873 GCA_964417895.1 uncultured Chloroflexota bacterium | reverse complement strand
CGCACCTTGTAGGCCGCCGTGAACTGCCGGCGACGGACGCGCTCGACAACCTCCGGATTCGGTGGGCTCGTCTGCAGGTCCGCGGCGGAAGCGATCATGGTCCCATTGGATGTCGTCACGATCCTCGTTCCTTCTCCGCCCCTCTACAGTATTTTCTGGAGCTCCCGTGTCTCACTCATTATTGGCAGAGAGGGGTCCGCGATTGTCATACACACTCCTATCTAATAAATTCCGAGCTCTCGAAGATAGAGACACCACGACGTCGAGAAAGTGGGCGCGCACCCTCCGCCCAGTTCGCGGCTCGGCCGGTGCTCGATACTGGAGGGCGACAAGGAGAGCGAGAGACGTGACGCGAGGGTGGAGTGAGGGTGGAGTGGTGACAACCCACCTGATCACCAGGGCGCGGGCCGGGGACGGCGACGCGTTCCGAGAGCTGACTGAGCCGCACCGTCGAGAGCTACAGGTGCACTGCTACCGGATGCTCGGATCCTTCCAGGACGCCGAGGACGCCCTACAGGACACGCTGCTGGCCGCCTGGCAAGGCCTCGGAGGGTTCGAGGGACGCGCCTCGATCCGCACATGGCTCTACCGGATCGCCACCAACCGGTGCCTCAACGCGCTTCGCTCGGCCAACCGACGCCCGGCCAAGGAGTGGGACGTCCCCGAGGTTGAACCGCCCGAGCCGACTCGGCTCGGCGAAGTCGTGTGGCTCGAGCCATATCCCGACGCCCTCCTCGAGGGTGCGATCAACGTGCCGCTCGGCCCAGAGGCACGCTACGAACAGACCGAAGCCATCTCCCTGGCCTTCGTGACCGCACTGCAGGTCCTGCCCGCTCGCCAGCGCGCCGTGCTCATCTTGCGCGAGGTACTCGGATACCACGCCAACGAGGTGGCCGACATGCTCGACTCGACCGTCGAATCGGTCAACAGTGCCCTCAAACGGGCCCGCGCCAGCCTGCAGCGCCGCCTGCCGCCGATAGGCGAGCGCGAACCGCCTCCTGCTCCCGACTCACCCGCCGAGCAGGCGCTCGTGGCAAAGTTCGTCCGCGCGTACCATTCCGGCGATGTCGACGCGCTGGTCGCCTTGCTCACCGCCGATGTCTGCATCTCCATGCCACCAGTTCCCCTCGAATACCAAGGCCGCGACGTCGTGGCCCGCTTCTACACCAGCCTCATCCGCCAGGGCCGGACGTTGGACCTCGTGCCGACGCGGGCGAATGGTCAGCTGGCGTTCGGGGCCTACCTTCGCGCCCCCACCGGCGGCATCCGCCACGGGACCGGCCTCCTCGTCCTCACCCTCACCGGCGACCGGATCTGCGCCGTGACCCGCTTCGACAACAGCGTGCTCCCATGGTTCGGGCTGCCGCGATCGCTCCCTGGCTGATAATCAGCTCTCCGAGTGCGCTCCACGTCGGGGATACGGACGCGCAACGACAGAGACGGGATGCCCCAGAAGGCGCGGACGATTCGAGGGCGCCGCGTCCCCAATGTGCCGTTGGAGGGCGCAGTGCTGGCCCGCCGCTGTCGTACTGTCGACTCAGCGTTCTCCGGCTACTCCTGGGAGCCCAAGGGTCCGCTGGCGGTCGCGCACCTCTGACACGCGGGGCGGTGGGGCAGCGACGGCGCGGCCGCCGACACCTTACGGGGCCGGCCGCTTTCCCAACACGCGTGCCAGTAACTCGCTCGGCTCAGCACCTCGGTCAATCCCCTCCGTCACCAGCTCTACCAGCTCCTCATCACTGTGCTGAATAAACGAAGCGTCCAAAGCAGCCTGAAGCGCTTGCGCGTCCCGCAGCGCTGAGACCCACTCCGCAACAAGTATAGTGCCCCCCGAAAACTGGACAGGCGGTGAAGTTAAGATCGCCGGGTCGGA
>CAYQJS010000139.1:0-1910 GCA_964417895.1 uncultured Chloroflexota bacterium | reverse complement strand
GCCAGAGGGAAGGTTGAGGGTGTCCTCCGCTGGATCCGCGATCAGGTAGAAGCCGGCCATGCCCCGGTAGACGCTCTCCGCGTTCCCCATCGTGTGGTCGTGGTACCAGTAGGTTGAGGCGTTCTGGTCGTTGGGGTACACGTAGGTCCTCGAGTCCCCGGGGCGAATGACGTCGAGCGGCCCGCCGTCACTCTCCACCGGCACTTTGTGGCCGTGGTTATGAATGTTCACATCGCGGCTCATGAGGTTTGTCGCACGGACGTGGGTCGGCCTGCCGCGGGTGGCCCGAATCGTGGGCCCGGGCCACATGCCGTCGAATCCCCAGATCTCGGTCGCCGCTCCGTCTCGCAGCTGCGCGCGACCGCTTCGCATGGTTAGCTCGTAGTAGTCGCCGGTCGCGTCGCTTCGTACCGGTTGGAGGACGGGTGGAATAGGGAGCGGGACGCTGAACGGTTCCAGTCGGCTGGCCCGAGACGGAGGCATCAAGATGGGAATCCAGCCGAGTAGTGCTGCGGAGCCGCCGAATGCGCCCAGCTTCAGAAGATCTCGTCGTTTCAGCATGCCACCCTCTTCTTCGTTAAGGGCTCTTTCGATGAATAGGCGTGACGATTGTAGCCGCAGAGGAGGGCGAACCCTATCTGCCTGGACGCGTCCGGGGGATGGCAACCCAAGACGCGCTCACCAGACGCTGCGAACCAGGTTACAGGCGCGGATGTCGGCGTCTCGGCTGATGACCACAGCGTCGTGCAACAGACCGGTCGCAGCGATGAATCGGTCGTGCATCTCTGGGATGCTACCGAGTTGGGCAAAGGCGAGAAGGTGTCGGCGCGTGAGGGGTTCGAGCCGGAGGGTGGGCGACCGATCAATGAGCTGGAGTATTGTCTCGACAGATCGAGGCGCTCGCAATCTGATGGTTAGATAGTGCATTTCTCCGACCGTCAGCAGGGGTACCAGACCAATCGCCTCACGCCGCTCGAGCGCACGAAACGCGGTCAGCGCTCCTGGTCCCAGCCGTTGCGGCTCGGTCCAATACCAGTACAGAGCATGCGTGTCCACGACAACGTAGTGGCTAGGCTCAGTCCTGCTCAAGGGGTCGTGGGTCCCAGAGGCGCTTGGCCGCGACGAAGTCCTCCCACTCCAGGCGAGGGAAATCCGAGAGCGCACCCTTCAGACCGCCCATTCCGTCCGTCGGTGCCGCCCCGGGCTCATCCGTCAATGGCTCAATGCGAGCCACAGGCCTTCCGCGCACAGTGATGATGACTTCGGTTCCGCTCTCCTGGACCTCTCTGATGACGGCGCTCGCGTTTGCTTTCAATTCCCGCATGCCGATCTTGCGTGATAACCGGACTACGGTCATAGAGAGTCACCTCGTGGGAATGTGACTACATGCTACGGTTGGCCCGGTCCACAGTGCAACGCGACGACGGCTGCCCCCTCTCCCCACGAGAGGTAACCCCTACGTCGTAATCCCCGGTCCTGTCATCACCGAGGGTAATGGGGCACACTGTGATGAGCGGGATGGAGAGCAACTCGCGAAGCCGCGCCGGGACCGTCGGCCGGAAGGACTTCAAACTGCCCCATCATCATGTGCTCCGCGTGCTCGAGCATGTGGCAGTGGAACACGTAGACGCCGCTGTAGCCCTGGAACGGCACGATCATCGAGCCAGTTTCGTGTGGTCCAATGCGGTGCGTGTCCTTCCACCCCCTGCGGAATGGAACCGGGGGCCCACCACCGCTGTTTGTGAGGAGCTGAAACTGGACCAGGTGCAGGTGCACATCGTGGGACTGCTCCGAGCGATTCTCGAACTCCCAGATCTCGGTCGTGCTCAGGCGCGGATCCGCGTCGATACGCGCGGGATCGTACATCAGGCCGTTGATCGTCCAGTGGCCGTCGGTCCAGTCCAGAATTA
>CAYQJS010000138.1:0-1915 GCA_964417895.1 uncultured Chloroflexota bacterium | reverse complement strand
GGCTGGACCTCGCGCGCTTCCATGCATTCAAGGGAGAGATCGATCTGGCGCGGCAGGAGGTCGAGAAGGCGGGCGCGGCTGATCCGGGCAACAAGGCTGTCGACGAGGTCCGGTCGCTGCTCGGACGGAGATAGCCGCTCGCCGCCGGGCATCGTCCAACGTCTCGCCCGGGGAGGCGGCCGATTCTCATCCCCTCGACTCAGCGGATCGCCGCGCGCTTGGCGCCACGCCATTTCCGCTCGAACGCCTCGGGATCGACGGCCCGGCTGAAGAGGTAGCCCTGCATCCGGTCGCACTTGTGCGAGCGGTGGAACTCGATCCGTTCGTGGGCCTCCACACCTTCAGCGACGCTCGATATCGAGTCCATGTGGGACACTGATTCTGACGGGATACCGAACGCGTGCGGGCCGGTCCAGATATCAAGGGCCTCAATCGTCGCTCACGTTCGCTCGACGTTCAGGCTCGGCTCTCGACCTTTCTCCCGAAAGGCCTTTCCCCAATCCACCCTCCCTGTCATCTGCATGAGGACGAAGAGCGTCAGGACGGCCCCGGTAGTGATCGTCAGTCCTGTGTAGCCCTCGAAGAAGAACGCGTAGCTGAACA
This sequence comes from uncultured Chloroflexota bacterium, assembly GCA_964417895.1. Taxonomy (GTDB): domain Bacteria; phylum Chloroflexota; class UBA6077; order UBA6077; family SHYK01; genus CAYQJS01. Next base: position 1,312 of record CAYQJS010000138.1, on the reverse strand, counting down.
AGACGAGGTAGACGAACTGGGCGAGCCCCGCCTGACGCTGCGCGAATCGCATGCCGGCGACGAGGCGCAGGTAGCTGACCACCAACGCGACGCTGATGGCTGCGGCGAGGACGAACGCGACGTTGATGTCGATATGATCGGCCAGGTAGGCCAGCATCAGGTGAAACGAGAAGAAGGCCGCCGCCACGAAGAAGTAGTTCATGGGATGCAGGTTCTGCCCTCGTAGCATACCCAGCATCACCATCACGGTCATGAAAAAGAGGAGCGACACGGGAGCGAAGTAGGTGATCCGCGCCACGAGCGGACCCGGGTTAATGGGGTGGGGCGGGTCCATGCCGATCCGGCTTCCGGTCACCAGGCTCGAGAATTCCCAGGTGAGACGCCAGCCGTCGCCCTGGCGCTGCTTCAGAGTGGGTGAGACGGTTCCTGGAGGAAAGTCGATGCCCTCGAAGTTGGTCGTCATCTCGAGCACGAAGTCGCGCACTTGAGCCACACCCGCCGCAGTGAAAGCGTAGTTCCAGTCCTGCAGGCCGCGTGACCGGTAGGCGAGCTCGACGATGATCTCGGCTCCGGGGCCAACCTCTACCTGTCCGCTCGGTCCCTGCGACAGATCCCCCGTGAACGGTACGTCGCGTCCATCGAGGTGGAAGACGAAGGCGTCGTAAATGGCCTCCTTGGAGGGAAAATCGATGCTCACCATCATGACGCGCCTGGTGTCGTCCGGATTGCGGACACGATAGCGCGCCGAATAGTCCACGGCGTAGGTGTCGTACCAGAGCAGCCCTTTCCGACGCGCGTCGAGATCGAGCCCCACGGTGACCCGGCTGGACCCCAACGCCACTTGATGCCATTCGGTCACGGTCTTGGTCACCTGGCGTCTGACGGTGGCGCCCTGTGAGTCCTTCTCCTCGACTGTCTCGCTGACCTCCCGTGGTCGCGCCACCCGGGCGACCGGCGCCGTTTGGACGTGCCGACCTCCCCAGAGCTGCGCCACCTCCGTGGCAAGCCTTTCGTCCGACTGACCCGTGCGGACGACCACCGATGTCCCGAGTACACACCAGGCGACCGTACTGAAGATCAATACGAGCCCGATCGCCAGCAAGCGTAGGGTGCTCAAAACGCCCTCCTTCCACTGGGGGGTAAGGGACCTGCGGGCATCGGCCGCCGGTCGTGGTGCGGGAACTATAGGGTGTTGGCTTCCGTCCGCCATGAGCGTTTCGTGAGGAATGCGTGAGCAGAGGATGACCGCCCGCCCCGCGGGGCCTCGGAACCTGATCCACGCGCCGGGGAGTCACGGTCGGCGTGCAGGTGT
>CAYQJS010000137.1:0-2185 GCA_964417895.1 uncultured Chloroflexota bacterium | reverse complement strand
CAAGCTGGTCGCGATCCACCAGGCGGCGGTACAGCCGGGAGCTGCGGCCCTCGCTGAGAAGGTTGCCGAGGACCCGCAGGGTTTCGTAATCCGCATGGCTCGAAGCCGGTACGTGGTAGCTCACCATGAGCAGGGGGAGCTGGGCGGGCTTGCGGATCACTACGCGGCGCTCGCCCGTCTGCTCGGGCTCGCGCGTGCGCACCGGAGGCGGCGGCTGCTGGCGCGGGAGTGGCTCGAAATGCTTCTTGGCCAGCGCCAGGATCTCGGCGGCGGTGACGTCGCCGGCCACCACCACGACACAGTTGTTGGGAGCATAGCCCATGCGGAAGTGGGCCTCGAGGTCGTCCAGGGTCCAGGACTCGATGTCGCTCGACCAACCGACCACCGGCCAGCCATAAGGATGGGCCGTGTAGGTGGCGGCGATAAGCTGCTCGTAGAGCAATCCGGCGTTGTTGTTCTCGACCGAGCTGCGGCGCTCGGAGTAGACCACGCCGCGCTCGGATTCGATCATCTTCTGGATCTGATGTTCGACCTCGAAGCCGATCGCATCCGGGACCTCAGCTTTGATCCGAGCATGGTGCGCGGGAACCAGTCCGTGTAGGCGGTGATGTCGCGGGTGGTGTAGGCATTGTTGCGGCCGCCGTTCTTCTCCATCTGCACGTCGAACTGCTTCGGCCCGTACTTCTTGGCCCCGTTGAACATCATGTGCTCGAAAAAGTGCGACAGGCCGGTGGTCCCGGGGCGCTCGTTACGGGACCCGATGCGGTAGAACAAGTACATGGCCACGTTGGGAATGTCGTGATCCTCGTGCAGCAGAATCTTCATGCCGTTGGCCAGGGTATGGGTCTGAACGTCGAGCGTGGCGGCGAGGAGGAGGGCGAGGGGGGCGTGCATGAGAACAATGTAGCAGACGCCTCGGGTCGTTCCGATCAGGCTCACCAGGGCTGCTTTGGCCGTGGACTACCGGCTGTCGACCACGTGGGGGGAATCCGCGGTGGGGGGTTTCAGAGGCCCCAGGTCAAGTGAATTGTTCCGAGTCGCCGACAATGTCTGTGGGCGGACCGTCTTGGGGACCATGGTCCACGTTTGATACGCCAACGTGATTTCGTCAGCAACTGAGACTGCCCCTTCGGGCTCTTGGAGCGTGCTACCGTGTTCCGGGTAGAGGTTGGTCGCTGTTCCAGATGTCGCGGGCGATCTTCCAGGAGCCGTCTGACTGGCGCTGGTAGACGGTGATGTACTTACCGTTGTCATCCATGGGTTCACCACCGGCCCTGGGGGCTAGAGTGATAGTGTAGCGGCCACGCTCAAAAGCCCAATCAGAGGCAACTCGAACCTCGTCGACGGAAAGGCTGAACCGGCAATCGAACAGATTCAGGAAGCCTTGGCTCCACCCCCGGACCGCAGTCTTGCCGGCGTTGGTCGCAAAGTGGAGGAGGCATCTGGACGCCGTCGTCGGTGAAGCAGGCTACCCAGGCATCCGCGTCGCCAGCGTTCAGGGCGGCAACGTGGCTGTCGCGCAACCGGTCGATTCCGACCTCGTCGATGCGGGTGGCTGTCTCTTTATTAGCGATCATTTGCGTTCTAGCGTTTCCGAAGCCAACGTACGGGTGATTCGCCATCGGGCGATCCAACAACTGCGCGATTGCATGGGGGTTGCAGCATGAGCTGCTCGAATCCCATTGACGCGGCAGTCCTCGCCGACTATTGGCTCGCCGCGCTGGCGAAACCCGAAGAGGAAGCCGTCGAGGAGCATCTGCTCGACTGCGACCGATGTGGGGCGCGGCTCCGCGAAGTGATGGCGCTTGCCGAAGGCGTCCGCAACCTGGCGCGCGAGGGCTCCCTGCGACTTGCTGGCGTCGCTTGCGGCCGCCCCGACAGCTCAGCCGTTCGTCGGACCGGATCAGGCAGCGCTCCAGCAGATGTTGAAAGGAGATGACGGAGGCGCCTCAGTAGTTGGCGGCTTGCTCCTGTCGCCGCGTGGGCGGCGCGCTTCGGGCCGGTTGGTTGGATAGGTGGGCCCCAACCCTCGCTTCCCACCTCGGTAGAGAGCAGTATCTGGCACCGGCCCTCTAACGGGACGGGAGATGATATAACAGTTATACAGGACGATGCGTTTCGAGTTCGATCCGGCGAAGAGCCGGGACGTCAAACGAAAGCACGGCGTCAGCCTGGAAGAGGCGCA
>CAYQJS010000136.1:0-2454 GCA_964417895.1 uncultured Chloroflexota bacterium | reverse complement strand
TGTCGAAGGGCCCGATGTGGTTCGACAGGCTCACCACGAGCGGAACTCAACCTTTGTTCAGCAGCCTGCTAGACCGGCCGTCGTCAGGCGCGGCGCACGCCGGGCGGTCCCCAGTGCTCCATCTTGCGCGGGCCATACGACTTGACGCTGAACCGCAGGCGCCCGAGGCCTGCGCCTTCCACCTCGACGTGGTCTCCCTCGTTGATGGGCGAGAGCCCGACGTGGTGCGTGCCGCACGAGACCACGTCGCCTGGCTGGAGCGCAATGCACTGGGAGAGCCAGCCGATCTGGGCTGCCACCGATTGGGTCATCGCGGACGTGTTGTAGTTCTGTCGCAGCTCGCCGTTCAGCCAGAGGCGGACCTGGACATTCTGCGGGTCGGGGATCTCGTCCTTGGTTACGATGACGGGCCCCATCGGCGCCCAGGTCTCCTGGGACTTGTGGAGAAATGTCGTGCGTCGATTCGGAATGCCTCGAGCCGAGATATCGACGAAGTTCATGTAGCCGAACACGTAGTCGAGGGCGCTCGCCTCGGGGACATTCCGCGCGCGTCTCCCCATGACGTAGGCGAACTCGGGCTCCGGCTGGAACACGAGCACCTCGGGAATGTCCGGCAACTCGACGAGGTCGTCATAGCCGACGATGCTCGTGGCGCTCTTGTGAAAGAAATCGAGGTTGTAGACGGGCGGCTTGGGCTCGGCGGTGTCCCGGTCCTGATAGTTGGAGAAGGCGCACAGGGCGTTCGGCGGACGTGGCAGCGGCGGCCGAATCCTGACGTCTGCTAATGGCGCTCCCTCCCCCTGGCCGGCTGCCGCTTCGAGAGGAGCGCGGAGGCCCTCGAACCCCTCGATCACCGTCTCGATGATGGCCTCACCGCCCAGCGGCGTTTTCGGCAGATGCTCGGCGCCCGGCACGACGCGCGTCACATCGACGACGCGGTCACCCGTGAGAACGCCCAAACGGTAGTCGTTGAAAAGTAGCAGCTTCATGGTGGTGGTCCTCCCCTTAATTGCGTGGCTGTTATTCTGTGTGACTGTCATTCTGAGCCGCAGGCGAAGAATCTGACGCCAGACACCGCCTTGTGGCCACCCGGCCGGTACCCGCCTCCAGATCCTTCGCTCCGCTCAGGATGACAGAGGGCGGAGCCCTAAGAACGATATGGACATCGGCCTCACGCCCGTTTGAGGGCGCGAAGCATGGTCCGTCCGAGAATGTTCTCCTTGTCCGCGTCGGGAATTGGCAGATTGGCGTACGTCGAAACGTCGTTGGGCAGGCGCTGGTACTCCCCGTGAGGATAGTCGGTTCCGAAGAAGTAGTTCTCGCTGCCAATGGATTGGACCAGCGACGGGATGTGCTCCGTGGACTCCATGGCGGTGAAGCAGTGCTTCTGGATCAGCTCGCTGGGCCGGGTCCTGGTCCGCGAGCACTCGCCCTGGATGTAGAACGAGCGATCGCAGCCCATCATAGTCCAGGGGAGCCATCCGGCGCCCGCCTCAAAGAAACAGAAGCGCAGGTTGGGGAACTCGTCCAGGACTCCGCCCAGGGACAGCGCAGCGCAGCACATCGCATATTCGAGGCCGAAGCCCACGTAGACGCCCACGTGGAGCCGCCGCATCCGCTCCTGGCCCACGATGGGGTACCTCGGCACGTGGTCCACCAGCGAGCCGGCACAGCTCTGGGGGATATGGTGGACGAACACCGCGACGTCCAGCTGATTGACGGTGTCCCAGAATGGGTAAAGCTCCATCGCGTCGTAGTTCTTGCCCATCCAGTTGGCGGGGAGCTGCACGGCCTCGAGCCCCAGCTCCTTCACCGCGCGGCGCGTCTCCTTGCGCGACTCCTCGAGGTCGTCGAAGGGGAGGATGGCGGTGCCGATAAAGCGGTCGGGGTACTGGCGCTGCACGGCCGCGACCGCATTGTTGTAGGCCTTGCAGGTCGCTACCCTGGCCGGGAGGGGCTTATCCTCGCCCTCGGGGGCGCCTCCATAGAGGTGAGAGAACTGGGCATGCGGGATCAGCACCTGGATGTCGACACCCAGATCGTCGTCCAGCACCTTGAGCCGCTCCTCGGGGTCCCGTAGGGGGGTCAGTCCCCGCCCCTCCGGCCGTCCGCGGCCTGCGCCGGGCTCAGCCCACATGCGGGCCTCCCGGGCATACATGTCGCGTGCCTGTGGGCTCAGCCCGTCAGGGAGGAGGTCCTTCAGGGAATCCAGGTCCACTCGCGGCACGAAATGGCTATCGCAGTCGACGATCTTCGTCGCGATCCGAGTCCTGTTGGCGGTCAGAGTGGCCATCGGCAATCACCTCCGGAGTGCTGGCGCCGCCTCCGACCCGAAGTCATGACGGCAGCCCTCCGGTTCTAATGAACCCGGCACCTCTCTGTCAAGTTTTCGGGGGAAGATGTGGGCCAAAAGTGATTCTGTCCTCCCCTAAGCCAAAAGTGATTTTGTCCTCC
>CAYQJS010000135.1:0-2473 GCA_964417895.1 uncultured Chloroflexota bacterium | reverse complement strand
TGACGCTGCCGGCGTCGGTGCGCATCTACGTCGCCGCCGAGGCGGTGGACCTGCGCCGTGGTTTTGATGGGCTGGCCGCCGCCACGCGGAGCCTCATCCGGGAAGACCCCCTCAATGGGCATCTGTTCGTCTTCCTGAACCGCCGCCGCAACAGGATCAAGCTGCTGGTGTGGGATTCATGTAGAGCACCCGGTTATGTGGAGCTGCCGCTCGGCTGCCACTATCGACAGGGTCAACGCGCACGGCCGCTCCACATAACGTGGAAGCCGATCAGAGTGACTCCAGCCAATCGAGGATGGAGGCGTCGGCCCGCCAGGCTGCGGGCGGCGTCTCCGTGGTGTCCGAGACCGGGCCGGCACGTTCGAGCGCTTCGCGCTTTGTCTCGAGGTCGGCTACGGCATACCGGTTGGTGGTTTCCACGCTCGCGTGACCGAGCCAATGACTGATCGTGACGAGGTCAACACCGGAGCGGAGCAGATGGACAGCCGTGGTGTGACGGATCGTCTGAGGGTGCACGCGCTTGGCTGCGAGACGGGGCACCGCGCCCTGCGCGCGGGCGGCATACCGCCGAAGGATATAACGGACGCCGAACCGAGTCAGGGGGTCGCCGCGGCGATTGCGGAACAGCGGCGTCGTAGGAGTCTCGCCGGCAGGGGCGGCGGTCACGAGCGGGCGCAGGGAGTCCACGGTCTGCGGCCAGAGAGGGCAGATCCGTTCCTTGCGTCCCTTCCCTCGGAGTCGGACCTGGAAGGGGCGCTCGAGCTGGAGGTCGATGGGGCGCACGTCGAGGATCTCCTGCACGCGGGCGCCTGTGTTGAAAAGGGTGAGGAGGAGGGCGTGGTCGCGTCGACCGTCCGGCGTGCGCGGGTTGATGGCATCGAGCATCGCACGGATCTCGTCGGCGTCGAGATACTCCACGGCCCGGACTCGGGCCCGCTTGATCGGTACGGCGAGAAGACGCTGGCACGCCTCGACCTGCTCGGGGTGGCGCGTGGCGACGAACCGTGTGAAGGAGTGGATGGCGGCAAGCCGTGCGTTGCGCGTCGAGACGTCATTTCGACGTTCCGTCTCCAAATGGTCTAAAAACGCGATGAGGTCTGTGGGACCGAGGTGGACGAGATCCAGATCGACAACCTCGCACGCGTGGCGCGCGGACAGGAACCGCAGCAGCAAGGCGAAGGCGTCGCGGTAGCTCAGCACCGTGTGGGCACTGAGGCCGGGCGCGAGGGGCATGTGCTCGGACAAGAAGGAACGCAGGGCACAGGCAAGCTGTGTGGGACGCGAGGGCTTCATCGGTCACCGTCCGCGGACGCACGCGTCGAGAGGAGGCGTGAGCAGTGCTGGTCGAACCGCTCGCTTGCGGCCTGCGCAACGGCATCGAAGAACGTGAGGTAGTACTGGGTGGAGACGATCGAGCCGTGTCCCATGTAGGCGGTGAGTGCGGGCAGCCGCGTCTGGACATCGACACCCGCGCGGTACCAGCGGAGCAGGGCGTGGACGCGCGGCGGGCGACCGGCAGCAGTACGGACGTCAGCCTGGCGGAAGAGCCTGTGCATCAGTAGTCCAAATCCCCCACCCGAGTATGCTGTCAGCGCGCCGTGGCGGGTCAGGAGCAGAGGAGCACCGGCGTCGCAAGGGAACCCAGGTCGCCGGCGATCCTCGAGGTAGCGCTCCATCTCGATGACGGCATCGGCGGAGAGCGGGGCGAGGCGCGACTTGTGGAACTTGCTCTCCCGAACGAGGAGAACCCGGTCGGTGGCGTCCCAGTCTCCGAGCGTGAGCCGCACGATCTCTCTGCGACGGAGACCCGTGGTATAGAGAAGGACGATGGCGAGCCGTGCAACCTGTCGGTGTAGAGGCGAGGGCGCGTTGGGTTGGAGAACCTCGGTAGCATGGAGGAGCTGGACAATCTCGGCCTCCGAGAAGATATGAGGCCGCGGTCTTGGCTGAGGTGGGGGGAATTGGCTTGGTTCAGGTACGAAGCAGGTCGGCTCGCTCCGTTGCCGGAAGAGGCACAGGTGATAGACGGCTCTCATCCTCTGGCGACGTGCGCCAGCCGTCACGTGCTGGATCGATGAGCACCATGCGGCGAAGCTCTCGGCGGTCAGGTCCGATGCGTGGCTGGACGCGAGGAAGCGGTCGAGTTGGGTGAGAATGTGCTGCTGGGTGTCGAATTGTCGCCCGAGCGCCCGCTTCAGGACGACGTAGCGAACGATGACGGGCCCGATCGCGGATACGAAGGCGCCGTGGGTTCTCATGACCGAACCTCCGTTGCCGCGGTCACTGGCAGCGGCAAGGCCACGTCCCGAAGGTCCTCGACCTGGAGGCGGAGATAGACGCAGGTGCTCTTAGCACTCGTCAGCATATAACATTTACAGATCGCAATGGCCATGCTAACATCGGGGCGTGAACATCGAGAGCGCCCTCACAAAGAAGTACCGATCGTTGTTCGAGCATTTGGACGAACGACAGC
>CAYQJS010000134.1:0-2529 GCA_964417895.1 uncultured Chloroflexota bacterium | reverse complement strand
ACCTCACCGAGCCGGCCGACGAGATCATGCGCAAGATCAGCGAGTCCGTTGCTCAGCACGGCGCAACCGGCTTCGTGGACGCCGCCGCGCTCGCGAGCCAGCGCATTCCGGCAGCCAGCCGCACCCAACAGGCTGCTGAAAAAGGTTGACTTCCGCTCGTGGTGAGCCTGTCGAACCACATCGGGCCCTTCGACAAGCTCAGGGTGAGCGGGTTTTTCAGCAGCACGCAAGCCGAACGCTGAGACACGTCGGCGAGAACGCCGAAGAGAGAACGAGGTGACGAGCCGATGAAGGTCTTCGTGTTCGATCTCCTGCCCTACGCGGAGCATCTTGATCACCTCAAAGAGGGGGACGAGCTGCCGTGGCCGCTGCCCAGGCAGCACTTCAGGCCCGAGGTGGCCGTGCGGACCTACGCCGAGCACCTCGAGGCATGGGAGGAGCTGGATAGGCTCGGCTATGACGGGGTGGGCTTCAACGAGCACCACACCTCCCCCTACGGTCTGATGAACTCGCCCAACCTGATGGCGGCCGCCGCCTCCCAACGCACGAAGCGCCTGAAGCTCCTGATCTATGGAAACCTCCTGCCCCTGCACGATCCCCTGCGGCTGGCGGAGGAGCTGGCCATGCTGGACTGCATGTCCAACGGGCGCATCATCTCCGGGTTCGCGCGGGGCATCCCGCGCGAGCACAACGTGTTCGGGGTGCCGATGCCGGATTCCCGCGCCCGGTTCGAGGAGGCGTGGGAGATCGTCCGCCGGGCATGGACCGAGGAGGTGTTCTCGTACGACGGGAAGTTCTGGTCATACAAGGACGTGGCTATCTGGCCTCGTCCCGTGCAGCAGCCGCACCCACCGGTCTGGATGCCAGTCACGAGCAGCAAGGAGAGCATCGAGTGGGCTGCCCGACGCAATATCCCGATCACTCCAGGGCTGGGCCCGATCGGATTGCAAGAGGACATCGTCCGCTATTACGGCGAGTGCCTCAAGCAGGACGGCCACCGGCTGACGCCCGACCATATCGTCATGCAGGCCACTGTTTTCGTCGCGGACAGCAAGGCCCAGGCTCTGAAAGAGGCGGGCCCCTACTTCCTCTATATCGCACCTTGTTCAGCCACGGCAATATCACCGAGGCGGACTTGCAGCGGCAGGCCGGGTATCTCAGCGCAGCTTCGCATGATTACGTGCGGCCCGAGAACCTGGCGGCCGTGGCCCGAAACCGAGGGGACTTCCGCGGCAGTACCATGGCAACGCTCGAGCGTCAGGCGGAGACCCGACCCTGGGGCCCGCCCGAGGAGGTGCGGGAACGCATCCTCGAGTCGGCGAAGTCGCTGGGAGCTGGCACGGTGCTCGTGAGCCTGAACCGGGGCGCAATGCCCCACGAGCTGTTCATGGAGCAGATCAGGCGCTTCGCCGCCGACGTGCTGCCGGCGCTGCATGCCCACGAGGGAGCTGCGGCCACTGTGGCATAGTGCCGTCAGCCAGTAGGTCACTTCGCATGAACGTGGGCGTTACCCCCTCCCTAACCCTCCCCCTCAAGGGGGGAGGGGACCAGTTCTCTTCCCCCTCCCTCTCGACGGGGGAGGGTTGGGTGGGGGTGACCGTGATCCCGACATCCATAGGAACTGGCCCACGAGTAGCCACCGCACGGTGCCTAATTGCCGTGGAGGCCTTAGACTCACACATAGAGGTAAACGGAGTAATTGCTTATGAGCGCGCCACCGCCTGACCTCCTTGCGTTCCATCTCGGAATCGTCGTTCGCGACTTCGATGCAGTCGCGGACGTTTATCAACGGATGCTCGGCATCGACCAATGGCACGTTCGCGAAGTCAGTCGCACCCCGCCGCCCTGGAACGAGCGCTACACGAATTCTCGGATCAAGATTGGTTTTGGCCGCGGGGCGGGGCTGACCTTCGAGCTCATCCAGGTGCTGGAGGGCAGGACGCAGCACAGCGAGTTCCTCGAGGCGCACGGAGAGGGCGTGCAGCACATCGGCTTCTGGAGCCAGGACGTGCGGGCGTCCGTCGAGGCCGCGGTTGCTCAGGGAGCCAGAATCGTCACCGCGATGCTGGACGAAAACGATAACGCTGTCTTGCAGCTGACGCCGGGGAGCAGCAACGAGGCAATCATCCGAGCCATTCCCCCTGGTCGGCTGGCATACGTGGACCCGGGAGCGGCTAACGTGCAGTTCGAGTTCGTTGGCCCATCCACCGGGCTGCGCGACTGGCTGCAGCAGGACTTCGAGAAGGTGTTCGTTCCGCCGCCCTGGCACCAGGCCTCGACGTAGGTTGTCCGTGGGTCGCTGAGGGTCGCTGCTGGCGCGGTCCGTGCCATTCGTAGGCGCGAGGCATGCCTCGCCCGCCATGTTGGGGGTAGGCGGGTCGGGCGTGTCCGACCCCTACGCGAATGCCGGCCTGCCGCCGGGGAAAACTGCGACGGCATTCGGTGACCGGTGAGCGGCGATCGCCGAGATACAATGTAGACCAAAAGTGATTCTGTCCTCTTTAGCCAGGAGTAAAAATGTCCGCCCTG
>CAYQJS010000133.1:0-2761 GCA_964417895.1 uncultured Chloroflexota bacterium | reverse complement strand
TTCGAGAATCGCTCGGACCTGCCCCACGACGTGCACCTGCATCTGGTCCAGTTTCAGACCCTGTTATCCGGCGTAGTCTTCGGACCCCCGACTCCAAACCGCAGGGGGTGGAAGGACACCCAACGCGTTAACCCACACGATACCATGTCGATGATCGTGCCGTTCGAAGGCTACAGCGGCGTCTACGTGTTCCACTGCCACATGCTCGAGCACGCGGAGCACATGATGATGGGTCAGTTCGAAGTCGTTTCGCCCGAGGCTCCCGGCGCCTCAGCCACACAGCCCAGGTCCCCGCTTTTTGGCAGGTTGCCGACATCGACAAAGCACCACTAAGCAGATGGCCAGCGGTCGTGGGGATCTACGACAACGCAAACCTCGTGCACGTGCATCGCCTGCGCAACGTCGCACCGCGTCGTCTGGGCAGGGGTCCGAGAACTAGAAACCCGTCCTGGAGTGCCCACGCGTGGGACGTGCAGCAGTGATCAGCCCTCCGAGCCGTCAGGCGCTCGGGGTTGAGGGACAACGCCCCTCCCCCGCGCGGAAGAGAGAGTTGGGGTGAGGGGAGGACGGTTAGCGCCCATACTATCGACCGGGTCCGGACCCCGGGATCCAGAGCCCCACACACGCGCGTTGAGCCATGGTTTACCTAACGCGCAGAGAGGTCCTGGTAGCCGGGCGGCGGACTATACTGATGCAGCGGAGGCAGGTGCTATGGGGCTCTCGATCACGGCAGAGCCGATCCCTTTGAGCGTGGACCCCCATGGGACCGTGCGCGTCGGAGGTACACGGCTAACGCTCGAGACGGTGCTTGGGGCCTTCAACCGCGGTGACACCCCGCAAGAGATCACCGCTGCGTTCCCCGGCCTCGAGCTGGCCGACGTGCATGCCGTGATCACCTATTACCTGCGACATCGAGCAGATGTCGAAGCATACCTGAGGGAGCAGGAAGCGAGGGCAGCTGAGATTCGCCGAGAGATCGAAACCCGCCAGGGTGATCAGCGCGGCTTGCGCGAGCGCCTGCTGGTTCGTCGTGCGCAGCGACACAAGCTGTAGGAGTGCCTCGACTGGCTGCCGACCACAACTTCGATGCCAGAATCGTCGCTGGGCTGTTGCGTCGGAAGCCAGACCTCGAAATCGTTCGCATTCGGGATAGAGGCCTGTCGTCGGCACCGGATGCCATCGTGCTCGAGTGGGCCGCCGAGGAAGGCCGGATTCTGCTCACCCACGACCGTGCGACGCTATTGGGGTTGGCGTATGAGCGCGTTGCCCGGGGCGAGCAGATGAGTGGGGTTATCGCAGTCGGCGAGCAGTGCCCGATCGGTGGCGCGGTCGACGACATTCTGCTGCTCCTGGATTGCACCCTCGACGACGAGTGGGCGGGCCACGTGCTTTTCGTGCCCTTGTGAGCCGGACTCCCTTTATGGGGCGGGCAGCCAACCCTTGCCGAATGGGGGACGCTCAGTCCGCCTGCCACGGCACATCATTGGCAGTAAGGCGACGAACACCAGGCGTTCCTCAAGCTCGGGACGAAGGCCTCGTGAGACCCTTGGAGGGAAAGATGACAGGTCCCGGTGCGCTTGCTGGCTCTGGTAGTCCGTGACGAAAAGGGAGAGTGGCATGCTGAGACGACGGGACCTACTGAAGCTGGGCGCATTCGGCGGCTCCGCAGCACTACTCGGCTGGATTCCCATCTTGATGCCTCCGTCTCGGGCCAGCCGACTGGAGCCATTCAGCGTCCCGCTCCCTATTCCACCCGTCCTCCAACCGATACGAAGCGACGCGAGTGGCGACTACTACGAGCTGACCATGAAGAGCGGTCGCGCGCAGTTGCGGGACGGACCGGCGACGGAGATCTGGGGCTTCGACGGCATCTGGCCCAGGCCGACCATTCGGGCCACCCGCGGCAGGCCGACCCACGTCCGCGCGACAAACCTCATGCGCCGCGATATGAACATCCATAACCACGGCCACAAGGTGCCGGCGGAGAGCGACGGCGGGCCGCTCGACGTCATTCGCCCCGGTGAATCAAGGACCTACGTCTACCCCAATGACCAGCAAGCCTCAACCTACTGGTACCACGACCACACAATGGGGAACGCGGAGAGCGTCTACCGCGGCATGGCCGGCTTCTACCTGATTACGGATCCCGCGGAGGACGCGCTTAACCTCCCCTCCGGCGAATACGACATCCCGCTGATGCTCCAGGACCGCACACATTGGATGCCGAGAACCGGCTCAGCTACGAGCTGAATGAGAAGACCATCGAGGAAGGCGTCTTCGGAGACACGCTCTTCGTCAATGGGGTCGCCTCGCCGTATCTGGAGGTGGCAAACCGTAAGTACCGCTTCCGCTTTCTGGCGGCGGCAAACCGGCGAGCTTTCACGCTGAGGCTCGGGGACGGCGATCCGATGACCGGCATCGGGTCAGATGGAGGGCTGCTCGAAGCGCCCGTTACCCAGACGCAGTGCAACATCTTCAACAGCGAGCGGTTCGACGTGGTAATCGACTTCTCTCGCTACCCAGTGGGGAGCTCGGTCGTCCTGCACAACACCCGCGGAACTGACCCCGGCCTGGCCTTCCCGAATCTACTGCCCGATGTCATGCGGTTCGACATCGTTCGGAACGAGCCGGATCCCAGCGAGGTCCCACCCCAGCTCGCATCAGTGGAACGCCTGCAACCGGACGATGCGGTGAAGACGCGAAGGTTAATTCTGGACTGGACCGACGGCCACTGGACGATCAACGGCCTGATGTACGATCC
>CAYQJS010000132.1:0-2846 GCA_964417895.1 uncultured Chloroflexota bacterium | reverse complement strand
GGCGATGTGAGCCGCCTGGTGATCGCCTACCGCGACTCGGCAGCGCTGACCGGCATCGAGGTCTGTCCCCCGGTGGCAGCGGGTACGCCGGAGCCCACGGCTTCGCCGACACCTTCGCCGACGCCGACGGCTGTTGCTACTGCCACCCCCGCCCCCAGCCCTACGCCAACCGCCCTGCTCATTTTACTGCCACCCACCGGCGGCGGACTCGGGCCCGTAGATGGGCTCCCGGGCGTCGTGCTCGTGACGGCCAGCGCGCTCTTGGTGCTGGCGGCGGGGTTCCTGGCCTTGCGGGTCATCCGTTGGCGGCCGGGACTGAGGCACTGATCGAGCGTAGGCTTTGCCTCAGGCCGTGGGACTGTCGCCCTTCGTAGCCTAGTAGTCTGAACGTAGACGAGTACTTGACTAATTCTGAGAGCGTGTGGACAAACGGCTTGACAACTACAGTAATATTTCCGGATAATCTAATTGCCACGGCAGGGCCGCAACTGCTGGGGCTTCAGCGCTTTCGGGTCTCATCGCCGCACCCCCGCGAGCATTACGACTCGGGAGCGCTTTTCTCTGCCCTTCGCGCAATTCGTGTAACTCTCGTCGTCATCACATCATCATTACATAAGGAAACTCCTTGTCCCTTATGGATATGGTGGACGTTAACCTCAACCCGCTGCACGAGCTGCGTGTCGCCCGGCGCTGGGCCCTGCTCGGCATACTAGTCGCTGTCATCGCGCTGGTCCCTGTGTATGCCCTGCTGCTTGGGCTTTCGGTGCCGGGAACGCTATTCGTGCTCGCGCCCGGAGGTGTGGCCGCCCTCGCCGGCATCGAGCTCGTCTCACGCTGGGAGTACCGGATGCGGCGGCGCCATGTCTACCCACATGAGCTGGGCTGTGAGCTGGCTTCCATATACCAGTTCCCCGCCGCCTGCCGGCGTGCCGCCAAGCTCATCGCGCACTGGTTGCAGGCGCGGGCCGTCGTCGTTGGCTGGCTCACGGAAGACGGACAGCTACTGGAGCCCATCGCCATGCACGGCCTGCCCTCCGGCTGGCTGAAGCGGGCGCCCAGCCTATCGCTCGGGGATGGCCCCATGTCGGAGACGTTGCGCCAGGGAAAGCCGCTCATCCGGTCTTCCTCGGCCGGCGATTCCTGGTTCGGCGGCGCTTCCAGTCGCGAGCGAGTCATTTACGTGCCCCTTGTTAGCCGCGGACGGCTGGAGGGGGTGCTCGCCATCGCCGCCACTCTGGGCAATGCACAAGCGAAAGACCAGCGTCTTCTTGCCGCCCTAGGCGTCGTCCTTGGTTTCGCGCTCGATAACTGCCGTCTCTACGAGGGCCAGCGTGCGCACGCTCAGCATCTGCAGGAAATCAACCGCATGAAGAGCGATTTTCTCTCGACAGTCTCCCATGAGCTGCGGACGCCTCTCACCTCCATCATGATGGCAGCTGAGATGCTGCTCGAAGAGGAAGAGACTAGAGACCCGCAGAGTACGCGGGGAAAGCTCGTCCGGAACATCGTGAAGGGCGCCCAGCGTTTGAGCAGCCTCGTAGCCGATCTCGTCAACGTCTCCCGCGACGACGAGTTCAAGCCCCGCCTCGAGCTTGACTCCGTGTCCATAGACGACCTCGTCGCCAACGCCGTCGGTATCGTCCAGCCGCTCGTGGCCGCCAAACATCAGACTATTAACGTCAACTCCGCTGCCCCGGACACAGTCGTTCGCGTCGACCGCCTTCGCTTTGAGCAGGTGCTCATCAACCTCCTTTCGAACGCGCAGCGCTACACGCCTCACGGTGGCCATATCACCGTTAGCACGCGCCTGGCCAGGGGCGAGGTGATCCTCACGGTCACGGATTCCGGGCCTGGGATCGCGCCCGAGGATCGGGAGCTGATCTTCGAGCCGTTCTACCGCGGCGACCGTTCGGGCCTCGGTCTCGGCCTCGCGATCGCCAAATCCCTCGTTGATCTTCACAACGGCCGCATCTGGGTAGACAACTCGGACCGTCACGGCAGTGAATTCTGCGTCGCGCTACCCCTTCAGCCGGTTCCCCGCGCGCGCACCCTCGTGACGCCTGGCTCGCGCTAGAACGCCGTCCGCCGCCCGCCCCTTCGGCGAGGTCCTCCCTTGAACCTGCGAGGTGGAATCCCCTTTCCTCACCCCGACCCATCACCCTCAACCCCTCGCCCATCACCCATTACCCCCCCCGCAACGGCGACACGGACTCCGCCCCAATCAGTTCGCCCTGCGGTTCTCGACCGGCCCGCCGCGGGGAATATAATGCCCGTATGCGGCTCAAGCGTCTCCAGCTCTTCGACTACCGCAACTTTCTCCGGCTGGATATCGAGCTTCCATCGAACGTAGCGCTCTTCATCGGGGACAACGCTCAGGGCAAGACCAACCTCCTGGAAGCCATCTATCTTCTCGCCACGATGCGCGGGCTCCGCGTCGAAACCGACGTTCAGTTCATCCGCCACGCTCTGCTCGACGATCCCCTGCCCGCCGCGCGTGTCGTAGCCGAGGCCGAAACGCTCGCCGGGCCGCTGAAAGTCCAGATCGCCGTGGTCGCCAGGCCGGGCGCGCGCGGGCCCATCGCCACCAAGACCGTCAAGATCAACGGCGCTCCCAAACGCTTGTCGGACGCCGTCGGCCGGCTCACGGCCGTATTCTTCAGCGCCGATGACCTCCAGATGATCGATGGCCCACCCTCCCTACGCAGGCGCTACATCGATCTCACCCTCATCCAGATCGACCAGCAGTATGCCGCCGCCCGCTCCCGCTTCGAGCGCGTCCTCCTCCAGCGCAATCACCTGCTGAAGCGCATCCGGGACGGAGAGGCGCACCCTGAAGAGCTCGCCTT
>CAYQJS010000131.1:0-3001 GCA_964417895.1 uncultured Chloroflexota bacterium | reverse complement strand
CCTCGACACTAATTACAGGGGTAGAACCTGTCTCACTCATGTTGGCACAGAGGGCTGAACGGAATGTGATCCAACTGGCCGCCACGGAGCTTGAGCCCCAGCGAGAACCGGCACAAAACCGCCACAGTTGAGCCTCGTGAGCATGTCAGAGGGGCGCCAAGTGGCTGAAAAGATTGGTGGACGGCGGGGGGCTCGAACCCCCGACCTCCGCGTTGCGAAGACCATCTCGGCCGCTAGTCCAACACATTCGGTAGGACCCGGTCCAGTGAAGGCGCGCGCTTCCACCTCGCCGAGTCGGACCGGGCTAGGTGGACTCCGCACGAGCTTGTAGCTGACGCAGGGCGGATGGGAATACCCAACCGGCGAAGGAAGATCTACTGCAGGCCGATCTCGTAGGCCCCAGTGTTCAGCTTCCAGGCCTCTTTGAGCCGGCGGCCAGTGAACAGGGGGCCGCGCGTGACCACCACGATGGCGTCGTACATCCGGGCGACCCGGGGATCGGCGATTTGGTTGACCCCGTCGCGCAGCGTCTCTTGGTAACCCGTGGGCATGGGTCGTACGAAGTGCCCGATGCGCCACGGGTCCCCGGAGGGGACCGAAAGACGCGCCAGCAGCGGGTCGGTAATCGCGCAGAGCTCGACGATGAAGACTCGGGGGCCCATGTAGTAGCCGAAGAATCCGACGCCGACGCGCCCAAACATCGTCAACCCCTGCTCACGCGCCTGGCTCACTTCGTGGGCCAAGGCGGGATAGGGCATGATGACCTCTCCTCTGGCCCGCAGCAGTCCGGTATCGTTGTAGTAGAAGGCACGCGCGTCGGTGATGAGCGCCGCGTCTGTGGCGTGCCCCAGGTGCCTGACCGCATAGTCTTCGCCGCTGTACACGGGAGAGGTTGGCGTGGTCAGTCCGACCAAGGCCACCGCGAGGCAGGGGAGGAGAGCGAAGACTCCCGGGGCCTCCGGTCTCCAGCGCCCCAGGATTGACGCCGCGACCAGGAGCGGCGCCGCGAAGAACCGTCCGCTCATGAAGTCCCCCCCGATCCATAGCACGTAGACCAGGTAGAGCCCGACTCCCATCACCAGCAGCATCTCCTCGAGGACGCGCCGCCGAGCGACGAACAGCGTCGCCGCGCCGACCACGACCAGAGTCACCGGGTCGATCCGTAGCGAGTTGCAGAAATAGTGCAACCCCTGCCGGATCAGATCGACGCGCGGGATGCCGGTCGCCAGCTTTGCGTAGGCGCTGTTCGGGAAGGGGAACCCGTAGTAGACCATCGCAAAAGCCTCCCAGGCCAGGAACGGTGCGAACCCCAGGATCCAAGTGCGCAGCCTGAGACGCCACGACAACGGGCGCAGCGCGGCGATGAGCGCCGGCAGGACCATGAGCAGCGTATCCATGCGATTGGTCGCCACCAGCCCGGCGATCAGGGCGAGGGCCAGAGGCCGGCGTTGTTGATCCAGGTTCCCCTGCTGCCTGTGCGGCTGCTTGAGGCCCGCCCGCACCTGCCCCGACTGCGGCCGGCCCGACAGGCAGTAGGAAACGAAAAGGACCAGCAGCAGGAAGGTCAGCGGGTTCTCCAAGCCCGAGGTCGAAAAGTCGACGTAGGCCTTGGAGAGTGTCAGCACCACGACCGCCAACAGCGCACCCATAGGTGAGGCGGCGACGCGTGTCACCAGCCACCACGCCGTCACTCCGGACATTAGGATTGAGACGGCCAGGACCGTGTAGTAGGCTTCGCGCGTGACTAGGTAAACGGCGGCTAGCAGCAGCATCCATAGCGGATGCGTGAACGTCTGCACCCGCTCCTCGACGTTCCACGTGAAGCCATAGCCGTGGACCAGGTTGTCGATAGTGCGGAGGGTGATGAAGGAGTCGTCGCAGACCCAGGCCGATCGGAAGATGATCACCACCAGCGCGACCACCGCGGCGAGGACCGCGAGATGAACCAGGCCTGGAGACCGGGCGGATTCGGTCGCGGCAGGGATTTCCTTTGACGCTGAAGCCCTATTCCTTAACCATGCGGACGGCCTCAACCTTCAACTCTGCGGATTGCCGTCGTCGTGTCGCTCCATGAACCAGCTCCACATCGGACTCTTCCCAAGTCCTTTCGAAGTGTCCACGAAAACGGGGGAAGATCACTCAGCGGTTGCATCCGTTGGTGGACGGCGGGGGGCTCGAACCCCCGACCTCCGCGTTGCGAACGCGGCGCTCTCCCAGCTGAGCTAGCCGCCCACCGAAGGCGGGTATTCTAGGGCATGCGGCGCGATCCCGTCCAGCGGCGCACGGCCCGCACAGGCAGTGTCAGCAGCCGGCCCAGGGCTCGCCCTCGGGACGGACGGGCGCCTCGGGCCAGTCTGCCCATCCCCTCGTCGGACCCGAGGTAGAGGTAGCTCTTGATCAGGAAGCCGATCCGGCCCGGCCAGCCGTCCGGCATCATCAAGGCCCGGAACAGCAGCTTCTGCGCCGGGCGCGACAGCGTCGCGCGCGACGGCACGTAGCCGAACAGGTTCTTCTCGGCCATCCGCGACAGCCTCCCCGCCGCGAACGCGGGAGGGTTATCCCGCTTCAGGCCGGCGATCACCTCGTCGGGCACCGGCGCGTCGATTTCCTTCAGCATTCCGAGTGAGAAGGCCAGGTGCGCTCCCGATCCGGCCGACTCGGCCGTGGCCTGCAGCACCTGCCAGTCCATTCCTCCCCGCCGCACCACCTCGCGTGCGTCGCAGAGCTGGCCGATCTTGCCGATGAAGGCGCCCCCGAACAGGTCCATGGAGAGATGAAAGAGCGTGTCGGTCGGAGTGAAGGCGCGACTTCCGCCGCCGATCGTCACCGCGCGCGCCGCCATCGCCGCCATCGTCGCCATGAAGCCGGACGGCTCCTGCAGCGGAAGGGCGATCGTGCGGTGGGGCTCGATCTTGGCGCCGACTTCCTCTCTCGCCAGCGGCGCGATGTGATGGTGATGCGCGCGGTAGTGCTCCTTCGACCAGATGACGTCGACCGATGA
>CAYQJS010000130.1:2025-3153 GCA_964417895.1 uncultured Chloroflexota bacterium | reverse complement strand
TGAAGGAGCTCGTGGTGCGCACGGCGCGTGCGCTCGATGACGTCCCCCGGCCAGGGCGCGCCGGTGGGGTCGTGACTCCCCGTACGGAGATAGCGCTCGATGGCTTCGGCGAGGGCGTTCGTCGTCACGGGGGCAGGGTTCACCGGCGGAGTGGAACATACCACCCGAACAAGGCTCGATGCCGCATCTCGAGCGGCGGGTCTATGATCATGCTCCCACCGTCAAGAGGATGACGACAAGCAATTGAACTCCTGTGTTCGGGGCCCGTCTCTGGAGATCTGGGAGGAGCGCGTGAGGAGTAGGGCCAGATGATCCTTCGCGATATCACGCTCACCGTGGGAAGGACGCCCATCGTCGAGCTCGGGCGCCTGGCCAAAGGCCTGCCCGGCCAAGTGGTCGCCAAGCTGGAAATGAGAAATCCCTGTGGGAGCGTGAAGGATCGGGTCGGGGTGGCGCTCATCCAGGACGCGGAGCGTCGCGGACTCCTACGACCGGGGACGACCCTGGTCGAAGCCACAGGCGGCAACACGGGCATCGGGCTGGCGTTCGTCGCGGCGATCCGAGGTTACCGGCTCGTCCTGACCATGCCGGAGACGATGTCGAAGGAAAGGGTAGCGCTGCTCCGACATCTCGGCGCGGAAGTCATGCTCACCCCCGGCATCCTCATGGGTGACGCGGTCGCTCGAGCGGCGCAGCTGCTCAAGGAGATCCCGGGCTCGATCATGCTGGACCAGTTCAGAAACCCCGCGAACCCCGAGGTCCATCGGCGAACCACGGCGGTCGAAATCTGGGAAGACACACAGGGCGCCGTCGACGTCTTCGTCTGTGCCGTGGGCACCGGCGGAACCATCACCGGGGTGGGGGAAGCGCTCAAGGAGCGCAAGCCGAGCGTGCGCATCGTGGCGGTCGAGCCCGCCAACGCGGCGGTGCTCTCCGGGAGGCCCGCGGGGAACCACCTCATCCCGGGCATCGGTGTGGGGTTCATACCCGAGGTCTTGAACCGCTCCATCCTCGACGAAATCGTGGCGGTCACCGATGAGGAAGCGTTTTCATGTGCGCGACGCCTGGCACGAGAGGAGGGGATCCTGGCGGGTGCCTCCTCGGGCGCCGCGCTCCATGCCGCGCTTG
>CAYQJS010000130.1:0-1925 GCA_964417895.1 uncultured Chloroflexota bacterium | reverse complement strand
GTCTTGCCGGACCTCGCCGCTTCGTAGATCGCCATCATGAGCCGGAGGTCGCGCAGTCCCTCTTCACCGGGCGTGAGCGGGTCCTTGTTCTCCATGACGCACTCGGACATGTGGTCCATCTCGAGGGCGAAGTGGTCGCGCACGGGAAGGTCCCGGTCCTCGGTGGCGCTCCCTCGGCGCACTCTCATGCGGAGTCCAGAGTAGCCGGTCGCCGGCTCCAGCTCGAACCACCCCTTGGTCGTGACCACTCGGTAGTGGTTCTGTCCCGAATAGCCGTAGCTCGAGGTGCAGTTCGCGAGCACGCCGCTCGGGAAACGGAGCTGGAAGTTGATGGTCTCTTCCACCTCCTTGAAGCGCTCGTCGCCTGGAGTCGTGTACGTCATCGCGTTGATTTCTACCGGCTCCTCCCCCGTCACGTAGCGCGCGGCCTGCAGGCTGTATATGCCGATGTCCATCAGGGAGCCCCCGCCCGCGAGGCCCTTCTGGAGCCGCCACTGGGTGGGATCGCCGATGTTGAAGCCGTGGTCGGCCACGATGACCTTGACCGGCCCCAGCTCCTGCTCGCGCGCCATCCGGATCATCTCTTTGTTGAATGGCTCGTATCGGCAGCGGTAGGCCACCATCAGCTTCCGGTTCGCCTTGCGCGCGGCGTCGATCATCGCCTGGCAATCGGCCGGCGTGTTCGCCATGGGCTTTTCGGAAAGCACGTGCTTGCCCGCTTGATGCCCGCGGATGGTGTACTCGGGGTGCATCCCGTTGGGCAGGACGATGTAGATGACGTCGACCTCGGGGTTGTCCTTGAGGGAGTCGTAGTTCTGATAGTTGTAGATGCTCTTTTCCTTGACGCCGTAGCGCAGGGCGAGCTTGCTCGCCTTGTCCGGATGGCCGCTGACCAGCGCGACCACCCTGGACTTCTCGCACCTGGCGAACGCGGGCAGGATCTGGTTGATGGCGAGGCTGCCGAGGCCGACGATGGCCCATCCCACCTTCTTGCCCGGCGGCTCGGGGACCTGCTGCGCCGAAGCGCGGGTCGCGAGCGTCCCGAGAGCGCTCGTCGCGGCCAGACCCTGGCCCGCTTTCGTCAGGAACCGCCGGCGCGTGATGTCTTCGTTGCCTGCATCGGACATGGTCACAACTCCTTCTGTGATGCGGTGGCCGGCTCGAGCGGGGTCATTCTAATGCCGGCGGAACACGTCAGCGGATGATCGTCACCGTGCGTGCGCCCGCACGCCGCACGCGCAGGACGCCGGTGCGGGGGGCGAACGTGAAGCCAGGACCCGCGGCCGACGGGCCGAGAGCCGCGCCTTCGGCGGCGACCGTCTTGGGCACGAACGACAGCCGGAGCACCTCCTCGCCCTCGTCGTCGAACGCCCGGTACCGGACCTTCCCCGGCGCGTAGGTCACCTCGGTCACGACCGATGACGAACGCAGCAGGTGGTCTTCGCCCGGCGGCGCCCACTCGGGGATCGCGCCGAGGCCGGTCATGAAGTGACGGATGTAGTCGCCATAGCCGTCGCTGAACCAGAAGCTCTTCTCGGTCGGACCCACGCGCACGACGCCGCGCCGGTCGCACATGTAGCTCGCCCAATTGAACGAGCGGAAGGCCTTCTCTCTGGCCCCGGAGTCGCCCGTCTTCTCGTGCCAGAGCGCGAGCACCGAGGCGAAGCGGGAGGTGTGGCTGCCCATCTTGTACATGTACTCGACCTGCTCGGAGATGGTGACGGCACCCCACTGAACGCCCTTCTCCTTGTCGGTGTCCCCTCCGAAGGTGCGCTCGATCCAGGCGAGCATGTGGCTCGCGTGGCCTCGCCAGTCGGGATCGCGGTCGGGGTTCTCCAGAACGTAGCGAGCCAGCTCCCCCGCCGCGTACTGATTGAGGTTCGTGGTCCCCTTGATCCAGGGCAGGTCCTCGAAGTAGTTGGCCC
>CAYQJS010000129.1:0-3458 GCA_964417895.1 uncultured Chloroflexota bacterium | reverse complement strand
CGCGCAACGCCTGCAGGCTTCTGCACGCGACAGGTTTAGGCTCCTCCGCTTTCGCTCACCACTACTGACGGAATCTCGGTTGATTTCTTTTCCTCGGGGTACTTAGATGTTTCAGTTCCCCCGGTTGCCTCCACGCACCCTACTGCGCACCAGATGGTGGTTGGGATGCGGGTACCTGGGCATGACCCCAGGTGGGTTGCCCCATTCGGGAATCCGCGGATCGATGCCTGCTGACGGCTCCCCGCGGCTTATCGCAGCCTTCCACGCCCTTCATCGGCTCGTAGCGCCAAGGCATCCACCGTGTGCCCTTAATAGCTCAGCACCACGCGACGCGCCATGCCGAGCCAACAGGATCGAGCTCAATCGGCTTTCTTTCAAGCACATATGCTCTTGTTAAGGTGCATGGCTCGCTCGGCCATTCGGCCGAGGGCCTTTTCGGCGAGCGCGTGTCGGGCAACAAAAAGCCGATCCGACTTCTGCCCGGATCGGCGACGTGCCAGCGCCCACGAAGGCTTCGGCCCTCTATAGGCTCATCCCAGCACGCCGAGTC
The DNA here is from genome assembly GCA_964417895.1 of uncultured Chloroflexota bacterium. Classification (GTDB taxonomy): domain Bacteria; phylum Chloroflexota; class UBA6077; order UBA6077; family SHYK01; genus CAYQJS01. Next base: position 2,908 of record CAYQJS010000129.1, on the reverse strand, counting down.
GTCCGAATCGTGGGTCTCCTCGCCTGTTCATGTCGCGCCGTTTGCGCGCCTTTGCCAGTATAGCAACCACCGCGTTCTCGGTGCAACCGGTGGGCGTTTCCTGGATTCGAACCAGGGACCTGTCCGATCCTTCGGACCGCTCTAACCAACTGAGCGCTGGCTGTTCGCTATGAGTTCGTCCAACAGGACTCTGCTCTTCTGGCGCTTCAGCCAGGCCTCGCGCTGGCGCGCAGGCGTTCGGGTTTCGAACTCCTCGGTGTACACCAACCGGTACGGCCGTTGGTACTTTGTGGCTGTCACTTTGCCGGCATTGTGCAGGCTGAGGCGGGCAGCCACATCCTCCGATGAGCCTACGTAGGTCCTGCCGGTCTTATCACTGAGTAGGACGTAGACAAAGTGACTCATCTTCGGGGTGGGCGTTCCTGGATTCGAACCAGGGACCTCAGTCTTATCAGGACTGCGCTCTAACCAGCTGAGCTAAACGCCCCGGACCCAGATTATAGGAGATCGGGTTCGGCTTACCGCGCCGCCGGCATTGCGCCTGACTCAGCTGCCCAGGCACCTGTCACGTCAGGGGTTCCGCTCCACTGGTAGCGATGCTGAGCGCCTCTCCGGTGTAGGGGGCCGCGGATATCCTCTCTCGACGATGTGGTCGAGCTCGGGGTGTGGCCGGATCGGGGGTGGTTTTGCCGGAAGGGTCGCGGGTTTTTCGTCGGGCATGACCACCTCAGCTCAAGTGAGCAGCTTGGATATCACTAGCTTTGAGATTATCGCTAATGCGAGCAGAACAATACTGGCGACCATCCACCCGAGTGCCCAACGATAGGCTCTCAGTTTCTGAGCGATGATCCTGGTGTTCTCGGGATACGCTGTCAGCATCGCGTCAACTACCGCTAGCTTCGTCTCGGCGGGCGAACGGGTGAGGTATTCGATTCGCAAGGCGATTACGTCCGGAGGTCGGTGGAACTCGCGTGGCCGGTACCCAACCACAGAGATTCCTGATGCCACGAGCAGGCTAACCACGGCAACAGCGATCAGCAGAGCGACGGGGTCGGGCAGTTTTTCGGGGCTCTGGCCTGCCGCTGCCAAAGCCCCTGCTACGATGATACCGATGAACCCGAGAAGGAGGCGCAATCGCGCGTCCGCTTCTTCCCACTGCTTTGACTGAAATTCCAACTCCGACAGAGCTGCTTCGTAGACGAGGTCGATACTCGCCCATTCGTCTGGGGCGGCGTAGAGGCTCACCTCGTCGCTATTCATTTAGGTCTCACGTTGTTCATTAGGTCTCACTATCGCCGAGTACAGCCTACCCAGGTAGGCTGACTCTGCCCGAGAATCCCAACTGGTTACATGAAGCCGGTTGGTGAAGCCGAGCAGATTCGAGCCCTCACCGGTCCAACGGATCGGACTGGCGCGGGTCCCCGCCACGGCAGTCCGGGCAGAGGAGCGGTTTCCGACCTCGCACGTGGCTCCTCTCGAACGTGCCCCCGCAGCTGACGCACGTCAGTGTGTCAATGCCGTCCTCCTTCGGCCGCGCGACCCTCGTAGGGGAAGGTCGGGCTTCGGTTCGACTTTCCCCCTGTAGACCTCTGCCCGCTTCCTCAAGTCCTCGACGGGCTCCGGGCGAGCGGCATCAGCCCCGTAGACGGCGAGGCCCCGCTCCGCCCACCAGAGCGCCTGCTCGAAGTTCCTGGCTTTCTGCTGCCGGATGCACATTTGCCCGTAGGTCTCAAGCCACGGGATCTGGCCCCACTTGGCCAGGAACGCTTCCCGGATGGAGTCCATCTCGGAGTCGTGCTCACGGCAAGCCTCGTCGTAATCATCAATGGCCGATCGGAATGCCTCCCGGGACCTATACAGCGCCGCCTCAAGGTGGCTGAACATGAAGTGCCGGTCAATGGGGTCGCGTTCGTGTTCGAGGAGCTGCCGGAGCTTGATGATGGCACGGATGTCATCCTGGGGGAGGTCGCCCACCCAACCCAGATCGTACGCGTCGTCCGCTTCGTCGGTCGCTAATGCGTCGGAGAGCCCCGTCCTCATCCTCGGTTCGGGTGGCATGGGCCGGATTGGGGCCGCAAGGCCGAAGTCCGCAGGGTCGTGTCGGAGGAACACGCCGAGCTGTCCCGGCCCATCCTCCCTTACTCCTCCACCCGCAATGACACCTGGAAGAGCTATCGGCTTGCCGTGCTTCCTCTCCAAGGCCAGCAGCCCTGGCCGGTACCGCCGAGCATCGTCACGAGAGAGGTACCCGACCTTGAGGCCCTCCACCCAGACGGACACGGCGTTGGAGTCGTACTCATTGTCAGCCTCGGCCACCAGCACGCCATAGATGTCGTAACGCACAGGGTCGTTGCTTGATCGGCGAACCCCGCCGACACGCCAGAGGCTGTCCTGGTATTGGGACTCGCCCACCACTCCCAGGTTCACCTCGCCCTCATAGAGCTGCACCGTCATAGTGTCGTGCATCCGGGCTGGCCGTTGGCCCCTGGGAGTGGCTTTAGGCTGGTCACCAGCGTGGGCGCCGCGACGAAGGAGCTCTTGGAACCACCTCACGGCCTCCCCCCCGGGGCGGTGCGAGCGATGTTGGCTGGAATTCCAGCGTTTCTGCCGGTAACAGGTGGAGCCGAGGGGATTCGAACCCCTGACCTCCGCCGTGCAAAGGCGGCGCTCTCCCAACTAAGCTACGGCCCCTCTTATTGTCTGCCAATCTCCGGAACGCCGAGTATGCGACAAATCATGCGGGCGAACGCCTCGGGTATCTCGCTATGGCGCGGGATTGCCTCGATGGCCCCGGTTTGTGGGTTCACCCAGATTGAATGCGACCTTCCCTCCCGCAAGAGATCGCACCCATGTTGTCTGAGGTGTCGCAGTGGCGCGCCGCGGTTCACTCAACGACAACAATCTCGCG
>CAYQJS010000128.1:0-3624 GCA_964417895.1 uncultured Chloroflexota bacterium | reverse complement strand
GCTGCGCCAGCTCCTGCTCCCGTCCCACGAATGTGCGGCGGTAGAGCGGATTGTCGGCCCTCTCCCCTCGCCCCTCCCCCAAGCTTGGGGGAGGGGTTGGGGTGGGGGCCTCTCCTCGCCCGATCACCCGCAGCGCCTCGCGCACCTCGGCCGCCGACGCCGGCCGCCTGCTTGGGTCCTTCTCCAGGAGCCGGAGGATCAAAGCTTCGAGTCCGACGGGCAGGTCCGGCACGTGCCAGGAGGGCGCGACCGGGGGGGTGTTCAGGTGCTGGGTGATGATGGCGACCGACTCGTCGCCCACGAACGGAGGCCGCCCGCAGAGCATCTCGTAGAGCATCGCTCCGAGCGAGTAGAGGTCACTTCGGGGCGTCACCTCGCCGCCGATCGCCTGCTCCGGCGGCATGTAGTGGACGGTCCCCACCATCATGCCGGCCTGGGTCAGCCGGCTGCGGTCGAGCGCTACGGCCAGCCCGAAATCCCCCAGCTTCGCGGTAGCCTGTCCCAAGCCCGCCGAAGGTTGCCCTGTCCGCCCTGCGGACTCCGAACCTCGATGAATCGGGGTACTCGGAGAGCTTGTCGAAGGGTCCGCCGTCAGCCAGACGTTACCGGGCTTCAGGTCCCGATGCACGATCCCCCTGGAGTGGGCGTACTCGAGAGCCTGGCACACCTGGTCCGCGATGCGCTGCGCTGTCTCCAGCGGCAGCCGATGGTCGGGAGCCTGCGCGATGAGCCTCTCGACGTCGCCCCCGCCCATAAGCTGGGTGACCAGATATGGCTGGCCTTGACCGCGGCCTGAGCCTGCCGAAGGCTCTTCGCCGGATGTCGTAGACGGGCACGATGTGCGGGTGATCGCCGAGCCGGCCCATCGCCTGGGCCTCGCGCCGGATTCGCGTGTCGCCCTCGGCGTCGAGCCCCTCGGTCTTGATGAGGGCGAATGCGACGTCCCGGTCCAGCTTCGTGTCGTGGCAGAGGAAGACGCGTTTCTTGCCACCCTCGCCGAGGAGCCTCTTCACCTCGTAGCGGCCATTGACGAATGAGGTGGGCTCGGGCCGTGCGGGGCGGGCTTCAAGAGCGGACTGGGAGGAGAAGGCCTGATTGGTGTCCGGTTGACCGTCTGAGTCCTGCCCTACTCCGTCGGCGACGCGGAACCGTGAGGCTGCGATGCCCGCGCGGTCGGCCGCGGCAATGTAGCTGAGAGCTTCGCTATTCTCGGGGTCGAAGGCCAGGACGTTTTGCGCGCGGTCGCGGACTCGGGCCCAATCCGAACGTGCAGCCGCCTCGTCGGCTTCGTCGAGGAAGGTATTGATGCGCTGCTGGATGCGGTCGCTCTGCATGCGCACACCCCGCGGCCACCAATGCTACGGCCGAGACCCGTGAAGGGGGATCGATTTCCCCCCTCGCCCAGCCCGTAGCGCCGGCGGCGCTGAGTATACGTCGCTAACGACCAAGATCAGGATTCGACGACGCACGCCACAGTGGTGGCCCGCGGCTTCTCCCAGGAAAGCTAATCGCACTCCACGTCGAGTGCAAAACGGACTGCGTTGGCGACTGCCTGCATTTTCGCCGCGTTCATGGCGGTTACCTTTGTCGAGGAGCGACATGGCGACGGTGTGCACCTCATCGCAGTTGACGACGCAGAGGTGCGGCATTCCATCCTCCGGCCCTAACGGCACTTCCACCGGGATCTCGCGAATGGTCGACGTAATCAGCGCAAGCGTCACCGACTTACGCACGCGATACGCCTGATTCCGTGACAGGAGCAGCACCGGACGGGCGCCGATCGGTTGGGGCAGGCGGGCCCACCACACTTCACCTCGCTCCACCCCTACGTTTCCGTCCTGCCGGCCTCGGGCCACTCCTCGTCCGGTAGGTCGGCCGCCGCTAGCCAGGCGAGGCTCTCCTGCTCGCCCGCCTCCTCAGGAATTCGACGGTAGCCCTCCTCGTATTTGGTCGCGCGCTCGTCGCTTTCGATCTGGCGGAGATAGCGCGTACAGGCAGTGCGAATCAACGCGGCCCGCGAGACGGCCTCTATCTTCGCCCGGCGATCCAGGCGGGCGAGTAGCTCCTTCTCGATCGGAACCTGGATAATGGTCTTCATCAATATCGACCCACAATACCTTCCATATTCAATCGTATCATTTTGTCCACATATCGTCCCCCGGTGATGGGCACCGGTGATAAGCGTATTTGGCTCGGTTGGCGTATTGACTGAAATCGCAACCCCTGCTATGATGCCGCTAAGAACGAATGTTCCGACCATGGGGGCAGGGATGCGCACACTCAGCGATCGCCAGCAAAACATTCTGCGCTTCATCAGGCAATACATGGGAGACCACGGGCGTCCACCCACGGTGCGAGAGATCGGGATGGCCGTCGGCATCAGCTCCACGTCGGTGGTGGACTACAACCTGCGCCTGCTGGAGCGGGAGGGGCACCTCCGCCGCGAGCGCGAGCTGTCCCGCGGCATCGAGCTGCCCGGCCGGGGCGGCCCTTTCTCCATCCAGATCATCGGGCGCATCGCCGCCGGCGAGCCCATCGAGGCCATTGAAGACCCCACCGACACCGTCGAGGTTGCTCAGAAGCTCGTTGACCAGGGGTGCTACGCGCTCCGCGTCAAGGGCAAGTCGATGATCGAAGACCACATCGACGACGGCGACGTGGTGGTTATCAAGCCGCAGGACACGGCGGACAACGGAGAGACCGTCGTCGCCCTCATCACCAGCGGCGTCTTCCCGGAGGGCGAGGCCACGTTGAAGCGGCTGTACCGCGAGGGCGATCGAGTCCGCCTGCAGCCTGCCAACGCTGAGATGGCGCCCATCTACGTTGATCCCAAAGACCTTCGGGTCCAGGGGAGGGTCGTCTCCGTCATCCGCGCCCTACCGTAGAATCAGTTCCGAGTTCCTGGTTCCGAGTTCCGGGCACGGACAACCGCGCCAGGAGCGGCGAAAGTGAGTCATGGGTTGCGCTCAAACGCCAGGACGCGTTCAACCACATCCCTCTCCCATCGCAATGGGAGAGGTTAGGTGAGGGCCCCCTGGCGAACCCTAGTATCATCGGCCATCGAGGTCTGCCCTCACCCCACCCCTCTCCCGCTGCGGCAGGAGAGGGAGCCTGGCTGCTCGCTCAACCAGCGGTGCTCTTGCGCCGACGCGTACTAGCTCGGGACCGCCGTGCGCACTCTCCGGCTCGCCCTCGCGCAGATGAACAGCACCGTCGGAGACCTGGCGGGGAATACCGCCCGGATTCTCGAGCTGCTTGGCGAGGCGCGTGCGCGTGGGGCGGACGTTGTGGCGTTCCCCGAGCTGGCGATCACGGGCTATCCGCCCGAAGACCTCGTCCTCAAGCCATCGTTCGTCCGCGAGAACCGCGAGCGGCTCGACGAGATCGTCGAGGCGACTCGCGGGATCACCGCGATCGTCGGCTTCGTCGACGTCGAGGCTGACATCTTCAACGCCGCGGCAGTGGCCCACGACGGCGCCCTGGCGGCCGTCCACCACAAGATGTTTCTCCCCAACTACGGCGTGTTCGACGAGAACCGCTACTTCGAGGCCGGGCGCTCGTGCCCCGGCGGGGACCTCAACGGAACGGTGCTGGGCGTGAACATCTGCGAGGACATCTGGTACC
>CAYQJS010000127.1:0-3860 GCA_964417895.1 uncultured Chloroflexota bacterium | reverse complement strand
GAAACTGGACCAGATGCAGGTGCACGTCGTGGGGCAGGTCCGAGCGATTCTCGAATTCCCAGATCTCGGTCGTGCCCAGGCGCGGATCCGCGTCGATGCGCCCTGGATCGAACGTGAGGCCGTCGATCGTCCACATACCGTCGATGAAATCCAGAACGAACCTGCGCGTCTTCACCGCATCGTCCGGGTTCAGGCGATCTATTGAGGCGAGCTGTGATGGGACGTCACTGGGATCCGACTCGTTCCGAACAATGTCGAACCGCATGACGTCAGGCAGCACATACGGATAGGTTAGGCCGAGGTCGCCCACGCGGGCGTCGCGCAGGACGACCGAGCTGCCCACTGGGTAGCGCGAGAAGTCGATAACCACATCGAATCGCTCGCCGTTGAAGATCGGGAATGCAACCTGTGTGATAGGCGCTTCGAGCAGCCCACCGTCGGTCCCGATGATCGTCACCGGCCCCCCGTCCCCGAGCCTCGGCGTGAAAGCTCGCCGGTTCCCTGCCGCCAGAAAGCGGAAGCGGTACTTGCGGTTTGCCACTTCCAAATACGGCGTCGCAACCCCATTGACGAAGAGCGTGTCTCCGAACACGCCTTCCTTGATCGTCTGCTCATTCAGCTCGTAGCTGAGCCGGTTCTCAGCATCGAATGAACGGTCCTGGAGCATGAGCGGGATGTCGTACTCACCGGAGGGGAGGTTGAGTGCGTCCTCCGCCGGATCCGAGATCAGATAGAAGCCGGCCAGGCCCCGGTAGACGGCCTCCGCGTTCCCCTTCGTGTGGTCGTGGTACCAGAAGCTCGAGGCTAGCGGTCGTTGGGGTACACGTAGGTCCTGGATTCACCGGGGCGGATGACGTCGAGCGGCCCGCCGTCGCTCTCCACCGGCACCTTGTGGCCGTGGTTGTGAATGTTGATATCGCGACTGAGTAAATTGGTCGCGCGCACGTGGGTCGGCCTGCCGCGCGTGGCCTTGATCGTCGGGCCGGGCCACACGCCATCGAATCCCCAGATCTCGGTCGCTGGCCCGTCCCGCAGCTGCGCGCGACCGCTTCGCATGGTCAGCTCGTAGTAGTCGCCAGTCGCGTCGCTTCGTACCGGTTGGAGGACGCGCGGAATGGGGAGCGGGACGCTGAATGGCTCCAGTCGGCTGGCCCGAGACGGAGGCATCAAGATGGGAATCCAGCCGAGTAGTGCCGCGGAGCCACCGAATGCGCCCAGCTTCAGTAGATCTCGTCGTTTCAGCATGCCACCCTCTTCTTCGTTAAGGGCTCTTCCATGAATAGGCGTGACGATTGTAGCCGCAGAGGAGGGCGGACCCTATCTGCCTGGGCACGTCCGGGGGATGGCAAGCCAAGACGCGCTCACCAGACGCTGCGAACCAGGTCACAGGCGCGGATGTCGGCGTCTCGGCTGATCACCACAGCGTCGTGCAACAGACCGGTGGCAGCGATGAATCGGTCGTGCATCTCGGGGATGCTACCGAGTTGGGCAAAGGCGAGAAGGTGCCGGCGCGTGAGGGGTTCCAGTCGAAGAGAAGGTGATCTGTCGATCAGACCGAGTATCCAGTCGATCGACCATGGAGCCCCTGCTTTACGGGTCAGAAAGTGCAACTCTGCAACCGTCAGGAGCGGTACCAAGCCTATGCCCTCGCCCCGTTCCAGAGCCTGCAGGGCGGCAAGGGCCCCCGGCCCGATCCGTGCCGAGCGGGTCCAGTACCAGTAAAGGGCGTGCGTGTCCAGCACGACGTGCTGGCTCGGATCAGTCCTGCTCAAGGGGCCGTGGGTCCCAGAGGCGCTTGGCGGCGACGAAGTCTTCCCACTCCAGCTTCGGCATGTCGGGAAAGGCGTCGCGCAGGCCCCCCATTCCGTCGGTCGGTGCTGCCGGAGTCTCGGCAGCCAATGGCTCAATGCGAGCCACAGGCCGTCCGCGCACGGTGATGATGACCTCAGCTCCGCTCTCTTGGACCTCTCTAATGAGGGCGCTCGCGTTTGCTTTCAATTCCCGTATGCCGATCTTGCGGGACAGCGGGACCGTGGCCATGAAGTCACCTCAGCGAATTGTGACTACATGCTACTGCCGGCCCGCCGCATGGTGCAACGTGGTGTGCTTCGGTAGATGACCTGGTTCGCTGACAATTCTCGACATCGGCAAGGGGCAAACAAGAGGGGAATTGGGCACGCTGGCGGCTCATGCAAAAACGGTCCTGCCATCACCGAGCGTAAAGGGGCGCCCTGTGATGCGAGGGATGGAGAGCAACTCGAGAAGCAGCGCCAGCACCTTCGGGCGGAAGGACTTCAAACTGACCCATCATCATGTGCTCCGCGTGCTCAAGCATGTGGCAGTGGAACACGTAGACGCCGGTGTAGCCTTCGAACGGCACGATAATCGAGCTGGTAGCGTGTGGGGGAACGCTTATGGTGTCCCTCCACCCGCTGAAGCGCGGAGGCGGGGGCTGGCCCGCATTCAGCAGGATCTGAAACTGCACCAGATGCAGGTGCACATCGTGGGGCAGGTCCGAGCGATTCTCGAGCTCCCAGATCTCGGTCGTGCCCAGGCGAGGGTCCGCGTCGATGCGCGCGGGATCGTACATCAGGCCGTCGATCGTCCAGTGACCGTCGGTCCACTCCAGGACGAACCTGCGCGTCTTCACCGCATCGTCCGGTTGCAGGCGTTCCATTGAGACCAGCTGTGGTGGGACAGCACTGGGATCCGGCTCGTTCCGAACAATGTCGAACCGCATGACATCTGGCAGCAGAGACGGGAACGCCGGGCCGCCGGTGTCGCCCACGCGGGTGTTGTACAGGACTACCGAGCTTCCCACCGGGTAGCGAGAGAAGTCGATGACCACGTCGAAGCGGGCGCCATTGAAGATGGTGAATCCATTCTCGGTAACGGGCGCTTCCAACAGCCCACCATCTGACCCGATCATCGTCATCGGACCCCCGTCCCCGAGCCTCAGGGCGAAAGTTCGACGGTTCGCCGCCGCCAGAAAGCGGAAGCGGTACTTGCGGTTGGCCACCTCGAGGTACGGCGTGGGGACCCCATTGACGAACATTGTGTCTCCGAAGACGCCTTCCTCGATCGCCTTCTCGTTCAGCTCGTAGCTGAGCCGGTTCTCAGCATCCAGGGTGCGGTCCTGGAGCATGAGCGGGATGTCGTACTCACCGGAGGGGAGGTTGAGGGCGTCCTCCGCGGGGTCGGTAATCAGGTAGAAGCCGGCCATGCCACGGTAGACGCTCTCCGCGTTTCCCATGGTGTGGTCGTGGTACCAGTAGGTCGAGGCTTGCTGGTCATTGGGGTACACGTAGGTCCTTGATTCACCGGGGCGAATGACGTCGAGCGGCCCGCCGTCGCTCTCCACCGGCACCTTGTGGCCGTGGTTGTGGATGTTCACATCGCGGCTCATGAGATTGGTCGCGCGGACGTGGGTTGGCCTGCCGCGGGTGGCCCGAATGGTTGGCCCGGGCCAGATGCCGTCGAATCCCCAGATCTCGGTCGCCGCTCCGTCCCGCAATTGAGCGCGACCGCTTCGCATGGTCAGCTCGTAGTAGTCGCCGCTCGCGTCGCTTCGTACCGGTTGGAGGACACGTGGAATAGGGAGCGGGACGCTGAATGGCTCCAGTCGGCTGGCCCGAGACGGAGGCATCAAGATGGGAATCCAGCCGAGTAGTGCTGCGGAGCCGCCGAATGCGCCCAGCTTCAGTAGATCTCGTCGTTTCAGCATGCCGCCCTCCATATCGTTAACGGCTCTTGGATGAATAAGCTTGACGATTGTAGCTATTGTGTGCCCCAAGTTAGCGCGCTCGTGGGGAGACGCCCTCACCCCAACCCCTTCGACAGGCTCAGGGCAGGCTCTCTCC
>CAYQJS010000126.1:0-3926 GCA_964417895.1 uncultured Chloroflexota bacterium | reverse complement strand
CCCTCTACAGTATTTTCTGCAGCTCCCGTGTCTCACTCATTATTGGCAGAGAGGGTCTTCGATGGCGCGGGGGACGAACCCGGCGTTGATTAGTGATGATTTGCCGCAGCCTGACTCTCCGTAAAGGAGCACGGCGCGGTACATGATGACCGACCGGAGGAGCGCCAGTATGTCCCGCTCGCGAGCCGGAAAGATCGCACGATCAGCATAGGCGAACGGCTCAATGCCCGGGTAAGGGCGGTCGGGGATCGCTGCCGTTGGCTCAACGATCGCCATCGGGCATGCTCTTGCCGGTTATTTCCTCATACAGCCTGGGCACAAAAGCCCATACATCCTGGACAATGAAACGAACGTACCCATTCCGATCGGACCATACCCTCTCGATGAGGGCGTCGGGTTTGGGGTCCACAGCATAAAGAGGCGGCCGGTTAGCCTCGTCGAGTGTCCAGAACAGGGTTTTGAACAGCAGCCTGAGATTGTAGTCGAGGAGACTGTAGCCTAAAAACAGTGTGGTCGACGCCATGAAGTTATGAAGAAATGCCAAAGGAACGGGAAAATGTGGCATTGAATCCCTCATCCGAAGGACGAAGTGGATGTAGTCTTCATCAGTAATCACAATAGAGTCAGAAGTGTCGATGTCGCCATGTAATTTGAAAATGAACGGCTCTGCCGCAGAAGCCTCGGGGAAGTTGCCTGTCACCTTGGACCGATCTTTCTGGTACCAATGGACGTGCGGGCGCTTAGGTATCGGCGCCGTGCGGAGTGCGTCTTCGAAGAGCTGATCGTAGTTCGTGGTTATCACCAAAGGGAAGTTCAGCTCAGCCAATGCGCGCAAGATGGGGGACGGCTTCTTGTCCTGCTGCACGGCCTCTTTAACTCGGGCAATCAACGCCGTGCGGTCATGCGCCGGGCGGTCGAACTCATAACAGAGCGATACACGCTGTAGGTTGGTGGGGGACTCACTTGGGAACTTCGTTTCGAAGTTGCATTCTTTGGCCAAAAGTTTTGAGAATTCTCCACCTAGCATGGGTCTTTCGTCCTGCGGGTATCTATAAGGGGACCCGAGGCCCGGGGCGGCGTGGACCCCGGCGCCGAGGAAGAGAACGCAGCGGTCCTTGGCCACACTTTGCGCTATCGCCTTGATTGTGGTCTCTTCAGCTGGGGTCATTGCTCTTCGCCACCACGGTCGCGAACGAGAATCTCGGGGTTCTGTAACACTCCGGATGTATCGCCGTCAAACCCACTCGCGGCCGGGGTCCGCCCTGGGTTACTGCGTCGGCTCCTTGGGCGAACGCCGAAACGTGCGCAGCTGGCCTCCCGTCTCGCGCCTGAGCGAATTGAGCTCGGGGACACCCGCTGTCGGCGGGCACACCAAAGGTATGAGGAGGCCTGATCGCCTTGGCCCCGTGTGTGTCGGGCTAGCGCGGCCGCTCCGTGCCGATCGGGCTCGCCGAAGTGCTCAGTCGCCAAGTGCCCACCTCCCCTTACCGGACTGAAAACCCCACGTGCCACGCTGAGTTCTGGAGTTGTCCAGCCGAAGCATAGAACTTCCCGAGGGAACAGTCATGTGTAATACTGCACAAGTAGCCTGCACATCCTGCACACGATGGGCGGCGGCCTAGCCAGCAGCGGGGCCTCCGAATCCGTCGTGCCTGGTGTGTGACGTTCGATCGTTTTTCCCGTGCGGTCCACCGAACGGTCGCCCGGTCGGTGTCAATAAGTGCCGGGCGAACCTATTGGGACGATCCTGGTTGGAGGTGCGACGGCGGACCAAGGTGGTCGGAGTTTCCGGAGTGACCAATTGCATGGGTCTCTGCTGAGCGGTTATCCACCTTGTGATCGTCGGCTACCTCTGATACCGCCAGCGGCTCGCGCCGACTGCGTCCAGCAAAGGCGAGGGTTCGAGGGCGGCGACCTCCTCGCGCGTATACGGGAACAGGTCGACGCCCACGGGAAACACGTGGGGCAGCAGTTGGGGAATCCGATCTCGAATGCTTCTGTCGGAGCTGCTCAGCAGGATAAAGATGTCCACGTCGCTCCCAGGAGCGTAGTTCCCTTTCTCGAACGACCCGAAGATTACGATCTCCTCGACTTCGCGGCGCGTGGCCAACAACTCTCGTGCGTACCCCTCGACGCACTGACGAACCCGCGGTTCATCGACCCACTTGATAACGACAGAAGTCAAGGATCTTCTCCGCGTTGGCGATGGCCGCCTCTGCCTCTTTCAACGTGTAGAAGTCGACGGGCGCCCCCCGCTCGAACCCGTTGGGATAACGAGCGGGAATGTAGTGTTTGTCCAGCTCCTTGGCCACGTCGATGAGCAGGGCGTCCGGCAGGCTGGCCTCCGGGAGGTTAGCCAGCAGCGGGCTCAGCGTGTGCCCCCAGGCGTCGAGGTGAAGCTTCTGAAAGAGGGCTTTGATGGCCCTCTCTGCTGCCTGGTGGCAGGCGAACGCCGCCCAGTCGTAGTCGCCGACATCTCTGGAATGGTGGGCATGGCGCAGGTCGAATTCCGCCTGCCGGAGCCAGTCGGCGGATCGTTCGGCCACAATCTCACCCGGATCCCTCGCCCGTCGGAGTGCCGACGGCGAGCTCCTCCAGCGCCCGCCGGACGAAGACCCGGATCGTCCTGCGCCGCTGCATGATGGTTCCGCCCGTGTTGTCCACCGGCCGGGATGCGGCGTACGCCGCCTCGGCGGCCGCGGCGATGACGTCCGGCTCCAGGCGGTTGCCCACCAGCGCATCTTGCGCATCCGTCAGGTCGATCGGCATCGAATAGACGCCCGTGAGCACGAGCCGCGCGCGCTCGACGAGGCCGCCCTCGTCCGTCCGCACCCCGACGAAGACGCCGGCGAGCGGGAAGTCGAAGGAGCCCCGGTCGCGCAGCTTGTAGTAGGTGGCACGGAGCCCCTCGGGGTCCGGAAGCGCAACGTCGACGAGGATCTCGCCGGGCTGGATCTTGATCCAGCGCATGCCGTCCATCTGATACAGGTCCTTGAGCGGAACGACGCGCTCGCCCTCGGGACCGACGAACCGCACGGTCGCGTCGTAGCCGATCAGCGCCGGGACCGTATCCGCCGAGAACGTGGCCAGGCACCTTGGGCTCGCGAGGGCGACGCGGCACACGTCCCCTTCCAGCTTCATGCAGTAGCCGACCGCTTTCCGCCAGAACGCCGACTGGTCGTAGTAGTTGCAGCGGGTATCCAGGCAGATATTGCCGCCGATGGTGCCCATGTTGCGCAGCTGCGGCGTCGACACGAGGGCTGCCGCCGTCGCAAGAGCGGGGAATCGTTCCAGCACCTCGGGACTGGCGGCGACCTCTGCCAGGCTGGCGCAGGCCCCGATCCGGATTGCTGATTGCGGATTGCGGAATGCGGAATGGGGCTGCCGGGTCTGCCCCCTCTCCCTCGCGGCGGGGGAGAGGGTTGGGGTGAGGGGGCCCATCCGGATTGCGGATTGCGGGTTGCGGGTTGCGGATTCCGGCTGCGAGGTCTGCTCCCTCTCCCCCGCGCCGGGGGAGAGGGTTGGGGTGAGGGGGCCGATGCCGTGCAGCTCCGGGATGCGACGGAGGCCCACCAGCACCCGGGGCGTGAACATGCGCCTCTTCATGTTGGGATAGAGATCGGTCCCGCCGGCCACGACCATGGCGTCCGGCCCGTGCCGGACGAGCGCTTCGACGGCCTCGTGGATGGACCCCGGGGCGACGTACTCGAACCTGGGGAGCCTCAGCGTCATGGAGCGCCCTCGGCGCTCGGGGCCTGATCAGGGGTCGGGGGTCGGGGGTGGGGGGTCGGTGAAACGGGCGCCGCTGCCGACCCCCGCCCCCTGTCCCCTGGCCCCGCGGCGTGAGCCCCTGTCCCCTGTCCCCTGTCCCCTGTCCCTTGGGCTGTCCCCTGCGAGCCTACGGCTCGCAGCACCTTGTCGCGCGT
>CAYQJS010000125.1:0-3963 GCA_964417895.1 uncultured Chloroflexota bacterium | reverse complement strand
GGGAGGACAGAATCACAGACCCGTTAGGGCGGACAAATTCTCAGACCCACGACACATGAACCGGCCGCCCGTCGACAGCCGCCGTCCCGCTCGCTATGATGGCCACGACCCACGATGCATCGCGCCGGCGCGACGTACAACCCGTTCGCAGAAAGGAACGCGTCATGAGCCAGACCTCCCCACCCCGGTCGGCACTCAACCGGATGATCACGGGCTACTACGCGGCCCAGGCAATCCACGCCGCCGCCAAGCTTGGCATCGCCGACCAATTGCGGGACGGGCGGAAGAGCAGCGAGGAGCTCGCCCAGGCCACCGGCTCGCACGCTCCATCGCTGTACCGTCTCCTGCGCGCGCTTGCGAGCGTGGGCCTGTTTGACGAGGATGAGCAGGGGCGCTTCGCACTCACGCCGCTCGGCGCCAATCTCCGCACCGACGTCCCTGACTCCGCGCATCCCCTTGCTATCGTCCTCAACGAGCCGTGGTACCACCGTGCCTGGGAAGACCTGCTGTACTCGGTCAAGACGGGCGAGCGAGCCTTCGACCACGTACACCGGATGGGATTCTGGGAGCACATGAGCCGGTATCCCGAGGATGGTGCCCTCTTCGATGCCGCGATGACCGGGGGCGCCTTGGCCCGAGCGAACGCCCTGCTCGCCGCCTGCGACTGGAGCGGCGTCGGCACGCTGGTGGACGTCGGTGGCGGACAGGGGCAGCTCCTGGCGGTCGTACTCTCGGCTCATCCCGAGATGCGCGGGGTGCTGATCGATCGGCAGGACGCGGTCGCGGCTGCGCCGGAGGTGCTCGCCAAGGCGGGTGTCGCCGACCGCTGCGAGGTCGTGGCGGGGGACCTCGCGGAGTCGGTGCCGAGCGGGGGCGACGCCTACGTGCTCTCGCTGGTCCTTCACGGCATGGACGATGCGCGGGCCGGTACGGTGTTGCGGAACTGTCGGCAAGCGATGCGCGCCGGCGGCAAGGTCCTGGTGGTCGAGCACGTTGTCCTGGATGGCAACAGCGCGGATCCGGCCAAATTCGGGGATCTCAACATGCTGGTCATGGTGGGAGGGCATGAGCGCACGGCGGCTGAATTCGACACGCTGCTGCAAGCGGCCGGGTTGAGGTTGGAGCGCGACACGGTGGCCCGTCCCCCGTGGCATGTGATCGAGGGAATCGCGGCGTAGCGTGGGGCCCACACCGTGCTTGACCTGCGTCTGAACGACGGTTTGCTCACCCGCTAAAGCCTTCACCGATGTGCAGGTCGCATGCCTGCTTCCACCTCAGCGTCGTATCTGAGCATGGAGGCGCCGTTCGGATTCTGCTGGGAATCTCAAGCGGGCGCCAACCGGCCGAGCATGAGCCGGATCATGGCGGCGTAGATCCAGCTCTCGGTGGTCTCGGCATACTCCTCGTAGTCCTTGCTCAGGCGCCGATTCCGCCCCAGCCAGCCGAAGGTCCGCTCTACCACCCAGCGCCGGGGCTGCACCGCGAACCTGTGTCGCGCGTCATCAGCCCGGGTGACGATCTCTAGCCGCCAGCCGCAGGTATCCCGCACCCATTCCACGAGCGCGCCCTGGTAGGCCGCGTCCGCCCAGACGTGTTCGACGCGCGGACAGACAGGGTGGCTGATGCGGCAGAGATCCGTCGCGCCATCCCGGTCCTGGATGTCGGCCGCCAGGACGGCGACCCGAATGACCAGCCCCTCGGTATCGACCAGCAGATGGCGCTTTCTGCCCTTCACTTTCTTGCCGGCGTCGTAGCCCCGGTCCCCCCTTTTTCCGTCGTTTTCACCGACTGGCTGTCCATGATGGCTGCGCTGGGCTCGGCCTCCCGCCCGGCCTGCGTGCGCACACGTCGGCGCAGCTCGTCGTTTACCCGCTCCCAGGTGCCGTCATTGATCCAGCGGGTGAAGTACCAGTACACCGTGTTCCAGTTCGGCAGGTCATGGGGCAGATGCCGCCCGCTCGCTGGACCACCAAGCAGAGGATCCAGAATCGCCCATTGGGCATCGCTCAAATCGCTCGGATATGCTCGCCGTGTCGCCATACCCCGATGCTACGGGGCCATGGCTGATTTCCCAAACAAGCTCTAAAGTGGGGTGCGCTGATGGCCTGGCTCCTTAATCAACAGTACTTGCGCGAGAACCTCAAGCTCGGACCAGGGGGAGAGACCGGCCCGGTCAATGACCTGGTTCGCAGCACCACAGAGCGCATCGGTGCCAACATTATGGGCAAGCGAATGTTCGACCAAGGCGAGCGCGCCTGGCCAGAGGAGGCTCCGTTTCACACACCGGTATACGTTCTTACCCATGAGAAACGCGAACCCTGGGCGCGCCCGGGTGGGACGACCTTTTACTTCATCAATGACGGGCCGGAGCGTGCCCTTGAGCTGGCTCGGGAATCCGCAGGCAGTCGTGATATTCGTATCGCGGGTGGAGCGGATGTGATCCAGCAGTACCTGAACCTGGGTGTCGTTGACGAGCTGGAAATCGCCTTGGCACCCGTGTTGTTCGGCGGCGGGCGGCGTCTTTTCGAGAACCTACGCGAGCCCGGGCCGCAGTTTCGCATTGACAAGGTTCTTGATAGTCCAGCCGCCACACACTTGCGCTATGTGCGTCAGTGAGGGCGGCCTAACAACCGGTTGCAGCGGACGGTCCGCTGCGCGGCCCGCCGCTGAACCGGGGCGTTAGGTGCTCGGAGCCGGCTTCACCCATCGCAAACGCGTCTCTTTCCACAGGGCGCGGGCTTAACCACTACCGTCCTCACGGGAGGAAAGGGGTGCACAATGGAAACAGACCAAGAACAAGCAGGTTTGGCATGGCAACTCGGGGTCTGGAACCGGATTTCGGACATCTACCTGCGCGAGATCGACCGGCGGTTCGCTCCGGTGGTGGACCACGTGGTCGCCCGTGCCACCTTGACCGCAGGGCAATACGTCCTGGATCTCGGCACGGGGACAGGGGCTGTCGCAGAGCGCGTGGCGCAGGTGGTTGGTCCGCAGGGTCAGGTCGTCGGCGTCGATATTAGCCCCGACATGTTGGCGTTAGCCCAGCGGCGCGTGGCAGCAGGCGGACTGACCAATGTGCGTCTGCGTGAGGGACGTGCCGAGTCCTTACCGGCGGAGGATGCCGCCTTTGACGTGGTCTTGGCCTCGTTGAGCCTGATGTATGTGCTGGACCGAGCCGCGGCAGCGCGTGAGATCGCCCGGGTGTTGCGTCCACAGGGGCGCTTAGTCGCCGCCGTCTGGGCCGGGCCCGAGCAGTGCGATATTGTCCTCTTTCAACAGACCGCGGGCCGTTTTGCGGGTCCCCCACCCGTCCCTGGCGTCGGTCCAGGGGCGTTAGCGGACCCCACGCTCTTTCTCCAGCAACTGGCAGCGGTTGGCATCCAAGCGCACGTGGAGCAGGAGCCGCTTGGTTTTGCCTTCGACACGTTCGTTGCCGCATGGGAGGCCTTGGCAGGTGTCACAACCGCGCACCTCACCCCTGAACGCCAGCAAGAGGCCAAAGAGGCAGTCATGGCGGCGATGTACCCACAAGGCGATGGCCCGCGTCACTTTCGGAACACCACCCAGTTCATCCTGGGCCGTGTTGGGTAAGCGCCGCACCTAACAAAGGCATCCAGGCGTTAGGCGTCAGGGCCCAACATCTTCTATGTTTCTGGATCCCAGGAAAGGAACACGCAATGTCGAAAGTTGTCGCAGTCATGTCAATGTCGCTCGACGGCTACGTCGCCAACCTCAACGATGGCGTGACCGAAGTGTTCGACTGGTACACCTCTTCTGGCGACGTTGAAATCCGCACTGGAGGATCGGACGCCATGACGTTTCACGTGTCTCAGCCGAGCGCCGACCACCTTCATGGTCTCATATCCGAATTGGGCGCCATGCTCACCGGCCGACGCACCTTCGACAAAGCCCAAGGATGGGGCGGAAACCACGCCTGGGGACCGGCATTCGTGCTCACCCACC
>CAYQJS010000124.1:0-4278 GCA_964417895.1 uncultured Chloroflexota bacterium | reverse complement strand
ACACCGAGGAGTCCAAACAACAGCAAGACATCGATAAGAAGGTAGAGCCACTCCAGCGTGACGGAGGGCTCCATCGCGGGACGGAACGCGGCAGCTGCTCGCAGTACTCCAGCAAGGATGGCCGCGAGGCCGCCGAGACGAATGAGTGCCCCAGAAGACATTCAGCAATCCTCCTGTCCGCGCATCCCGCGTGCCGCCGAACGCCCCGCGCTTCTGCTGCGGAGCCGCTGCCCGCAGGTTCGGCCGCGGCCCTGCCCCCATGGTTGTGCCAGAACCTCCCGAGTCGGAACCCAGTGAAGGCCACGGAACTTGCTTCGCCATGGACTTGGACCACACGGCGGCCACTCACGGGACAACGTGGTGGCCACCCGCCGACAGCGCCTGGCAGGCTGCGTCGGCATCTGCCTCCCGGACAAGTACATAGTCGGTATTGTAAGTGGCGATCGGAAAGATCGGGATGCCGGCAGCCGCCAATGGCGCCGCGATAGCCGCGAGGACGCCAGCAAGCTCAAGCGGTAGATGGCCGCGGACGCGAAACGCGAGGTAGGATGTCTCGACGCGAACGTCGGCGGGGAGCGCGGCGACGTCCACCACAATTGATAGCTCCTCGGGGGTTCGCGTCACCGCGAGGAAGGCCTTGGCCGCCGTGGTCCACTCAGGAACTGGCGCCGTGGGCCCAAGTTGCAGGATCGTGAGAGGCGTTTGTAAGAGAGTGAGAGCGAGGGTCTGTTTCGGAGCTGCCGGCATGGGCGGTTTCCCAAAGGAAATGCAATAGCGGTGATGTTGCCTAACGGCCTCGAGCTGGCAGCTCCGCGACGGCCTCGATAGCGTTGCAGGCGCCGGCGAGCCCCGTGTCCGGATGTATCACGTCTGAATAAAGGCGGCACTTTGAGAGCACATCTTGGGAATTCAACAGCGTGTGAAGCATTCTGACTACGGTGTGAGGTATGTAGTGGTCGGGACGAATCGACAATCCAACACCAAGGCGTTGGACTCGAGCAGCATTGTCGGGTTGGTCGAAGGCCATTGGCCTGACGAGCTGGGGAATCCCTGCGGCAAGCGCCTGAGCCACAGTACCAATGCCACCGTGATGGACCAACGCGGCTGAGTGAGGGAGAACTGCTGCGAATGGCACATAGGCGAATGTGGCAACCCCATCAGGGAGCGGGGAGGGGACTTCGTCTCGGTATTGCGTGAGGAGTAAGGCCCTTCGACCCAACTCGATTGACGCCTGAATGGAGGCCTTAAAGAACAAGTCCGCGTGCCGCATCGCCGTGCCGGTCGTGAAGACGATCGGCGGCTCGCCCTCAGCGAGGAAGGCCGAAAGCGCCGGGTCGAGTGGGCGGGGTCCTTCGTCCAGGAAAACGAAGCCAGCGAGTTCAGTTTGAGTTGGCCAGTCGGGCTGAGGGGGCGCGAACCAATCGGGAAACAGGCCAATCGATTTCTGTGGGGAGTGGGCCCACGAAGCAAAGATGCTGTGAACCTTCGGAAGGCCAAGCTGCGATCGGAACGCGTTAACATCGCTAGCAAGCTCGCGGTCCAGCACAAGGTAATCGAGGAGTGCGTAGACAGTGGACCGGAGTGAGGGGGGTATCCATCCCGGCATTAGAGGTGCGTCGTGAATACTGCGAAACGCGGCTGGCTGAAGGTGTATCGTTACGAAGGGCACCCCGTGTTTCTCATGGGCTAGATGGGCTCCGAACGTCTGCCCCTGAGCGACGAGAATGGCATTGGAGCTTAGGTTCTCGGAGAGGATCTCATAGAGGGGCCGCATGGCGGGGATCACGACTCGCCTGGCGAACACCCGGAAACCAACTTTCGGGTCCCACAGATCTGGGTCATCCACAGTTTTCTTGTAGTCTTCCGGGGTGCCGAGCCCGACAAAGTCCAGGCCTGCCCCTCTGGCGAGTGACTCGAAGTAGGTGCTCGTGACGAGGGTCACTTGATGACCGCGTCGTTTGAGCTCGCGACCAATGGCGACGAAGGGGTTTACGTCGCCGGCGCTGCCAATGGTGGAGAGGAGCACATGGAGGCGCGAATGAGTTGTCAATGCTCGTCTCTTACCTGCTCCGGTACACATCGGTGCTCAAGTACTTCATGCCGGAGTCGACCATCAGCGTGACCACCTTGGCACCCGGCCCCAGTCGCTCTGCTACTTGAATGGCGGCGACGACGTTCGCACCGGAAGACGTCCCCGCGAAGAGGGCCTCCTCCCGCGCGAGGCGCCTCGCCATGTCCTCCGCGTCGTCAGTGCTGACCGGCAGGATGTCGTCCACGAGAGTCGGCTCCCAGAGTGGAGGAGTGCGGCCAATCCCAATTCCTTCGATCCTGTGAGCCCCTGCCCGACCTCCCAGCAACACTGAGGATTCTGCGGGCTCGACGACGACGATCTTGACGCTCGGTTTGTATCGCCTCAGCACAGTGGCGATCCCACGCGCAGAAGCCGCCGCGCCCGCGGAGTGAACAAACGCGTCGACCTTCACCTGTGTTTGACTCCAGATCTCCTCGCCCAGAGTAGTAGCCCGCGATGCTGTCATGGTTGTTGAGCTGGTCGATCCAGTAGGTGTGAGGCTGTTGGCTCAACCCACGGGCGGCCTCGATCATGTCCAGGATCAGTTCTGGAACTCCCGTTTGCCGGGAGCCGGATGCTCCGGGATCTGTTGCGCGACGACGGCTTCGTGACGGGGCGCGACCACGTCCGGGCCCTGATGCGCGACATGGGGATCACGGCGGTCTACCGGCGCCCGAAGACCAACCGCGGCATCGGGCCCACCCGGTCTTCCCGTACTTGCTGCGCACGCTCCCGATCGAGCGGCCCAACCAGGTCTGGGCGGCCGACATCACCGACATCCCGATGGCGCGCGGCTTCGTCTTTCTCGTGGCCATCATGGACTGGTTCGCTCATGGAGCACCGACCGGGGGCGCGCATTCGAAGGTCAGGTCCAGGCGCACCAGGATGTCGTCGTGCATCTTCAGCAGGCCAAGCATCTTGGTCAGCCCGCCGATCCTGAAGGTTTTGAGGCTCAGGGGGACCGCTCCCCGCACCCGAACGTCATCGCGGAGGAAGACCACCGTCGCGGGAATGATCGCGGGCTGCTTGACGCCGTGGATCAGGAAGTACCCCTGGAGCGTGACCGCGACCGTGTCTCCCCTCACCTCGCCTGGCAATACCTCGGCCAACTCGTAGCGGATCGTCGGATACTTGTCGGACTCCATGGACTTGTTGAGGTCCTTATCGCGCCTGGAATTCCCCGTGACGAGGGTACGGACCGGCGCCTCTACCCAACCCCGCACCGAGGCCAGCGTTGCGCCGCCGGACATCTCCCCGGTCAGGGTGGTCGTCGTGCCGGTGAAGTCGCCTGTAGTGGCGTGGCCGTCGAAGCTGAGGGAGCCGGTCCGGATGGTGCCGCCCGGAATCGGCCGTTGTGCCAGCGCGTCACCCACGGCGAATAGGCTGCCGGCGACGAGCAGCAGGATGGCGTGGCCTTGGAATTTCATGGTGGTGTGTCTCCCCTGATCTCAGAATGAAGTCGTTAGCGGCGATTACGACCCGACACCCGCACGACCACCCGTCCGCTCATCCCGTCCGCGGGGACGGCGTACAGCTCCCCGGTGACGCCGAGCCTGGGGCCCACCGCCCAGGTTGCACCGCCGAACACTGCCACCCGTTCGAGATTGACCTCGACGCGACGCTGATCCAGTTCCCCGAATTGGTTCACGAAGTGCACCTGGAAGCGCGGGCGAAGCCGGTTGTAGCCGATTCCCGCGTAGGGCCGGAACCGACCGTGAGCCAACGGCATGCCGAAGCGGAGATCGGCGCCGAGTATGTTGGGCCGGAATCGGTCATCCGAGCGCTGGCCACCGAAGCACTCGCTCAAAGGGTCGGTGAGGGCGTGGTCTGCGCAGGTGATCGGGGCGCGGATCGATCCGAACGTGGCATGGCCGCGGAGCGCGAGCACGACCCCGTTCGGTCGGCCGAAGCTCCGCTCGACTGAAAGGCCAAACAGTTTTGCCCGAACCCCGCTGACCCGGAGCGGCGGAATCCAACTCAACTCGAGCCCAAGCCCGCCGGGGATCGGCACGATCAGGCGCGGTCGGGGGAACACCGGCAAGAGGTTGGTGTTCTCCGGCCCCTTGCCCGGGCGGCAGCTGGTCGGAGTCGCAGTTACCCGGTCCACTCCGGGCACCGACGCCGCCTCCATGGCGACCCCGAACTCCGGCACCAGCTCCGGGGCTCCGGCGGGACTGAAGGCCAGCGGCACCGAGAAGCTGGCCAGC
>CAYQJS010000123.1:1467-4354 GCA_964417895.1 uncultured Chloroflexota bacterium | reverse complement strand
AGAGACACCTCTCTCGCGCGGTCGACCTCCGTGGTGGCCTGGCCGCGGTCGTGGGCGTGAACACCATCGGCGGTGACTGGGTGTACCTGGTCGTCGACCAGCCCCCTGCGCCTGCGACGTTCAGCGCCGTGCTCGGCTGGGCGCGACGCGGTTCCGGCTCCGACATCCAGGCGGGTACTGGCGGCGGGATCCGGCTCAAGTGACGCGCCGCTACCCCTACCGCCCCGGCGTCTCGCCCATGAGCGCGGAGATACTGGATCGAGCCATCGAGGAGGTAATCGTGACTCCACCCGACCGCGTCGTCGATTCCCTCAAGTACCTGAATCCCACCTCCCAGGCGATCATCAAGTCGCTCATCGCCCGAGCGCCGAAGGAACCGGTGCCGTGGGCCCCGCTGCGCCGACCGCTGCGCGAGGCGACTGTCGCGCTGGTCACCACGGCGGGCGTCTCGCTCAGGGATGAGCGAGCCTTCGATGCCGAGGGAGAACTGCGCAACCCCTGGTGGGGCGACCCGTCCTACCGCGTCATCCCGCGGACGGCCACCGAGCAGGACATCGTCGTCTCCCACCTTCACATCGAGACGGCGTACATCCTGAGCGACCTCAACGTCGCGCTGCCGCTGGCGCGGCTGGCCGAGCTGGAGCACGAGGGCTTCATCGGGCGGTCAGCGCCGTCTCACTACTCGTTCATGGGATACCTCCTCGATCCCACGGAGTTCCTCGCCTCCGCGGTCCCGGCGATGATCGACAGGATGCACAGGGAGGGTGTGGATGCCGCCATCTTCATCCCCGTCTGACCCATCTGCTGCCGGTCCGTCGGGCTGGCGCAGCGGCAGGTCGAGGCGGCAGGCATCAGCACCATTGCTCTCTCGATGATTCCGGACCTGACCGCGGCCTGGGGGGCGCCTCGCGTCGCGGGCATCGAGTTCCCGTTCGGCCGCCCGCTCGGGCAGCCCCACGACGCGGACACCCAGCGCGCCGTGCTCCGGGCGGCGCTCGACGCGCTGCGCGACGCGAGCAGCCCGGGGCGTACCATGCACCTCCCGTTCGAGTGGCCGGAGCCTGCGGATCGGGTGCACTGGCATCCGAAAGAGCCGTCGCCGATCATCCAGCTCCTCCGGAGCGAGCCGTCGCTGTTCAAGCGGCTCGTCGACGGTGAAACGCCACCGGCAGCCTCACGGCGAGAGCCGTGACCTCGAGCGCCCCGGCGGGCGCCTGAGCAGCTTCGGGGGGCGGGGAATAGAAGCCGGCCTTTGCATTGTTCTCTGGATTGAGTTGTGGACGGGTGATGGCGAGCAACGCCCACCCGTTCGTCTCGGGGCTGCGGACCAGACCCCACCGCCGGTCGTCCAAGACGTGGAGGATCGGTACAGATCAGGGCATATTCCAACACCGACATTTCAGAGGGGGGCCCGCAACATGGCGGAAGTCAAGGTCACGAGCGTCGGCGGCGTCAGGGTCGAGGATGCGTGGAATGCGATCCGTTCCATCGGGGGGCTCGACCGGTGGTTCCCCGTCATCGCCAAATGCAGTGTCCAGGGCCAGGGCGTGGGCGCCACGCGGGTGTGCGAACTCGCCAACGGCGTGACGCTGTTCGAGAAGGTCGAGCAGATCGACGACGCCGGGAAGGTCTTCAAATACTCGATCACCGACTCGCCTCTCCCGGTCAGGAACTACCTCGGCATGGTCACGGTCCGCGATAGCGGCAGCGGCAAGAGCGAGATCACCTGGTCGGCGACATTCGATGTGGCGGACGACCAGCGTGGCGAGATGGTCGGCATGCTGACCGGCGCCTTCACCGATGGCATCAAGGGACTGGAACGCGACCTGACTGTACGGGCCGGGAGATAGGTCTCCACCGCCTGGCGGGGCGGGCCTGCGGCCAATCCCTGCGCCACCAAGAACCCCTGCGCGGCCAAGAAGTGATCACGACCCGCACGACCGAGCCGGTGCGGGTCGTGATCCTGGGGGGCGGGTTCGCGGGGGCCGCCGTCGCCCGGCGGCTCGAGCAGCTCTTCCGCGGGGACCCGAGCGTCGAGATCACGCTCGTGGATCGCGAGAACTTCTCGCTCTTCACTCCGCTTCTGCCGGAGGTGCCGTCGGGCGCCCTCGAGCCCAAACACATCGTGTCCCCGCTCCGCGCCTTCCTCCGGCGCACGACCGTCCGGGTGATCGAGAAAAGGCCGCCGTGAGTGCCCCATCTCGGCCGGGGCCGCGCGTGCGTCCAGAGGACAGAGCCACTCGATGCCCGAAGGACGTTCGACCATGAGCTTCTCGATCATCCCGATACGGCTCAGGCCTGTCGAGGTCCACGTCCACGCCGATCGCCGACTGGCATTCCAGGTCCTGACCGCCTTCGGCGCGAAACAGGAGGACGGCGGCTCGTCGAGGGTGCTGAGGGACGATGGCGACCGGAAGCTCGTCGAGTTCCACACACCGATCGGCAAGAAGACCTACCGGACTGTCGAGTGGGTCACGCTGCGTGAGCCCGAGGAGATCCGGTTCGACGGCGTCGAGGGACCGCTCGCCCTCCTCCGGGACCGGTTCGTCCTCGCGGACGCCGGTGGCTGCACGCTCTTCCGCTACGAAAGCACCATCGGCATCAAGGGCTCCCTGGCGGGCTGGCTGATCGGTCGGCTCCGCGTCCGGCCGCGCCTCGTCAGGTTCATGCGTGCCCACGGGCTCGAGCTGAAGGAGACGATCGAGGCGCGCGCGAAGAGGAGCCACCTCTACCCGTATCGCCAGTGCGACTCGCCGGGCGCTTGACCTTCCAGCCAGCCAGTGCATGGACATGCGTGAGCGCGCGTCCCTCGCCGGCTATTTGGAGGCGACCTAGATGAAGGCTCCTCCGTTGCTCCCGAGCCTCACGAGGAATCCAGGCATCGTCG
>CAYQJS010000123.1:0-1457 GCA_964417895.1 uncultured Chloroflexota bacterium | reverse complement strand
CACCTGTACCCGTATCGCCAGTGCGACTCGCCGGGCGCTTGACGAAGGCTCCTCCCTTGCTCCAGTCACTCTTCATGGCGCTAGAGGAACGGGTGAATCGGGCCGGCACGCGCCTACTCACCCGGCCCGTCGCCGCCTACGAACTCAAGGTCCCCAACAGCATGGGGCGGTTATACCGGCACATCCGTAGGGGGGACGTCGTCCTCGTGGAGGGGGAGCTTCGCATCAGCCAGCTCGTCAAGTACGTCAGCCAGAGCCAGTGGAGCCACAGCGCGCTCTATGTCGGGGACGAACTGCTCCGCCGGGGGGGGCAGCTCCGCGAGCAGGCTCTGGCCAACTTTGGAGAGCTTGCTGATCGCCTCATCGTCGAGGCCCTGCCCGATGAAGGGGTGATTGCCGCGCCCCTCGATGCCGATCCCTACCGTCTCCCCCTGAACATGCGGCACTACTCGCAGATTCTGCCACGGGATTTCGACCTTAGCCCTTACTTCCAGATCATCAAGTTCAACATCGGCGAAGAGGGCCCATTCGACTACAAGCATTTGACCTGGAAGAATTCCGGCACGACGCTCCCCGTGGCCAGTAGAGGGGTCACGGGAAATGGGAATATCGAGCCTGACGTCAGGGTTCCAGTCCGATAGACACGGGGGGTATCGACATGGCGAGGCGCGGCTCGAGCTGGCCGGACGTTCTTCTGCTGCTGATTCTCCTCTGGAGCGCAACGGGGACGTTGGCGTGGGCGCGGGACATTGGCCAGCGTGCGCCGGACTTCCTTCTCCCAGGCACACCCGACGCACCGCTGCGTCTCAGTCGCTCCTTCGCCACGCGCGTCGTGGTGCTGCACTTCTACCTGGGCGACTTCCTCGACGCCTGAGAGGCCGACCTGGCGTCCCGTCGGGATGCCTACGCGAAGTTCAGAGAGGCCGGCGCAGAGATCATCGGCATCAGCGTGGACGCCCTCTCCAAGCACCGCCAGTTCCAGGCGAAGCTCGGGCTTCCATTCCCCCTCCTGAGCGATGAGCAGCGCGACGTCAGCCGGCGCTATGGAGTGCTGGACGAGAACTGGAACATCGCCAAACGGGCATACTTCATCATCGATCGGCACGGCGTCGTCCGCTTCAAGAAGGTCTTCGACGATCCGACCCAACGTCTGACGAACGAGGAGCTCCTCGCGGCGGTCCGACAGGCCACACAATGAGTCAACAGCATGGTGTGACGATCCCTGGCGCCCGCTGGCGCAGACGGTGCTGGCATGCAGGGAGGCCACGGGAGTGGCGATGGGCAGGAGTGTTCGGGCTTTCAGCAAGAGGCGGGGGATGACTCACTCACTCGGCGTCCTCGTGGCCTTCACGGCAGGGCTCTTCTCGTTCCTGTCTCCCTGCGTGCTCCCGCTCTTCCCGTCGTACCTGTCGTTCATCACCGGCATGTCGGTGAACGCGCTGGCCGAGGAAGTCACC
>CAYQJS010000122.1:0-4466 GCA_964417895.1 uncultured Chloroflexota bacterium | reverse complement strand
GGTACGCGCCAGAAGCTCCGCCCACGGGCGGTAGCCCCCCGCGTGATCCGGCCTACCCGGCTTGTCGCCCGCGGCGGCGGCTTGGGGAGGCTGCGGCGCGAGACGCGACCTCCACGGGCTCGCCGGCGCCAGCACTCCCGCGTACTTCACGGTGTGGAACCGCGGTGGGGAGCATACCGGCACGCCGCTCTATGCCTGGGCTACCCCATGCTCGGAGCGGTCCGAACAGGAGGCGCCATGGAGCACGACGACCGGGATCGAGGGGGGCCGTCCCGGCCTCCCGACGATCGGGGCGCGCGGTCCTGGGCGGCTCTACTCGGACTTGAGCGTGATCGCCGGGTCGAGTCTGGCAACTCGCCGAGCTGGCCGGTACAGAGCCACGAAGGCCGCCGTCCCCAGGAGACCGGACGTGGCGAGGTACACCGATGGCGCGAGGGGGTCGACACCGACGATGAACGGACTGAGCCACCGGGTGGCGCAGATTGCGCCCGCCGCCAGGCCGGCTCCACCTCCGAGCACCACCGGGACGATGGCCGACCGTAGGGCGAGCGTGGTCAATGCCCCTGGGGAACTCCCCAAGGCGAGCCGGATCGCGAACTCCTTCGCCCGCCGCACGATGGTGTGTGCCGCCATCCCATAGACACCGAGGACACTGAGCGCAACCGCGCCGCATGCGAACCACGCGACGAGACCGAGCGCACTCCGCTCAGCGCTGAGTTGAGAGGCGACGTGCTCCTCGCGCGAGAGTACCGACGGCGGCGGTTCATCCGGGAGGGTCACCTGGATGGCTTCAGCCACAGCCCGGGCGGCCTGCGACGGGGCACCCCGCATCCGAACATACAGACCAGCCATAGGGATCCGGGCCTCGGTTCGCCCATTCGCGAAGTACACGCAGGGCGCCGAGCCGGCCTTGACGTCGAATCGCAGGTCGCCGATCACGCCAACGACCACGGCACTTCCGCCGGCAGGCATCCACCCGAAGTTCGCGAGCCCGGGCATCCAGTCCAAGCCCGCGCGCCGTGCCTGTTCCCACCCCGACGGTCCGGGAATGTAGAGCCGGATACGCTGGCCGAGGGCATTCCCAGCTGGCCAGAACTGCCGCGCGAGGCTGTCGTTGACTAGCACGCCTCCGCCACTCGCTACCGCATCGCTGGTCGTGAGGTCGCGTCCGCGAAGGAGCGGTAAGCCCAGCGTGGCCCGGTAGGTCGGGTCCACCCAGTCGGCAGATACGCGGCCGTGCATCATACCGCGAGACAGCGAGGCGTCGGACCAGCGCTCCACGCCGTCGATCACGACACGGTCCGTGGTCCGGACTGGCAGGATGGCGAAAGTGAAGGCCGCAGACACGAACCCTGGGTACCGGTGCAGGCGTTCC
Organism: uncultured Chloroflexota bacterium; assembly: GCA_964417895.1. Taxonomy (GTDB): domain Bacteria; phylum Chloroflexota; class UBA6077; order UBA6077; family SHYK01; genus CAYQJS01. The sequence continues at coordinate 3,091 of CAYQJS010000122.1, read as the reverse complement.
ATCACGGCTTGCCGCAGTGCGATCACGGTCTCCGGCGCATGGCGCGATCCCGCGAGCGACACCCCCGTGAGCACGAGTGCATCACGATTATCGACTCCCAATCCCAGCATCGTCGCCCGGCCCACCGTGGCCTGGAGCAGGAGCGCCGACACGAGCAATGCCGACGACGTGCCGATCTGCACGCCCAGGAGTGCTTGACGTGACCGTCCACGGCCCGTGGTTCGCGTGTCTCCATCCATCCGCAGCGCGGTCGTGGGCTGGACATTCAAGGAGCGGAACGCCGGCGCCAGTCCAAAGACGGCACAGGAGAGGGCGCTCACGCAGGCCGTGAACACGACAATCGACCTCGTGAGCTCAAACGGGAGCACGAGCATCTCGCCGTAACCGAGCAGCGGGCCGGCTGGCACCGACAGGAGCACCCACCTCGATACGATCAAGGCTGCGGCAATGCTCAGCACCATGAGGATCCCGAACTCGGCGGACAACAACTGCACCAGCCGTGCGCGGGTCGCACCAAGGCTGACGCGCATGGCGAGTTCCCGACTTCGCAACTCACTGCCTGCCAGCATGGCCGATCCGAGATTGGCGCAGCCAAGCAGCAGCACCAGTGCGGCCATCACTGAGACGACGCCCAGGATGCGTGTGAGCCGCGCCGCATCTTCGGGCCCGATGAGAGCTTCCCTCGGCTCCAGCAGCCGAAGGCGCGGCGCCGGCGTGCTCGAGGATGGCGCGCCCATGCGCCATGCAGCGACCTGCGCGGCAGCACTCGACAGTGACTGACCGCGCGAGAGCCGTCCCAGCATGTTAGCGGCGACCCCGCTCAGGATGCCGGGGTCGAGCGACTCGAGCGAACGCAGTGGCACAGCCGCGCTGTACGGAACCCCGACCTGAATACTGCGGAACTCCGGTGGCGCGACGCCAATGATGGTGAACGCTTGATTGTAGATGCGCAGTTGACGGCCAAGGACGTGCGGGTCCTCTCCATACTGGTGCCACAGCCGATGCGTCAACACGGCAACCGGCGCGCCGGACCTCTGCTCCATCACGCTGGGCCACCGTCCAAGCTGCGGCTGGAGTCCCAATGCGTGCGTCGCGCCATCGCTGGCGAACCATATCCACTCGAGGCTCACCTGGTCGCCATACCGTACCGGCCACTGCCATGGGATCCAGGGCCCAGCGGTCGCGAATGGTGTCGCGAGACGCGCGACCTCCTCCTGAATTGAGAGCGGCATCCAGTCGCCGCCGCCGCTGACGTCGCGGACGAAGAACACGCGATCTACCTCTGGCAGGCGCAGTGGGTCGAGCAGCACCGCCCTCGTGACGGTGTAGAGCGCCGCGTTCGCCCCAATGCCGAGCGCAAGCGCCAAGATGGCGATCGTGGTCGTGACGGGAGTACGCCAGAGTGAGCGCCACCCGTAGCGCACGTCCTGCCACACCGTCTCCAGCGAGAACCACGGCGAGCCTTCGCGGAATCGTTCTAGATGACGCGTGACGTTACCGAATCGACGAAGGGCGGCAAAGCGGGCGTCCTCTGGCGGGAGGCCCCGCTCGATCTGTTCGTCGATCTCGTGCGCGAGGTGCGTCTCGATTTCGGCGGCGAACTCCTCGTCCGACGGGCGACGGAATCGACGGAGCCACTGACGCATGCCCGCCTCCTCGCTCAACCAGTCCTACGCCCCTTCCGGGGATGCCTTGAGGACGCGCTGCACGGCCCCCATCAGCCGCTCCCAGCGGGAGGTCTCCGCCGCGAACGCTTTGCGTCCTGCGGGCGTGAGCTCGTAAAAGCGCGCCTTACGGTTGTTTTCCGACGTGCCCCATTCGGCGGTGATCAGGCCGCGTTCCTCCAGTCGCTGGACGGTGGGGTAGAGGGACCCGTGGTCAACCAGCAACGCCTCGTCCGAGGCGCGCTCGATGGCCTTCACGATGTTGTGGCCATGCGTGGGACCCCACGCGAGCACGCGCAGAATCAACAGGTCCAGGGTGCCCTGTCGCAAATCGACGGGACCGTCGTCGCGGCGCTTCGCAGCCGTCATCAGCTCTCCAGTAGATGTGTCAGGGAGAATGCAGCAACTCTAGTAGACGTGTCAAGGGAAAGAACGCCGCGACGGCGATGACGCCACCGGCGGGCAATACGAAAACAGGGAGGTGGCGGGAACGGAAGGCGCGGCTGCCTTGAGGGCCATGCGGCATCGAGGGCCCGGCCGTAAGCCGCCAACGGCCGAGCAGGCGTATACTCCGGCCCGGGAGCACCCCTCATGTCCGTGGCTGCGGGCTCTCGGCTCGGTCCCTACGAGATCCAGGTCCAGATCGGCGCTGGAGGGATGGGCGAGGTCTACCGCGCCCGTGACACCCGCCTCGATCGCACGGTCGCGATCAGAGTCCTTCCGCCCGATGTCAGCGCCGACCCTGATCGCCGTGCTCGCTTCGAACGCGAGGCGCACGCCATCGCCAGCCTGAACCACCCGCACATCTGCACACTTCATGACGTTGGCGACCACCAGGGCCAGATGTTCCTGGTGATGGAGCACCTCGCCGGCCAGACGCTGGACGAGCGCCTGGAGAAGGGTGCGCTACCGCTGGAGCAGGCGCTGACGATTGCGACGGAGATCGCGGACGCCCTGTCGGCCGCGCACCGCCAAGGCGTGATCCACCGGGACCTCAAACCAGCAAGCGTATGCTGACCAAGAGCGGGGCGAAGTTGCTCGACTTCGGCCTCGCGAAGCTCACCGGTCACGGCGAGCAGCCCGCTGCCGCATATGGGCTATGGGCGGAGTCGACGCGGGCCGCGACGCTGACGGGTCAACCGATAGGGCATTCGATCGACGATCACTGCTCCACGGTTCCGGCTCACGGTCTGTTGAAGCGCCGGGAGGATGCAGAGCGGCCAATGGTGTGCCCGGCGAAGCCTCGGCGGGCGGCCACCGTCCCTTCGACCGGCCGTATCGCATCCTTCGAGGGCGCCTGAGATCGGTCGGCAGACGGCGCTACGCCCCGAGGACGGCGGCCGTCACGGACGAGGCCCCGGGTCAGCGTGGCGAGCGTAAGTAATACAAGGGCGGTTCGCCAGTCAAGCCGCGTCGTCGCGGGCGGC
>CAYQJS010000121.1:0-4490 GCA_964417895.1 uncultured Chloroflexota bacterium | reverse complement strand
CGGGCGCTCGTGCCCCGTCGTGGACCTCAACGGAACGGTGCTGGGCGTGAACATCTGCGAGGACATCTGGTACCCGGGCGGCCCGACCGCCGCGCAGGCCTACGCCGATGCCGAGGTCATCGTCAACATCAACGCGTCGCCGTACCATGCGGGTAAGCGCCACTTGCGCCACCAGATGCTCTATACGCGCGCCGTGGACCATCTGGTGGTAGTGGCCTATGTGAACATGGTGGGCGGCCAGGACGAGCTGGTGTTCGACGGCAACAGCCTCGTCTTCGACCAGAACGGCAACGTGCTGGCCGAGGGGAGCCAGTTTCGAGAAGAGCTGATCTTCGTCGACGTCGACGTCGAGTCGGTGTTCCGCCAGCGGCTACACGATCCCAGACGCAGGAAGGTGCTCGCACACTCGGCGCACGGAGAGCTTCGGGTGGTCAGGACCGCCCTGGCTCCTCTCGCTCGCAACGGGGCGAAGCCGCCCCTGGAGCCGAGCGAGCCCGCCCTCTTCGACGAGACGGGCGAGGTCTACGAGGCGCTTGTGCTCGGGGTCCGTGACTACACCAACAAGAACGGCTTTCGGAGCGTGCTCATCGGCCTGTCCGGAGGGATCGACTCGAGCCTGACAGCGGCTGTGGCAGTCGACGCGCTCGGGCCCGACCGCGTGGTCGGCGTCTCGATGCCCTCCCGCTACTCGTCCGAGGGGAGCCGGACGGACGCTGAGGACCTGGCCGAACGGCTTGGCATCCGTCTGTTGAGCGTGCCCATCGAGGAAGCCTTCGGCGCCTCGCTATCCATGCTGTCGGACGCTCTTGCCGGAACGACCTCCGGCGTGGCCGAGGAGAACTTGCAGGCCCGTGTCAGAGGCAACATCCTGATGACCCTGTCTAACAAGTTCGGGCACCTCGTCCTGACGACAGGCAACAAGAGCGAGATGGCCACCGGCTACAGCACGCTGTACGGTGACATGGCCGGGGGCTTCGCCGTCATCAAGGACGTACCCAAGATGCTCGTCTACGAGCTGGCGCGCTACCGCAATGGGCGCGACGGCCTCCCGGTCATCCCCGAATCGGTGCTAACCAAAGCCCCCAGCGCCGAGCTGCGGCCCGACCAGCGCGATGAGGACTCGCTCCCGCCCTACCGAGTGCTCGACGCGATCCTGGAGCTGTACGTCGAGCAAGACCGCGGCTACGACGAGATCGTCGCGCGCGGGTTCGACCCCGAGACGGTGAAGAAGATCATTGGCCTGGTAGATCGCAGCGAGTACAAGCGTCGTCAGGCGCCCCCGGGCATCAAGGTCACGACGCGGGCGTTCGGCCGTGATCGACGGCTGCCAATAACCAACCGCTATCGGGCGTACTGACGCCGTCCCTCACGGCGTGATCAGCTCAGCCAGATAGACCCAGCGGAACTGAGGGAAGTGCACCCGCAGCCGCCCCTGCCAGTCGCGGTCGTTGGAGACGACGGCCTCACAACCGGAGAGGAGCGCTGAGGCCACGGCTATGGCGTCGGGGATAGGAAGGCGTGCGAGCGCTCGGATGTTGGCCGCCTGGAGCGCCACGTCCAGGTCTACAGGCAGCACGTTCAGATGCGGGAAGGCGCGCAAAAACGTATGCATGAAGGTGAGGTCGGCGCCGCCAGCGCGGATCGGGCGAATGAGCAGCTCCGTGGCAGCGAGGACCGAAAGGTAGCCGGTTAGTGGATCGTCGGGGTCGGCAATGCGTCCAAAAAGATGGCGCGCTAGGGGATGGACGCTTTCCACGCTGCTGTGGTACGCAATGCACGTGCTCGTATCGAGAAAGACACGATGCGCCCCCGCGAGCGCCTGGTCCAGGCGCGGGGCATGCACCTACCGTTCCCGGTTGGACCAGCTACTCCGCTCCTCCGCAAGGAATCGGCGCGTCTCCTCCGGGTCCGGGAAGAGGTGGGTGAGCCGTCCAGCGAATGCGTCGGCGATGCTCGCTGGTCTCTTGAACAGGATCACCATCTCTTCGTCGAGCAGCTCGACGAAGAGATGGTCGCCAGCCTGCCAGCCGGTGGCGTGGAGCACCCGAGCGGGAAGGTTCACGACCCCCCGGCCGCTGATGCTCACCTCGCCGATGAGTTGCCGCATGCTTGCCCCCGCTCCGCCCTTTGTTCCTTGAATCCCGAGCCGTACTCAATGACTATGTGGAATGTTCATTGTAGCATGTCGGAGTTGCTACGCTACACTCAATGCGTCAGCCGCACTGTGGTGCGCCAGATCCTGGGGGACAACGAGGCTAACGGACAGTAGATCAAGGCGCGAGAGCGCGCCGAAAGGAGCGGACATGCCGATCGTTGATTACGCAGCGCTGCCCGAAATTCTGATGAGGCCGGGCGTCAAGGGCAAGTGGATTGCTGGCCACGAGCACGGGTCCTCCGCGACAAGCGTGCTTTCGAACGTGGTGGAGCCCGGCTCACGGGTCCCCAGACACTTCCATGGATATGAAGAGGTCATCGTCGTCGAGGAAGGCCGGATCTGGGTGGAGTTAAGGGACGAAAGGCTCTACGTTTCGCCGGGCCAGAGTGCGATCATCCCGCCCGACGTGGTTCACGCGTGGGGCAACGAAGGGCCGGGCACGGTCCGCGTCTTGTTTATCTGGCCTGTCGTCGAGCCGTTTGCCCCGGGCAAGAGCACGTACGTTGAGGGGTCTCCGCCGAGAGTCAGGTGACGAACCCCCCCACCCTAACCCTCCCCCTCAAGGGGGGAGGGGACAGGCGCACTTCCTCCCCCTCATAGGGGGAGGGGGAAACGATTGGTCAATCCGAATTGTGCATGTCGCCCAAATCGGCCGGGAGCGGGTGCGGCGGTTTCACCCTGGCAAGGCGCGCGCTGCAATGGTATTCTCCGCGCACTAGCGTGGGCGAGCCTGCGCCGGTGCACACTGACGGGAGGTACGCCAGGTGATTACCGATAAGTCCTCCGTGGCCGGGTTCACCGTTGATGAGCCAGCTGTGGAGCGAACCATCGCGCTCGCGAAAGAGCGCGGCATCAAGATCGTCGATCTCAAGTTCATCGACCTGCCGGGGCTGTGGCAGCACTTCTCCATACCCGTCTCTTCCCTGACGCCGGACCTGTTCAGCGACGGGATCGGCTTCGATGGCTCCAGCATTCGCGGGTTCCAGAAGATCCACGAGAGCGATATGCTGCTTTTCCCTGATCCGACCTCGGCTTTCGTGGACCCGGTGCTCAAGATCCCCACGCTGAGCCTCATCTGCGACGTCGGCGACCCGTTGACGCGGAGCCGCTATTCGCGGGACCCGCGCTTCGTGGCGCGCAAGGCGGAGCAGCACCTCATCGAGACGGGCATCGCCGAGCTGAGCTACTGGGGGCCCGAGATCGAGTTCTACATTTTCAACACGGTCCGCTTCGACCAGGGACCGAACTTCGGTTACTACTACATCGACTCGGAAGAGGGAATCTGGAACAGCGGCCGGGACGGCTCCACGCCAAACCTGGGATACCGGCCCCGCTTCAAGGAGGGGTACTTCCCCGTCCCGCCAACGGACAAGTTCCAGGACCTGCGATCCGAGATCGTGCTGAAGCTCATCGATGCTGGGATCGACGTCGAGGTCCACCACCACGAGGTGGGCACCGCGGGCCAGACCGAGATCGACATGCGCTATCGGTCGCTCACGCGCATGGCCGACCAGGTGATGCTCTACAAGTACATCGTCAGGAACGTCTGCAACCAGAATGGCTTGACGGCGAACTTCATGCCCAAGCCCCTGTTCCAGGACAACGGCTCAGGTATGCACGTCCACCAGAGCCTGTGGAAGGACGGGAAGCCGCTGTTCTACGAAAAGGGTCAGTACGCGATGATCTCGGACATGGCGCGCCACTACATCGGCGGCCTCCTCAAGCACACGCCCACCATTCTGGCGTTCGCGGCGCCGACCACCAACTCGTACCGCCGCCTCGTGCCGGGCTACGAGGCGCCGATCAACCTGGTCTACTCGGTGCGCAACCGCTCGGCCTGCGTCCGGATTCCCACCTACTCGGACAGCCCGGCCGCCCGCCGGCTCGAGTTCCGTGCGCCCGATCCGAGCTGCAACCCGTATCTGGCGTTCTCGGCGATGCTGATGGCGGGGCTGGACGGAGTGCAGAACCGCATCGAGCCGCCGGCGCCGGTCGACGAGGACATCTATGAGCTGCCGCCCGAGGAGATGGCCAAGATCACGTCGGCTCCAGGCTCCCTGGAAGAGGTGCTGAGCGCGCTCGAGGCCGACCACGACTTCCTGCTCCAGGGGGGCGTGTTCACCGAAGATGTGATCCGGACATGGGTCGACTACAAGCGCGAGCGGGAGATCGATCCCGTTCGCCTGCGGCCCCACCCGTGGGAGTTCTACCTGTACTCGGACATCTAGCCGCAGATCTCGCAGCGACCAGTGGGCCCCTTCGCATGAACGAGGGCGTTACCCCCCTCCCTAACCCTCCCCCTCAAGGGACGCTTGATGCAAATCATGCGAGGGGA
>CAYQJS010000120.1:0-4491 GCA_964417895.1 uncultured Chloroflexota bacterium | reverse complement strand
TACATCATGTGCTCGCCGCTCTCCCACAAGAGCTTCATGCTCTTCACGGAGCATGTCCTGCCGAAGCTCGGGTGACCGGGGCCGTTGAAACTACACTCTCTGACGCGTCGCGTCTGAAACTCAACGGACTGAGATCGCATCGTGCGCCACCTACCGCTGCCCCTCGCTCTCCTCGTGATCGTCCAGAAGGAGCCCTCCCTTGATCGGCGATGGAGCGCCTGGGATCGAGGTGGTCGACAGGCCGCGAACCGTTGAGAAACTGGCTGAGTCCGCCACACCGACGTTCGAGGGCCCGAGCACGAGACCACCACCCCACGGGTACAACGGGGGACCGGTCATCGCGAACGCCCGCGTTGACTCACGCCGCTCTATCGCGTCAATCCGTGCCATCATGTTTTCTAGCACCTGGATCACCTTGGTATAAGCCTGCGCCTGTGGGTCGCCGCTCTGTCGAAGCGCGCTGAAGTTCGATCCTAACGAAAGCGGTGACTCTACTTCAGGGTTTTTCTCGAGGGACTTTATTTGCTCGCCGATTGACTTCTTGGCGCCCTTGACACTATCAAGATCGTGAAGATCGACCGGCACGCATCGCAGCTGGCGAACATCGAACGGAATATCTTGACCTGGTCTCATAAGATGCACGACGGGCTTTTTTGTCGCGTGCCTTGCGGCGAGTTCGTAGTAGACGTTGGTGTTATCAATGCTCAAGTCAGCGATGACCAACTCGTCTTCCAGCAAGTGAGTGACGATTTGCGTATCAATAGGGCCGGGATGGGCAATCCTATCGGAGCGCGTGACTTCGTAGCCGCGCTCAGCCAGCACCGGCTCCAGCACGTACTCCAGCATCTGATTAGCATGTTTGCGCACATCGCCCCCGTCAGGACCGAGGGCTGTGACAACGAAACACCGCTTCTTGGTCTCGTCTTTCTTAGCGGGCATGGCACCGACCTCCATTACGCGCTGACACAATTCGTCAATTGTCACGAGCGCATTATGCCAGTCCGAAATGAAGTCCGGCGATCCCGTCACCGAGATCGCCGGTGCTATGCCGAGGAGCGCCTCGGCGCGACTAGCGTGTGTCCTTGGGCGGGTTCGGGTCGTTCCCGGGCGGAACGGTGTCCGAGTCACGAATTCTGCCGTCAGGACGGTGAATCACGATTTCGCCGCCACCATTGTTGGCGAGAATCTCGCGCGCCCGGTCAATTGCCTCAGCCTGCGTGGCAGTTCGGGCACTCGCACGGTCGGCGTTCGGGGCTACGACCTTCCACCCATCCTCGTCGTGGACCACGTGCCTTTCGTTTCGTGGCATCGCATCCTCCTTTCTAGAGCCCAACGGAGTAGGCACCCATTCAGGACTCAGAACCAAGGTTATGTCTCCCTAAAAGCCTTGTCAACGCTTGGGCTGAACCGCTTAAGCGTTTGAACTGGTCGGAACTTGAGAGTACCGAACGAGTGCCCCCGTCGCCCGCCGTGGGCGAGTCCGCGAACCGCCCGTACAAGGACTGGTCGTGGTGATCGGGCCTGGCGTGAAAAGGTTTCTGACTGTTAGGTTTCTGGGGTCATGGCGAAGGCAGGACCGCGAGCCCAGATATGGTGCCATACACCGATTACGCATTGGATGTGCACGGGGTATCGCTTCGACCTCCTAGACGGCGCAAAGGTTGAGGGCCTGTGTACTTGTACGTGCCATCGAACAGGAGCTCCGGGCATACACGGAAAAAGCCACGGGCTCTGTATGGTCGACGACGCAGCGCGCTTTGAACAGGGCCGCCTAAACAGTTGGCAGCTCCACGCGCGCTCCGGCCTTACTGACAAGGACTACCCTCACTAGGAGAGTGAGCTGCAAGCCTGCAGCGCCAGCCACGAGCGCTTGCCCCAGCAAGCCCCCGAACGTCGGGGGCTGCGGCCTCAGGCTGTGTCCGCGTCCGACACCTGATACCGGAGCCTTGTCGCTTCACGCACCGGCGCCAACTCCCTTTGCACCGACAACTGCCCGAGTCGTTCCGAAACCGCCCCCACCAGGAACGTGTTCAAGCTCACGCCGTCGCGGCCCGCGGCCTCGACTGCCCGGCGGTGTGTGCTGCGGGGCATGCGCAGCACGACGCGGCCGCTGTATTCGGACTCGATCTCCGGCTCCGGAATCTTGAGTCCGCCCTCGATGGCTCCTTCTAGCCAGCTTTCGGCCGCGCCTTCCAGTTCCTCGTATGCCTCTGCCAGCGTTTCCCCCTGGGAGATGCAGCCCGGGAACTCGGCGATCATCCCCGTAAAACCGCCGGCTTCGGCGTCCGGGATGAACATCCGGCGGTAGGGCCTCTTCAAGATCTCGCTAATTTCCATCCCTGGCCTCCTCTTCCTCGCGGTCCAGGTCTTCCTCTAGGTAGTCCAGGATGCCTGCCAGCGTATATTTCTTGAACGTCCGGTGTCCCGGAATTGTCAACGGCGCCCGTCCGGCCTTGTCGTAGCGAGGATGGCCACCCTTCTTCGGCCTGAACTGCCAGCCCAGACTCAATGCCAGCCTCTCGACCTCCTCGCGCTTGACGTTGGCGAGACGACGGCGGAGCGCCTGAAGTTCCTCGCGGCAGCGCTCGATCTCACCAGCCGTCATAGTATCGAATGTAGTACTATGGGCAGTCTCATGTCAACCTCAGGATCGCCGTAGGGGCGGGTCGCGACGCGCCCCCAAAGCTTCGTTTACCCGTGGGGCCTTCGTGACGGACGACCGGCTCTCCGATCCCCCTCACTTTGATGATGCGAGAGGGGGCCAGGGGGTGAGGGTCCCGCAACCCCCCAGTTGCACCAGCCCCAGACATGTGCAACCCTGCGGTGGCACGTCATCGAGCACCGGAGGCAGGCATGGACACCGACCGCATCGAACGCGAGACACTGATCGACGCCTCTCTGCAGCGCGTCTGGGACGTCATCACCTCGCCCGGCGTCTGGCTCGGCGAGGGCGACCCCACCGGCTTCGTCCTGCGCGAGGGCGAGACCTACGCCTTCCAGATGGGCGAGGGCAAGATGCTCCAGGTCGCCCAGCGCATCGAGCCCCTGCGCTACATCTCCTACCGCTGGGCGCCCTACCCCATCTTCAAGGGCGAAGCGCCGCGCGACGGCAACACCACCCTGGTCGAGTTCATCCTCGAAGCCCAGGGCGACCAGACCAGGCTCCGCGTGGTCGAGAGCGGCTTCGACTCCCTCCAGCCCGAGGCCGAGCTGCGCCGCAAGGGCCTCGAGGACAACTCGAAGGGCTGGGACTTCGTCCTTCCCGACCTCAAGCAGCGCGCCGAAGCGGCCGCCGCATGACGGCCGCATCCGAGGCCGTTGACCACGTCCTCAGCGCCATCGCCGACCCCACCCGGCGCCGCCTGCTCGAGGTCCTGGCCGGCCGCGAAGCCGCGACCGCCACGCGCCTGGCCCAGGAGCTGCCCGTGAGCCGTCAGGCAGTCGTCAAGCACCTCGCCGTCCTGCACGCCGCCGGCCTCGTCGCTGGCGGCCGCTCCGGCCGCGAGGTCCTGTACCGCGTGCGGCCTCAGAGCCTGCAGGCCACCGCGCGCTGGATGGCCGCCCTGGCCGCGGACTGGGACCGGCGCCTCGCGGCGATCAAGCGCCTCGCCGAAGAAGGGAGCCCAGACGCGCGCTGATCCGACGGCAGGTGGTCAGCGGGCAGCGCGCAGCATCGGCGTGATCGGGGGACTGCCACCCTCCTGGATCGTGCCAAGGACCTCGAACCCGTGGCGCTGGTACAGGGGGATGTTCCGCGGGTTCGAAGATTCGAGGTAGGACGGCCGGTGCTGGCGGTCTACCTCTGCCAGGGCGTGAGCAAGCAGCGCGCTTCCGTATCCCTGGCCCTGGTTCGCCGGGTCCACGCCGATCAGAGGCAGATACCAATGCGGCTCATGCGGATGGAAATCGCCCATCTGGCCGAGCACCGCAAAGACGCCCTCCTGCCGGCTCTCCGGCACGCTGTCCGCCAGCACCCGGCCCATTGCCTCATCCTCCGGCCCGACGCCGGGTGGCAACCATAGGGCCGCCGCGACGAAGTCGTTCGCCGCGTGGGCCGAACTGTTCTCGAAAGCTCTGCCGCCGAAGGCGCGCACGACCTGCGGGAAGTACTTGAGGTATGTGTCCGCCTCGGGATAGAGCCAGCGCGTCACCGGGTCCGCGCTGAACGCCATCGTCAAGGTGGCGATCGCCCGCTCCTGATCCGCCGCGCCAACGTTGCTGATCGAGACTCCCATCTTGTCCTCCTTTGTTAGTTGCGAGAGAGCGCCATCCTATCTCCCCGACGACTCCTCTACACGCCCTGAGTCTGAGCCAGTGCCGCCGCCATGTACTCCAGCATCTTGCTCCAGCCGAACGCCGTAGCCTCGGCGGACTCGGCGAACTCCGGCTCGATCTCGTGGGTCAGCGTCACCACGCAGCCGCCGCCCGCTTCCGGCTCGATGTCTATGCTCACGCGGTCGACGCCATCCGGGGCGTCGGCGCCCGAGCACG
>CAYQJS010000119.1:0-4578 GCA_964417895.1 uncultured Chloroflexota bacterium | reverse complement strand
CGATCAGGCCATGACCATCTTCTTCCGCGACGTGCTCGAGGTGAGCGAGGAAGAGCTGGAGCAATTCAGAGCCTCGCCGACCTGGCCGATGCGCGTCGCCGCCGCCCACACCGTCCCGCGCGAGCTACGCGCCGAGGAGGGGTACCGCCCCGACGCGGAGCGGTTCCGCTCTGTCACGGCACCCGCTCTGCTCGTGCTCGGGAGCGAGAGTCCTTTGTGGGCGCATGAGGGCACCGAACTGGCCCGGGCGGTCCTGCCTGACGCGCGGGTCACCGTCCTCCCCGAGCAGGGCCACCTCGCCATCGTGACCGCGCCGCAGCTGTTCACGACGGAGGTCGTGCGTTTCTTGCAGGCGCAGTGACGCGGTGCCCGAACGGGGCCCGCCCGGAGTGGAAGCCACCAGGATCCATGGATCCGCCAGACATTCGCTAGTCTCACGTGATCCGAATCCGTGCGGATGCGTCATAACCTCGCAGAACCTCACCCCCGCGGGCGCTAGGGGACCTGAGACGCCCAGTAGCGCGGATCGCTGCCCGTTAGCCTGGTCTCGTACTCGCCGATGCGGAGGGTGCGCAGGATGCCAGTCCACACTGGGGCGAAGCGCGCGGTGTCCTCCGGCCAGAAGTCCATCGTGATGAACGGCATGACGTTGCCTCGAAGAGCCAGGCAGGCGCGACAACGGCCTTCCCGTTGCTCCCCGGGATCGATGGATGATGTCTCGAGCCAGGCCAATTGCATATCGTCCCGGCGCCGCGTCCTGACTTTCCCGACCAGAGTCTGGTCGGGCGAATCCTTCGTCAGCAGGTCTTCGAGTAACTGGGCGACGGGAACACCCGACCAGTCGATCTGAGGATTGAGCCGCATCAGCGAGAACTTGAGCACGCAATCGTCGTCGGGCGGCGGTCGATCGCGAAACTCAAGCGCGTCGTCAGTAGGCTCCATCGTCCAGGTGGCTGGGTATTCGAAGCGTACTGCGCCCCGATCGGCGATGAAGATCGCGTTGCCGGGCCTGGCCTTGAACCCGTGATCCTTGGGAAGGCGAAAGGTTTCTTTTTGCCAGGCCTGCTTCATCGGCTCACCTCGCAGGCGGTGAATGCCCGTTGGCTGCTTGGAGTTTAGCGTTCTCTGCGCCCATCGGCACGCCAATGCCTTCGACCCCTATATCGATTAGACATCATGCGGCTTCGCCGCACCACCGGCAATGAAACTCGCCAGGGGGCTGGGGGCGAAGCCCCCAGAAAAAGCGAGGGGCGGGGGTGGGCGTGCCCAACGACGGGAGGGGGGGGGGGTGGGTGGAGGGGCATTTTCAGGTTAGATCAGGAAGCATCTTCTCGGGAACCCCCCCGGGCGAGGAGAGTTGCAAGCTCGCCTTGAATTTGCTGGACCACCATGCGCCGCGTGTCCTGCGTGATCGCAGGCATCAGGCGCTCCGCTTCTGGGACCTGGTGTAGGCGGACGATGTGGCCGACCTCGTGGACGATGAGGTGGTCGAGAACCCGCTCCTGGGCACGGGCGTACTGGATCTCGTAGGGCCTGGTGGGGAACTTGGGGCGGATGAGTCGTGCACGGGTGTCGAGAGGAAGGCTGGGAACGCGCTTGATAACGGGTTCTCTGCCGGTGAGGCGCTGGGCCATGCGCAGGGCTTGGTGGACGTCGGGATGGAGCTGTCTGGTGAGGCGTTCTTTCATAGGGTCAGGTCATTGGCTGGCCTCCCGGTAGAGCTTGAGGTCAGGGATGTCGGCGTAGTCGTGCGTGTTGCGCGTGACGAGGGTGAGATCGTGCTCGATGGCCGTCGCCGCGTTGATGAGGTCAAGCGCGCGAGCGTTGACTCGCCGGCCTTCTCGTCTAAGCGTTTCTCGCAGCGCCGCGCACCGTCTTGCCACATCGAGGGAGAAGGGGAGGACAGGTACGCCCCTTAGGAACTCGGCAAACTTTGCCTCGGCCCTCTCGGGATCGGGGCTCCTTAACCGCCCCTGGATCACCTCCATGTAGGTGATGATGCTGACAGCGATCCCCTCGGAAGCGAGGAGATCGAGGAGCTCAACGGCCTCGGGGACGTTGTCGAGGTGATCGATAACCCAATCGGAGTCGATGAGGTAGGGCATTTAGTGGGCAGGACGGCCCTTACTGTCCTGGGCGCGCTGGGCGTGGATGTCCGCCAACAATTGCTTCCTGTCCACGCCAGCAAGAGCGCCAGCGCTCTTCTTAAGCGCCTCACGCACCTTGACAGGGTCATACCCGGCCCAGATATCTTCTCGTTCCTTCTCCATACGGTTGACGCGGTAGAGTTCCCCGTCCTTGTCAAGGATGAGCGGGGCAACGGTCGCCTGGTCTAGCAGGCGCGCCAGCTCACTACCTGCACCAACCTTGATTCTCTTGGGTTCGCTCGCCATCTCTGTTCACCTCATTTCTCTGCACCTTATATCATATCATGACTGTCAACAACCGCTATTGACAAGTAATGGTGGGTGTGCTACCAAGAGAGAGAAGGAACCCTGAAATACCGGCAGTTATCGTTGGCGCCGTCCCGAGCTGCCAGGGCTCGGTTCCGGTGCCTCTGTATCCCGCTAGGGCCCAGCAGCCACGAACGAGCTATCACGCTCTCGTGCGGTCGCGAATGCCGGTGGCTCTGCGAAGATTGGCGTCCCGCCCCCGTCGCGCAGGCGATACTGGATGCCGCCCAGCAACGTTGCCCGCATGGGAAACTCGGGCTCGTGCAGAGCTACCCGCTCACCCTGAGCTGGTCGAAGGGCCAGCCGTTCGCCCATCTCCCGCGCCGATCTTCCCATCACTGGCCCGAGATCGCCGAAGTCTCTCTCCTCTCTGTTGAAGATGTACTCCGCTCCACCGCCAGTGAAGCTCAGCGTGGAAATCGGGCCAGTGTAGCTGAGCGGAGCGGTGAGCATAAGGCTCCGGGCGAGCGCATCGAGCGGCCGACGCTCAATGACGTTGAGGATGCAGTCGACGAGCTGCTGGGCCAGCGCCTGCCGGTATCGCTCCGCCAGGACAGCTCCGCTGGTCAGCGCAACACCTAACGCCTCCGCGGCCCGAGCAGCGGCGGGTCGCATCTCCTGGATTCTCCCCGCTGCGTCGAACGCGATCGACCGTGTCCCGAGCGCAATGGCCGCGGTCTCAACGATCTCCCCGCCGCGGCACAGGGCGAGCTTGGTGGTCGAGGCGCCGAGGTCGATGTTCAGAATCGTCTGGGGCTCCCCGCTGGCGCCCACCGAGCGAGCGACGGCATCGCCACCGTACGCCGCGAGAACGGCCCCCAGGTTGGGCCCTGCCCGCAGGCACACGTACGGGGTGTAATCGATGTCGGCCAGAGCCCGGCCCGTCCAGTACGAGTTGTCCTCTTCCGCTGCGTAGCCACTCAGGACGGCGACGCGGCCAGCAATCGCCTCTCCGAGAACGGGGCTGTTCGAACCAGCTTCCAGCAGCGCGAAGCCAAGCGCCCCGATGTCCAGCGAGCCGTCTTCCAGGTACGGAGTCGGCACAGGACCTCGGCGTGAGAGAACCCGCCGCTCGACGACGCGCGCCGGACCGTCGCCTTCTCGGGCCTCGATTTCGAGATGAAGCGCGACGAGCTGGACGGTCGCCGCCCCAACGCTGACGCCCATGTGCACGAGCGCCGCGCGCTCCACCGCGGTCCCGTGGCCGTTCACCTGTGGGCTCTTGCTCGGCTCCTCCATCATGATCGATCCTCCAGGTGTTGTCCCCGACGTTAGCGCGTCGCGTAAATTCGTCTGTTCCCTCCCCCTGGCGGGGGAGGGTTAGGGAGAGGGGGGAGGGTGACCGAACTTTTGCGATCTTGTCCTAGCTCCAGGGGACACCCGATCCTCCAGGTACTGTTGCGAGTCTACGGCGCGGCAACTACCATTCGTCTGACAGGCGCGGATGGAGTCAACCGGGCCGCCCAATTTTCGAGTCTGGCACGAGCGGATGAGGAGAGAATAACGATGGCGATTGACACTACGCAGCAACAAACCCTGCAGCAGCTGCTCCTCCTGCATGAGATCGAGAGCTTCCTTTATCGAGAAGCCGAGCTGCTCGATGAGCGACGGTTCGACGAGTGGCTCGACTTGATCGCAGAGGATATCCATTACTACATGCCGATGCGTCGCAACGTGAGGTTCGGGGAGCAGCAACGCGAGAATACCAGCGACGAGTCCGAGATCTCGTGGTTCGACGAGGGCAAGGTTACACTCACCGGGCGCGTGCGCCAGATCAATACCGGGCTCCACTGGGCGGAGGAGCCACTCTCGCGCGTGTGCCACGTGGTGTCGAACGTCCAGGTCCTCGACGTGCGCGGTGACGAGGTCACCGTGAAGAGCCGCTTCATCGTTTACCGCAACCGCTTGCAGGACGAGACCGACTTCTTCGTGGGCAAGCGCGAGGATATCCTCCGGCGCGACGCCGACACTGGATGGAAAGTAGCCAAGCGCAAGATCACGCTGGACCAGAACGTCCTTCTCGCGAAGAATGTGACCGTCTTCTTTTGAGTTGTCATCTCCTCCCCCCTTGACGCTTGATGCAAATCATGCGAGGGGATTGAAGAGGGCGAAAGGTCGCCGGCCA
>CAYQJS010000118.1:0-4589 GCA_964417895.1 uncultured Chloroflexota bacterium | reverse complement strand
GTTCGATGGCGAGCGCCCGCGCGATGCACAGCCGCTGCTGCTGCCCACCGGACAGCGCATAGCCGCTTTGCTTCAGCTTGTCCTTCACCTCGTCCCAGAGCGCCGCTTGCCGCAACGAGCGCTCGACCAGGTGGTCCATGCTTCCGCGGAAGCCGTTGATCCGCGGACCGAACGCAACATTGTCATAGATCGACTTCGAGAAGGGATTGGGCTTCTGAAACACCATACCGATGCGGCATCGCACCTCCGTGGGGTCGGTGGCGGGGTCATAGAGGTCCTCGTCGTGAAACAGGACCCGCCCGCCGACGCGCGTGTTGGGGATCAGGTCGTTCATGCGATTGAAGCAGCGCAGCAGCGTGCTCTTGCCGCATCCCGAGGGGCCGATGAGGGCCGTGACGCGGTTGCTCTGAATAGCCATGGTGATGTCCCGCAAGGCACGGAACTGGCCGTACCAGAAGGTCAGCTCCACGGTGCTCAGGATCGGCGGCGTGGTTTCCATTTCGGCGTTCAACGGGATCGGAAACCTCCGATCGCTGTCGGCCCGCGGCCGCGTCCCTACCAATTTATCTTCCTCCGATGATAATCGCGCACCAGGATCGCCACGGCGTTTGCGGTCAGGAGCAGCACCAGCAGAACGACGATGCCCGCGGCGGCCACGCGCTGAAAGTCGTCCTGGGGGCGCGACGTCCAGTTGAAGATCTGGATCGGCAGCACCGTGAAGGCACTCAGCGGTCCGTCCGGGAGGAACGGAACGAAGGTCAGCGCCCCGATGGTGATCAGGGGCGCCGCTTCACCCAGCGCTCGGGAGACGGCTAAGATCACTCCCGTCAGGATCCCGGGGAGGGCCGCTGGCAGGACGTGGTGCCGCACCGTCTGCCACCGCGTGGCCCCGAGCGCAAAGGACGCCTCGCGCATCGTTGGTGGCACGGCTCGAATTGCCTCTTGCGCCGCGACGATCACAATGGGCAACACGAGCAGGCCCATCGTCAGCGCGCCGGCCAGCAGGCTTCGCCCGAGCATCATGGTGCGGACGAACAATCCCAGCCCCAGCAGACCGTAGACGATGGATGGGACCCCGGCCAGGTTCGAGATGTTCACCTGGATCAGATCGCGCCAGCGGCCAGCTGGCGCGTACTCCTCCAGATAGACAGCAGTAGCTATGCCAACCGGCACGGCGAACAGCGCCGTCAGCACGACGAGCCAGATGCTGCCGACGAGGGCCGAGAGAACCCCCGCCTGGGCCGGGAAACGCGATGGATAGCTGGTGATGAATTGCAGGTCCACCCAGCCCCAGGCCCGACGCAGGACTTCTACGAGAAGGATCACCAGGAACAGGATCGCCAGCACGATGGCCGCCAGACACAGCGACGTAAAGATCGCGTTGGCTCTCCGCCGGCGGTCCAGCCTCAGGTTCAGCGCTGGCTCTTCCCAGGCAAATACGCTCACTCGTACACCTCACGGAAGCGTCGGAGGACCGCCTCGCTGAGCAGGTTGAAGATAAACGTGATGGCGAAGAGGGTGATCCCCACAGCAAAGATGGTTCGGTACTCGATGCTGCCGAAGGGCGCATCCCCCAACGAGATCTGGACGATGTAGGCGCTCATCGTCTGCACGGACTCGAGCGGATTCAAGGTAAGCCTGGGCGTCGCCCCGGCGGCAATGGTCACGGCCAGGGTTTCGCCAACTGCACGGGAAACGGCAAGAATGATCGACGCGAGGATGCCCGACAGTGCCGCTGGGAAGACGACCCGCGTCGCAACCTCGAGTCGGGTGGCGCCCAGCGCATAGGCCCCTTCGCGGAGCGTGCGCGGCACCGCGGCCATGGCGTCCTCGCTCACGGAAGAGATCAGCGGGATCACCATGATGCCGACGACGATGCCGGCGCTCAGCGCATTGAACACGTTCGTCTCGGGCAGGAAGATGCGGATGAGCGGGGTGACTGTGTTGAGCGCAAAGTACCCGTACACGACGGTGGGAATGCCGGCCAGGATCTCGAGGAGGGGCTTGAGCACGCTCCGCACCTGGGGCGCCGCGTATTCCGCGAGATAGAGCGCCGCCGAGAGCGCGACCGGGAGCGCCACCACCATGGCGATCGCAGCGACGAGGAACGTGCCAGCTACGAGCGGCAGGACTCCGAAGGAAGGAGGATCGAAGGTGGCCGCCCATCGCGTGCCGACGTAGAAATCCAGCGGTGATATCTCACGAAAGAAATCGACGGCTTCGAAAAGCAGGACGGCGATGATGCCCGCCGTCGTCAGGATCGACACGAGCGCACAGCCCAGCACGACAGCGAAAGCGGCCCGGTCCCCCAGCCGGCTCACGCGCCGACGGACAGACGTGCGAGAACCGCCACGCGGCAGGATCAGCTGAGGGCTAGCTGCTGCCATACGGCCCCATGTCGGCTAATCATGCAGCCTGGGAAGGCTCGGCGATGTTAGAGGAACATTAAGGCCCGCTAAAGTTTTCGTTGGGCCAGCGTTGCGGCGAGCAGGCCGCTACAAGACTCGCTCACCCCGTCCGCGCTGCGGACTCCGAGCCCCGATGAATCGGGGCATTCGGAGAGCTTATCGAACGGCCCTTATGGTTCGACAAGCTCACCACGAGCGGAGCCCAAGCTCACCACGAGCGGAGCCCAAGCTCACCACGAGCGGAGCCCACGTTCACCACGAGCGGAGCCCACGTTCACCACGAGCGGAGCCAAACCTTTTTCGGCAGCTTGCTATCGGGACAGGGCCAGCCTATCCAGCCTCTGGAGGCTCTCGGCGTACACGGCGGGCTGCTGCTTGATGTAACCAACCTGGGGCACCAGCTCCGGGGCCTTCGAGAGATAGAACCTGGTGAATTCCATGACCTCGGGCCTCTGCAGCGCGACTCTCGACGGATAAATGTAGATCGGGCGCGAAAGCGGCTTGTACGTGCCACCGAGAATGGTCTCATCGGACGGCGTGATGCAGCCGCTGCCTCCGTCCACCTGCACCAGCTTCAGGCGGTTCCGATTCTCCTGGTAGTAGGCGTAGCCGAAGTAACCGAGCGAGTATTGGTCGCCAGCGATCCCCTGCACGAGCACGTTGTCGTCTTCACTCGCCGTGTAGTCCGAACGACTCGCTCTCGCGCGGCCATTGATCGCCTCGGTGAAGTAGTCGAACGTTCCCGAGTCGGTGCCCGGTCCGTATAGACGCATGGGCTGGTCTGGCCACTCGGCGCGAATCTGGTTCCACCGAGTGACGGCGCCCGTGGCGTTCGGCTCCCAGACCCGCTTCAGCTCTGCCACTGTCATGCAGGCTGCCCACGTGTTCTGTGGGTTGACCAGGACCGAGAGCCCGTCGATGGCGACCGGCAGCTCGACCCACTCGATGTTCTTCGACCGGCAGGCTTCCTGCTCGCTGCTCGTGATGGGACGCGACGCATCCGCGATATCCAGCTCGCCGTTGCAGAACTTTTGAAACCCGCCGCCGGTGCCGGAGATGCCCACGGTCACCCGGACTCCCGATTGCACCTTTCGGAACTCCTCAGCAACGGCCTCGGTCACGGGAAAGACGGTGCTGGAGCCATCAATGGCAATCGCACCCGACAACGGGGCTGCTCCACGGCCAGCGGCTGCTCCACCCCCAGAAGTCTGGCCCGAGGCCGAAGGAGAGGCAGCCGTCTGGCAGGCGCTCGCGAAGAAGACGGTTCCCAGAATGGCCAGTGACAATACCCGGGCACCCCGGCTGCGAATGTGAGGCATCAGCGAGCTCCTGATCACGCATTTTGCTGTGGGTCTCCGTAGAATGACCATAGCCGAGCGAGGTAACAGAGACCTTAAGACAGGCTAAAGGGGCCCTGAAGGATCTCGCAAGTCCGGTTTACCCTTTAGTCCGGAGGGCCACACGTAGCCAAGGGCCCCGCTGTGGATGAACCGCGCCGTGGGCGTGAACTGGCTAAGCTTAAGTCGATCGTGCAGGACCGCGTGTCCACCTCAGGGCACCCAACGGGGGCGGTGGGCGTTGGCAGCGATCTGCGTCAGCGTTCCCTGCTCAGTGTCGTACAACCACACCTGCGAGCGCGGGTCGGCGGGGGCGCTCGGGTCCGGGTTGCGGATCAGCGACCGCTCCAGGACCAGCAAGCGTCGGGTCGGATCCCAGCTGAAGAACGCGTGATCATAGTTCGCGTCCACCAGCAGCGGCCGGACCGTCCCTTCCTCCACATTGACCAGGTAGAGCTGCTGACCTAGCGACCGGGCATCCCCTATGTAGCGTCGGGCGACCGCGACAGTCCCTGCCGCCCCGCCCCACTCGATTTCCGCCGACTCCATTGCCGCGTCGGGCGTCGGGATGACAGCAGCCTCTTTCGAATTCACGTCCGCGCGCCGGAGCACTGTCCGCATCTCTCCGTCCCGGGGCATCAGGGAGGTGAATGCGAAGCTGGCTCCGTCCGGCGAAAACGCGCCCGCCGTGCTCGAAGCCGGGTAAAAGTCGGTTTGGCCGCTGGGAAAATAGTGGATCAACACGCCTGGCCCTCTGCTCGAGCTGGCCACCGGCTGCCTCACGGCTATTCGGCTCCCATCGGGCGACCACCGAGGCCTGAAATGCCGGGGGATCTGCGGATCA
>CAYQJS010000117.1:0-4673 GCA_964417895.1 uncultured Chloroflexota bacterium | reverse complement strand
GATTCTTCTGCGACAACACCATCGTGATCGCCGCCGTCAACGTCGTCTTCCCATGGTCCACGTGCCCAATCGTCCCTACGTTGACGTGCGGCTTCGTCCGTTCAAACTTCTTTTTGGCCATGGCGGCACAGTCCTCCTACCCTGATGGGCGAATCATATATGTCGTAGCCTGGTCAAACCGGGCGCAATGCCAGCAGGCTCGAGTCCGCGTCAGAGCTGCCGGAAGAGCCTATTCAGAGGGGGCGTACCGCGGGTGGGGCGGTGCGTTCCCGGGCGCGCCACAAGGGAGCCACGCACAGTTGGCAAGACCAGACGCCAGTGTAACAGACAGCAGCGGTGTGAGCCAAGGAAGACCCTCGGCCAATCTCAGTGGGCCGCGGGTCCGACACCGGTTGCTGGGCGCCCGCCCTCAGCTCCGCGCCCTGGCCACGACGCTCTGGGCGACGTGCTGGGCAACCGGCTGGTAGTGGTCGAACTCCATCGAGTACGTCGCCCTTCCCTGGGTCATCGAGCGCAACTCGGTGGCGTATCCGAACATCTCGGCCAGCGGCACCTGGGCTTTGATCACATGGACGTTCGGGCGCGTCTCTATTCCCTCCACGTGTGCGCGCCGCGCGTTGAGATCCCCGACGATGTCGCCAAGGAAGCCGTCGGGAGTGACGACCTCAACCTTCATGATCGGCTCGAGGATGTGCGGCGCCGCCCGCTGCGTAGCGCGTTTCAGGCCCATCGAGCCGGCGATCTTGAAGGCCATCTCCGACGAGTCCACCTCGTGGTAGGAGCCGTCAACCAGCGACACTCGCATGTCGACCAGGGGGTAGCCAGCCACTACGCCCGTTTCCATCGCCTGTCGAACACCCGACTCGACCGCCGGCACGTACTCTCTGGGCACCACGCCACCGACAGTGCGGTTCACGAACTCGAAGCCGCCTCCGGGCTCGAGCGGCTCGACCTCCAGCCACACGTGCCCGTACTGCCCGCGCCCGCCAGACTGGCGGACGTAGCGCCCTTCCTCCCGAGCCTTCTTGGTGATGGTCTCGCGGTAAGCCACCTGGGGTCGTCCTACGCGCCCGTCGACCTTGAACTCCCGGAGCATGCGGTCGACGATCACCTCGAGGTGGAGCTCACCCATACCGGAGATGAGCGTCTGTCCAGACTCGGGGTCGCTACGGACTCTGAATGTTGGGTCCTCCTCGGTCAAACGCACCAACGCCTGGGCCATCCGGTCCTGGTCAGCCTTGGTTCGCGGCTCGATCGCCACCGATATGACAGGCTCAGGGAAGCGGATCGTCTCCAGAATCACCGGCTTGGTAGGATCACACAGCGTGTCACCGGTGCCGGTCACCTTCAACCCGACGACCGCTGCAATGTCGCCGGCGGACACAACCTCCACATCCTCTCGCCGATTCGCGTGCATCCGCACGAGGCGACCGACCCGCTCGCGTTGGTCCTTGGTCGAGTTGTAGACGTAGGAGCCGGCGCTGAGCTCGCCCGAATATACCCGGATATAGCTAAGCCTTCCGGCGTAGGGGTCCGACACGATCTTGAAGGCGAGGGCAGCGAACGGCTCTTCGGGTACCGACCGACGCGCCTCCACTTCCCCGGTCTGGGGGTGGAGCCCGGCGACCGGCGGCACGTCCAGTGGCGAGGGCAGATAGTCGACGACGGCATCGAGTAGCGGCTGGATACCCTTATTCCGGAGCGCGCTCCCGCAAAGAATCGGCACGACCTTGCCGTCGATGGTCGCCTCGCGCAAGGCCCGTCGCAAGTCCGCGGCGGGGATGTCCTCCCCTGCCAGGTAACGATGGCCAAGGCCGTCATCGAAGCTCCCGAGCCGAGAAACCAGCTCCTCCCGCCAGTTCTCGACTTCGGCCTCCATCGCTTCAGGTACCGCCTGGAGAGAGGGGGGCGCGTCAGCGTCGCTCCCGTCGGGCCACTCCAGCGCCTGCCGCTCGAGCAAGTCAACGATGCCGCGAAACGCCGCTTCCTCGCCGATGGGCAGCTGAATGGGAACTGGCTCGGCGCCGAGCCGGTCTCTAATCATCTCTATGGTTCGCCAAAAGTCGGCCCCCACCCGATCCATCTTATTGATGAAACAGATGCGTGGGACGCCATACCTGTCGGCCTGGCGCCATACCGTCTCCGACTGGGGCTCGACACCGGCCACAGCATCCAGGACGACCACCCCACCATCCAGCACGCGCAGCGAGCGCTCCACCTCGACCGTGAAGTCGACATGGCCGGGTGTATCGATGATATTGATGCGATGCTCCCGCCATTCAGCGGTCGTCGCCGCCGCGGTGATGGTGATGCCGCGCTCGCGCTCCTGCTCCATCCAGTCCATGACGGCCGTGCCCTCGTGGACCTCGCCGATCTTGTAGATGCGGCCCGTGTAGTAGAGGATGCGCTCGGTCGTCGTCGTCTTGCCCGCGTCGATGTGGGCGATGATGCCTATGTTCCGAATGCGTTCGAGTTGGGACGTCATACCATCCTTACCAGAGGCTGGACCCTCTGCGGGCAGGATCGTCACCTGCCCTGCAAGTCCGAGGTGCTACCAGCGGTAGTGAGCGAATGCCTTATTGGCTTCGGCCATGCGGTGCACGTCGTCCTTACGCTTCACAGTGACGCCCTGCCCGCGCGAAGCATCGAGAATCTCGGCCGAGAGCTTCTCGGCCATGCTCTTCCCGGGCCGATTCCTGGCCGCGCCGATGAGCCAGCGCATGGCGAGCGAAACGCGGCGCTCGCCGCGGATCTCGACCGGCACCTGATAGGTGGCCCCCCCCACACGCCGCGGCTTGACCTCAAGCACCGGTGTGACATTGCGCATCGCCTGGTCGAAGACATCGAGCGGGTTCTGGTGTACGTGGCGCTCGACATTGTCCAGCGCCACGTACACGATGCGCTCGGCGAGACTCTTCTTGCCGCTCATCATCAGGCGATTGATGAACTTCGCCAGCGAACGACTGCCGTATTTCGGGTCGGGCGGTACATCACGCCGAACCACTCGCGCTCTACGTGGCATGGCTCACTTCTCCTGACCTACCGAACAATCAATAGGGCCAGCCCGACGGCTCGGACTGGCCCCTTCGGTGTACGCGCAGTCCGCTAGCGGGAGCCCACTCCCTGGTGGGCTTTGGCCCCATACTTCGATCGGCTCTTTTTCCTGTCGCGCACCCCTTGGGCATCGAGCGCGCCTCTGATGACATGATAGCGCACGCCGGGCAGGTCTTTCACCCGGCCACCGCGAATGAGGACCACAGAGTGCTCCTGCAGATTGTGCCCCTCGCCTGGAATGTAGGCCGTCACCTCCATCCCGTTCGAGAGACGGACGCGAGCGATCTTCCGGAGCGCGGAGTTCGGTTTCTTCGGGGTCGTTGTCCGCACCTGGATACATACGCCTCGCTTCTGGGGCGAGCCCCTGCCCCGCCGTGTCTTGCCCCGCAACGAGTTGAGCTGGAAACGGAGAGCGGGGGCGGTGGTCTTCTTGCGGAGCTTCTGCCGCCCTTTGCGGATCAGCTGATTGATTGTCGGCATAGTGAGCGATTCTACTCCTCGTGACTTGCGGCTTCCAAGGGCTTATCGAGCGACATCCCGTCGGCGGGCGACTCGAACGAATCCTCGAGGACGGAAGTATCCAGCAGAGGCGTCGGCTCGAGGAAGGCGGCGACGGCCTCTGACGCGAGCTGGCGCTGCCGCCGTGCTTCGAGGCGAGCCACAAGCCCGGACCCAGCTGGGATGAGCTTACCGATGATGACGTTCTCCTTGAGCCCCATGAGGCGATCGACCTTGCCCATCAGAGCAGCCTCGGTGAGGACGCGCGTCGTTTCCTGGAACGACGCCGCCGCGAGGAAACTCTCGGCATTCAGGGAGGCTTTAGTTATACCCAGGAGCACGGGCCGCGCCGTCGCCGGTTCGCCGCCCTCCGCCAGCACCTCGCGGTTGATCTCCTCGTACTCGAAGCGGTCCACGAGCTCGTCGCGCAGCAGAGCGCCATCTCCGGGCTCGTCCACCCGCAGCTTGCGCAGCATCTGCCGGACGATAACTTCGACGTGCTTATCGTTAATGGTCACGCCTTGCGACCGGTATACCTCTTGCACTTCATCCACAAGATATCGCTGTACCGCCTCGCGGCCCTGGATGTTCAGAATCTCCTGAGGGTCTCGCGACCCCTCGGTGAGCTGCTCGCCAGCCGTGACGAACTGGCCATCATCGACGCGCACCCGCGCCTGAGGCGGCACTCGGTACTCACGTTCGTCCCGGTCCTCCGCTACCACTGAAGCCATGGTAGCAGCGGCGCCCTCGGTTCGGATCTCGACCGTACCCGAGAGCTGAGCGACGATCGGGGGTTGCTCCGGCATTGCGGCG
Source organism: uncultured Chloroflexota bacterium (assembly GCA_964417895.1). Taxonomy (GTDB): domain Bacteria; phylum Chloroflexota; class UBA6077; order UBA6077; family SHYK01; genus CAYQJS01. The sequence goes on along the minus strand of CAYQJS010000117.1, from coordinate 308 downwards.
AGCGTCTGGCCAACATCGATCCACTGCCCTTCGCTGACCTCGAGCTGATATCCGGCGGGAATGTCGTGGTCGTCGCGGTAGGTCTCGCGCGACACGACGCGCATGACCCGAGCGTCCTCCAGCCGCTGCAGCTCGACGATACCATCGATCTCAGAGAGCACCGCCTTGCCCTTGGGCTGCCTTGCTTCGAACAGCTCCTCGACGCGTGGGAGTCCTGTTGTGATGTCGAGCCCGCCGGCAACGCCGCCCGTGTGGAACGTGCGCATGGTCAACTGTGTCCCCGGCTCGCCGATGGACTGCGCCGCCAG
>CAYQJS010000116.1:0-4732 GCA_964417895.1 uncultured Chloroflexota bacterium | reverse complement strand
TGTTCGGGTTGCAGGCCAGGCCAGGATTGAAGTCATGCGGATCGATGAGACCCAGCTTGACATCCTGCCCGTAAGACTGTGATTGACCGCCGGGGCCGTTAGGGCCTGAGCCGTCCAGCGGGGCACCAGGGTCGTCATTCAGTCCAGAGAAGGAGCACCACGACACACCCTGATTTTGGTCTACGTTCTGACCGCTTCCAGTTACTTCACCAGCCAGAGTGGCACCAGCACTGAGGCTCAGGACCAGGGCTACAGCAGAGACTGCAAGTCCGAATCTTGTCATGAGTCGGCGCGCCATCAGCAAATACCTCCTCCGGCCGAGGTCGGTCTCGCCATTGGCTTTCGGCACGAGTCGGGCGACCGTTCAATGGGACGCCGTGCCGCGGAACTCCCCCGTGGCTCCCGCCACCTCTCCGTTGGCGCAATCGTGCACCAACGGAGAGGGTTGTGCAGAGGGACTTCAACCAAAATGTGGTGTCAAGGTGCACCGACCCCTGACGCAGGCGCTCTCCACCGTCGCGAGCAGTGAGCTCATCGGGGGCGGCCGGTAGAAGGCCGAGTACCACCCGGTCGTGACGTGGGATTGACGTTCACTTGGTCGTACTCGTCCTTACACACACGAGCTGAGCCCCCCGGGGCCTACCAGGGCGACAGGCCTTCGCGACTGAGCCGGCCGTACCGATAACGGACCCGCGGACCGAGATCGCGCAGAACCTCTTCTCAGCCCTGCGCGTTCGCGACGGTGCGATCGTTTCGGCGAGGCTCGCCCGCGACGAGTATCTCCCGATGATCGCCTCCGCCGGGCCGTTTCACGCTCAGATTGTGGCCCGCCCGGAGGGATTCGAACCCCCGACCTACTGATCCGAAGTCAGTGGCGGACCCTCCGTGGAGCCTACATCCGAGCGTGCAGGCCGCCCACCGGCGTCCCCATGTACCACCGGGCGCCAGGCGGCGTCGAGATCGCTGACATGCTGGCCAGGGACATCCTGGAGTGGATCCGGAATGACTGCGTGGGAACGCCCGGACGGTGGTCGTTCTTCTCCGAGCCAGGGGGCGCGAGAAGTCCACACCATGAGAACGTCGTGAGCCTCAGCCAAGGTGCGATCACCCTGACTGATCAATCGATCCCATCGCCCGCTACGCCGCTCCTCACCCCTGGCGCGGCAACGCAGCCTGACGACGAATCCCGCCGAGGCATCCCCCGAGACGAGCGGTCGGTCGAGCGGGCGCGACCGGAGTTAGATTCCCCACCGTGAGGTTCTTCTTCGCTTTCTACCTGCTGGTATTCGTGCTGCCATTCTTCGTTCTGGCGGGCTGGATGCTACTGGTTGCCCCGCAGCCGCTTTGGCTCAGAGTCTTCGGCGGTGGGCTGATCGGCCTCACTGGAATTTGGACCCTGATGCGTGCCTGGACCAAAATCGGCCCGGGTAAGCGACCACCATCAGATTGAGAGACTACCGACCGCGCCACTCTCTGGGTACATTGCCGCACGCTCACTGACCCGAGAATGACCTACCAAGGCGGGTAGTCGTCCGAAGTATGGTTTGCCATGGACAAGGGACCCAGCCGGGTGCCGATCGGGCGACGGTCGGAGCCACCCTGCCCCGACAGGAGGTACGCGATGCAATCTGGGCTGCGGCCGTTTCTGGCCGATCCCAAGCCCCACGACTTCATGCGGAGCCCAACCGGGAACCGTTTCGCCGTCCTGGTGGACGCGATACAGAGCGGCGGGAGCTTCTCGCTCCTGGAATTCGAGCAGCTTGATAACGTTGCTACCCCGCTGCACGTCCACCACGATGTCGACGAAGGCTTCCTCATCCTGGAGGGGCGGTTCGAGTTCGAGAGCGGCAGCGAGCATTTCGGGGCCAGCCCCACAGGGTTCGTGTTCCTACCGCGCGGCAAGCCCCACCGTTATTCCCTCGTCGGCGACCGCGGTAGGATCTTGACGTTCTTCTTCCCGGGCGGCACGGAAGGGTACTTCCGAGAGGTGGCGCAGCTAACCAGCGCGCAACGCTCTGAACCCCGCGTGATGGCGGCGCTCGCGGAGCGCTACGGGTTCACGCTCCTCGATGACTACAACCAGCCTCGGTCATAGACGGCGCCGAATACAGGCGCTAGCAGGTTACGTGAAGGACTGCCGCCACGACCGCCCACACCATGAGTGGATCGACGGCTCGCATTCGAGGCGACCGCGCGGTTCGCCGTGGGTCTGGAGGTAGGCGCACCCGCAGCCTTACGATGCCTGCAGTTCTGCAGCGCCCAGGAGGCGAAGGATGGCGACCGATCTGACCGTTGGGCTTGTCAACCAGCCAGGGACCCTACTGCGTGCCAGCGATGCACTCGGGCGGGCGGGCATCAACATCGAGGGGGCGTGTGGTTACGTGTGTGGGGCGCAGGGCGTCCACCACGTCCTCGTCGAAGATGCCGAGCGGGCGCGCCGGGCGCTCATCGACGCGGGCCTCGACATTCAGGCAGAGCGCCCCGTCGTCGCGACCCGGGTTGCGAACCAACCAGGGTCGGCTGCGGCCGTGCTCCGCGGAGTGGCCGACGCGAAAGTGAACATCGACCTGCTCTACTTGACCGCCGATGGCCGACTCGTCCTGGGCGGAGACGACATTCCCGCAATCAGGCTCGCCCTGGGGTGACCGCCAGCCCGCTCCAGCCGGCGCGGTTCGCTCGACCAGCGGTGGCTATCAGGCCCTGTCTCAGCCTCCCCGTTCCTCGTGGGGCCAAAGTGTCCTCCGCGGGCACGATGACCACGTCATGGCTGGGCGCTGCGAGGCTGTCAGATCACCCTTTTCGCTGGTCCGGCTCAAGTCCTAACACTGTTTGACGCGAGGCCGTGCGCGCTGAATGGCGTTTGTCGGTGGGCGGGCCGTCGCAGGGCTACGGGGTGAGATAGAGTTGGAGTTTCAGACGGCCGGCCGGGTGGCAAGGTCCTTCGCCGGGGCCCAACCGCTCCCTACCCGGATTCGCCGGGCCAGAGAAAGACACAGGAGGTAGGCGACATGGCGGCCTTCATCACTCTCTTCGACTGGACAGAGCAGGGCGTTCGCAACGCGAAGGAGACCGTGAACCGAGCCCGGGCATTCAGACAGGCGCTGGAGGCGGCGGGCGGGCGTCTTATCGGCATATGGTGGACCCTGGGCCAACACGACGGCGTGTTCATCTTTGAAGCGGCGGACGACGCGGCGGCGACCCAGGCGCTCGTGGCCTTAGGCATGGTGAGCAACATTCGGACCCAGACGATGCGAGCCTTCAGCGAGGAGGAGATGGAGCGCATCGTCGCGGGACTGCCCTGAGCATCTGAACTCCTGCCCGTCGTCGCATTACCGGCCCAGCAACGCCGGACCGAGCAAAAGAGCCAGCGTGGAAAGTGATCCGTGTGCAGTCCGGCAACAACGCGGGGATCGCGCACGCCCCGTCGCGCCCGAGGTGACAGTCCTCTCCGACGGTCGTCCGGTGCTCAGCCGGCTCGCCTACAGCGAGCGCGGGCCGACGCTCGACCTCATGAGGTAGTTCTTCCGGTATCGGACATCGACCGCACATATGACCCCCTCAAGAATCCGATTTCCGCTGGGCGCGGGCCTCACCCTGGAGCAGCTCGACGCGGATCCGTACGGACCGCTGGCGCGTTTGCGCGAGACCGAACCGGTCTCCTGGGTGCCCGCCCTCGGCGGCTGGCTGGTGACGCGTCGAGACCTCTGCATCGAGGTGATGCGTAACGCAAGGCTCTTCACGGTCGATGACCCGGGTTTCTCGACCGCCCAGGTCGTCGGTCCGAGCATGTTGTCGCTCGATGGCGACGAGCACCAGCGGCACCGGGATCCGTTCGCGCGGACGTTCCTCGGTCCGGAGGCGAGGCCGCGGTTCGGCGAGCGGGTGGGTCTCGCGGCTCGCCGACTGGTCGCCGCTCTGGCACCAAACGGCAAGGCCGAGATTCGTCGAGAGCTCGCCGGCCCACTGGCCGTGAACGTCGTCGCGGATGCCCTCGATCTCCTGGAAACCGAACCTGGTGTATTGCTCGGCTGGTATGACGAGATCGTCGCGGCCGTCGATCGCGTGTCTGCCGGCAAGGAGATCGGATCCGGAGCCCGATCCGCCGTGGACGCGCTTGGACGCCATGTCGCCGGAACGATCCAGCGCGGCCGCGGTGTCTTGGCCGAGGCCACGGTCACGCTGTCGCACGCCGAAGTCGCGTCGAACGCAGCCGTGATGATGTTCGGCGGCATTGAGACCAGCGAGGGCATGACCACGTCATTGTTCTGGCATCTGCTGACCAACCCGGACCAGATGGCGGCCCTGATCGCCGATCGATCACTGGCCACCCACGCCGTGGAGGAGTCGCTGAGGCTGGAACCGGCCGCAGCACGGGTCGACCGATACGCGACCTCCGATGCGGAGCTCGGGGGCGCGATGATCGAGCGGGGCGACCTCGTCATCGTCTCGTTGACAGCGGGAAATCGCGACCCGGCGACGTTTCCCAACCCCGACCGGTTCGATCTCTCGCGGCCCAATTCGAGGTCCCATCTGGCGTTCGCGCAAGGGCCCCACGCGTGCATCGGCATCCATCTCGCCCGGATGGAGACGCAGGCCGCCCTCGAGGCGGTGCTGGACACATGGCCAGGCGTCCGACTCGACCCAACCTCGACGCCGCCGAGCGGCTTGGTCTTCCGGAAGCCGAGGTCTCTACCCGTCCGCTGGGATCCGCGGCCGATGTGATCGGCGACCT
>CAYQJS010000115.1:0-4786 GCA_964417895.1 uncultured Chloroflexota bacterium | reverse complement strand
AGGGAGCGAGTGCAGCAGACCATCCCACCCTGCCGGGTCTTCAATCGCGCTAAAGTTCAATTCGACTGATGCGATCGAGGGTCGAGCCGAGGGAGAACGCAAGGAGGCCGACACCGCGGGATTATAGCAGTGGGCTCCGGCCGAGGGCGTTCGGCCCACCCCCCCAGACCGTCTCATGATGTCCTGAACCAGTACAGGAGGTTGATTCCACCCGATTCATCCCTTATGATGTGCCTAGCCGAAGAAACGGCTGCACTGGAGGGGGTCCTCCGACGGGGGTGACAATGCAAGCTGCTGCGCGCACGCGCACAATCCTCCTCCCGCGGCGAGCGATCCTCTCGTTCCTCGTTTTCGTTCTTGGCGCATTTCTCGCCCTTCCAGCCCTAGCCGACCACATTGGCCCCCACCGAACGGTGTCTACCTGGGTGTGGGAGCGGCTGGCCTGCCACTACGAGGCCGTCTACGACCCTCCGGGTGCAGGCTGGTATGGCTGCACCCTCGACCTCGTCGGGCCTCCCGACAGCACCTGCGATTCCACCAGCAGCGTCCGGAGCTACTTCAACTCGGCCGCCTGCGGCTGGCCGGCCGGCTACAGCTGCGAAACCCTGCCGTGCGATATCTCGCGCACCAGCTCGATCGAATCCTGCAGCGATGGTGATGAAGGCTGTCGAGCAGTGGAGAAGACCGTCAACCAACCTCCAGCGACGGTCAACGGGTCCGTGTCTTGTGGGCTCCCCGGCTCCGGCGGCTGGTGCAGAGGTGGCGCTGATCTGTCCGTTTCGGGCAGCGAACCACTCGCCGGCTACAACATCCTGGCGCTGGAGGGCACTCGCAACGGTGAGGCCTTTGCCTGCTCGGGTGCGGCCTGCAGTGTTCCGCTGGTCGAGGGCGGCAATAGCTTCACCTTCTGGGCACGCTCCAGTTACGGCGATACCTCGGATATGGGGTCGGCGGCCGGAAGCCTGGACAGCATTGCGCCATCGGTGTCGGGTGAGGTGACCGGCACACCGGGCGATGGGGGCTGGTATATCTCGGACGTAATTCTGACGGCCAGTGCTGGCGATCCGGCGCCGGGCGCCGGACTGGCGAGCCTGCAGGTCTCGGTGGATGGATCCGGCTGGGCGGCCTACTCCGGTGCGCTCACCTTCTCCGACGGCGAGCACACTGTGGACCTGCGCGCCGCTGATGCCGCGGGGAACACCGCCGGGGAGGCCCAATCTATCCGCATCGACACGCTGCCACCCGGCATCGACCTGGGCGCGGGTGCGAGCTTCTGCCCGGGCTGTACAGAGACGCTCGAGATCAGCGTGGAGGCTCAGGATGCGGGAAGCGGCGTCATCGGATGGACGCTGTCGGTGGATGGCTCACCGATTGCCAGCGGCAGCGGCCCAATCAGCCAGACTATCTCTTGGGACGGCGCCGGGTTCGGAGGCGGCTCGCACACCCTCGGCCTGCACGCGCGAGACTTGGCGGGAAATACCGATGAGACCACTCTGGGTGTGACTGTGATCGTTCCGACTCCTGAGCCGGAGCCACCTCCAGGCGATTCATCGTCCGCTTCGAGTTCGGAATCGGGCGGCGTGGAACAACCCTTGGCCTCGGCTCCGACGGCAGCTCCCGGGCCCGTTCTCCGCCCCACGCGGACACCGCTCACCAGCACCTTTGGCGGGCTCCCAGCCGCATTGCGACCGGGCGGCGGTGGAAACTCTTCGCTTGCAGATCCTCCGTCGATACCCGTCGGCGAGCTGTCAGGGACGGTTTCGGGCGGCTCGTCGGGTGTGCTGTGGGGGGCGGCGGCCATCGCGCTAGCTGCCGGAGCGACGGCGTATGGCCTTGACCAAGCACGAGAGCGCAAGGAGAAGGAAGCTGGCCTGCGCCTTGAGATGCAAATCCGCAACACCGCGGCGCAGGCTCGCGAAGCTGCGCAGCGGGCAGCTCTCGCCGCGGCGGTAGCAGCAGCCGCCGCCGCGAAGGCCGCACAAGAGATTCAGGAGCGCCGCAAGGTGCTGTATCGGCTGGCGGAGTACCAGGACAGCCTGAGTCGCCTCGAGCCGCCGACGACGCCAGTCGAACAAACGGTAGCTTGGCAAAGCCCGGACCTTGATCTGAATGCGACTTACCGATTGGGTCGGCTCTACTCATCGCCGCAATTCGCGAGCGAGTTGTCTCTGCCAGGCGGAACGCAAACCCCCACGCCGCACATCCCAATGGGTACGCCTACTCCTCTGGGAACCCCCGATCAACTAATCCCAGCGCAGGCCCCGATCGCTCCCTACCCGCCAGGGTACTTGCCATCTGACTCTGACATCTTTTCCTTGCAAGGGAAATGGGTCGGACGAGGAGGAAGTCTCCTCAACTCCGCGCGAAGGGCATACGCGGCCTCCGCGGTTCAATACACTGCACTCGAGGCAGGCAAGATCACGGTGAGTGCCCCCTCGCTTGTCCGTGGCACCCGAGCCGAGTTTCTCTCAGATTACTACCTGCGGGGTGGCCAATACACTCGATCGACTCTCTCGCAAGTCGGCCTCCGGCAATTCACTCTCCGAAACCTGGCCGCAGGCGCGCGAGGAACGATTGGCGTAGGCATGATCACGTCCCTGCTCAGCAACCTATGGGACTACACGGTCGGGACTCAGCGAGAAACAGGGGTCATTAGTAAGGAGTTTGCCGTATCGACCGGCGTCGACCTTGTTCTGAGCGTTGGCACGGGGCTTGCGGCGGCGGGGACGGTGGCCCTCATCGCCGCCGGGTTGGGTATTGCTGCCCCCGTTACAGCTACCATTGCAGTCACCGCAGTTCTAGGAGTGGGAATTGGGATGCTCCTCGACGCTACTGGAGTGGGCACGGCTCTCAAGCGAAGCGTAAGTGAGGGCTTGGAGGCCTGGCCAGGCATCCTCCAGAATGGCCAGGTCATCGCCCAAGTGGTGGGCGAGCGCGTCGGTGACTTAGCCTCGAGAGCGGCACATTCGGTTGTCAACACGGCGATCCGCGCGGTGGACTCCGTCGGAACCGCGGCGCGGGAAGTCACCCAAGCCGTCACAACTACGGCTTATCGGGCGAGCGAGGCGGCCCGTACCCTGGTCGAACGAGCCGCTAGCACAATTCAAGGGGCGGCAGGCGATGTCGTTCAGGCAGCTCAGCAAATTGCCACGACTGTTCAGAATACAGCGAGTCAGGCTATCGACAGCGCGAGGCAATTCTTGGGTAGCTTGTTCGGAGGTGGCAAATAAGCCGGCTTGGGGTCACAATCCGAGTGACCTCTATTCGCCCTCCGATGGAAAATTGTAAACATCGCGGCACGACCGGACCAATAAACGATGCTGGGCCAAGATTGAAAATGGCTTGTGATCCGCGCGGTCAAAGAGAATCATGCATTGAGTTATCCAGGAGACGCGTTTCGTACCAAGCCCTGTACGAACGCGCAAAGCATGTGACTTGACGCTAAAGAGAAACAAGCGCCATCCGCTTGCTCGTTGGTCCTGGTGGCATATGCTGACACTTATGGTGTTCGCGTTTGGCCTCTCCGGGGCTATGCTCGGGTTCTTTCCTCCGGTCTCTGTTCCTCTTATCCGCCTCGGATTGTTGTTCTCCATACCAGCCATAGTCGCCGCAATGTTGAGCTGGTGGAGTTTCAGCTGGTGGTCACGTATGGCAGGTGCGGCTCTCTGGACACTTCAGATCTTTGCCATCGCGATTAGAGGCTGGATACTGGTCATGGGTATCACATGGATCTGGCTGGTCCCGATCTCCTCTGCATACCTGCTAGCTTGGGCCATGCCAGCCCTCAATCCGCGGCTCTCTGGGATCCTTTGGCGAGAGCAGACGGCTCCACAAACGCGCACTGGCCGCACCCTACTCGGTCTCTCGCTTGCCATAGGTCCCTCGGCAGGTGTCTTGGGCGCGAGCTTAGGCCTGTTTGGGGGCCGATTCGGTGAGACCGCCACAGTCGTGGCGGTGGGTGCGGCGCTTGCCTCCTTCGCTGCAATCTCAATCGCCTTCGCCATCTCCTTCCAATTCTGGCCCGAGCGGCCGTGGGCGCAGAAGCCGGCCACAAAGCAGTAGGCTTTCGCATGGATTTGGGTCAACTCCTAATCATGGTTCTGGCAGGAACCGTCGGAGGCTGGGTCGGGCTTCGTCTGTCCCGCTGGCTTCGCGGGCGAAGAGCCGATCAGGCACGCAAGAGCGACGGTCAGGATGGCCCGGGCGAGTAGCCGGGGCAGCACACACCCTCGAAATACACCAAGTGATGACGCGAACCAACCGATGAAGAAGCGGCGAGGACGATCGCGTCATAATCATTGGGTTTGTTCGGCTCGATGGTTCCGGTTGGCATCGCGCTGTTCACTCTGTCCGGCGGCGAGGGGCATAACCCAGGCTCCTTCCGTAGCGTCTCTTGTGTGGGAGTAACCATACTTGCGGCGTTTCTGCCCGCCTGGATTTATGGCCTCAGCCCGCAATGGCGATCAGTGCGGTATTCAAGGCGAAAGCATCGCGTGGTGTGGGGCGCGACCAATCGACTCGCGGACCGATTCGAGCGGCTCTCCGTTGACTTTGCCAAGAAGCTCGAGTTGGAATATGGGCAGAAACTTCAGGAGCTCAGCCTAAGCGACGCGCCTAGTAGCCTAGACAGCACACCTCAGGCTTGGCCTACCACCCCCAAAACTGTCTCATATTTATCGAACCATTACGCTGCTTTGACCGTCAATTTCAGTCGTGATAAACTTCACGGGACGCCCTCTGGGCGCCGGTCAACGATAGGGGAGAGCGCGTGGCGCTGCAGTGGCTT
>CAYQJS010000114.1:0-5137 GCA_964417895.1 uncultured Chloroflexota bacterium | reverse complement strand
TGACCGGACGGTCCGAGGGGCTCAGCGTGGACTTCCCGAAGAGCGGCGTAATGGGGATCCAGATCGAGGACCTGGAGTCGGGGACCGGGAGCCTGCAGTTCTTCCTGGTGCCCTGATCAGCCGGCGCGCATCGAGCTCGGTGGATCGGCGCGGGGAGGGGCCGCGTGTTTTCGGTTATTCCGGCAGGAACGTACATGTTAGATTTGGCCCGATGACCCTCCTTTTCGGCTAATGGCAGCGACTCGGCAGGCAAGACTCAAGTTCGGCGGTCCTTGGGAGGGCCCCGGACTGCTCCGATCCGGGTCAAGCGCACCGGGCCCGATCCACACCAGCGAGTGGGGGATTCTCTTCGAAGACGACTGCCTGAAAGTCCTCCCTTGGATCGAGTCTGGTGTTATCGACACCGTCTTCGCAGATCCCCCGTTCAACCTCGGAAAGCCTTATGGAGGAGAGGTAGATGACGCCCGTCCGGACGGGGAATACATCAATTGGTGCCAGAAATGGCTGGACGAATGCATCCGTGTCTTGAAGCCGGGAGGTTCGATCTTCGTCTATAACATTCCTCGGTGGAATCTCCTGTTGGGTGCCCATTTAACCAACCGGGGCATGCACTTTCGACACGATATCGCCGTCAGTATCAAGCTCAGCCTGCCCATTCCCGGCCGCCTCTACCCCGCCCACTACAGTCTTCTCTATTTCACGAAGGGCAAACCCAAGACTTTTAGGAAGATACGAACGCCGATCGAGATCTGCCGCCACTGCGGAAAAGAGATCAAAGACTACGGTGGTCATCGGGACGCGATGAACCCGAAAGGGGTCAATCTCACCGATGTTTGGACGGATATCCCACCGGTACGGCATTGGAAGTTCAAGAGCAAAAAGCGAAGCACCAATCAGTTGTCCACAAAATTGGTACGACGGGCGATTGAACTATCGACTCACCCCGGAGACATCGTGCTCGACCCATTCGGGGGAGCAGGAACTACGTTCGATGTTTGCGAGCACGCCCATAGGCATTGGGTAGGCATTGAAATCCAACACTGCGACCTGATTGTCGAGCGCCTGGAAGGGGGAGAGCTCGCCCACCACGGCGTTAGCGATCACATCGAGGATTAGCTCCTGCTTTACCCGAGTGATCGGCCATCCGTGCCCTTGGGAATTCGGCGAACGCGTCTACTCTCAGCGTCCTGCTCAACTGCCACGATGCGAAGAGCACCTCGCCTAATCGGGATTTTGCCCCACAATTGAAAGTAGTGACGTAGCTCTCCAACGTTACCGATTCGGTCGGTCAAGTACTGGGCTAGTTTGGCGCTGGGAACAACCAGAAATCCTGCGAGCAGGCTCCGACGCACCATGGCGAGCAAGAGCTTGTTGATGGCCCGATGGCTGGAAGAAACATTTCCGGTTTCCCATTCGAACGCGATACACCCCGTGGGCAACTCAAGCAACGCATCGAGATCTCCTGCCCCTAGGATGCCTCTCTCGATGGGAGGAACGCACTCCACTGTCCATCCCCTACGTTCGAGCATGGCCACGCACGGTATCTTGATCGGCTTCACGCCGTTACCCTTTCCGCGCTTCTTGCCACTCTCCGGGTAGATCGTGAACTTCCCGCTGCCATGGGGCCAATCGGTGGCCCTAATCGCAGCCTTAACGTCGGTCCAGGCTCGAGACCATTCCCGAGACCTTACAAACTCCCCCGTACTGACGATGTCGTGGAATTCCGCGATTTTCACCCGGGCTCCGAACCGATGGGTAACTGCGAGAGTGTACGGCTCGGAGGGCATACTTGTCCAGCAGAAGATGCTGGAGGAAGCGAACTCTCGGTATCGTATGAACTTGAATGAGGGCGGTGGGACTCGAACCCACGTCGTAGTGGCGTCGACCACGACGCCGAGGAGAGGATGACGCCGGCGCGGAGCCGGGGACGCGCAGGCCCGACTTAGTCGGCGCGCAGGACCGAGACCGGGTCGACCCGCCCGGCCCGCCAGGCCGGGACCAGGGCGGCGGCCGTCGCGGCGGCGAGCAAGCCCACGGCAACCGTCGCGAGGACGGCGGGATCGCCCGGCCGAATGCCATAGAGCAGCGAGCCGACCAGGCGCCCGGTGGCCAGCGCGAGCGCGATGCCCGCCACGACGCCGATCGCCACGGTTCCCAGGCCCTCGGCGAGCCCGTGCCGCACGATGTCGGCGAGCTGGGCGCCGAGCGCGATGCGCACCCCGAATTCGTGGGTGCGCTGGCTGACGCTGTACGACACGGTGCTGAACACCCCGACCACCGCCACCAGGGCGGCGAGCACGCCGAAGATCGAGAAGAGCGTCGCCCCCAGCCGCCAGGGGCGATACTTGGGCTCGAGGACGCTCGTCATTTCCTCAATCCGTGGCACACCATCGGGAAATACGTCGCGGAGGGCCCCGCGCACTTGGCCGGCAACTCGCGCCACGTCCACCCCATTGGACCGCACCACCAGGACCCGGCGCAAGCCGTGCTGCAAGGAGCCGCTCTCGAGCGGGAGATAGAACTGCGGCGTGGACTCCTCGATGACCTCGCCCCACCGCGCCGTGGCGACGACGCCGATGATGGTATGGCATGACGCGTCGGGCTTGTCGAAGCGGACACAGCGTCCCACGGCGCTCTCTCCCGGCCACAGCGCGTCCGCCATGGCCTGGTTCACGATGAGCGACGGCGCCTGCCCCGCACCGCTGCCCTTCGGAAAGCCGCTGCCGCGGAGCAAGCGGGTGCCCGCCGTCTCGAAGTACTCCGGCGAGACCGCCCAGTACATCCCCCACGGCTTCGGGTGCCGCAGGGTGTCGGCATCGGGGTAGTACAGTCGCATGCTGAACCCGGACATCGGCGGCATCACGGTGAGCGCGGTGCCCTGGATGCCGGGCGCTCCCCGCAGGCGCTCGGCGAGTTGCCGGAAGCGCTCCGGTGCCAGCGAGTCGCGCGCCTTATCGGGGAACTCGAATCCGACCCGCGCGAACAGCAGCCGGCTCGCATCGAAGCCCAGGTCAAGGGCGCGCACGTTGGAGAGGCTCCGAACGAATAACGCGGCCCCGACGAGCAGAACCAGGGAGAGCGCCGTTTGTGCCACGACCAGTACGGACCGGGTGTGCGAGCGCCGCAGGTGGCCCTCTCTGGCCCCGGCCCTGAGCGTGTCGGTCAGCTCCGTGGCGCCCGATTGCAGCGCGGGAACCGAGCCGGCAATCAGGCCGGCCGCCAGCGCGGCGAGCCCGGCGACGACCAGGACGCGCCAATCGAGCGGCGAGCGCGTCCAGTGAATGTCCGGCAGCAGAATCCTGCGCAACACGATGCCACCCCAGGAGGCAGCCAGCGTCGCTGCCATGCCGGCGATCAGCGCCAGGAGCACGCTCTCCGTCAGTACCAGGCGGGCGAGCCTCGCGCGAGAGATCCCGAGCGCGAGACGCACGGCAATTTCCCGGCGCCGGCGGAGCGCCCGGGCCAGCAGCAGATTCACGACGTTGGCGCACGCGATCATCAGCACGATGAGCGAGACGCCGCCCAGGCGGATCGCGATCTGGAGCTCCTGGGCCTTCTTCCCCGGTCCGCGCGCGGCGATGATGGACCCGGTGCGGGAGAAGATCGCCGGAACCTTCAGGTCGTCCCAATGCATCGCGGAGCTGAGCCGCGCGTCGACCGCCTCCTCTCTCACGCTGGGGGCCAAGCGGAGCAGGATCTGGAACCCGTTGACGTTCTGGTCCATCCACCAGGGCGTCTTGCCGCCATACCCGGTGACGGTCGCAACCGGGGTCCAGATCTCAGTTGGTTCCAGGTCCACGCCGGTGAACTCCGGCTGGGCGACACCGATCACGACGTAGGGCTCTCCCTCGAGAATCACCAACAGCCCCAGCGCGTTCCGGGCGCTACTGAAAGAACGCTTCCAGAACGCGTGGCTCACGACCGCGACCTTGGCGCCGGCGCCGAGGCGGTCTTCCTCCGCGGTGAAGAAGCGGCCCAGGGCGGGCCGAACGCCGAGCAGCCCGAAGAAGTTGCTGGTCGCGACGGAAACCAAGGCGGTCGAAGCATCCGAACCCCGGCCGAGCTTCATCTGGGCCGACGATCGGTAGATCGCCGCCTCGGCGAGGCCTTTGAGGGCAGTGCCGGCCTGCTGGTACTGTGGGTAGGCATAACCCGGCCAGAATTGCGTGCCGCTGCGGAACTTCCGCTCGGACCAGACCCGCCGGACCTGCTCGGGATGGGCCACGCCGGCAGGAGGGCGCAGGAAAACCGCATTGAGCAGAGAGAACATCGCGGTGTTGATGCCGAGGCCCAGCGCGAGCGTCGCGACGATGGTGAGCGTCATCCCGGGGGCGCGTCGCAGCGATCGCAGGGCATAGGAGAGATCCTGCGCCCACGCGTCCAGCCACTCGCCGCGTCGCTCGCGCCGGGCCATGCGGTCTCCGATGCTGCGCAGGCCTCGGCGGACCTCACCGACATTGCCGAATTCCTCGGACGCGCGTGCCCGTGCCGCCTCAGCGCTCAGACCCTGCCCCAGCAGCTCCTCGATCCGGGCCTCGAAATGAAAGCTCAGCTCGTCGTCGATGTCCGCCTGCACGTCGCGCCGCCAGAACCGGAGATAGCGGCGCCAGCGCGGCGTCTGGGTGGGATATTCCATGCGGACCTAGCTGGGCTCGGGCTCGGCGCGCATCACCCGCGCGACGGCCGCGACGTAATCGTTCCAGGTGGCGGTCTCCGCGCGCGCCGCGCGCTGTCCGGCGGCGGTGAGCCGGTAGAACTTGGCGCGCTTGCCCTTCTCCGACGTGCCCCATTCCGATTCCACCCAGCCGCGCTCCTCCATGCGGTGCAGCGAAGTGTAGAGTGCGCCGTCGAAGACTTTGAAGCTACCGTCCGAGCCGCCGCGGATGAAACGCGCCACGGCGTAGCCGTGCATGGGCCCCCACGAGAGCGCCCGCAGCACGAGCACATCGAGGGTGCCCTGCAGCAGATCGAGCTCGCGGGAGGTCATGCGAGCATGATACGACTTTCGGGGGATTCAATCAAGTGTTGAGGGAACGAACGGGGTGGGGCGAAACTTGAGGCAGGCGATTCCGACGGTGCTGCAATGAGGGCGGTGGGACTCGAACCCACGACCTACGGGTTAAAAGCCCGCTGCTCT
>CAYQJS010000113.1:0-5203 GCA_964417895.1 uncultured Chloroflexota bacterium | reverse complement strand
CATGTGGTTCGACAGGCTCACCACGAGCGGAAGCCCAACCCTTTTTCAGCAGCCTGCTGGAAGCTCACCCTCCCTCGTCAGTCCTCCGACTCAGGCTCCCCGATAGGGCCTGGGCGCAACCGCGAGCGGGCGCTCGGACACTCGCAGGAAGTCGCCGACCGCATCGAGCCAGCTCTGGCTCTTAGGGAGAATCGCCTGCGCCGAACGGACGGCGAATGCTTCCGGGTGCTCGACGCAGGGCGGCAGGGTATCGTAATCGCGCAGCGCCTTCGCGGCGTTCAGTACCTGCCTCCGCATCTCGATGATCGCGAAGTCTGTGGTGCCGAGGTGCTCGATCGTTCGGTCGAGTATGGGGCCCATGCCCTCAGTCATGGCCACATCCTGCAGCTTTGCAGGCGGCATCCCCGAGAACAGCGTTGTCCTCTGGGCCTCCAGGTCGACGAGATAGTCATTGTCCTTGTTCCCGACCGTCCGCCACTTGGTGAGTGGATCGCCAGTCGAGGGCAGATAGCCCCCGAGCGTCCGCGACGCCTGGTGAGCTGCCCGCTCCTCATCGGTGAGCGGTCGGGAGGGGCAGTAGAGACCGTTCCAGAAGATGGTGTGGGTGTCATCAATCGGGACCGTTGCTCGATAGGCGATCGTGCTGCCCGCCGCGGGGAGTAGAGCAAAAGCAGGAATCATCCACTGGTAGACCCGCCAGTGGTACTGATCCGGGTACTGGTCCTGGTTCAGCTCGCGGCGTGCACCTTTGGCGAACCCGCATTCGGTCCGGCACAGTTCGAGATGAGGATAGTGAGTGAGGGTGCGGACCCCCTCTTGGCGGGTAGCGAACTTCATCCAGTCGATACGGGCATGGAGGAGATCCGCGTGGACCGTATCCAGGTCGCCTTCGATGATCTGCATCCAGTTGCAGTCTTCGGTGAACTTGACGTGGTCGGTGTGGGTCGCGGGAAGGGTGGCCCATTCCAGGTGTGGAAATGGTGGGGGATCAACTCGCGAGCCCATGTATGCCCAGATGACTCCACTTCGCTCCTCACACGGATAGGCTCGCTGGCGGATCTTGTCCTTGAAGTTGCTCTCGGGTGGCTCGCTCGGCATATCCACACACTGGCCCGTCACGTCGTACTTCCAGCCGTGGTACACGCAACGTAAGCCATGCTCTTCATTGCGCCCGTAATAGAGCGGAGCGCCCCGGTGGGGACACTTGTCGAACAGGAGACCTACGCGCTCGCTCGTGTCACGAAACGCGACGAGGTCCTCCCCGAGGATCCGCACGCGGCACGGCATGCCATCGGGCTCGGCGACCTCTGAAGAGAGCAAGATCGGCAGCCAGTATTGGCGGAACAGGTTGCCCATCGCAGTGCCCGGGCCGACATGCGTGACGAGCTCATTGTCTTCCCTGCTCAGCATTGAACCACCTCGCTGTCCGGCGAGCGTCCCGAATCCCTCGCGCCGGGGCTGAGTATACTCAGGCTCCAATAGCGAGCACCGCTGCAGCCTGTCGCGCCTGGAGCCGTGCTTGCCTTGTTTCCCCGATGTCGCGCGCTAAAAGAAGTTTGTCAGGTTCTTGTAAAGCAGGACGCTCTCGTCCAGGTAAATCTCCCGTCGGGCGATCTTCCAGCCGCCATCGACACGGCGCAAAGTGTCGATCCGCTTTCCAATGAACGTGCTCTCTTCATCCGCATGCCGGTTCCGGTAGAACAGGAACCGGCACTTCACTTTGGCCTCCTTCCCATCCCACCCCAGCACCCGCACGTTGGATACCATGTGGGTCACCCGGGAACGGGGCTCGTCGGCCCAGTGCTGGCCGGTCCGGATCTGCTTGATCCTCTTCTCCAGGGTGGGTTTGTCGTCGGTGTACCACGACAGGTCGGGGCCCTCGCCGGTGAGCTCCGTCTCTATTTCCCTGGTTGCGACGTTGCTCCGGATGGGCATCCAGTAGGTTGCATCGTCGGTGAACAGATCCAGCCACTCTTCGTACTGATGCTCGTCCAGCAGGTCCGCTTCGTTCCACAGGAAGTCCTCGATCTCCAGCCGCAGCAGGTGATCCTCGATGTTCTCTGGGATCATGCCGGTCTCCTACTTCGCGTGGTTCGTGATCCGCATCTCGTCCCAGTCCCTGGCCGCCATGACGTTGGCCCAGCGCTCGTAGAACCGTCGGATGTTCTCGTCGCTGGGTTCGGGGTGCCACATTCCCGGCAGGCCGAAGGTGGAGGGGCCGTGGAGCGACGGCGTGGACATCCCCAGCTGGGCATTCTGGCGGAGCCTGGCGCGGGTCATGTGACCCTTGCTGTACTGCGTCAGTATGTACCAGTTCTCCATGTCATCTTTCTGGATCATCCCGTTCGGCCCCCATCTCCGCTCGTGGTACCGCACCGCCGCCTCCTTGACCTCGGGCGGCGCGGCCTTGTCGACCAGGATGTACGACCACATCTCCGTCTCGGCCGGCCCCTGCGGATGCAGGACGCGGATGATCCGGCCGACGGACCCCATGTTGGGAAAGATGTGCGGCGGTTCGTTGAAGTGCGCCAGCTTCCCCAGGCGCTCCTTCCGCTTTGCCCACTTCTCCCGCAGGTAATTTTGCAGCACGGGATAGTCGTCCCCACCGCCGCCCAGCAAGCCCACAGTAGGGATCTCCTCGCCGTCCACTGGTAGCCGGGTTTCGGTAGTGTGCCCCTCTGGGAACCAGATGTGATACATGTTGTCATAGCGTGGGACCGTGGCTCCGAAGCCGCCGACCGCGGCTCGGGCGGACGCGTGAGTGATCCACCCGTGGGTGGTGTCCATGTCGGGCATCGGCACCTTCCAGTTGAGGCCGACCCGCCACTTCATGACACCGCCCGCGACCTCGGTGCCCTCGGGCGAGCCGTCGGCGTCCGCGAGCGGGGGCGCCAGGAAGGTTTCGGCTCCCCCGAAATACTCCATCAAGCCAGGCGCGGACTCATCCCAGGTGGCCCAGATGGTGCCCTGGAACGTTTCCACCCGTGCCGTCAGGAGACCCCAGTCCTCTCTGCGCAGGTCGGCCGCGTATAAGTCCTCACTGCCCGGTGGCAGGGCTATCAACCGCCCCTGGTGATCATAGGTCCACCCGTGGAAGGAGCACTGGAACGCCGCGGTGGAGCCCTGGTCGTACCGACAGACCACGTTGCCGCGGTGCGCGCAGGAGTTCAGCAGAACGTGGACCTGGTTGTCTACACCCCGCGTGACGATGACCTGCTCCTCACCCATGCGCCCCCGGACGAAGTCGCCGCGTTTGGGGATCTGACTCTCGTGTCCCACCAGCAGCCACATACGAGCGAAGACCTGCTCCAGCTCCTGCTCGTAGATGTCCGGGTGACTGAAGACGGCGTTGTTAATCGTCCCGTTCCGGGTATCGACGAGCTTGTCCATCGAGAAATCTGTGGCCAGCATAGCTAACCCTCCATCGGATTCTGGCTGCCGTTTCTCATTTGGGGCTCGCCTCTGGCGTGCGGTGGAGCCCAAATAGTACGTCCATGTACGTACACCCAGCTTTGGCGTTTGTCAACCCATGTACGGCTGCAGTAATTTGCGAGTAGGCCGGAGGCTGGGGACCAAACAGGCTTCGGCGGCCGTTGGGGCCGAGCTATGCGAACAGCCTACCTGAGCCGGCATCTAACGTGCTCCGGCAGGCTTCTACTGGTTCATCGGAGCGGGAGACGGGACTCGATCCCGCGACAGCCAATGTAGCCCGTGTAAACCCCGAGCATCTTCGACCTCTTAGACAAGCGGGTGCCCAACTCATGTGGGTGCTCCCCGTCGCAGGTGAAGAGTCAGGCGCGGGCGCGCCCCTGGATCGAGTGGGCGCGCTCGAGGAACGATCGCATTGCCATGGCATCGAGCTCCGGGATCGCGAGCTTCAGGTGACGCTCTGCCTCGATGCGCTCGCTTGGTGAGCCATGCAGCAAAAGCTCGGCGAGCCGCAAGCGGGTGAGCGCGAGCTCCGGCCGGTGGCGGACGCGGGCGGTCGCCTCGATCACTGCCTCGTAGGAGGCGCGCGCCCCTTCGCGATCGCCGAGGAGCCGGGCCGCATCGCCGAGATGCCGCCCGGGGGTGGTCGGGTTGAAAGCCCCGAGAATGGCGAGCCCGCGGATCCCCGATAGCAACGGCGCCAGCGCAGCGCAGGCGTCCCGGTCTTTCACGAGGACCGCGGCTTCGAGGAGGTCGGTCAGCAAGGTCGCGGGTGCGTGCCCGCCGCTCGACGAGAGCTGCTCGGCGAGCACCGCCCGCAGCGCCGCGACGTTCTGCCCGGACGGATCCGCATGGACGGCGTACACCCAGCGACGGAGAAGGTCCTGCGGTCGGCTGCTGCTCCACTGCTCGCGCAGCTGATCGTACGCGTGAACGACGTCCCGCGCACGACCGAGGTAGTACCAGGCCGGCGCGCACGAGCGTGCGATCGTGAAGGAGGCGGCGATGGGACTGCCCGTCTCGCTCCCCAGCGCACAGAGTCGCTCGCCAGCCATCTGCACTCCGGCGAAGTCGCCATCCAGCGTGGCGAACAGTATTTCGTTCTCGATCGCGAACCTGATGGCCCGGGGATCGCGGCTGCGTTCGGCAACGTCGGTGCACCGCCGCGCCGTGCCCTCAGCGGCCGGGCGGTCGCCGGCCGCGACCAGCCATGCGAGTGAGAAGCAGTACGCGCAGCTGAGAATATGGGCCGGCACGCCTTCGGTAGGGAGCTGGATCAGCTCACGGCTGAGCGCCACGAGGTCGTCCTCATCGCCCGGCCACCAGCGGCCGGGCCCCAGCGCGTCGCCCACGTCGAAAAGGGTGTGGGCATGGCCCAGCGCACGCGCGCCGTCCAGGGCACGGCGCAGTGTCGCGCGGGTCTTTTCCCAGTCCCCAACGCCCAGCGCGGCCTGGCCAACTACGACATCCGCCCAGACGCGCGCCGCCGTGCCAGGGGGCGCATGACGGTCGGCGCGCTCCGCCCAGGTGCGAAAGGCGGGCACGCCCCAGGCGACGCCGCCGGCCTGGCGCATCAGGGCGTCGATAGCGATCGCGCTCGCCCGTGCAGCGCGATCCCCATCACCCAGCGCTTCTGCCAGCCGGAACGCCTCCTCGGCGATCTCCTCGTACGCGCGCCGCGGCTCACCGGCGGGGCCGAGCGCCTCGCCCAGAGCCAGTAGCAGGTCGCAACGCGCGCCCCGGTCACGCGGATCCAGCACGTCCTGGGCCTGAA
>CAYQJS010000112.1:0-5317 GCA_964417895.1 uncultured Chloroflexota bacterium | reverse complement strand
TGCATCACAACTGCTCGACAGACTTATGTATAACGATGAGCCCTCTGGGAGAGGGTTGGGGTGAGGGCGTCTTCCCAAGTTTCGCGACCGGATCGGCGGAGCCGACGTCATCTTCGGGGAAAGCGAAGACGCCAACCTGCTGGGGGCACTCACGCTGGAGTCCCTCGGCTACGCGCTCGATCCGTTGCGGCGCGAGCTGCGTGAGATGCCATGATCTTGTACTCCGCCGTGCCATAATCTCTCCACGCTCACAAATCGCGCGGCGCGGCCGCCACCACCGCGAGTTGCACCAGTGCCTGTATCCGACGTGCTCACCCAGAAGCTGCGGGACCTCCCACGCGAGCCAGGCATCTACAAGTTCAAAGATGCAGCGGGCAAGACGCTGTACGTGGGCAAGGCCAGCTCGCTGCGGGCCCGAGTCCGCTCGTACTTCCAGGCGCCAGAGTCCCGGGGCGGGAAGACCGCGCTCCTGGTGTCGCAGATCGCCGATATCGAGTACATCCTGTCGGGCTCACCGCTCCAGGCCCTCCAGTGGGAGTCCGACCTCATCAAGACCGAGCGGCCCAAGTACAACATCGTCCTGCGGGACGACAAGCACTACCCCTACGTCCGGATCACGGTGCAAGAGGACTGGCCACGGGTGGAGATCGCCCGGCGCATCGCCCCCGACGGAGCCCGCTACTTCGGTCCTTTCAGCGACACCGGCTCGGTGCGCCGCACCATGGACACGCTCAACAGGATGTTTCCCTACATCCTGTGCACCAAGGAGATCACCGGCACGGACCCGCGGCCGTGCCTGTACTTCTACATCAACCGCTGCGTCGCGCCGTGCATCGGCGCAGCTTCCAGAGAAGAGTACCGAGCGCTCATCGACCGCGTCGTGCGGTTCATGGAGGGCAGGACGGAGGGCGTGCTCCGGGAGCTTCGGCGCGACATGGAGGCTGCCGCGGATCGCCTGGAGTTCGAGCACGCCGCCGCGCTCCGAGACCGTCTGCGATCCGCGGAGCGGGTCGTGGACCAGCAGGCCGTCACTACCAACAAGCGGGTGGACTTCGACGTCATCGGGCTGGCGCGCAACGAGACGCTCGCCTGCGCGCAGGTCTTCTTCATGCGCGGCGGCCGAATGGTCGGTCGCTCCCACTTCATTCTTCAGAATACGCAGGGCGAGTCCGAGGGAGCGCTCGTGCGCTCATTTCTGCTGCTGTTTTACGCCGACGCCCAGCAGATGCCCGCCCAGATGCTTCTCTCCCACGGAACGGAGGACGAGGCAACGCTCAAAGAGTGGCTCGGAGGGACGGCCCGACACCGAGTCGAGCTGCGGGCGCCTCGCCGGGGAGAAGGTGCGCGCCTGGTGGGGTTGGCGGTGCGGAACGCCGCCGAGACGCTCGAGCGGGTTGAGCTGGAGCGGGCGAACGATTTCCAGCGCACCACCGGCGCCATGCTGGAGCTGCAGGAGGCGCTGGGGCTGCCCACGCTGGCCGAGCGCATCGAATGCTTCGACGTGTCGCACGTGCAGGGCGCCCATACGGTAGCCAGCATGTCTGTGCTGGAGGAGGGGAAGCCCAGCCCATCAGAATACCGCCGATTCCGCATCCGCACAGTCGCGGACAACAACGACTTCGCTTCGATGCAGGAGGTGCTGCGCCGTCGCTTCGGGCACCTGGTCGAGCAGACGCGCACTCCCACGCCCCAGAACGAGAAATGGGGAGTGATCCCCGACCTCGTCGTTATCGATGGCGGAAAGGGCCAGCTGAGCGCGGCCATGGAAGTGATGCGGGACCTGGAGCTGGAGATCCCCACCGTCGGCCTCGCCAAGCAGTACGAAGAGGTCTTTCTGCCAGAGCGATCCGATCCGCTCGTCCTACCGCGGGACAGCGCGGCGCTGTTTCTGCTGCAACGGGTGCGCGACGAGGCGCATCGGTTCGCGATCACGTACCATCGGGCTAGCCGCGGGCGAGGCGCGTTGAAGTCGTCGCTAGATGACGTCCCCGGGGTCGGCCCGAAACGAAAGCGGGCGCTGCTGCAGCGTTTCGGTTCGGTCGAGGCCATTCGCAACGCGCCAGCAGAGGAGATCGCCACCGTCCCAGGGATGACCCGACAGACGGCGGCCGCACTGAAAGAGCGGCTTTAGGGGGTCACTTTCGCATGAACGGTGGGCGTCCCCCTCTACCCCTGCCCCGCAACGGGGAAGGGGAACAAAGCTCTCGTCCCCTCCCCCTCGACGGGGGAGGGTTGGGTGGCGTGTCCGCGCGGCCCCGGCATCCACTGGTGGGTCAGTTGTCACGTGCATGGCCTTTGCGTGGCGTAGGGGTCAGGCATGCCTGACCCGCGTGCTCCCAACGTTGGGCGGGCGAGGCATGCCTCGCCCCTACGGAACCGAACAAAGGCCAAATCCATGACAACTGGCCCACTAGCGAGCGTTGATCGCGGGCTGGCTTCGCTTGCCTCGCGATAGATGACAGGGAGTAAAAGTGATGAGTTCGACAGCTGCAATCGATAGGAGCCCTCGTTGGATGGACGCGCTGGCCGGGGTAGGCCTCGAGGAGGGCGCGCTCTCGCCTGCCCCTGATCTCGCCCTGTTCTTCGCAAGCCCCGAGTATTCCGAGATCGACTCACTCGTGGCCCAGGCCTACCGTCGCACGGCCGCGTCTGTGCTGATCGGTTGTACGGGAGGTGTGATCGGTCCCGACCGTGAGATCGAAGACGAGAACGCTGTCTCTCTGCTGAACCTGGACCTGCCAGGGGTCGAGCTACATCCGCGGCACGTCGAGAACGACGACCTGCTCACCCTGCGCGCGCCTGCCGACTGGCACTCCTGGCTCGGGCTGCTGCCCGAGCGTGTCAACGCCTGGATCGTGCTCGCCGACCCGTTCACGTGCGATCCCGATGCGCTGATCCAGGCGCTATCGGCCGCGTACCCGGACAAGACCATAGCGGGAGGCCTGGCCTCCGGATCGCCCAGCGCGCGAGGAACCGCGCTCTTCCTCAACGGCGAGGTGCACCATTCTGGCGCGATCCTGCTTGCCGTTGGCGGCGCCTACTCAGTGCAGTCGATTGTTGCGCAGGGCGCAGCGCCGATTGGCCAACCATGGGCCATCACGGGCGTGGACCGCAACATCCTTCGGACCATCGGCAATCGTCCGGCCCTGGAAGTCCTGCGGGAGACCCTGAACGGGCTCGACGGCGCAACGCGCGAACGGGCGGCGCGCAACTTGCTGGTGGGGCTGGCGATGGACGAGTACCGTGACACCTTCCAGCAAGGAGACTTTCTCATTCGGAACCTCGTCGGCGTGGACCCGGAGAGCGGGGCGCTGGCGATAGGCGCGCTGCCTGAAGTGGGACAGACGATTCAGTTTCAGGTGCGCGACGCGGAGGCAGCGGACCAGGATCTCAAGCGGCAGCTCGCCTCCGCGCGGGAGCGCCTCGACACGACCGCGGTGGCTGGGGCTCTGCTCTGCACCTGCAACGGGCGCGGAGTCGGCCTGTTCGGGAGCTCGGACCACGACGCGCGCGCCGTCTCAGCAGCGCTCGGGCCGGTGCCGCTCGCCGGGTTCTTCTGTAACGGCGAGATCGGCCCAGTGGGAGCCCGGACCTACCTCCACGGCTTTACCGCCAGCCTGGCGCTTTTCGTTCCGGTGGAGCGCTAGTTACACGTCGGTGCAAGAGCACCGATGAGCGAGCGAGCGGGCAGGCCCCCTCTCCGGCCGCAGCGGGAGAGGGGTGGGGTGAGGGCAGACCTCGATGGCCGAGATGCCAGGGTTCGGCAGGGGGCCCTCACCTAGCCTCTCCCATTGCGATGGGAGAGGGATTTGGTTGTCCGGCGTTTGAGCGCCACCCATGACTCACGTCCGCCGACGTGTATTAGCCGGTCAGTTCCTGGGCCGTTCGCGGGCGTGCGGCGGCGCGTCTGCCACCGATTTACAGGCCCGCGCCGAACGCTACCTCCTCGAACGTGCGATCGGGGCGATCCGCGGTCCGGACCCACAATCGGCGCTCTGCCGGGGCAAAGAGCGTGCTATAGATCGTGAAGGGGTTGAGGACGGTGCAGTACTCGTCTGCTTCTTCGCTGCGCAGCTCGGCATCCAGGAGCAATGGGGCCAGGGTCCCCACTTCACCTGACCCCGCTCCGTCGCGCGAATGCAGATCGGTGAGCCGGGCGAGTCGCTCCGTGGAGCTGAGGAATGCGCAGCTGCCGTGGCGACGCACCATCTCCGGATGGTTGAAATGGTTCGTCGTGGCGATCCAGCCGCCCTCGGGCCACCGAACCTCCAGGCGCGGGGGCGTGTACTCCACTACGGCGGCAGCGCGCTCGTCGCCGGAGGCCAGCAGGACGTTGTGCCCCTGCGTTCGACGTGCGCTCCGCAAGATGGCGATGGCACCCTCGATGGAGGTCGCTTCCTCCATGATGCGGCGGTACAGCGAGGTCGCCGGGGTGCCGAGCGGCCTGCTGCTCGGGGCCATTACTACCAGCGCCGCTACGGCCAACGCGTGCTCGCTCAACCCCGTCGCCACGCCGATGAAGCCCGGCCAGCCGACGGACAGAAACCGCGCTTTCCCCTTCGGCTGGTGCTCGATGGCGACGACGTGCCGCTTCATGAAGTCCGTTGCCGCCCACACGTCATCCCCCGCGGCGCTGGGAACGAAATAGTCGAGGTTTCGTCCACACCACAGCTCGTCCTTCGCCATCGGGGCCGCGTTTCTGGCGAAAGCCGAGCAGCCGAACCGCCCGAGCCGCATCGCCAGGGTGCGGAGGTTGGCCAGAACGTCGTCGAAGCAGTTGACGAGCAGCAGGTCGCGGTAGCTCACGCCGGCAGCGTGGGAGATGCCCCGCAACTCCTCGCGATGGTCGGAAGGCACCCGGATCGCCATGAGGCGCGCAATGACGCGGGCGCCTCGACGGATTCCCCACCCAACGGCGCCCGGCTGACCGTAGAGAACGTGGCGGTAGACGGCATCCACCAGGCCGCGAATCTCCTCGCGTAGCAGCTCGCCGTGCTGGAGCCCCATCTCGTAAGGATCGCCGGCCACGCGGATGTGCAAAAAGCCATCGCGATTGCTGATTGCTGATTGCTGATTGCTGATTGCGGACGCATCCGGATTGCGGATTGCGGATTGCGGATTGCGGATTGAGGACGCGGGCCTGACTGTTTCGGCCACAGTTCGTTATCACCGACTCACGGTTGCCGAGGTAAGCGGAGCGAACCATCCGCGCTTGGCGGGTGCGGGTCGACACGCTCGCCTGCGTACCAAGCTTACCATCTCTCCCTCAGTCCTCGGTCCTCAGTCCTCAGTCCTCAGTCCTCGGTCCTCAGTCCTC
>CAYQJS010000111.1:0-5542 GCA_964417895.1 uncultured Chloroflexota bacterium | reverse complement strand
TCCGCTCGTGGTGAGCCTGTCGAACCACATGGGGCCCTTCGACAAGCTCAGGGCGGCGAGCGGGTTTTTCAGCAGCCTGTTAATTTAGACCCTGGTGGTGGGGGCGGGATGCCCACACTCCACCACTCCCGTCATACACTACATCCAGTTGCGCTGCATCCTGAGAGTAAAGGCCTGCCGCATCTCCTCCTGGGCCTCGGGTGTGTCGCAGTAGTCGTGAATCACGTCCCGGTCAAACTCGGCGTGATCAATGTCCACCCCGGCGTGCTCCACGTCGCGCACTAGCGCTCGCTCCAGGTCCTTCACCCCTAGCTCGGTATAGAGCTGCCTCTTCTCGTCGAGATCCTCCAGGAGGCGCTTCCGAGTCTCTGGATTGAGCTTCTCCCCTTCACCGGCGAACGCTGTCCCGATGCCCACGGACCAGTGGGCGGTGCGATGAGTGTTGATCCACCAGCCCGTGAACACCAGCTTGTCGGCGGAGGGGTCCTCCTTTTCGAGCCGGTCGATCTCCTCATTGGTGAGGCCCAGCTCACACGACTCCCACCGATCGAGCGTCTCGTGGCTCGGCATGGGGCCGCCGACGATATCCTGGCCGGCCTCGTCCATGATCTTGCGCAGCTGGATGCGTCGGACCGATCGCACCGGACAGTTGATGTACCGTTCCCCGTTGCGATTCACGGTGTTGGCCCCGCCCCGGTGCATTCGGCGTCTGCTTGTCGATAACTCCTGCATAGTCCTGGGTAGGCGGCGTCCCCTGATCGGGTGGTCCCGCCCCAGCTCGATCCTGACGTGCTCGAGCTCGTTGACCATTGCGTCGCCTGAGAGCGCTCGGGCCTCGATTATCGCCATATTCAGTCTCCTTCTATTTGCCTGACCTTGGTGCAGCGGCTCCTATGGCTTGTCGCTTGCCAGTATATGAGGGGTCCGGGCAGCGGGCAAGCGCAGCTCTCCCCTCTCCCTCTGGGAGGGGGGGTGAGGGCGTCGCCCGGAGCGCTGGGCCCACGCTCTCCCCTACCCCGTAAGCAGCGCCGTGACCTCGATCTCGACGAACTTCCCCTCCGTGGAATAGCCGTCCACGAAACCATACTCTGCCCGCTGGGGGCGAGCGGGGATGGCCGCGGCGAGCAGGTCCCTGAGCAGGTCCAGGGGCTGGCTGCGATGGAGGAAGCAGGAGATCAGCACGACCTGCTCCCAACCCGCGCCGGCCTCGGCCAGGGACGCCTTGATGCGCGGGAGGATGTCCGCCACCTGGTCGGCCAGCGTAGGAAGCACGGCAGTCACGCCGGACAGCACGACCACGTGGTCCCAGGCCAGGTAGCGGAGCGGGACGATGGGCGGGTCGTACTCGACGAGGGCTTTCTCCAGCCCGGGGCGCCTGGGGCGCATCGCATACAGGTCCACGGCCACCTGGGCCTCGGAGTCGAAGTGCACGGGCGCAATGTAGCTGGAGCTGGCGGACCGGGCGCTTCCCGTGAGCGCCGCGACGCGCTCGCGGCTCCCCTCATCCCGGCTGGCGCGGTCGCGACCCCACAGGCGAGTTCGGACGGTGTCATCGAGCGATAGTCCGAGGCCGTGGAGCTCTTCGTCGAAGCGGCGGAACAGATCGCGCGCCTGCTCCGCAACCCCCAGCTCTGGCCGCCCCTCGGCGCTCAGCGCCACGAACTCGCGCCCCAGCCACTCATATACGAGCTTGCGCATGTGCACCTCCTCTGCCGGGGCCGATCGCTCATCCATCTTACTCGTAGCCGTTGGGCTAGAATGGCCGCACTTCGAAGCGAGGCGAGGCGCAGATGACAGCTCAGGACTCGGAGCCCATCACCAATCCCACACCCTACGAGCGCTGGCTGCTCGCTCAGGAGGTCCCCATCATCCAGGGGTATTTCGCGGCGGACATACCCAACCAGCCCATGGAGCGCTGGGACCGGCTCGGTTGCCCGGCGACGTTCCTGCACCTGCGCGGCATGGAACGCCGTACCGCCATGTACGCCGTCGAGATCCCGCCAGGCGGCGAGACCAGGCCCATCAAGCACATGTACGAGCAGATCGTTTTCGTGCTCAAGGGGCAAGGGCGGGCGGAGGTACGGGATGCCGAGGGCCACGTGAGCGCGCTCGACTGGCAGGAAACGAGCATGTTCGGTATCCCGCTCAATGCCTCGTACACGCTCAAGAACACCGGCAGCGAGCCCGCCTACTACCTGGCGGCGACAACCGCTCCCCTGGTGTTCGACCTGTTCCACAGCGAGGACTTCGTCTTCAACACGAATCTCGAGTTCAAGGACCGCTTCGACGGCCGTGCGGACTACTACGCCCTGGACAGCCGCTACGGCGAGGCCCACCATCCCCTGTGGCATGCGAACCTGATCACCGATGTGGCCAACGCCCAGATCCCCGCGAAGGAGTACCGCGGGTCGGGCTACGGGAGCATTCAATTTGAGCCCGCGGGGAACACGCTCATCGGCCACATGGCGCAGTACCCCAGCGGCCGCTACGCCAAGGCGCATCACCACGGCGGCGGTGCGCTCCTGGTCATCCTGCGCTCCACGGGCTACACCCTGCTGTGGCCCAGCGAGCTGGGGTTGCGCCCCTTCTCGGATGGTAAGGGGGAGCGAGTCGTCCGCGTGGACTGGAAGCCGGGCACCGTCTTCAGCCCGCCGACCGGCTGGTTCCACCAGCACTTCAACAGCGGCCCCGAGCCGGCCCGGCAGCTAGCCCTGCGCTACGGGAGCACCAAGTTTCCCATGGGCATCCACAAGGCCGCGGGCGGCGTCACCCGGTCGACGAGTGAGGGCGGGACGCAGATCGAGTACGAGGACGAGGACCCGGAGATCCGGAGCCTGTTCGAGCGGGAGACAGCAGCCCGAGGCGTCAGTGTCGGCATGCCAGAGGTCAGCTACAGATAGGTAGCTCGCGAGCGCTGCGCCGGGTGTCCGCTACTGGCGGTCCACGTGCCCCGGACTTAAGCAGGGCCAATCATCGGGAGGCCGTACTGCGCAAAATCGCGGTCGAAGGTGAAGGCTGGACCGATGCGCAGCCGCTCCATGACGGCGAAGCTCGTGGCATCGGTGAAGGAGAAGTCCTTGTCCTGATACTGGAAGATGATTGCCTGGGCTCGTTGTTCATCGCGCGCGCTGACCCTGACGATTGTGGTGCTACTGCGGGTGATCTGGCGCAGAAACGCTGTGGCGTGGTCATGACCCAGGCGAACGAGGAAGAGAGCATGTGTCTCGGCTACGACAAAATTGGTTGTGAAGGTGGTCCAATACTCTTGGGTCAGCATGATCCAGGCCGCGCGAGCCTCCGAATGATAGGTGTCATGCGGATTGACGAGAGCTAGAAACCCTGAGGAATCAAGGAACGCCCTCCGTGGCCTTGGAGTGGGACGGGCGGCGCTCATGGTCGGGTGGGCGCTAGGGCCTCCGCCAGGTACTCGTACTTCTTCGAGGCGTCTGTGGGCTCGGCGTCGGTTGCCGAGCCCACCAGCTCCCATAACGGA
The DNA here is from genome assembly GCA_964417895.1 of uncultured Chloroflexota bacterium. GTDB lineage: Bacteria > Chloroflexota > UBA6077 > UBA6077 > SHYK01 > CAYQJS01. The sequence goes on along the minus strand of CAYQJS010000111.1, from coordinate 2,049 downwards.
TCTTCGGAGCTCAAGGGCTTACCTGTGGGAAGTACCGGGCCGGGCTCGACTTCCCTGGGTTCGACGGGGGTGATGAACTGCTCAAGGGATACTTTCTGCACCCGTACCCCTTTTCCGGCTCTGACCGCCCGCAGCCTCCCACTAGCAATGTAGCGGCGGACCGTGATAGTGGCGACTCTGAGCATCTGGGCTGTTTCATGCACCGTCAGAAGCTCCATGACAATCTCCGATTCATCAAACGAATTGATCACGTGAATACATATGTTAGCATACGCATTCCTGAAGGAACTTTCGTATGACTAGGCTCTTCCTCGCCGCCACGATGGTTGTCCTCGCTGCGTGTGCGCCGAGGAGCGCCCCTGGCCCGGGCGGTGGCGCGAGCCCGCAGACGCAGCCGCCCAGCCGCCCCCTCGTGCTCGTCGCCCAGGCCGAGCCGGACAGCATGGCCGCCAAGTCGATCCGCCGTACCGGAGGGCGGCGCATCAATGCGACGTTACGCCTCTTCAATGCCGGGCTCGCCATCCACGACGAGCGTGACGTGCGCCATCCGTATCTGGCGGAGGCCCTGCCAAGGCTGGGTACCGATGCCTGGCAGGTCTTCGCCGATGGGCGCACTCAGACGACCTACGTGCTCCGGCCGGGCCTCACGTGGCACGACGGCGCGACGCTCTCGGCCGAGGACTTCGTCTTTGCGTGGCGCGTGTACGGCGCGCCCGGGCTCGGCGTCGCCAACGTACCGCCGCTCAGCTATCTCGAAGAGGTCGCGGCGCCGGACTCTCGCACCATCGCGTTCCGCTGGCGCCAGCCCTACCTGCAGGGGGGTGCCCTCGAGGCGGAGGACTTTCAGCCGCTGCCCCGGCACATCCTGCAGCCACTCTTCGAGCAGGAGCACTCTGAAGCCTTCGTGGCTCACCCCTTCTGGGGCGGCGACTACGTGGGCCTCGGGCCCTACCGCATGGAGCGCTGGGAGCTGGGCGCGTTCGTCGAGGGGGTTGGCTTCGCCGGGCACGCCCTCGGGCGTCCCAGCATTGACCGCATCCGGCTTTTGTTCGTCAGCGACCCCAACACCGTGGTGGCGAACCTCCTCGCGGGCCAGGCGCACGCCACCATCGACGACCCCATTCGGCTTCAGCAGGCACTCATCCTGAAGCGCGAGTGGGAGCCGACCAGCGCGGGGACGGTCCTCCTGAGCCCCGCCCAGGTCCGTCTCCACCAGGTCCAGATGAAGGGGGAGTTCGCGACCCCGCGCGTTCTCCAGGATGTGCGCGTCCGGCGCGCGGTGGTGCACGCCCTCGACCGCCAGACGCTGGCGGTCGGCCTTCTCGAGGGCCAGGGCACCGTTGCCCACACCCTGATGTCGCCGCGCCTCGATTACTACGCGGACATCGACCGCGCGATCACCAGATATCCGCACGACCTGCGGCGCACCGAACAGCTAATGGAAGAGGCGGGCTTCGCGGGGGGGATGGATGGCGTCTATACGAGCCAGACGGAGGGGCGCTTCGCCCTCGAGGTTCGCGTCAACGCCGCGGGCCAGAACGAGGCCGAAGCCACCGTCATGGCGGATAGCCTCCGACGCGCCGGGATGGAATCCAGCGTGTATCTCATCCCGCAAGCGATGGCCAACGACGCGCAGTTCCGCGCCAGCTTCCCCGGCCTCACGGGAACGGGAAGTGTCTTGAGCACGGAGCCGACCGTGGATAATCTGCGCGCGTCACAGATCCCCGGCCCGGACAATCGCTGGCGCGGTAATAATCGCGGTGGCTGGACGCACCCGGAGTTCGAGCGCCTCCTCGCCGCCTACGACATGACGCTGGACCGCGCCGCCAGCAACCAGCTCGTCGTGCAGATGATGCGACTGGTGAGCGAGGAGCTGCCGGCTATCACGCTGTACTACAACCTGGCGGCCATGGCCCACGCCGCCGCGCTCCACGGGCCGCTGCTGAGCGCATCGACCGACGGCGCAGTTTGGAACATCCACGAGTGGGAGTGGCGGTAGTACAGAATCGCAGAAGTTCGTGACCCCCACCCCAACCCTCCCCCGCAAGG
>CAYQJS010000110.1:0-5658 GCA_964417895.1 uncultured Chloroflexota bacterium | reverse complement strand
GACAAAATCACTTTTGGCTTAGGGGAGGACAGAATCACTTTTGGCCCACACACGTAAACTCCGATTCTTTACAGATTCCACAGCCACGTCGTATATTGGTGTTGCGCAGGCGCCCTTTCTAGGGCGCCCGCCGCCAGGAGGCCCCCTTGGCAATGACACGCGTTGGGCAGGAATACCTCACTTCATCTGAGGCGGCCCGACTGATTGGTATCCACCCGAACACGCTTCGAGGGTATGCTGACCAGAACCTCGTTCCGCACATGCGCCTGCCCGGTGGCCATCGCCGGTTTCAGCGCGCCGATGTGGAGGCGTTCCTCGCTCGCCTCCGAGATCAGACGATCTCCGAGCCAAACGAGGAAGAAATGGCGCGCCTGTTGCACCAGCACGGCGAATAGCCATAGGTGCCCGAGCCCACCTTCGAGGGGCACTACCGGCCGGTCGGCCCAGACGAACCCGTCAAGACGGGAGACATCTTCCTGGGCGGGGCGCTCGTCGCGCCAGCGAATCCGCTGCTATCGCTCGACGGTGAGTTCGAGCTACGGCTCCCGGGTGCCGTCGCGACGGACTACAGCGGGCCAATCCGGCCGCATTCGGCTCCGATTCGCGATGCAGCCGCGCTCGGCGCTGTGGTCGAGGAGCCGCTGGTTGGAATCGGCTACGTCATGCTGCTTTCGTACACCTGCGACTACGCGGAGCCCGCGAGGAACCACCCCTTCCGCCTGGTCGCGCCCCTTTGGGATCTCTACGCATTGCCCGATGCCGGGGGACTACGCGGCTTTGTATGGAAGCATCCGGAGCGATGCCCGTCCATCTACTACCCAGTCCCCGCTCTTCCTGGGCATTTCGGCCCCAGCTATGTCAACCTCCGTCAGGCCGGGCTGGTCCAGCGAGAGATGCTCCCAGCCGCCGCTCGCGTTGCCGCGCTGCAGCAGGCCGCGAAGCATCTGCTGTGGCAGAAGCTCGCCTTCTTCCTGACCCGCGTCCGCTTGACAGATGAGCAATTGCAGGCGGTCGAAACTCAATATTCGTCGCCGTCAGAGTTGCCGTAGCTTTTGAAGCGCCGGGCCGCCCGCCGCTCCCGGATGCTGGCGACTGTATGTCGGAGAGCCTGAAGAGCGGGTCTTTGGCGCTGCCACGATAGCGGAGTACACCCATGCGCGCGAGTCGGTGCAGCCGTTTGGTGGTCATGCCCACGACTAGGCTGCACCCTCGTAGGACAGGGAACTCGATCTCCTATCCCCTCTTTCGTGTTGACCCTACCTCGTGCTGGCCCTAGAATGGACGGTCAGGTCGCCGCGAACGGGGATCCGCTGCGGAGACCGCCATTCACCTGAAAGGCGGGCATGATGAGCTACAACGGACACACGGTCATCGACTCGGATAGCCACATTCGTGAGTACTGGGACCTGGATCGCACCTACAAGGACAACATCGACCCGGAGTATCGCGAGAAGTACGCGCGCCTCAGCGAGGCTGTTCGCGCCAAGCAGCGGCCGGGCATGGGAGACGTCGGGCTCGGCATTCTCTGGCCCCTCCTTCCGCGACACCCCATGGGGGTCTACGACCGGTTTCTGGCGCCACGTGACGGCGAGGCGCCCAGTCGCGCGATAACGACCACCGGCCTCGAAATAGACGGCTCCTGCAACTGGGACCCTGCAATCCGGCTGCGGGACATGGACACGGCCGGGGTCGATATCAGCGTGATGTTCCCGAGCCAGTCGGACGGCTTCTGCATGCTGAACGACGTTGGCTTCGAAAGCGCTCTGCACCGTGCCTACCACCGGTACATGGCCAACTACTGTGCTGAGTCGGACGGTCGACTGCGATGGCTGGCGGACGCCTCGGCGCGCGACCTTCCGGAGACCATCACTCAGTTGAAGTACTGGACCGAGCGCGACGACAACTTCGCCGGGATGTTCATCCCGCGCGCGCTTCCCGACGGGACAATGCTGGACAACCCCGCCCTCCATCCCCTGTTCGCGGTCTCACAGGACCTGGACATGCCGATCTGGGTCCATGGGGGCGCGAACCGCCCGCCGTACACGCCGTGGCTCGACGCCCCCAATGGGCTCTATCACAGCATCGGCGGGATGTACGCGCTGGCGGCCCTCATCGGCGGAGGAGTATTCGACCTATTCCCGAGGCTGCGGGTCGGCCTGTTCGAGAGCTTCGGTGGCTGGATGCCATACCTCATCGAGAAGCTCGACGACGGCTACAAGCCCGGCTCGACCACGACGCCCTTGATGAAGCGCAGGGCGTCCGAGATCGTCGCCTCTGGTCAGCTTTTCTGCTCTATCGAGTCCGACGAGAGTCAGCTGGAGCACGCCGTGGAGGACCTGGGCGAGGACATCTGGCTGTTCTCGACCGATTATCCGCACGGCGGCACGGCCTGGCCGAACGGCGTGCCGAACCTCACCGAGCGCACGGGACTCTCCGAGAGCGCCAAGGTCAAGATCCTCGGGGAGAACGCCAAGAAGTTCTTCCCCAAGCTGGCCTGACCGATCACTATCCCGCACGGGGAGCAATAGCGGCCAGTGAGATCACCGAGGCGGCCGTCGTGCGCCATGAGGCACAACGTGGCTTCACTTGCTTGCGACCAATTGGGCCACGGGCGTGTCCAGGGCTTTGGCTATTCGCTCCAACGTGTCTAGCGACGGCTCGTGGCGCCCGTGCTCCAGGCGACTTACATTTGGCCGTTTCATTCCGGCCCGCATGGCTAGTTCGGATACCGTCAGCCCTTCTCGTTCGCGGGCGGCCCGGACCCGCGCCCCGATGCGCTTGGCACGATCCTCGTTCTGTTCGATGGAAGATCGTCCCTTGTAGTAGGGGTAACTCGGCTCGCAGTGGTAGAGGACATCGTCCCATGGAACCTCGAACGAGTTGCCCGACTCCTGAACGACGGTGAAGTGATGTCGACCTCGGCCGATCCTGGTCCGGTTTACTGGCGACTTGTCCGCCTGTGGCAGGTCGCTCAACGGAAGCATGTATGCATTGCTGTTGTCGAATCTGACAAGAAACGTGCGCATGCGGCTCAGGTAGTCAACTCCGGCCAGTCTTTTGGCAGATGCTCGATCCACAGGCGCTCTTTATAAGTGGAAGTACTCCACCGCGTTGTCCCGCACCATTCGCTGCTTCTCATCCTCAGGCACGCCGGCGAACTGCTCCTCCAGGAGGCGCATGGAGTTGGGCCACTCGGAGTCCTGGTGTGGGAAGTCGGTGGCCCAGATGATGCGGTCGACGCCGATGAGGTGGCGGAGCGCCACGCCAACGGAGTCGTGCTGGAAGCCCCAATAGCAGTGTCGCTTGATGTACTCGCTGGGGGTACCGTCCAGCTGCTCCAGTCCCAGGAGCTCTTCGGCCCAGAGGCTGTGCCGGTCGTAGCGGACATCGGCCATCTCCAGGAAGAAGGGCAGCCAGCCGATCTGGGTTTCGGCGAAGAAGATACGTAGGTCGGGGAACCGGTCGAAAACCCCATCCAGGATCAACTGGATGGCGTTGACGCCGCCCAAACGGCCGAACTTGACGATGTAGCCGACCAGCTCGCGACCTGGCCCTATCCGCTCGACTATCTCCTTCGAGGCATTCGGGTAGTCCAGCATCTTCCCAGCTCGCTCGCCGGAGCGGTCGAATTGCTCGTGGACGGCCACGGGAATGTGCATGTCCACGGCCGCGGCCCAGAACTTGTCGTCTTCGCGCGTCGGGTGGCCCTTGCTGCTCGGGAAGACGCCGAGGTGCACCCCCTTGAGCCCGATTCTCGCGCAGTGCTCCATCTCGGCGATCGCGTCGTCCACGCCGCTCCAGGGGAGCACGCCCAGGCCTATGAGCCGGTCCGGCGCCTCCGCGCAGTACTCCTCGGCGAGAAAGTCGTTGTATGCGCGCACGACCGCGCGGTACGCGTCGTCGTCCTTGATGCCGCGCCACAGCCCGGGGCCTGAGACGCCCGGGAACAGGACCTCCGCGTCGATGCCGTCCCGGTCCTGCTCCTGGAGGCGCTGGCTCGCGGGCCCGGTGCCGGGCGTCGTTGCATAGTTCTGGCCGAAGGGCTTCCAGCGCGTCCGTCCCTTGCCGCCGTAGAGGTCGGTCGGCACTTCGCGGGGAGGACGGTCCTCGACGACCCAGGCATCGCCGCCGTCCGGCAGGTTGATGACGCGCGGCGCGCGGTCGCGATAGCGCTCGGGAACGCGGTCGATCCACCATTTCGAGTCGATCTCCAGGTGCGAGTCGCCCGAGATGTAGCGGTAGTTCATCGCCATGCTTACCCCCTACGACGTTGCGCCGGCGAGCAGCGGATCGTACTTGCCCGAGGAGCCGGTGGGCTTCCGGTCGCCTACATTGCGGAGGCCCTCCTCTTTGCTCCCACCGCCATCCTCTTCGGTGGCGATGTGGATGCACACGTTCCTCGCCGGATCTCGGATCACCCCCATCGGATCCTCGCCGCGCTTTACTTTCTCGATGTTCTCGAACAGCAGTTTGCGGAAGAGGATGATTCCTCTGTCCGAGCTCGCCAGCTTCTCCTGCGTGCGGTCGGCAATCATCCCCTGCGAGAAGCACGCCAGCGAGTCCTGGCCGCTATTGTTATCGAGGAGGCCCCAGCGCGGATGCCCGATGTCGTTCAAGCCCGGCAGCGGCACCTCGTACCGGCGAATCTCATCGCCGACCGGGGCGCCGTTCGTCGTCGGCTTCGCGCGGTAGTACAGGTACCAGGTGTTGGTCTCGTCCATGGGCACGCGAATCTGGAGTTGGCCGCCGACCTGGATGTTGGGGAACAGAATCGGGTGGCCGATCGTCCAGTCTGTGTCCTCTTCCGAGCCTCCCTGCCACATGCGCTTCTTGATGATGCCGTACTCGAACACCTCAAAATCCATCTTTGCGTGGTGCCAGACGTCGTGCTTCAGATCAGATCGGCCGTTGCGTTGCAGCACGTAGTTGTCGAATCGGCGGTGCAGCCACTCCACGTGCACCGGGTCCATGTTGTTCTCGGCGATCTGGAGCCAGTGGCATGGAAACGTGACGGTCCCGACGGATCGCACGGCATGCTCGAGAACGAGCGGCTCCCACCGCGGCAGCAGCGGCGCGGGCTGGGGCCCAAGGTACGCCCAGATGAGCCCGCCCAGCTCCTGGACAGGGTAGGCGGTGATCCGTACCCGGTCCTTGAAGGTGCTCTCGGCACCCTCCATGTCTTCCGCGGGGGTCTCGAGGCAACGGCCAGTGTGGTCATAAACCCAACCGTGATACATGCAACGCAGCCCGACGGGCTCCGGCGCGCCGTAGATCAGCGAGGCGCGACGGTGCACGCATTTCTCCGCGATGAGGCCCACATTGCCTGAGAGATCCCGGTAGAGCACGAGCGACTCGCCGAGCAGCCTGACCCATTTTGTGGGCTCGAGGTCCAGCTCGGACTTGATCGCCACGGGATACCAGTAGCGCCGCAGCAACTCGCCCATGGGGGTCCCGGCCGCGACCTCGGTGAGGATCCGGTTTTCTTCTGCCGTTAGCATCCGTCGCTCCCTTCCGCCCCCGATTCCGGCAATCGGCCGTGGACCGGGTGGAATACGCCGACTGTACGCCGTGCGGCGCGCAGAGTCAATCACTGGCGGCGGCTTTGTCGTGGGTCTGAGAATTTGTCCGCCCTAACGGGTCTGTGATTCTGTCCTCCCT
>CAYQJS010000109.1:0-6023 GCA_964417895.1 uncultured Chloroflexota bacterium | reverse complement strand
TTCATCTTCTTCATGATGCGCCAGGCCCAGGGCACCAATAACCAGGCTCTCTCGTTTGGGAAGAGCCGCGCCAGGATGTTCATGGCCAGCAAAGCGACGGTTACATTCGCGGATGTGGCCGGAGTGGACGAGGCGAAGCAGGAGCTGCACGAAGTCGTTGAATTCCTGAAATTCCCGGAGAAGTTCGCGGCCCTTGGCGCCCGTATTCCCAAGGGCGTGCTGCTGGTGGGCCCGCCGGGCACGGGGAAGACCTTGCTCTCTCGAGCCGTGGCCGGCGAGGCGGGGGTCCCGTTTTTCAGCATCAGCGGGTCGGAGTTTGTCGAGATGTTCGTCGGCGTGGGCGCCTCGCGCGTGCGCGACCTGTTCGAGCAGGCCAAGCGCAACGCCCCGTGCATCATCTTCGTGGATGAGATCGACGCCGTGGGGCGCCAGCGAGGCGCCGGACTCGGCGGTAGCCACGACGAGCGTGAGCAGACCCTCAACCAGATCCTGGTGGAGATGGATGGCTTCGACAGCAACACGAACGTCATCGTCCTCGCGGCAACGAACCGACCTGACGTGCTGGATCCCGCCCTGCTCCGCCCGGGGCGGTTCGACCGCCACGTGGTGCTGCCGCCCCCTGACATTGGTGGACGGAAGGCAGTGCTGGACGTCCACGCGCGCGGGAAGCCTCTCGAAGGGACTGTTGACCTCGGAGTGCTGGCGAAGCAAACGCCCGGCTTCACGGGCGCCGACCTGGCCAATCTGATCAATGAGGGCGCCATCATCGCGGCCCGCCGCGATAAACAGACCATAGGCATGGCTGAGTTGGAGGACGCTATCGACCGCGTCATCGCCGGCCCTGAGCGGAAGAGTCGGATCATCTCCGAGTCGGAGAAGACCCGCACGGCATTCCATGAGGCGGGCCACGCAGTCGTGGCGCGTTTCCTGGAACATCACGATCCAGTCCACAAGATCACCATCATCGCGCACGGGTTGATGGGGGGGTACACACGGTTTCTGCCCACGGAAGATCGCCACCTCTGGACCCGGTCTGAGTTCCAGGCCAGGCTCGCGGGTGCTCTAGGCGGGCACTGCGCTGAGAAACTGGTGTTCGGGGAGATGAGCACCGGCGCCGAGAACGACTTGGAAGTTGCCACCAATCTGGCTCGCAAGATGGTCACCGAATACGGCATGAGCGACGCGCTCGGCCCACGCACCTTCGGCCACAAAGAGGAGATGATCTTCCTCGGGCGCGAAATCGGCGAGCAGAAGAACTACAGCGAGAAGACCGCTGAGGCGATCGACGAGGAGATGCGCCGACTCATCGAGTGGGCTCACGACACGGCGATGCGGCTTCTGTCGGAGAACCGGAACGTCCTCGACCTGATGGCCACGGAGCTCATGAAGCGGGAGACGATCGAGGGCGCAGCGCTCGAGCGGGTCTTCTCGGGGCTGCCCATTGAGGATCCGGTCCCCGTGGCCACAGCCCCCCCGCCTCCCGCGACCCCGGCCGAGCATCCCGAAAAGTCGCTTGCCAAGCCTCGTGCGAGGCTGGCTCCGGGCCCGACAACTCCGTAGTCCCTGGTCCCAGTTTCACAGTCTCAAGCCGGACCACGGCTCGGGGCGTCTTGATTTCGTCAACCTGTACGCTACAAGCGTTTTTCACCACCAATGATCTGGCGGGACTTTTGAACCCTGGCACTCTGGACGTGGAACCCGGAATATGACCGCCATCTATACGGACCCGCGCTGCCTCGAGCACTACGCCGCCGGCCACCCAGAACGGCCCGACCGCATGACGGCGGCTCTAGCCGGACTACAGGCGGATTCGAGCCTGTATGAATGGCCTGAAGTGCGCCCGGCAGAGGCTGCCGATATCGCGGCGGTGCATGCGGAGCCCCACATCCGGCGTATTCAGCAGTTGGCTCATCAGGGAGGAGGTTGGCTCGACCCCGACACGTTCGTCGGCCCGGCCTCCTTTGAGGCAGCGCTGCTTGCAGCCGGAGCTACACTGGAGGCCGTTAGCGATGTGTTGGCCGGCAGTCAACGGAACGCCTTCGTCATCGTGCGGCCCCCCGGCCACCACGCGACTCCGAGCCGAGGCATGGGATTCTGTCTCTTCAACAGTATCGCGGTCGCGGCGCACTGGGCGGTGGCCCATGGAGGCGCGCGCCGTGCCGCAATCCTCGACGTGGACGTCCACCACGGCAACGGTACACAGGACATCTTCCTCGACCGTCCGGATGTCCTCTACTACTCCACGCACCAGTACCCCTTTTATCCCGGAACGGGCCGGTTGGACGAGGTTGGGAGTGGGGAAGGGGCAGGAGCTACTATCAACCTGCCGCTCCCCCGCGGCTGTGGGGACCAGAGTTTCCTCACCGCGACCGACGAGGTGCTGCTGCCCGCGCTCCGCCGCTTCAATCCCGACCTCGTGCTCGTGTCGCTGGGCTTTGATGCCCACTGGGCAGACCCGCTGGCGTCGATGCGGCTCACGACAGAGGGGTATGCGCGCATCCTGCTACGCATACGGAGCCTCGCCGATGAGCTCTGCGGGGGCCGTCTCGTCTTCCTCCTGGAGGGAGGTTACGACCTGCGCGTGCTGGAAATGGGAGCGCGTGCAGCGGGGCTGATACTTGCCGCCGCGGCGCAGCCCGCTGACGAGCTTGGTCCCCCTCCGCCCGCCGCCGAGCCGCCCGCCGCGCTGGCCGTGATCGGCGCCGCATGCGAAACCCACGGCCTGCCCTAGCTTGGGACCGATCCGCGAACGCTTCAGCGCGCCAAGAGCGCCCACAAGAGAGCTTCGGGTGAGTATCATTTTCTAGCAGACGGACATTGCCCAAGAGGACACCACCGTGCTAGGTTTCGTCACACGGTTTCTAGGGGACAGCCCTGAGAAGGAGCTCAAACGCATCCGGCCCGTCGTGGCTGAGATCAACGAGCTCGAGCCCGAAGCCTCAGCGCTCTCCGACCGCGAGCTCCGCGATAAAACCACCGAATTCCGCGGCCGCTATCTGGCCGGCGAGTCGCTCGACGACCTACTGCCCGAGGCCTTTGCAACCGTGCGCGAGGCGGCCCGCCGGACCATCGGCCAGCGGCACTTCGACGTACAGCTCATGGGTGGCGTTGTGCTTCATGACGGACGGATCGCCGAGATGCGCACGGGCGAGGGCAAAACGCTGGTTGCCACGTTGCCAGCCTACCTCAACGCCTTGTCGGGCGAGGGCGTGCATATCGTCACCGTCAACGACTACCTGGCCCGCAGGGACCGGGACTGGATGGGGGCCATCTACGAGTTCCTGGGGTTGCGTGTTGGGGTGGTCCAGCACGACATGGACTATCGCGCCCGCCGCGACGCATACGCAGCGGACATCACCTACGGGACCAACAACGAGTTCGGCTTCGACTATCTGCGCGACAACATGGTGTGGGCCGCGGCTGAGGCGGCCCAGCGCAAGCTCTATTACGCCATCGTCGACGAGATCGACAATATCCTCATCGACGAGGCCCGAACCCCCCTGATCATTTCGGGACCGGCCGAGGAGTCGACAGACCAGTACGCATTGTTCGCACGGGTCGTGCCGCGCCTGCGACCCGAAGACGACTTCAGCATCGACGAGAAGAGGCGCGCCATCTCCCTCACCGAGGATGGCATCAGCAAGGTCGAGCGGGCCGTTGGCGTTGCCAACATCTACGATCCGCAGAACTACGAACTGACCCACTACCTCGACCAGTCGATGAAGGCCCAGTTCCTGTACCGGCGGGACCGCGACTACGTTGTCAAGGACGGCGAGGTTGTGATCGTCGACGAGTTCACTGGGCGGCTGATGCCCGGCCGCCGCTACGGAGAGGGTCTGCATCAGGCAATCGAGGCCAAAGAGGGAGTGCGTGTCCAGCGGGAGAATGTGACGCTGGCCACCATCACCTTCCAGAACTACTTCCGCATGTACGACAAGCTGGCGGGCATGACCGGTACGGCGGCGACGGAGAAGGAAGAGTTCCGGAAGATCTACGACCTGGAGGTCATCCCCGTCCCCACGAATCGGCCGATGATCCGCCACGACCTGGCGGATGTCATCTACAAGACCGAGGCGGCCAAGTTTCGCGCCGTCGTGGAGGAGATCGTTGAGCGGCACCAGGAAGGCCAGCCAGTGCTGGTCGGCACGATCTCCATCGAGAAGTCCGAAGAGCTGAGCCGTCTGCTTCAGCGCGAGGGCATCCCCCACGAAGTGCTGAATGCCAAGCAGCACGAGCGGGAGGCCGGGATCATCGCACAGGCCGGACGCCCCATGGCCGTCACCATCGCGACGAACATGGCCGGCCGCGGCGTCGACATCTTGCTGGGCGGGAACCCGGCAGGGCTCGGCGAGGCAGCCGTTCGTCGGAAGTTCAAAGCACCCGAAGAGGCCCCTCCGGAAGAGATCGAGCTGATCGAGCGCGAGGTCGTCCAGTTGTGCGAGCGGGACCACGAGAAGGTGGTCGAACTGGGTGGCGTCCACATCATTGGCACAGAGCGGCACGAGGCAAGGCGCATCGACAATCAGCTCCGGGGGCGCTCAGGTCGGCAGGGCGATCCAGGCTCCTCTCGCTTCTACATCTCCCTCGAGGACGACCTCATGCGTCGGTTCGGCGGCGCCACTATCTCCAACCTCATGGACAAGCTTGGAATCGACGAGGATGTGCCGCTGGAGCACGGCCTGGTCTCGAAGTCCATTGAGAACGCGCAGCAGAAGGTGGAAGCGTACAACTTCGATCTCCGCAAACACGTTGTCGAATACGACGACGTGATGAATAAGCATCGCGAAGTGATCTACGCGGATCGGCGCGCAGTCCTGGGAGAGGACACGCTGCGGGGCCTGCTCCTGGGCTGGGTCGAGCGCGAGATCAATGAGGTCGTGCAGGCCTATTGCGCGGGGCATCCGAGCGAATGGGACTTTGCAGCCCTGTTCGAGGCCTTCGCGCGACTCGTCCCCACGGCCACGATCAACGCCGACGATCTGGAAGGCGCGTCGACCGCCGACGTGGCGGATTTCCTCAAGGAGCAGGCGGAGCGCGCCTACGAGCGCAAGGAGCAAGAGCTTGGCCCGGATCTGATGCGCCAGGCCGAGCGCGTCGTTGTGCTGCGGATCATCGACTCACTCTGGGTGCGCCACCTCACGGCGCTGGATGACCTCAGGCAAGGCATCGGGTTGCGCGCCTACGGACAACGCGATCCCCTGGTGGAGTACAAGGTTGAAGCGGCCAGCATGTTCGATGAGCTGCTCCGAGCAATCCAGCACGACGTCGCACACACTATCTACTATGTGACTCTGGCGCAGCAGCCCGCGCCACCTCGGCCACAGCGCATGGCGACCAATCGAGCGGCAGCGGCCGCGCAGCCGGTGAAAGCCGGCAAGAAGCTCGGACGCAACGACCCCTGCTACTGCGGGAGCGGGAAGAAGTACAAATTCTGCCACGGCCGGTAACCCGCGCTCTTCATTTCCCAGGATGGAGATCACGGGTAGCTTTTGGTGCTCTTACGTTTTCCTTAGAATACTGACAATTCGCGCGACCTTGCGATCCCCATAGACTGGAAGGTGAGATGGCAGACGGAAATCGGACGCTGCGCAGCTTGCTCGACAACGTCACCCGGGTGCTGATCGGGAAGCGTCGGGAGATCGAGCTGGCTCTGATCGCCCTGGCGAGTGAGGGCCACATCCTTATCGAGGACGTGCCGGGGGTGGGCAAGACGATGCTGGCCAAGTCGCTGGCCAAGTCTATTGGATGTAGCTTTAGCCGCATCCAGTTCACCCCAGACCTGCTTCCGAGCGACGTGACCGGCGTATCCATCTACAACCAGAAGACGGAAGAGTTCGAGTTCCGCCCCGGGCCCGTTGTCGCGCAGATACTCCTCGCCGATGAGATCAACCGGGCGACGCCCAAGACGCAATCGGCACTCCTCGAATCGATGGGTGAGCGGCAGCTCACTGTCGATGGCAAGACGTATCCGCTCCCGCCTCCCTTCATGGTTATGGCAACGCAGAACCCCATCGAGTACGAGG
>CAYQJS010000108.1:4285-6295 GCA_964417895.1 uncultured Chloroflexota bacterium | reverse complement strand
CAATCAGCGCTGCCAAAACCCTGCCGCTCATCTCCATTCAGTGCCGCCGCCAACAGGTGACATACGCGGCGATACGCGCAATCCGGTTCTAGAGACCGCGGGAAACCATGGACACGCAGCCCCGCGGCCCCGGCGGCGCGGAGGGCCGCGGGCTCGCACACCGCTGGGGTGCCGACTGCCTCCTGCACGACAGGGGATGGGCCCGAGGGCGCGGCGGTTCCGGCCAGCTCGCCGGCCGAGAAGTACTCGACCGACCAGCCTCGCTCGTCGGTGGGGGCGATCTCCACGACGATCTCGACGATCGAGGGTGGGTGACGTGCTTCATGTGCGCCCGCTCCTTCCGAGCGAGCGAGTTGGAGCTGGACGGGACGAGCGACGGGGCTGCGGCCGGGTATCCAGCTACCAGGGAATTGCCCGTCGCGGCGTAACCAGCACCGCCCGACGATCCCCCTGAGCGGCCGCTCGCCAGCGCGAGCGGCCGTTTCGTGTGTCCGCCAGGCGCCGAGAGAGCCAGCCTGTCATCCTGGGCGAAGCGAAGGATGTGTTGCGGACGTAAACAGCCAGGCACAGATGCCATTGTGGCGAACAGATCCTTCGGCCTATGGCCTCATCAGGATGACACCCCTCGTCCACGCCCTAGCCGGGGACGGCGTCGTGCGCGAGCGAGGGCTCGGCCACGGTTCCTGCCGAAGCCGAGGGCGGCGCCTTCGCCGAGGCGGGCTCGCCTTTCTCCTCTTTGGGCCCGTGGATGCGGTCCATGTCGGCGATGGTCGCGGGCGTGGCCTGGATGGCGAGCATCTCCTTCGTCCACAGGAGCTGCTCGCGGTTGTAGGCGGCCAGCTCAAAGCTGTGCATCATCGTGAGCGCCTCGAAGGGGCAGGCCTCGACGCACAGCCCGCAGAAGATGCAGCCGCCGGCCTCGATGTCGAACCGATCCAGGACCAGCTTGCGGTCGGGGCCGCGGTGCGTATCGATGTGGATAACGTCCACCGGACAAGCGACCGCACAGATGCTGCAGGCCACGCATCTGAGGTCCTCCGGATCCGTGTCGTAGACAAGGCGGGGGAGCCCCCGGAACCCCGTAGCCAGGGGAGCGCGCTCCTCGGGGTACTGAATCGTGACCTTCTTGCCGAAGAAGTGCTTCATTGTCGTGGCGAGTCCCCTGGCGATCCCGACGCCGTACATCGCTCCTCCTCCTCGGCCGCTAACGGTCGACTTCGCCCATGACGATGTCGATGCTGCCAAGGATCACGACCGCATCCGCCACTTTGTGGCCGACGACGAGCCTGCTGAGCACCCCCAGGTTGATGAAGCTGGGCGCCCGAATGTGGAAACGGTACGGCTCCGTCTTGCCGTCGCTCTCAACGTAGAAGCCGATCTCCCCCTTTGGGCTCTCGGTCCGCGCATAGGCGAACCCCTTGGCCGGTCTGAAGACCCTCGGGACCTTCCCCATCACGGGCCCCCCGGGCAGATCGCGTAGTGCCTGTTGGAGGATCCGTCGGCTCTGGCGCATCTCGGCCACGCGCACCATGTACCGATCGTAACAGTCGCCCGTCTGTCGGGTAGGAATGTCGAACTCCAAGCGGTCATAGACTGAGTACGGCTCGGCGCGGCGCACGTCGTAGGCCACCCCGCTACCGCGGAGCATCGGGCCTGTGATGCTGTATGCGATCGCGACGTCCGCGGGCAGGATGCCGATTTGCTGAGTGCGCGCTTTGAAGATCTCGTTGGAGGTCAGCATGGACTCGAATTCGTCGACGTTGCGATCCATGTCGTCGACGAACCCACGGATCACATCGATGGCCTCGTCCGGGAGGTCCCTGGCGACGCCTCCGTAGCGGATGTAGCTCACCGTCATGCGTGCGCCGCAGGCCTGGTCGAAGATGTCCAGAATCCGCTCGCGCTCGCGGAACGTGTACATCATGGGGGTGAAGAACGCGCCAGCATCGGATGCGAAGGTGCCGATCGCCACACAGTGGCTGGCGAAACGCTGGAGCTCGCACATGATGA
>CAYQJS010000108.1:0-4275 GCA_964417895.1 uncultured Chloroflexota bacterium | reverse complement strand
CGGATGTATTCCGCGCGCTCGGGCACCTGGATGCCGGCGAGCCGTTCCGTGGCCATGGCGAAGGGGAGGTTCGTCGTCATCGGGGCCAGGTAGTCGAGGCGGTCGGTGAAGATGACGTCCTGCAGGTAGGTGCGGGACTCGGCTAGCTTCTCGACGGAGCGATGCAGGTAGCCCATCACGGGCCGGCACGCCACCACCGTCTCACCGTCCAGGGTCAGAATCATTCGGAAGACGCCGTGGGTGCTAGGGTGCTGGGGCCCCATATTGATGGTGAGGAGGTCGCCCTCGCGCACCAGTTCTTGCTGTTCGCCGACCGGGATGTCCACGGCTATCTCCGCTAGCGGGTTAAGAGATTATGCCACCTGGTACGGGGGCCACCGCGCTGGGTGCGGTCAGGGGAAGATGGCGAAGCTCGTGCGGCCACGCAGGCGATAGACCGAGAAATCTCGTCGGTCCAGCGTGAAGATCTCGCGCAGATTGTGCCGTTCGGCATAGGCGACGAGGGTCGCGTCGCCGAAATCCATGGGCAAATCGCGGTACTGGAGCATGAGGGCGTAGCTCCTTTCGAGATCGATTCCGTCTACCTCGCGCAACACGACCGCTCCGGTTTGGAGCATCCGCCACAGCCCCGCTTGGGCATGCCACCCCGCTCGGCGTCCCGCGAGATACATCGCCTCCGCGAAAGTTGGCATGAGCGAAACCATCGGGGGGTTCAACCCAGTCAGTGCTACCTGACAGTCGCGATACCGGCCGTCCCTTGTGTCCACCAGAGCGAGGAGGGGGCCCGCATCGGTGAGGATCACTCGCGGACGTTATGCTCGTAGAGAACACGGGCCATGTCGGCCTTCAGCTCTTCGTAGCTCGGCTCGCCGACCGAAACCACGCCAACGCATCCGTCCAGGAGGCGGATCCACTCATCCCGGTGTGGCCCCTGGATGAGCGACTTCCAGTCCTCTCCGCCGTCGGATGGAGCGAGGACGGCGTCGCTCTCCTGCCGCACAGCTCGGCGGATAAACTCCGAGACGGTTACCCCCAGCTTTCCGGCCGCCTGCTCGACCCGCCTGTCAAGATCCTTGTCAAGCCGTACGCTTCTCATCGTCACCTTGCCCGTATTACCATTGCGCGTTAGTGTATCACATCTATTCCCGTGGACCGAGCCGACGAGGCTGACGGGTTGTCGCGACCCTCTTGACATCGTGATTCGCATCTTGCTATATAACATTGCAAATTGCAACGCCAGTGTTTGAGATGCGGCTCGCAGAGAAACTCGACAACCTCCGCACCCTCGAGGGCCAGCTTCGTGGCCTCGGCCGGCCAATGACCAAATCCGAGGTCGCCCGGGCCATGCGGGCGGAGGTGGGCGAGGCTCTGAGCGTGCCCTACCTGTCGCAGCTCGAGAGTGGGGCGCGCCCGCATCTCACCGCCCACAGCCGCGACCTGATCGCTTCGTTCTTTCGAGTCCATCCCGGCTATCTGGTGAGCGACCCTGAGGGGTTCGCGGAGAGCCTGGGCTCGCCGGTAGGCCCTGCATCCGGCACCCTCGCACAGTGGCTGGCGTCGCGCGCCGAAGAGCAGCGCGCCGACCCGGACGTCTACGACGCGCTGCTGCAGCTCGCCTCTCAGCCCGACCCTCGAGCCACTCTGCTGGCGCTGGGGCGTGCCCTTCGTGAGAGCCCGGCCGATGGATGAGACGGATGGATGAGACCATCCGGTCGGTTCGCTCCGCGCTGGTGGACGCGCTGGCAGGGGAACACCGTTTGCGCCGACAGGCCGTCCAGGAGCAGCAGGAGGCCGAACGCTGGCGTCAGCGGGCCGCCCTGGCCGCGGGCCGCGGACTCCTGGACCTGGCCGAGCAGGCCCGCGAGCGGTCAGCGAAGCACGATTTCGGGGCGCATCGGCTCCGCCGCCGAGCCGAGGCGATCCGCTTGCAAGCCGACCGCCTCCGCGCCGCCCTGGCGGCCACCCACAGTCTCGAGCGCGCTCCCCCGCGCCCGCAGTCCCTCGAATCCCGTCTGGCAGAGCTGGAGATCGAGCGCGAGCTCGAACGGATCCGCCAGGCAAAGACGACGCAAGTGTCAGCCATCGAGCCCGACGCATAGTCAAATCGCAGGAGGTTACAGCCATGGGCATTCTCGACCGCGTTTCGACCCTCATACGCGCGAACATCAACGACCTCATCAGCCGCGCTGAAGATCCGGAGAAAGTGATCCGCCAGCTGCTCCTCGACATGAACAACCACCTCATCCAGGTCAAGACGCAAGTGGCGGCTGCCATCGCCGACGAGCGGCTGCTGCAAAAGCGGTACGAAGACAACCAGAAGAAGGCCGACGAATGGCAGCGCAAAGCCGAGCTGGCCGTTGAGCGGGGCCATGACGACCTCGCCAAAGAGGCCCTCTCCCGCCGGCGCTCGTTCCAGGAGACCGCGAACGGATTCAAGGAGCAGTGGACGCAGCAAGCCGCCCAGGTCGAGCAACTGAAGGAGGCGCTGACTCAGCTCGAGGCGAAGATCACCGAGGCCCAGACCAAGAAGGACCTGCTCATCGCGCGAAGCCGGCGGGCGAAGGCGGAGACAGCCATCCGGCAGACGCTGGCCACGGTGGGGGAGGGCAGCGCCCTGGGCGACTTCGAGCGCATGGAAGAGAAGGTCGCCGAGCAAGAGGCGCGCGCGAAGGCGTACGCCGAGTTGGATCAGGACACGCTGGACCAGCGCTTCAAGCAGATCGAGGAAGAGGACGAGCTCACGAAGGAGCTCGACGCGCTGAAGGCTCGCGTCGGAAGCGGGTCCGGCCCGGCATAAAGATGCTCGGAAGCGATCTTGTACTGGTGGGTCGGATGTCCCGCTCGTGGGGTTTCCTTGGCAGCTAGGGGTCCTATATGCCTGACGCGTGCCTGCAAGAATCGCAACTGCCACGCGTCGGCTTGGCGCGACGGGGCGATTCATGGAAGACGACGGCGGAGGTCTTCCGAGCACCGACCCTGGCACCCGGGCGATGAGTCACCCTGGCAGGAGTCGGGGCGCAAGACTGGGGAGCGGCGCGCCAATGAGCGGCCGAGCGTACTCCAGAAACGCCTCTGTGACGCCGGTTCCCGTTGCGGCTATGAACTCGTCGGGGACTCGGCGCTCTCGGCCGGCGATCTCCCCAAGCGGTACGGCGTTGAGCGCGACCGCATAGGTAGCGCTCGCCGCCACCCGCTGGATTCCGACCATCGCATCGCTCTCGCCGGCGAGGGCTCGGCGCATGGCCTCCTGGCCGACTTGCCCCGCCTCCTGCAAATCGGTCTCCGATAGAGCGGCCATTGACGTGCGCTGCAGGCTTCCTGGCCGTTCGTACCGCGCGCGCAGCGCCAGCTGGGATTGCACCTCGCGCGCCAGGTGGGCGCCCGAGCTCTCATGGTAGGAGTGGCCGTGTGGATCCACGTGGACGGGCGCGCCGCCGGCGAGCGGCTGGTCGGCGTCGTCCCGCTGGTTTTCGCTCAGGACGATGACAACCCACCCGCGGCGGCGATACGCGGCGCCAACCTCATCGATCATCTGTGCCAGGGGGCGCGGCCGCTCGGGCAAGAAAATAAGATGCGGCGGGTCGTCCGGGGCCTCGCGGGCTAGAGCGCTCGCGGCCGCCAGCCACCCAGCGTTGCGTCCCATGACCTCCACGATCTTGATGGGGTCGATGCGACGCATAGCGGAGGTGTCGACGCCGGCCTCGCGAACTGCGAGGGCGATGTACCGGGCTGCGCTGCCATACCCCGGACTGTGGTCCATCCGGACCAGATCGTTATCGATGGTCTTGGGAACGCCGTAAACGCCCAGCGGCCGGCCCAACCGTTGCGCGGCTTGATGGAGACGATGAAGCGTGTCGGCGGAGTCGTTCCCACCGATGGCCACCATCGAAGCAACCTCGCGACCGACGAGATCGATGACCGCCTGCTCGATCTGAGCGTCGGTCGGCCGGTAGCGCGACGAGCCCAGAGCCGCTCCGGGCGTTCGATCAAGGCCGCGCATATCCTCGTCCGAGAGGATGCTGAGGTCGACGTAGTCCGCCTGGAGGATGCCCTCGAAACCGAAACGTGCGCCGAGGACCGCAACCGGATTGGACTGAGCGCGGGCCGCCATAAGCGCGCCCACCAGACTCGCGTTCACGACTGCGGTAGGGCCGCCGCACTGGGCGATGACGACGCGCTTGCCTCGGAGGCCCGGGCTCGCCATCCTAGTACATGTCGGCGCAAGAGCACCGATGGTTGAGCGAGCGGGCAGGCTCCCTCTCCTGCCGCAGCGGG
>CAYQJS010000107.1:0-6415 GCA_964417895.1 uncultured Chloroflexota bacterium | reverse complement strand
ACCCCCCTCCCTAACCCTCCCCCTCAAGGGGGGAGGGGACCAGCTATCCTCCCCCTCCCCCTCGACGGGGGAGGGTTGGGGTGGCGGTGGCGATGTCCGTGGGAATCGACCCACTGGCATTGTTCTCTCCCGTCGGGACGCTACTTGGACGTGCAATAGGGGTGGACGGCGCCCATTCGGCACTGCACTCCATTCCTTGCGAGCTCGGCCTCGAACTGAGCGTGGACATCGGGCGTCTCATCAACGAACTTGTACTGGTCGCCGCCGTCTTGCGGACTCCTGGAGTAGTCATATTGTCTCCCACCCGGCTTTGGCTTATCGGTCCCCCAGCCGATCGCCAGAAACACAGCGTGATCCTTGCTGGTGCAGAAATGCGCGTGCCACCAGCCCTCCGGCGGCACGAACATCGTCCCCGGGCTCCATTCGACCCGCTCGAGCTCCTCCCACGTTGGCCCCACCATACTGTAGCCGTGGCCCTGGAGTAGCAACACGTGGATGCCTGGCCCGTGCCGGTGGAACGTGGAGTGGGCCCCTGCCGGCCACGCCTGGCTGTGCGACCGGACCGTGCCGTTCACCATGTTGTATCCCTGCCCCACGGTCCCGCCGCCACGGCCCGTGCCCCCGTCGTTTCCACTCCTGGTGACCTCGCCGGGGATCGGAGTTCTCGCCAGCACGTCGGACACGAAGTTGGTGGCGTTGGTTTCGGCCTTCTCCACGAAGTAGTTCTGCTCATCGTTGAACTTGCTCGCGAACATGTAGGGGTTATTGAAGACGAAATCCAGGTCCTTGAAGCTGTCGATGATGCGTGGCGCCGAGGTCATCGCGACGTATCGGACAGGCTCATCGCCGGACAGGTTGAAGTGCTGGTGCCACGCGTTGGGTGGGAGCGAGAAGTAGCTCCTCTCTTGCCACTCGATGGTCTGCTTCTTGCCCGGGTCGTTCCAGACGGTGGTGCTGCCGCGGCCCTGCAAAATGAAGATCGTCTCTTCGTAGATGTGTCGCCACGGCTCGACCTGCGCGCGGGGTGGGATCTCCAGCACGTAGGTGTCGTTGAATCCGCCAGTCCCATCGAGATTGATGAAGACGCCGGAAGCGTTGCCACGAGCGGCCCAGGGCTTTAGCTCCTGGTGCAGCAGACTGCGAACGTGAAAACCGCGGACCGTGTCGAGGCCCTGGGACTCCTTCCACTGCTCGTAGGGCGACCGGTAGGCCGAAGCGGCGCCCCTTCCTCGTGAGGCTTCCTGCATTTTCTGGGGATCCTCCTTTTTCTGAACCGAAGGCGACGAATCCGCAGCTCACAAGGTACGGACGTTGCTCACCAATTGCAAGCCTCCGTCAGCAACATTCTGATGAGCCGTGTCCGCGACGACAGTCTCATGACGGTGACTGGTCGAGCCCGTCCGTTGTGTGTACGATTGCGCGCATGAGGATCGGGGCGTTCGACGTCAAGGAGCCCATCCCCACGCTGCATGAGCCGCATGCGCTCGTTGTGATCCGTCCGTGGGTGGACGTCGGCAGTGTGTGTACGCTGTCCCTGGCGCTCATGGAGCGGCACTTCCAGGCGCAAGAGCTGGCGAGGCTGGCGAAGCCGGGGACGTACTTCGACTTCACGCGGTACCGGCCCATGGCGCGCCAGGTGAACGACCGTAGGGAGACGACCTTCCCGAACGCAGTCGTCTACTACGCCCAGCGCGAGGGCAGCCCGGACCTGCTTTTCGTTCACCTGCTCGAGCCGCACTCGCTGGCCGAGCACTACCTTGACTCGATTGTCAAGCTGTTCAAGTATTTCGGGGTGAGCGTGTACTGCCGGTTGGAGTCCATGTACGACGATGTGCCCCATACGCGCCCGCTGATCGTCACCGGCAGCGCCGGCCCGGTCCAGCCTAGGCCGGGCATGATGCCGGAGTTCGAGCAGGCACAGCGTCGCTACGAGGGGCCGGTAACGGTCATGAACGTCCTGACGGACGCAATCACCGAGACAGGCGCCGCTACGAACATTTTCGTCGTCCGCTTGCCCCACTACTCACGGTTCGAAGAGGACTTCGCTGGGACCGCCCGAATGCTGGAGCACCTGGGCGCTTTCTACGACTTTACGCCCGACCCCGCAGTTGCTCAGCGCGCCAAGCTCCAGTACCAGGAGCTCGAGAACTCGATGGCTGCAGATCCCCAGACCAGAGCCTACGTCCATGGGCTGGAAGCGCAATACGACGCCTTCTATGGACCTCCTAAGTCGGGCTTGATTACGGACCTCCCACCCGACATGGAGAAGTTCCTGCGAGAGCTCAAGAGGGATCTCTAGGAACCGCTGCATTAGGTCATGCCTTCGGGGTCGTCACGGCCGCTCCCCGAGGTGGCCTGGCCACCACTGCAAGGTGGCGTGAACGCCTGTCACAGCGTTCACATTCCATTGGAGAGCGGCCGGCGCTATACTCGGCTTAACCTACGAAGGAGGAAGCGCGATGTCCTACACCCACGAGGAACTGGGCGGTGTCTGTGCCATGAGCCCAGCGGTTGCTACCCAGGACGCCGGTCGCATGGATGCGTTCCACACCATCGACGTGGACAACCTCAGCGACGCCCTGGATCGGGCGATCCGGGATGGCGTGCACATGATCGCCACCACCGGCACCTTCGGGCAGGTCTGGAACCTGCTGTGGGAAGAATGGCAGGACGCGGTGGTCACCTCGATTCAGGCGGTGAACAAGCGGGTCCCGCTCATGCTCGGCGTGACTACGGCGAACCCGCGGGAGATCACCAAGCGCATGCAGTTCGTGCGAGAGCAGGGCGGCGAGGGCGTGCTGCTCGGACTCCCGTACTACGACCCGCTACCTGTTCGCGACATCCCGACCATGTACCGCGAAGTGGCCGAGCTGTTCCCGGACATCTCGATCATGATCTACCACAACCCGCCCAACCACCGAGTGCACATTCCGGTGTCGGCCTTCCCGGAGCTGGTGAAGATCCCGAACATCGTGTGCATGAAGGACAGCCATCGCGGGCCGACCGAGTTCATCCGGTTGCACGACATCATCGACGGACACATCGCCCACGTCTGCAACACGATGCAGGCCTACCCGTACATCGAGATGGGCGCGGCCGGCATGTGGAACCACCAACTATGGAGCGGCCCGTGGCCGGTGCTGGCAACGTGGAACGCGGCTAAGGCGGGCGACGTCGCGAAGACCAAGGCGGTCATGAAGGACATGCAGGCGGCTGGCGGCGGCGGCGAAGGCCGATACGGCGAGATTACATCTCATGCCTACGCCGGCTACATCAACATCGGTGAAGTCCGACCGCCGTTTGCGTGGGGGATGCGCGACCCGGAGGCGCGGGCGAAGGCCGAAGAGCACGCCAAGAAGGCCGCGGAGAAGTGGCTCGCCGTATGTGAGAAGTATCGCCCCGAGGTCGAGGCGAGCGGCGTACTACCCGTCTGAGTTCGGCAAAGAAGCGACACGTGTGAAAAGCCGCCCCGGCCGCTTCGCCGGGGCGGCTTTTGTGCCCGCGAAACTGGCCATCTAAAGGTAGGCCTCGTGGGCCCGTGGTGCCTCCAGTGGGCCAGCTCCCGTGTTCGCGGCCTACCCCCCTCCCCAACCCTCCCCCGTCAAGGGGGAGGGTTGGGGAGAGGGTGGCGATGTCGGTGGGAATCGGCCCACCTACGACAGATGCAGCTGCCGCCCCGGCAAACTGTGCAGCGGCGCAAATACCTCGCGCGGGCGAGCTGTCTGTAGCCGCGCACAGGGTCGTGCGTACTCGCGGGATACAATCCCGCTCAGAACGCCGTTCTCGAGGGACGCCATGACTTACAGCCTGATCTCCGCCGACAACCACCTCGATCTGCTCTGGATGCCGGCCGATGCCTGGCAGCGCCGGTTGCCCGCCAGGCTGCGCGAGGCCGGCCCCCGTGTGGTCGAGACCGACCGCGGCTCTTTCTGGCAGTTCGAAGGGGAGCTGCGCGGCGCGGCGGCCGACGGCTCCAGCAACGCGACACTGCTCAAGATCCTGCGCGATCGCGGCTTCGAGGCGCCGGACGGCTCGCTTCCGCCCTCGAATCCCAAGCTTCTGCTCCAGTACATGGACCAGTGCGGGATGTATGCCGCGGTGACCTTCGGCGGCGTGGCCTGGAAGATCATCGAGGACCCAGAGCTGCTCAGGGCCGTGTACGCGGCCTACAACGACTTCGCCCTCGAGGTGGGCCGCGCAACCGGGGGCCGCGTCTTGGTTCTGCCCAACGTCACGGCGCGCTTCCCCGAGGAGTGCCCCGGCCAGATCGAGCGCCTGGCCAGCCAGGGCGTGAACGCGGTCGAGTTCCCCTACTGGGATGTCCGCGCCCCGCTGTACGAAGAGGTGTGGGAACCGACCTGGCGGGTTGCCGCGGAGGCGGGCGTCCGCATCTGCGGCCACCTCAGCGTGCCGGGCGGCCCGGCCAACGCAGCTCCCAGGCGGCGTGGTGCGCGCCTCGCGTGGGCTTCCGCCGTCCCCATGACCGTGAGCCACGCCATCGCCCAGCTCATCTTCGCCGGCGTGTTCGAGCGCTACCCGGCCCTGCGCTTCTGCTTCGCCGAGACACGCATCGGCTGGGTCCCCTTCTTCGTCGACTGGATGGATCGGCAGATCCGCATCGGGCGGGCGGATGACCCGCGCCAGGCCACGTCGGACCGGCCGCACGACGACGTGAAGCTGAGCATGCTCCCCAGCGAGTACTTCAAACGCAATGTGGCCCTGACGTTCGAGGAGGATACCTGGGGCGTCCAGCTCCTGGACGAGCCGTCGGCCTGCCTGGCCGAAACGGCCCTCTGGGGTGGCGACTTCCCGCACCCACAAGGGGTGTGGGGACCGGGCGTCGACCGTCAGTTGGACGACGTATTCGAGGGAGTGAAGGAGTCGACCAAGAGGCGCGTTCTCTTCGACCACGCCGCGGAGCTCTTCGACATTCAGGTCCCCGCAGCGACCTTTTGAACATCCCAGGAGCGTTGGTAACGGGGGCTGACACGAAGCCAGACCGAATTCCTGGGCGACTTTGTGCGCGCCACAGGTAAATGACATGTGTCATGCTGAGGAATACATGTGCGTGTCGGCCCCACCTGGACCATGACAACCGCTCATGGTGAGCCTGTCGAACCATGAGGCGAAGGTTGCCGACCCCCAGGCTCGTCCTTCGACAGGCTCAGGACGAGCGGTATTTTTCGCGGGAGCCGACGGCGAGGCATCTCCCGGGGGACCCTTCGGCAAGCTCAGGGCAGGCTCTTCGCTTCGATCAGGGTGAGGATTCTCATGGCAGGAGAAGCACCATGAGCTGGCTGGGCATCATGTGCATCGTCGGAATGGCGTTGACGGCATGCGCCGGCGGTGGCTCCCCCCGCGCAACTTCCGATAGCGCTGGACCTGCGATGGGTACCCCGAAAACCCTGCGGATCGCGCTGCAGGGGTTTCAGGAGCCCAAGGAAGGCGGCCTGATCGACTATGCAACGCCGGGCGGGTTCGGCTCACTCGAGCATTTCCTGGTCTTTCACGCCAGCCTCACCGTGTACGATCCGCAGGCAAGACTTGTGCCCCGTCTGGCGGAGAAAGTCCCCAGCCTCGCGGACGGCGACTGGAGCACGTTGCCCGACGGCCGTGTGGAGGTCACCTGGCGCCTTCGGCCCGACCTCCGGTGGCACGACGGCACGCCCCTCGCAGCAGAGGACTTCGCCTTCGGCGCCCAGGTGGTCAACGATGCCGAGGTTCCCGTCACCCGCCCGGCGTGGGGGAGGCTGGTCTCGGAGATTCAGGCGCCCGATCCCCGCACCCTCGTGGTCCATTGGAAGGAGTCATCGTTTCTGGCTGGGGGCTCTGGGCCGAGCGATATCCCAGCCATGCCCCGCCACCGGCTTACGCAGCTCTATGAGGCCAGCGACAAGCACACGTTCGTCAACAGCCCGTACTGGACCACCGAATTCGTGGGGCTGGGCCCCTACAAATTGGCCCGCTGGCAGCTCGGTAGCTACGTCGAGGGCCAGGCGTTCGATCAGTATGTGCTCGGCAGGCCCAGGATCGATCGCATCACCATCGCGTACGTTGGCGACGTCAACGCCCTGGTTGCAGGAATGCTGTCTGGCGACCTGGACGTCATCCCCATGGGGTCGCGATTCGATACCGACCAGTTGGTCGCGATCCGCACCGCCAGGGGCCCCGACGCCGGCACCGCGCTTCTCGTTCCGTTCGGGATTCGCAGCGTCTGGCTCCAGTTCAGGGACGCCGGAGCTCCGTGGGCGCGAGACGTGCGGGTTCGGCGAGCGATGGTGCATGCGACCGATCGGCAGGGTATGAGCGAGGCCCTGCAGCACGGCCTCGCTCCGCCCGCGGATACCTTCGTTCTCCCTGACGACACGGCATTCCGCGAGCTCGAGCAGCGGGGGCTAGCCCGTTATCCCTTCGA
>CAYQJS010000106.1:0-6775 GCA_964417895.1 uncultured Chloroflexota bacterium | reverse complement strand
GACAAAATCACTTTTGGCTTAGGGGAGGACAGAATCACTTTTGGCCCACACACGTGGTGGCATGGTTGACCTCCCGTTGAATGCTCGGTAGACTGCGTGCCATCGGAGAGATCGGCTCCTGGACGGCACGACATTGGCCGAGAGGCAAAGGAGGAGGCGGGCCATGGGTCTTCTGATCGGAACCAGCGAGGGGATGTTCGTCGTCGACCACAGCAGCGCGCCGGCGACCGGCGCCGGTCTGGCCGGTGGCAGTGTCCACGCCTTGCGCCAGGCGAACGGCAGCATCCTGGCGGGCGCCGCCGATGGCGTGTACCGCTCGGACGACGCCGGGCACAGCTGGCAACCGAGCGGCTGTGACGGGCAGGATGTCTGGGCCATCGCCGTCTCGGCGGCGAACCACCACCTTATTTATGCTGGCGTCCACCCAGCCGGCCTCTTCCGTAGCGACGACGATGGCCGGTCCTGGGCGCCGATCCCGTCGCTGCATGGCGTCCCGGGCGCCGAGAGCTGGCGGCTGCCCAGCGATCCGAACGGATCGCGCGCGCTCGCCCTCGTCCTGGATGACACGCGGCCGGAGCATCTCTGGGTTGGCGTGGAGGTCGGCGGCATCCTGGAGACGTCCGATGGCGGCGCCACCTGGATGTGTACGCTGGCGGGCCGCAACCCGGACATTCACGGGCTGGCCCGCGATCCGGCCCGGCCGGACGTGCTCTACGCGGCGACCGGCTATGGCCGCCTCGATGAGAACGACCCCGTCGAGCCAGCCGGCGTCTACCGGTCCGACGATGGCGGGGAATCGTGGCGCTATGCCTGGCCCGACGCGGACCGTCGCTGGACTCGCCCGATGTGTATCGACGCGCGCGCTCCCCACGCCCTCACAGTCGCCTCTTGTCCGAACTTCCAGTCCAGCCAGCGTAACCCGGGCGGAGCGCAATCCATGCTCTATCAAAGCACCGATGGCGCCACCACCTGGCGCTCGCTCGGCGACGCGACGCATGCGCCCTCGGCGGTGAACATCACTGCGATCGCCGTCGCGCCCGAGCGGCCCGGGCGCGTGGTGGTCGGCATGGAGAATGGGGAAGTGTGGCAGGTCAGCCCCGAGGCCGAGTGGACGCCGCTGGTGAGCGGCCTGCCCCCAGTCCAGGCGCTCCTCCCCGTCGGCTGACGAGGAGGGGTCGATGGCTGAATACATCCCGTCACCCCGGCAGTGGGTGCGCGACCAGGTCGAGCTCTACGAGTCGTCCGGCGGGAAAGCGGGCATAACCCTCCGCGACACTGGGCTGCCGGTCGTGATCGTGACCCATACCGGGCGCAAGACCGGCGCTGTGCGCAAGACGCCGCTGATGCGCGTGGTAGCGGACGACGGCACCTACGCGCTGGTCGGCTCGCGGGGCGGCGCGCCGGAGCACCCGGCCTGGTACTACAACCTGCGGGAGCAGTCGGAGGTGGCGATCCGCGATGGAGAGCGCGTCTTCCGGGCGCGAATTCACGAGGTGACCGACCCGGCCGAGCGCGCGCGACTCTGGGCTGCGGCGGTGCAGGCCTACCCGCCGTACGCGGAGTACCAGCAGCGGACGAGCCGCCAGATCCCGGTTTTCGCCGCGGAGCCGCTCTAACACAAGAAGCCACTCGCCACACAGGGATCCGCGTGCTCAATATGCGGCTGGCAGGGGCCTATGGCCGTGGCGATTTCAGTGGTGGCGGCGAGACGGCCTGGATGCGGCCGGGCACGAAAGACAGGGGCAGGACGTTGGCCGAGGCTAGCATAGGGGCACGACCGATGCAAGCAACCTAGGGCTACAACGACGGTTTGGCGTTGAGTCCATCACCGAAAGTAGTCACTAGTGCGCGTGGGCGCTAAGTACTCGATTACCACCGCCGAGCCGTGGTTGTAGTGCCAGGAGCTCTCTTACGCGTCATAGGACATCGTTACGCCCTTGGCGGAGGCGCCGTCAACTGGAGAACCTCGCCTAGGTCCTGAACCTGCTCCAGTGCCCGAACGCGATCGACTAGGAGGGCAATGTGGTGCTCCGGCATGACAGGCTCAGCCATGGACCGGAACTTTCTCTCGTAGTCGGCGTCGGTCATGGGGCGTTGTGGGTGTCCCAGGGGATGGATAACCCGCGCGGTGTGCACCTGGCCCGAGCGGGTCTCCACAGCGACTTCGGTGAATGGTAGCTCCCCAAACCCGGAACCAAACTCAGCGGCGGCATTCACCTTGATCCTGGCCATCAGGTCCCGAACGTCCGCGCGCTTGTAGTACTCCTCATCGTAGTGACGGATCTCTAAGCCCCCTTCCATAAGCGCGATCGCGACGACAAAAGGCAGGCTGTGGTCTGCCGTCTCCCTGGTGTCGGGCTGCCAGCGTGAGACATCGGTGGCCATGGCCTCGGCGCCGTGGGGTGAAGTCAGGATGCGGATTTCCCGTAGCGTGTCCAGGTGTTCGGCCTGGCCCCGCAGTTCCAGGGCTGCTTCAACGGCCGCCTGACCGTAGAACCCGCAGGGGACCCACTTCACGAAAGCATCCATGATCCGGAATTCACCTGAGGGCCTCGGCTCAAACTCTAGTTCAGTGCCAATAGCCTCGAAGAAGCCGTTGCGGCCTTCAAAAACGGGATTGGGCCCCGTCATTCCCTGAGACGCGAGCAGTGCACAGAAGACCGCATTACGTGAGGCGTTGGCGGTGGCGCATCCTTTCCAATGCGACATCTGCCCTCGGCGGATCTTGCCCAGGGTCAGGTGTGAAACGGCGGCCAGGCTGATCGCGTGGCCTGCCTGCTCCCGATTGAGTCCCAGTCCTTTGGCTGCCACCGCCGCCGCTGCGATGGTCGTGTACGTCGCCGAGTCCCATCGCGTCCAGCCCCCCTCGGCCCTGCTCCGGTCTTGGCGCAACCCGGATAGCACTTCGAAGGCAAGGACCATGCCAAGAATGGCTGATTTACCGTCCCCGTGGCCGGCCTCGGTCGCAGCCAGGACGGCGGCAATCACGTCACTTGGATTGTAGTCGAGGTACCTGATCATGACACCGTTCGCGAAGGCGGCGAGATCGGGTGACGTCCTATGGCCGGTGCACAGCACTGTTGCCGGAGTGGTGGACGTCACCCCAGCCGCCATCGCCTGGGCGATCTTAGCAGGCGGGCTTGAGACTGCTCCTAGTGCGCACCCCAAGGCATCCAGGAGCAGGTCCTTGGCCTTGGCAATGACCGGTGCCGGCAGGTCCGAGTACGTTAAACGCTGCGAAAAGGTAGCAATCTGTTCGGTCAGTCGCTCCATGGG
Source organism: uncultured Chloroflexota bacterium (assembly GCA_964417895.1). Taxonomy (GTDB): domain Bacteria; phylum Chloroflexota; class UBA6077; order UBA6077; family SHYK01; genus CAYQJS01. The sequence goes on along the minus strand of CAYQJS010000106.1, from coordinate 3,499 downwards.
CCCTCCTCCTATATATAGGGTTAGATATGGGGCGGGTCAGAGGCGCCTGTTTATTCATCCTCAAGAACGGCGGTTACCTTCAGGAAGAACTCCCGTCGCCACGGGGCCGCTTGAAGCGTATTTCTCGCCGGTCTGTTCTCGGGATCGGGGAACATCTTCGCCCATTCGACATTTACGTGCTTCATATACTCCTGGTCGCGCACGTACACTTCAAGATCAACGATATTTTCCGGAGTCGCCCCGGCCTGCTCCAGGAAGCTCCACAGGTTCTTGAAAGCCTGTTCCACCTGCTGCGCAGGCTCGGCAGGGAAGTCGCCGGTTTCCGGGCGCATCCCCATAATCCCCGATGAACAGAGCAGGTTCCCCACTCTGGCCCCAAGGGGGATCGGCGAGTAGTGGGCGACTCCAGGGACTTTTATGACCTGGCGCTTCATCACGTCGCTGGCTCCTTACCCAACGTTGAGAGTGGCGATGCCCCCTCAAGCGGCATCCTTCGCATTCTACGCTCTTGTGTTGTCGCGCCCCCCCCCATGGCCTGAAACTCTCCCTCGCCATAAACTGCTCGTGGAATTGGTACGCAAGCCGTTACGGGGAGGCAGTCAATGGCTCTTGGCGATGTGAGAATGGCCCTGATCGGAGATGCGTATGTCCAGCGGCCGGACCCGGATTCGGCCTTCGCCCCTGCGCGCCCCTACTTCGAGAAAGCAGACATCGTCTTCTGCAACCTGGAGACGGTGGTGGCCGATGCGAAGTACCTCCCCGTGGGCAACGCCGAGAAGGACCTTCCCCGGACCGACGAGTCTACGCTCGCAAGCTACCTGCGCGCAGGGATCAACGTGATGAACGTGGCAAACAACCCCGTCATGTATCAAGGACTCGGCCCCTTCCTCCGGTCACTGGACGTGTTGGACCAGGCGGGAGTCGTCTATGGCGGCGGGGGACGAAACCTCGCAGAGGCCAGAAAGCCGGCGATCATCGAACGCAGAGGCACGCGGGTGGCCTTCGTGTGCAGGACCGCAATCTACGCAGAAGATGCTCCCGCAACCCACACGCGGGCAGGCAGCGCTACCTTCAGGGTCAGCACAGCCTACGAGGTCCGTCCCCAGACCAAGATGGTACCCGGCGTCCCCCCCATTATCCGTACGTACCCACACCCCGAGGACGTGGCGGCGCTGGAGGATGACATTCACACCGCCCGACAGCAGGCTGACGTGGTGGTTTCGTCCTGGCACTGGGGTTTGACGCCAGTGGGAGGTCTATCTTCCACGGCCGGCGGCGACGAGCTCGTCTCCTATCAGACCGAAATGGGGCACCTCGCGATCGACTTTGGCGCCGACCTCGTGGTGGGCCATCACCCGCACGTGGTCCAGCCCATCGAGGTGTACAAGGGCAGGGTCATAGCCTACTGCCTCGGCACCTACGCCCACGACAAGAGCAGAGGAGAGGACCAGGCAGGGGTCCGCAAGACTCGTAAGCTCACGACGATCCTGCTGCGCTGCCTGGTCCATGACGGCCACATCACCCGGGTTTCTTTTGTTCCCGGACGCACCGAGGGCCATGGGCCACCGGAATACTTCCGTCCGTCCCAGGCGAAGGACCTCGTGGACCAGATCCAGGCGGTTTCCGTGCCCTTCGGGACCCGGTTCCAGGTAGGCGAGGAGGACGTGCAGGTAGTGTTATGAGGACGACGAAGCCTTTGGCCCAGTCGTCCTCATATTCCCTGACCGTGGGGGGCTACCAGCCCTTCCGGTCCGCTAGGATCTTGTCTTGCTCCATCCAGTACACGTTGCTGTTGAACAGCGACTACACCGTGTCGAAGCCGTTTGCCGCCTGCGTATCCCCGCCATCGCTCAGTCGCTCCCCGGTGACCGACCAGGCCACATGGAGCTGCTCGCCATTCTGCCGCACCGCGAACTCGGCCCGACGGAAGTGCTTAAGAACTCCTAACAGAATGAGCTACGCCGCAGTGGGTGGTCCGAACCAGGTGGTTAGCGCGTCATGGAGCCCCAGGTGGGTTCGGTCTCCCACCCAGGCCACGTATCCGTCGGGCCGAATCAACACGGCAGTGGGAGCAGTGACCGCGCCAAGTACCGGAAGCTCCCACGTACCCACGTATCTGGCGTCGATCAACTGAACCCGATCAGCCCATGGAATGATGTCGAAGCCGCCGGGCTCACCGAGGTTGAGCAGCACCGGCCGGGCATCGTGCAGCAGGGTGAAGACCCGCAGCGGGCCGTTGGCGGTGACCAGGTCGAGATCGGGCATGCGGCGTCCGAGCAGCGGGTGGCCCTCGCCGAGGTCGTAGTGAACGTCCAGACCGGACATCATCGCGGCGAATCGTGTGCGAGGCTCGTCCATACCCAGGAGTTCGGAGATGATCTCGCCCAAGGCTTTCGTGTGGTCGTCCTGGCGGAACAGCGCGACCTGCGCGAGCGTGTCGCGCAGCACGCGAGCGGCGATCGGGTGGCGCTCGGCATGGTAGGTATCCAGCAGGCTGTCGGGCGATGTCTGGTTGACCACCTGGGCCAGCTTCCATCCCAGGTTCACCGCATCCTGCACGCCGATGTTGAGGCCCTGTCCACCCACCGGGTTATGCACGTGCGCGGCGTCACCGGCCAGCAGCGCCCGTCGTTCGCGGTAGGCCGCGGCCTGCCGGGCCATGTCGGTGAACCTGGAGATCCAGATGGGACTGTGGACCCCGTAGTCGGTCCCCCAGACGGCCATCAGCGCCTCGCTCAGATCGCGCAGGGTGGCGTCGCGCGTGGGGAGGTCCTTTTCGGTCACCAGGACCCCCACCAGCTCATCCTCCAACTTGCGGAAGGCGTGGCGACCGATGGCGTCGTGGTGGATGCCCCATGGCGGCTCCTCGGCCAGCTCGACCTCGGCGATCAGGAAGCTCGTCGTCGGATCCGATCCGGGGAACTCGATGCCGGCCGCCTTGCGGACCAGACTGCGTCCGCCGTCGCACCCGACGAGATACTGCGCCCGCAGCGACGTGCCGTCCGACAGCTCGACGTCGACGCCGGTGTCGCCCTGCGCGAACCCCGTCACGTCGCGCGCGCGATAGAACGACACCGCAAGCTCATCGACCCAGCCGGCCAGGATGCGCTCGATGTGGTTCTGCACCAGCGCGAGCCCGTAGGGGTGTCGGGATGGAAAGCCGCTGATGTCCAAGAGGACCGAGGCGAAGCCCGCGACCTGGGCCACCTGTCCCTCCGAGAGGAACCGATCGGCGATGCCGCGCTGATCGAGAACCTCGATGGTGCGTGAATGCAGACCGCCTGCGCGCGTGCCGGCGAGTTTCTGGTCGGCGCGCCGCTCGACAATGGCGACGTCGACGCCCGCCAACGCCAACTCGCCCGCCAGCATCAGCCCCGTCGGACCTCCTCCGGCGATCGCCACCGCATGCTCGGTCATAGCCACACTCCGGACGGCATCATGCCGGTCGCGACCAGCGCATCACATCCCTCGGCCGCCGCGCAGTCCGGCGGCGCGCACA
>CAYQJS010000105.1:0-6995 GCA_964417895.1 uncultured Chloroflexota bacterium | reverse complement strand
GGGTGCTGGTGCATCTGGCTGACGGTAGCGAAGGGCAGCCAGTAGCGGCGCGCCAGCTCACCCATGGGCGTGCCGGGTCCGATTTCGGTGAAGCGCTTGTTCTGTTCCTTCGACAGCATGGTGGCTCCCTTGGCGGTGTTCTCGCTCGGAGTCTATTGGCGGGGACGCACGGAATCAAGCGCTGGACACGCTCACTCGAAGAGCGCGTCGAGATCGATGGCGACATTCGGCAGCGCGACGGGCCGCACGGTTCCCCCGGTATACAACGATTCCACGTAGCTGCCGTCGGGCTGCTGGCGCCAGGCCGTGAGCGTGCGATCGTAGGGGTGGATGCGCCAGATCTCGAGGTCGCCCCGGCGCTGGTACTCCGGCAGTTTGGCGTTAATGTCGTACTCCCCGGTTGCAGGAGACCATACCTCGACCACGAGCGGCAGCGGGGCCTCGGCGGCCATCAACAAACACCCATTCCACATTCGCTGGCTGACTGTTGAAAACAATCTGACTGATCCACTCAAAACGCGGGGCAAAGTTGACTGCCCCCGGATCCAGGATAATCACGTCCGCTTTTTTCCCGGGGGTCAGCGAACCTATCTGATCGTCCATATCGAGGAGTTTGGCCCCGTCCACCGTAGCCATGCGTAACGCCCCGATCACGGTGGGCACCGTGTCCGTGGTGAGCAACGTGGCCCGCTGCAACCCGAGGGCTGCCCGCATATTGTTAAACATGTCGCTCGTATCATTGGTCCCGCCATCAATCCCGCGCCCGACCTGGACACTGGCCTGTTTCAACTCAGGCAGCCGGATGACTCCCGAGGCCAACCGCATGTTACTCAGCGGGTTGTGCAGTATACGCACGTCATGCGCAGCAAGGATACTGATCTCCGCATCGGTCAGGTGAATCCCATGGGCCCCCAGAAGGTCCGGCCCCAGGGCACCGGCTTGCGCCAGCGCCTCAAATGCATGGTCTGCTGTTTGCGCGATATTCTCAAGCAGATACACGTGGAGTTTCACCCGCATCTCTTTGGCGAGGGTCGACATCGCAAGGAGATCGGGCAGGAAAAACGGTGCGGTGCCTGGATGTGAGCCCACTTGAAAGGTCGCGCGCGGGTTGGGGTCGATCAGGGTCTGCTTGACACGCTTCATGTGCGCGATCACTGCGGGGTCCGCCGAGCCCCGGTAGGCCAGCACAAACCGCAACCCCGAGTCACTGAGCGCCTGGACATTCTCCTCCACAAACTGGGGCGTAAACGCATGCGACCAATCGACTACCGTCGTGACCCCCGTGCTGATCAGATCGAGGGTGCTGAGCTGGACTCCCCAATACACATCCTTGGGCAAGAAGTTGAACCCAGACAATGGGAACACACAGGCCGCCAGCCAGCCGTTCAGATCCTGATCAGTCGCACAGCCACGAATGAGCGATTGCCACAGGTGGTCATGCGTATCCACAAACCCCGGCAGCACGATCTTGCCGGTTGCATCCACCACCTGGGCCCCGCCCGGCGCCAGGTTTTGACCGATCGCCTCGATATGATCGCCTTCCAACAGGATGTCAGCATTCTCAAGCATTCCCAAGTCCCCTGCGCCTACATTGGGATCCATGGTGAGGATCAGCGCCGCGTTACGAATCAGCGTCCGTGGGGGCTCTGCCAGCGCCAGAGGAGACAAAGAACTACTCAGAGCGCTCAAGACGATGGCAATGACAAGTATGCGACTCCAACCGTTTAACGTTCCCAACATAGTTCAGACCTCCTTTCTTCAAAGGCAGAAGGGTCGTCGGCGCCATCGCGACCGGGGCTACGTGGGGCTGGGAACCCTCTCTCGAAGCGTACTCATTGCCGATCCTCCTCATCCTCGCCTCGGGATCGAAGCTCCGCCTCGATCGCGTGCTGGATGACCGGCCCCAGGGGAGGAAGAAATTCGATGGCAATCGACCACAGAATGGGAAGGTTCACGTCGAAGTATCCGTGCGCTACGCGGTCTCTCGTGCCCGCCATCTCACGCCACGGGATGTCAGGGTAGCGCCTCGTGACATCGTCCCGGATGCGCTTCGCTGCTTCTCCCATATTCTCCACGGCCTTCGTGATGGCCAGCACGCGCATTTCGTCTTCGATGAGCGTCTCGTAAGTCAGCCCCCTGACGAACCGGGCGACCTGATCAATCGCATCGGCGATGTCCTGAAGGAAGTCCATGTAGTCGCGGCGCATTGATCCGCCTCCGCGCAGAGAGCTCGCGGTGTCCTGGCGCTGATTGGCGCCAGCCTGACCACCGCCGTCCAGCCAGATCACCTCCGCCAGGACGCGCCGGCCGATATAGGGCTTGAGATCCCCCTTCTCCACGAGGTCCACTTTGACACCCAGGAGGTCCCCGAGCTCGTCCTCCATGTGAATCACGTCGAACAGGTTGGGCCTGCCTTGCAGCTCGAACTCAACCAGCACGTCCACGTCGCTGCGTTTGCGCTGCTCCCCGCGCACATAAGAGCCGAAGACCCCCAGAGCGCAGACCTTGTACCGCCTGCGCAACTCCGGGAGGCTCTCACGGAGCGCGTTCAGGATCTGGTCGAGGCTGAGACCTGCCCGCTTTCTCGCCGCCATTGCGCTCAGCTCACCCACTCCCACTCGTGCAGGTTCCACGTGCGGTCGGTGTCTGACGGGTACGGCGTGGGCCCTCGCAGCGCGGCGAGGTGGCCGTCGAACTGGAGCTGGTAGTACACCGGAATCCCCGGCACATCTTCGCTGATCAACCTTGCCAGTGAAACGTCGAGTCGCGCCCGCTCCCCTTCGTCGAGGCTGGCTTCCTGCGCATCATAGAGACGGTCGTACTCGGGATTGGAGTAGCCGCCACGGTTGCTGCCGGTCCAGCGTGTCTGCTCACTGGCGATCCGCCCCTTTGAGGACGTCGCGAAGAACCCCACCAGCTCGAAGTGGTTCGACCGCACCGACAGCGCCGGGTACACCGTCTGCAGCTCGCGGTCCCGCGAGAGGACGGGCGTCAGGTGGCTGATGCCAGCGCTGATCCCCGCCCGGCGGAAGCTGTCGGCGAGGATGACGAGCTCCTTCTCGACCTCGCCCAGTACCTGGAGGTGGAACGGCTCCCCCGCGGCGGCCCGATAGAAGCCGTCGGCTTGCTTGATGACGCCGACCTCCGCTAGCAGCTGCTCGGTCCGGCGTGGATCGTAGGGATACTTTGTTATGGCCCGATCGATTTCCGCGTAATGCGGGTGCTCCGGTGCGGCGTATGCCTCGGCGACCCGCCCCCTTCCTTCGATGACGCCGTCCGCCAGGGATTGCCTGTCGATGGCGTGCGCGATCGCCTTCCGCGCACGAAGATCGAGGAGGACGCGAGGATTGACCACCTCGGGCTTGAATTGGATCTGCACGTACCGCACGTCGGTTGTGCTCGCGAGCACGATTCCCGCGCCGCCATTGCCCCACTCTCGCTCCAGCACGGCCGCCTGAGCAGAGCCGATGGCATCTGCCACCGTGGCGACCGCCCCGCCAGCGAGGAGCGTTGCCAGGACCGCATCGCGGTTCCCGCTGAAGATGACCCGAATCCGTTCGATTCTCGGGCGACCCAGCGCATAGCCGTCAAAGGCCGTGCCTTGCATGAAAGCGCCAGGCTCCCACTGCTCCAGGCGGTATGCCCCGAGACCCACGTAGTCCCGCGTCCAGTACGAGAGGCCGAGGAATGCCTTCAAGTCTCCGTGCTCAAAAGAATCCGAGAGAATGTGGCGGGGTAGAGGGGTGAATCCGCTGGTGCCGCCACTCAATGCGCCGGCTCGCACGGTGGGCTGCCTCCACCGAAAGCGCACGGTCCGCTCGTCGACGGCCGCTACCTCGTCCAGGAGGTTCTGCGGCGCCGGGCCGACGCCCGCCTCCGGGTGGACGTAGACGCGCCAGCTGAACACGACGTCATCCGCGGTGAAGGACGTCCCGTCGTGCCACTTCAGGCCGCTCCGAAGGCGATAGATAGTCTCCATGCGGCCGTCCGGCAACATACGCCAGGTATCCGTCCCCAGCTGGGGGAGACTCTCGGCGAGCACGGGGCGAGCCATCCCCCGATCATCCCGCTCGGACAGATTGCCGACAAAGGGCTGCCGAGCGCCGCTGCCGCTTCCCTCCCCGGACGCTGAACCATGTTTCATGACAAAGTGCGGCGGCTCCCCATAGCTGACCATGACCAGGGTGCGTTGCGGCGGCCCAGCCTGGGGCGACGCCGGCTGGGGACCAGCCCCCGGGCCGCAGGCAACGAGCAGGGTGGCCGCGGCGAGCGCCATGGCGCCCCGGCCATGGATAAGAAAATAGAACGTCATTTGCATCCCCCCTTACCGCGCTGGAGGGGGCCAAGCGTTGCTCGCCCCCGGCCCGAATGTGCAGTATAAGTGGCGAAGAATGACTGCTGAGGCCGCGGCCACGACCGTGACGCCATACCTCACCCTCGACGAAGCCCGAGCCATGATCGACCGCGCCGTCGCGAAGGCCCGCGAGCTCCGTCAGGCAGGCGCTATCGTCGTCGCGGATGCCGGCGGGAACGTCGTCTCCATCGCCCGCATGGACGACAGCCCGGTAGCGTCGGTCCACGTGTCTCGGGCGAAAGCCTACGTCGCGGCAGTGCAGGGAAGACCCACGGCGGCTCTGGCCGCGACCGCCCGCGAGCGGCCGGAGATCTTCTCGGCGTTCCAGGCGATTCTGCCGCACGAGCCGTTCCCCGGGCCCGGCGGCATGCCCATCCTTAAAGGGGGACGGGTCGTCGGCGGCATCGCAACCGGGGGTGGCATCGGCCCGTACACCGAGATTCCGGGGGTTGACCCCGCCAGGCTCATCATCGACGGGGTGCAGGCGAACGCGGAGGATCTCGTCATCTGCACCGCGCTCGGGATCCCGTACCAGAGCCAGCACGGCGACCGGGCGCTCCCCGAGACCTGGTCCCGCGGCGGATCACCCATCGGCGAGGTTCCCCTCGGCCTGGCCGAGGTGCGCCGCTACGCCGATCGAGCGATCCAGCACGCGGCCACCATCGGCGTGCCCGTTGGCGTGGCCGTCGTGGATGAGATGGGCCGGCTTATTCTGGTGGACAAGATGGACGACGCCCCGCTGGTGTCAGCAGACATGGCCGAAGCCAAGGCGATGACCGCGCTCAAGTTCCAGCGGCCCACGAGCGGCCTCACCGAGGAGTTCCGAGGACACTCAGCGCGGATGCGCGCCATCGAGCGGATGGCCCGCTTCACCATCCTGGCCATGGGCGGTGGCATCCCGCTCGTAAAGGATGGGCGCTGCGTCGGCGCCATCGGCGTGAGCGGCAGCGGAGCCAGCGTGGGCCGCTATGGGGCCCGCCGCACCAACGACGAGGAAATCGCCACGGCCGCGATCGCCGACGGCTGAAGACACAGCGATTGACTCAAAACGTCCGTCGATGCGGCGCATGCCCTGACGAGGAGCGGACATGCTGAAAGAGGATCAGAACCGGGCCCTGATGCAGACGGCGGCCGGGACTCCCATGGGGGAGCTGATGCGCCGCTACTGGCATCCTATCGCTGCCGCGGGCGCCCTGGATGAGACCCCGATCATGCCCGTGCGGCTCCTGAGCGAGGACCTTGTCCTCTACAGGGATCGCGGCGGCGCCTATGGGCTGCTGGAGCTGCACTGCGCCCACCGCCGCGCCGACCTGAGCTACGGGATCGTCGAGGAATCCGGGCTGCGGTGCAACTACCACGGTTGGCTCTATGACCGGACTGGCCAGTGCATCGAGCAGCCTTTCGACGACGTCGCACACCCCGATGCCCGCTACAAGGACAGGATCAAGCTTCGGGCGTACCCGGTAGAGGAGAAAGGCGGCCTGTTGTGGGCGTATCTTGGCCCTTCACCAGCCCCGCTGGTCCCGGACTGGGGGCCGTTCTCCTGGGAGAACGGAATCGTGCAGCTGGTGCTCTCCGAGATCCCGTGCAACTGGTTCCAGTGCCAGGAGAACTCCATCGACCCAGTGCACTTCGAGTGGCTGCATAGCTACTGGTCGTACGATCTGCGCGGACGAACGGGTCAGCCCGCGCCGCGCCACTTGCGGGTTGGCTTCGACGAGTTCGAGTACGGGTTCGTCTACCGTCGCATTCAGGAGGGCATGACCGAGGACAACCCGCTGTGGACCATCGGCAGGACCTGTCTGTGGCCCAACGCCCTCTACACTGGCGATCACTTCGAGTGGCGGGTCCCCGTAGACGACGCGACGACGCTGAGCGTGGGGTGGTTCTTCGATGCGGTCGCGCCCGGGCACGAGCTTCCCGGCGGGAAGCGCTATTACCACTGGTACTCACCGGCGAGGGACGCACAGACCGTGCGATGGATCAACAGCCACACCATGAATCAGGACTTCATCGCCTGGGTTGGCCAGGGCGCGCTGGCCGACCGCACGCGGGAGCACCTGAGTCTGAGCGACCGGGGGGTCATCATGATGCGCGACAAGATGTTCGAGCAGATGGACCTGGTGGCGGAGGGCGGAGACCCCAAGTGCACCTTCCGCGACCCCGAGACGAATCACGCGCTGCCGCTCCCGCATCCCAGGACTGCAACCGTGGGCGGCCGCCCGGATGGAGCGCGCTTCCCCTTCCTCGCCGCCCAACCGCCCGAGGTGGCCGAGGTTTACCGACAGGTCAAGGCGACCTGGGCTCGTAGAGGCTCGGCATGCCGAGCGTGGGCTTGCTGGACCTCGGGGGCTTTGCCTGGAGAGCGGCAGCGATTTCGGTGGCGCCCAGATCGTAGGCGTTGAGTGGCATCTACGTTCACAGCCTGGGCGGTGGGCTCAAGCTTACCGCGCCGAAGGCGGCCAGCACGAACAGTACGAACAGTACTGCGTACCCCAACGCGAATATGAGGGCGAGCCCCTGCATAAGAACACGGCTCTTCAGTCCGCGTACAGCATCGAAACCGGCAGTAAGCTTAACACCAGGTGTTAGCGGCGGGGCTGTTTGCACATCGAGCGGCAGGATTGGCTGGAAACCGTTT
>CAYQJS010000104.1:0-7193 GCA_964417895.1 uncultured Chloroflexota bacterium | reverse complement strand
AACCCGCTCACCCTGAGCTTGTGGTTCGACAGGCTCACCATGAGCGGACCGCTCGGCCTGAGCTTGTCGAAGGGCAGGCTCACCACGAGCGAAACCCAACCTTTTTCAGCAGCCTGCTAGACTCCTATGCCGGTTTCCACGCGCTCCGGCGCCTCGCGCGGCGCCGACGCCGCCTTGTTCAGCGCATTGATGTACGCTTTGGCCGAGGCGACGATGATATCCGGATCGGCGCCACGGCCGTGGAAGGTCCGCCCGCCCGACTCGATACGCACGGATACCTCGCCGAGGGCGTCGATGCCCCCGGTGACCGAGCGCACGGAGTACTCCGCCAGGCGCACCGGCAGGTCGACGATCTTGGAGATCGCCTTGTAGGTGGCATCGACCGGGCCGGTGCCCGTCGCCACTTCCAGACGCTCGTCGCCATTGGGCAGCTTCAACGTCACCGTCGCGGTTGGCACCGCGGGATAGCCGCACGATACCTGGAGCGCTTGGACCTGGTAGACCTCCTCCACCGCCGCGATCTCATCGGCCAGAATCGCCTCCAGGTCCTTGCTGGTGATCTCCTTCTTCTTGTCCGCGATCTCCTTGAAGCGGCCGAAGGCGCGGTTCACCTCGTCGTCACCTAACGTGTATCCCATCTCCTCGAAACGCTTGCGCAGCGCATGCCGGCCGGAGTGCTTGCCCAGGACCAGCGTGCTGTCGGCCAGGCCAACGTTCCTGGCGTCCATGATCTCGTAGGTTGTGCGCTCCTTGATGACCCCGTCCTGGTGAATGCCGGATTCGTGGGCGAAAGCATTCGATCCGACGATCGCCTTGTTCGGCTGGACCACCATGCCGGTGAGGTTCGATACCAGGCGGCTGGTCTTGTAGATCTTCGAAGAGTCGACGCCCGTGTCGACCTGGTAGACCTCGGGGCGCGTCTTCACCGCCATGACGATCTCTTCGAGGGCGGCGTTCCCGGCTCGTTCGCCGATGCCGTTGATGGTGCACTCCACCTGCCGGGCGCCGTTGAGCACCGCCGCGAGGGAGTTGGAGACCGCCATACCCAGGTCGTTGTGGCAGTGGACTGAGAGAACCACCTTGCCCGCGTTGGGCACGCTCTCCCGGATATCGTCGATCATCTGCCCGAACTCGAGGGGTGTGATGAAGCCAACGGTGTCGGCGATGTTGATGGTCGTGGCGCCGGCGTCGATCACCGCCTCCAGCACCTTGTGCAGGTAGTTGCGGTCGGAGCGCGTCGCGTCCATCGGTGAGAACTCGACGTCCGAGGTGTAGCTCTTCGCGCGCCTCACCATCGCCACGGCGTGTGCCAGCGCCTCTTCGCGCGTCATGCGGAACTGGTGTTTGAGGTGGATGTCCGACGTGGAGATGAACGTGTGGAGTCGGACGCTCTCACCGTGGCGGAGCGACTCCCAGGCAACGTCGATATCCTCCGGCTTGCACCGCGCGAGGCCCGCAATCACGGGGCCCTTGACCTGCTCCGCTATGCGGCGGACGGCCGAGGCGTCATCCGGTGAGGCGATGGGAAACCCGGCCTCGATGACGTCCACGCCCAGCTCGGCGAGCTGCAGCGCCACCTCCAGCTTCTCGTCGGAGGTGAGTGATGCGCCCGGCGATTGCTCGCCATCGCGAAGCGTCGTGTCGAAGATCAGTAGTCGATCCATGATTCCTCCTTGTTCTCCCCTCCCCCCAACCCCCTCCCCTCAAAGGGGAGGGGGAGAAAGGTTGGGACCTGGGGGACACCCCCAGTCCCCCGCCAGAGGGGCTCGGCCCCTCTGGACTCCCCGTGCTACTCCGCCAATGATCTCCCCGCCAGAGGGGCTCGACCCCTCTGGACTCCCCGTGCAACTCCGCCAGTGATCTCCCCGCCAGAGGGGCTCGACCCCTCTGGACTCCCCTTGCTAGTGATCGCCCTTCTTCAGCCAGCTCATCATGCCGCGCAGCTCGGCGCCGACTTTCTCGATCGGGTGCGCTGCCTCCGAGTCGCGCCGAGCGAAGAAGTTGGGCCGCCCGGCATGGTTCTCCAGGATCCAGGTGCGGGCGAAGGTGCCGCTCTGGATATCGCGGAGCAGCCCGCGCATCGTCTCCTTCACGTGGTCGTCGATGATCTTGGGGCCGGCGTAATAATCGCCGAACTCCGCCGTATCTGAGATCGAATAGCGCATGCGGGCGAGCCCGCCCTCGTAGATCAGGTCGATAATGAGCTTCAGCTCGTGGCAGCACTCGAAATACGCCACCTCCGGCTGGTACCCAGCCTCGACGAGCGTCTCGTAGCCCGCCTTGATGAGCGCCGACAACCCGCCGCACAGCACGGCTTGCTCGCCGAAGTTGTCCGTCTCCGTCTCTTCGGCGAAGGTCGTCTCCAGCACTCCCGCGCGAGTCGCGCCCAGTGCTTTCGCGTAGGCGAGGGCGTTGTCCTTCGCTTTGCCGGACGCGTCCTGGTGCACGGCAATGAGCGCCGGGACGCCTGCCCCCTCACTGTACGTGGTGCGGAGCAGGTGGCCGGGGCCCTTCGGGGCGATCATCGAGACGTCGATGTCGGGCGGTGGAAGGACCTGGCGGTGGTGGATGTTGAAGCCGTGCGCGAACATGAGCGTGTTCCCCGGACGCAGGCCGGGCTTGACCCACTTCTCATACAGCTCGCGCTGAGTCTGGTCGGGCACGACCATCATCATGACGTCGGCTTCGGCGGCCGCGCGTTCGACAGTCGCAACCTCCAGGCCGTCGCCCTGGGCCACCTGCCAGGACTTGCTCCCCTCGTACAGCCCGACCACCACGTTGCAGCCGCTGTCTTTCAGGTTCAGCGCGTGGGCGTGCCCCTGGCTGCCGTAGCCCAGGATGGCGAACAGCTTCCCATCGAGTAGCGAAAGGTCCGCATCACTGTCGTAGTAGATCTTTGCCATATGCCCTCACCCCCGCCCTCTCCCAGAGGGAGAGGGAGTTATTCGCCTAACTCGCAATCCACAATCCGTCAGGCCCACGCTGGCACCTCGCGTGGTTGGACAGCCTCTTTCGCGCTACTTCCGCGCACCATAGCGACCACACCCGTGCGGACCATCTCCTTAATGCCGAAGCCTTTAAGGAGCCCGACGAGAGCGTCGATCTTCTCCGGATCCCCGGTCACCTCGACCATCACCGAGCCCAGGGCCACGTCGACGATGCGCGCGCGGTAGATATCAACCAACTGCATGATCTCGCCGCGGGTATTCGGCTTACTGGTCACCTTGACGAGGGCCAGCTCGCGCACCACGGGCTGTTCCTCCGAGAGGTCGGACACTTTTCGCACTTCGACGACCTTGTAGAGCTGCTTCACCACTTGCTCCACTGCCGTCTTTTCGCCGTCGACGACGATGGTGAGGCGCATCAGGTTCTGGACGTCGGTTTGTCCGATGGTCAGCGAATCAATGACGAAGCCCCGGGACCGGAACAGGCTGATTACCCGATTGAACGTGAACGGGTTGTTGTCCATTGTCGCTACCAGAGTGTGTTTCAAAGGGAATCACCTCCGAGAGAGCCGTCCCGGGGACGACCATAGGAAAGATGTTCTCGTTTGGATCGACTAGGAACTCGATGAGCGCCGGGCCCTCCTGGCTCATGGCCTTCTTGACCGCCTCCGGCACCTGAGCGGGGTCTTCGACCTGCCACGCGGGAATACCGTAGGCGTCGGCGAGCTTGACGTAGTCCGGCGGGCCAGAGAGATCCACCGCGACATAGTTTTCTTTGTAGAAGAGCTGCTGCCACTGGCGGACCATGCCCAGGTAGTGGTTATTGAAGAGGGCTATTTTCAGGTTCAGACGGTAGTTCTTGGCGACCGCGAGCTCCTGGCTGGTCATCTGGAAACCGCCGTCGCCCGCGCAGCACCAGATGGGCTCGTCCGGGCGGGCGAAGTTGGCCCCGATCGCCGCCGGCAGCGAGTAGCCCATGGTCCCCAGGCCGCCGGATGAGATGTGGGTGTTGGGGACGACGAAGGGGAACTCCTGGGCCATGAACATCTGGTGCTGTCCCACGTCGGTTACGATGATGCATTTACCGCCAGTGGCTCGCCACAGCTCACGGATGACGTGCCGGTGCGAGAGTCGGCCATCGGAGGGAGGCTCGGGGAGCGGATACTGGCGCTTCCACTCGGCGATCTGCTCCAGCCACGCCCCGCGATCGGGAGCCTCGCCCAGCTCGCGGATCAGCGCCTGTAGGGCCGGCTTGCAGTCGGCCACGATCGGCACGTCCGTATGTACGTTCTTGCCGATCTCAGCCGGATCGATGTCGATGTGGATGACCTTGGCCCGCTGGGCGAAAGCCGTGAACTTGCCTATGGCGCGGTCGTCGAAACGGTTGCCGATGCCGATGATGAGGTCCGCCTGGTCGGCAGCGTAGCAGGCGTAGGCCGTCCCATGCATGCCCATCATCCCCAGGTAGAGGGGGTGGTTGCCGGGGAAGTTGCTCAGTCCCAGCAGAGGGTTGATAACCGGGATCTGGGCCTTCTCCGCGAGCTCGCGCAGCTCGTCCCAGGCGCGCGAGATGAGCACTCCGTGGCCCGCGATGATGACCGGCCGCCGCGCCTCCTCGATGAGCCGGGCAGCCTTGCGCACCTGGACCGTGTTGGGCTGGGTGGTCGGGTTGTAGCCCGGCATGGTGACCTTCGACGGGTAGGAGAACTCGTCCTCCTTCTGAAGAACGTCCTTCGGGATATCCACGAGGACCGGGCCGGGCCGGCCGGTGCGGGCGAGATGGAAGGCTTCCTTCATAACCGTTGGGATCTGACGGACGTCCCGCACGAGGAAGTTGTGTTTTGTGACCGGGATCGAGATGCCGGTGATGTCGGCTTCCTGGAACGCGTCGGATCCGATGAACGCGGTGGCCACATTCGCGGTGATGGCGACCACTGGCGCCGAGTCCATCATGGCGGTAGCCAGGCCAGTCACCAGGTTGATAGCGCCGGGCCCGGATGTAGCCATGCACACGCCGACGTCACCGCTGGCGCGACCGAAGCCGTCCGCCATGTGGGCAGCGCCCTGCTCGTGGCGTACGAGCACGTGTTTGATGGGATACTGGGGGAGCACATCATAGAGCGGCATGATCGCTCCCCCGGGGAGCCCGAATACCGTGCGGATGCCCTCGGCCACGAGACTCTCGCAGACCATGCGCGATCCGTTGATCTTCATGGACTCCCCCTCTTCGGCCTCAGCAATCAGCCTTCAGCCCTCAGCCGTGAGATTGGTATCGCCTTCACCGGCGGCTCACCCGCTGATGGCTGACGCTACCAGACAACGAGGCCCTCGTCTCCTGAAGGGACGAGGGCCCCAACTCGCGGTACCACCCTTCTTGGCGCGCCCTCGTCAGTCGCTCCCTCTCACTCGGAAAGGGGGGGTGAAGACCCCAGATCAAAAAAGCTCTCATCCCTGCCGGGACGAGAGCCCTTCTCTCGTGGTACCACCCCACTTGACGTCGCCGCGTGACCGGCGCGCCCACTCTTGGCAGTGCTAACGGCTGCCACCCCGACGCGGGCTACTTAAGCTTCAGCGCTCGTTCGCTCGCGTAGCTCCGGGGCGAGTTCTGCGCGCTCGCGCCGCCGGCTCACACCACCCGCCGGCTCTCTGGAGGCCGCTTTCGCGCGTACTATTCCCCTTCGACGCTTCTCAACTGTTGAGTTGCGGGACTGTACCACGCCAGCCCGAAGGGTGTCAAACTTGGTGGATATCTTAGAATCCGTGGAATCCGCGCCCCGGCCCCTGAGGAGTTGGTTCGTGACGCCACTTCGATCGATTCTCGTCATGCTGGTGCTGATGGCTGTGGCAGCCGCTTGTATGTCAAGGTCGACGCACGCGGGTTCCTCGCCGCTCCCACAGACTCCCGTCGCGGCGACCAGCCGGCTCGCGGCGACCGGCCCGCTCGCGATCGACCTGCCGCTTACTAGCCTCCTATCCCCCACGGCCGATGCCGAGGGAACACCTGCCGCTACTGCTGCCTCGTTCCGGCTCGCGGTCCCATTTCGAACACAGAAAGACGGCGACCGCTTCCAGGGCTCCAACTGCGGGCCAGCCGCGCTCGGGATGGTCCTCGAGGCTTTCGGGATAACGCACACCAATTCCGAGCTGCGCTTGCTGACCCACACATATCAGGGTACCGTCGGCGCCCGCACCGGAACGGCGCTCCAGCACATGGCGCGAGTCGGCCGGGACTTCGGGCTCAACCCTATCGGCCTCTACGGGGGACAGGAGTTCGCCCGCTGGACTATCGAGGACATTCGGGCCGAGCTGCGCGCCGGCCGCCCGGTCATCCCGCTCGTGAAGTACCGGCTGCTGCCCGGCCACGAGGACTCGAGGTTCCGCGCCGACCACTACATCGTCATTCATGGCATGGATGGCGACGAGTTCCTGTATCACGACCCGGCGTTCGAATCACCCTGGGAGGGGGCGGCCCGCTGGATCGACGCATCTCGGCTGGATGAGGCGATGCGGCCGACCTTCCCTCGTCAGCAGGCGGTCGCGTTCGACCCTGGCCGCCACGCGGCGCTCCCGGTGCTGGGCGTCTAGTGGGCCAGATGCTATGAGCGTGGCCTTTTCGTCCGGTAGGGCGCGGGCTGGTCCCGCGCCGTCGCGTTCGGTGCTCGGGCGACCAGCGGCGAGGGACAAGCCCCGCCCTGCGGATCGACGGAACCGACGGAACGGGTAGCCCTCACCCCACCCCTCTCCCATTCCGATGGGCGAGGGAGTCCGTTTACCAGGGTGCGCCCAGCCAGCCCTCATATAGCTCCCGCTGGCGGACGTTGGCGCGCCGGAGCTTCTTGAGGCTCGCCCGCGTCGGCGGCCGGGTCTCCAGCGTCAGAGGGACTTCTACAAGCTCGTCGCGGCGAAAGACCGCGAGCCTCACGACATCCCCGGGAGCATAGTCGCGAAGCCGGTCGTCGAGGCCCGATTCGTCGACGCGGAATCCATCCAGTGCGAGAAGCTCATCCCCGCCCGAGAGGCCGCTGCCCCACGCCGGGCCGTCGGACAGCACGGTCGCGATCTTCGCACGGCCGGCCTCGGTTCGTAGTCGGAGCCCGAGCCACGCCTCGGGCCCCTTGGGGTCCGCGCGCCAATTCACTCCGACCCCCACCGCCGCCAGCCCCGGCGTGTAGTCGAGGTCGCCCCGGCCGCCGATGGCCTGCTCGAAGAACCAGCGCCAATCTCCTCCCGCCACCGCCTCGACTGCGG
>CAYQJS010000103.1:0-7347 GCA_964417895.1 uncultured Chloroflexota bacterium | reverse complement strand
TTCAGGCCCAGGACGTGCTGGATCCGCGTGACCGGGGCGCGCGTTGCGACCTGCTGCTGGCTCTGGGCGAGGCGCTCGGCCCCGCCGGTGAGCCGCGACGCGCCTACGAGGAAGTCGCCGAGGAGGCGTTCCGGCTAGCAGAAACGCTCGGTGATGCGGACCGCGCTATACGGGCGAGCGTGATCGCCATCGAGAGCCTGTTGCGCGAGGCCAGCGGCATGGCCCAGGGCATGCCCGCCTTTCGCACCTGGGCGGAGCGCGCCGACCGTTATGCGCCCACTGGCTCGGCGGCGCGCGTCTGGGCGGACGTCATGGTTGGGCGGGCCGCGCTGGGGGCTGGCAAATGGGAACAGGACCGCGCGGCGATGCACCGCGCCCTGGACGGAGCGCGAGCGCTGGGCCATACCCGCGACCTTGTCGAGGTGGGCGGCATGCTGCTTGGGACCGGTCACTGGTGGCCGGGCGATGAGGACGACCTCGTGGCCCTCGCTCGAGAGCTGAACGAGCTTCCGACCGAGGGCGTGCCCGCCCAAAAGCTTGGCCAGGCCTCCTGTATGTGGATCGCATGGCTCCTCGCGGCCGGCGACCGCCCGGCCGCTGAGGGCACGGCGCGGCGGTGCACCGACGTTGCCGAACGCAGCCGCGATCCCCGGGCCATCAGGTTCGCGATCGAGAACGAGATCCTGTTCGCCACCCTGGATGGCGACTTCGACCGCGTGCTGCGCGCTGGCGGGCACCTGCGCACGCTGGGGAATGAAACGGGCGGGACTATCGGCACCGCTTTGGCGAGCGCACGCACGTCCGCGCCGGTCTGCTACTACCTCGGTCGTTCGCGAGACGCCGTTCAGGCGTACGACGAGCTGGGCGAGCTCTGGCCAATCAGCCAACCGCGGGACCTCGTCCGCCGCTGGCTGTACGCTGTGCACGCTGAGCCGTCAGAGCCGAATGTAGCGGCGCTGCGGATGCTACTCACCGAGCAGCTCCCCTCCAGCCCGGATGGGCACGCACCCGCGAGCCTGCTGATTGATCTCCTCCAGGCCGCGGTCGTCGTGAAGGACCGGGACGCATGCGCAGCGCTGACGCCGTTGCTGTCGGGCGTCCGCCGGCTCGCCATTCTTGGGTCCTTCAGTCCGTCTTCACCCGGGCGGCATCTCGGCGATGCGGCCCGGCTGCTCGGCGATCATGAGGGGGCGCGAGCGTACTACGAGGCAGCGATCGAGGCTACCGCCCGCATCCGCCACCGTCCCGAGCTGGCGCTCACCCGCTTGCGGCTCGCCGAGCTGCCGCTGCATGGCTCGCCAAGCGAGCGCATCGAGGCAGAGCGTCACCTGAAGCTCGCCATCCCGGAGCTCGATGCCATGGCAATGCGATCGTTCCTCGAGCGCGCCCGCTCGATCGAGGGACGCGCCCGCGCATGACTCTTCACCCGCGACGAGAAGCACCCACATGAGTTGGTCACCCGCTTGTCTAAGAGGATCGAAGATGGTCGCGGTTCACACGGGCTACATTCATTCATCACCTGGTCGCCAGGGACTCGTCTCGCCTGATCTCACCACAGCGCCGGATTAGCTCGGTCCGCCAACAACCTGCCTGAGTCGTTTTTTTCTTTTGTTTGCCCCCTCTCGTCGCGGATCAGCGAAAACTCCAGTCCTGGATGTCCCAGTAGTTGGTCGTGGGCCTGACGGTCCGCCCGAACTGGCCGACCTCCGCTGTACTGGGGCGCTGGAGCGAGGAGACCCAGGCGACCACGTTTTGCGAGTAGTACAGCGCATACCCGGGGAGGTACTCGCTGACCATGGCCATCATCTGCGCGATGTAGCTCCCTCGCTCCGCGGGGTCCAGCGTCGCGGCCGTCAGGTCGTAGAGCCGATCGTACTCCGGGTGAGTCCAGCCCGAGCGATTGTTGCCCGCCCACCGGTTCGCCGCGGTTCCGATCTCCGAGGCGCGGAAGGTTATCTCCCCATTCGTGAAGAAGGCGTACCCCAGCCCCGGTAGGTTGTGGCGCGTCTCCAGCTGCGTGTACAGCTGCGGCGCCAGGACGACGGTGCGGACCTCGAAGCCAGCCTGCCGCCACGACGCGCTCAGGATCGTCTGCATCCGCTCGATCTCAGAAGCAGCCTGGACCGTGAAGTCGACGTGGAACCGGCGTCCCTGGCGGTCGGCGTAGAATCCGCCGCCGTCGCGGGTGAAGCCGGCCTCGCTCATCAGCGCGTTCGCCCGATTCAGGTCGAGCGGGTACCGTGGCATCAGACGGTCGAGCTGGGCGTAGAAGGGCACGCCCGGCGGCACTGGCGTGTCCGTCGGTATGCCCGTCCCGTCGAAGAGCCCCTCGTTGATCGCCTGACGATCGATGGCGTGGGCAAGCGCTCGGCGCACGCGAAGGTCGAGAAGCGCTTCGTGGCCGACGACCTCCGGCCGCTGCTGGAGGAACAGGAACACCGCGGTGCTCGGTCTGGCGACCGCGGTTCCCTTGCCGAATGCTTCCCACTCGCGCTTCAGGTCGACCAGCTGCGCGAAGCGCAGGGTGTTGCAGCACGCCCAATCGATGACCCCGCCGGCGAGGATCGCGGCGACCGTCTGGTTCTCGTCGGTGAAGTACTTGACGATAAGGCGGTCGATCTTCGGGCGGCCAAGGACGTGGCCGGCGAAGGCGGAACCCTCGAGCTGCACGCCCGGGTCCCAGCGCTCGAGCTTGTACGGCCCTGCCCCCAGGTATTCCATGTGCCAGATCGGGTCCCCCATGAACGCCTCTCGAGATAGGCGCCCGCCGAGGTAATCCGCGAACGTGGCTTCGATCCGATGCGTGGGTAATGGGTCCAGGTCTTCAAATATGAGGGAGCCGGCAGTGGGATTCGGCGCCCGCCACTGGATGACGATGGTCGTTGCGTCCGGCGCCAGCACTGCATCGATCTCGTCCTGCGGATTCGCCGTGAACACCGCCAGGCCGGGGTCCTTGTAGACCCGTAAGGCGAAGACGAAGTCGTCTGCGGTCAGAGGGACCCCATCTTGCCAGGTCAGGTTGTTTCGAAGGCGGTATGTGGTCTCCATACGCCCGTCCGCAAAGACGCGCCAGGTATCCGTGTTGAGCTGAGGCAGCGCCTCCGCGAGATACGGCCGCGGAGCACCCTGGTCGTCGATCAGGCTGAGGGCTGCGTTGAACAGTCGCGTGTTGTTGCCCGAGCCGTTGCTCTGAAGGACTTTGGGGGCCAGCGTGGCGTGTTCGTAGCGGTGGGCGAGGGTGAGCGTGCGACGTTGAGTCGGACGGTCGCTCGACGCCCCCGGGGGCTGCTGCTGTGTCTGAGCAGGAGCACAGCCGACGATGAGAATGGCGAGGGCTGTGCCAAAGAGTCTGGTGAGATGGCGCATTGCTCTTCCTTTCGGCCACTCCCGGTCGCCTCGCGCAGCGCGGGGGCTTGCCCGCCGCCGCGCTTTTTGCGGCAGGGCATGAGGCCCTGCCCTACGAAAAGCCGACGAGAGTCTGTCAGAGCCCGTAATGCGTTGGGAGTATCCCACAATGTCCTCTGGTCGCTCCTACCGAATCGCGGAAGTTTCGCGACTCTGCGATGGTGGAACGTCACCCTCTCCCTCGCCCTCCCCCGTCGAGGGGGAGGGAAGACAGCCCTCTCCCCGCAAGGGGAGGGGGGTCACGAACCTCAGAGACGCGATACTACCCCGACTGGCTGGCCGCGCTGCTGCAGTGCTGCGTAGACACGCTCGGCGGTGATCGGCGAGGCATTGACCCGCACACCGACGGCGTCGAAGATCGCGTTGGCGATGGCGCCGCCCACGCCGATATTCGTGTTCTCTCCGACCGACTTGGCCCCGAAGGGGCCGGGGCCGTTAGCGGGTAGGAGAACCATGCGGATGGGCGGGATGTCCGTTTGCGTGGGCAGCTTGTACTCGGCGAGGCTGGACGTAATGATCCTGCCCTCGTCGTGGATCAACTCTTCGGTCATCGCCTGCCCGTAGCCGAAGACGAAGCCGCCGTCGAGCTGGCCCTGGTAGGCGATGGGGTTGATGATGGTTCCCACATCGGCGGTGGTCACCACGTCGATAGGACGGACGTGGCCGGTGTCTGGATCGACCTCGACCTCGATCATGTGGGCGATGAAATTGTAGTCAGCGCCCTCCTCGGAGTGATGGTCCGCGGGATCGTAGGCCCCTACGGCCTCCACCACCGGGCCAGCCGCGATTCTGCGGGCGACTTCTTCGAAGGACGCCCGCAATTCCGAGCTCCGGGTTCCCGGTTCCGCGTCTCCTCGGAGCTCGGAGCTAACAACTCGAAACTCGTTCTGCTCGAGTCGCACCTGGCCGGCGGGCCAGCCCATTACCTCGGCGGCTAGCTCCTCCAGCTTGTCGCGCAGGGTGAGGGAGCCGTCGATCGCCGCATGGCCGTTCATCGTCGTGCTGTGACTGCCCCCGGCCCCGGGATCGCGCAGCGCCTCGGCGGTCGTGCCGTAGCGCACCTGGACCCGTTGGAGATCGATGGACATCGTGGCCGCCACCGCGCGCTGGATCACCGTATACACGCCGCCGCCCTGGTCGGCGTGGCCCGTGATCACCTCGATGGTGCCGTCCGGCGCCAGGCGCAGCAGCAGCTCGCTCTTTGCCTCGCCGACGTGGCGGAAGCGCAGGGCGAGCCCTCGCCCTGTCACGAGACGCGGAGACGCGGTGACACGGCGAGAGGGCGACGCGGCGACGGAGCTGGCACCGGCTTCGGTCATCCCCGCGTCCCCGTGTCTCCCCCTCTCCGCGTCCCAGTTGGTCTCCCTCCGCAGCGCCTCCAGCACCTCGACGGCCATCGGATTGCGGATCTTCCCGCCACCTAGCATCGTGTCGCCCGGGCGCAGGCAATTGCGCAAGCGAAACTCGAGCGGGTCGATCCCCAGCTCATGGGCGATGTGGTCGACGTGGACCTCGCCCGCCTGGGCGCGGTGGAAGTCGCCCGGGGCCCGCATCGCCCCCGCCGGCACGAGATTCGTATAGACGCTGTAGCCCTCGAAGCGCACGTTGGGAATGTTGTACACGCCGAGACAGGTCAGGCCGGAGCGCGCCTGGTTCGGCGGGTTCGGTCGCATTGCCACGTAGGCGCCGGCGTTCTGGTATGCGCGCACCTCGTGGGCGATCATCTTGCCCTCGCGGTTGACCGCGGTGCGGAGGTAGTACCTGGCCTCGTGCTGGGGGTTGGTCGCGCACAACTCGTCGGTATAGCTCATGATCGCGCGGATCGGCCGCCCGGTGGCGCGGGCCAGGAAGTAGCAGGGGAACTCTTCAATCGAGCTTCCCTTGCCGCCGAAGTCGCCGCCGATGAAACGGCTATCGACGACGACACGGTCGGACGGCAGCCCGGAGACCGAAGCCAGGTGGTCGCGCAGGCTAAAGGGCGTCTTGTTGGTAGTCACCAGCTGGAGCGTGCCCTGTTCGTCGAACCAGACCACACAGCCACGCGGCTCGATGTAGCCTTGGTGCTGGCGCGGGCCGTAGTAAACATCCTCGATGACGAGATGCGCGTTCGCAAAGATGCGCTCGATGTCCTCGTCGCCTTTCTTGGAAGTGGCGTAGCTCGGCGCGTTGGGATGATGCAGATCCGGCACGCGCCCCTGAGGGTAGTAGCCCTGCCAGTCCGGATGGAGGATCGGCGCGTCAGGGCGTAAGGCAGCTTCGGCGTCGAATACAGCCGGCAGCTCTTCGTACACGACCTCAATCCGCTTCAGCGCCTCGTCGGCTGCTTCCGGGGTCTCGGCCGCCACAGCTGCGATCCGGTCGCCGACGAAGCGCACCCGGTCGTACGCGAGCACCGGCCAGTCTGTGACTTGGCGTCCGAGGTGCTTTCGGCCGATGTCATCGCCCGTAATGACAGCATGCACCCCCGGCATCGCCTTTGCGGCCGACGTATCGATCGAGATGATGCGGGCATGCGCATGTGGGCTCATCAGGAAACGGGCCCAGAGCATCCCCGGCATGGAGAAGTCGCGCGTGTAGCGAGCGCGCCCAGTGGTCTTGAGCATCCCGTCGACCCGGATCTCGGGCACCTCCAGGACAGCTGCCTGGTCTGGGGTCAATGTCGTGGCGGAGAACGGTTCACGCATCGAAATCCTCGTACTCTGGCTTTAAACCCGCCTGTCGAGCGACCCCTGCCGGCGCGCCTCCGACGGCGGGCGTGGCTGGGGACGACGGCCGCCATTGTACCGATTTCGGCACCGTGGTGCGCTCCGACAATCTGCGCCGGCACGCGCAAACGCGGGCTTGGCGGCGGGCGAGGTGCAGTCCATCGGGGCGCAACATGTGGCAGGTCCACGGGCTTGCACCCGTGACCGACGCCGGGTGAGGAAGTTCGGCGCTCAGCCCTCGAGCAGGGCCTTGAGTGCCGCCAGTCCAGGGGACTTTGGGAGGGATTCTCCGACACCCAGCGCACTGAGGGCTTGAGATCATGCCCCTGCCGCCACATGGCCATATGAGATCCCGAACAACTGTCCGGTTCGTTCTTTGACCCGTATACTTGCTTGTCCGAGGGCCAAGCCCGCGAGCACATGCCCGCGGGGTCGATGGCGGGAACGGAAATCCCCTTGACCCGCAGCCCCCTGCCTTCGAAGCAGGCTGTAGCGGGTTCGAGTCCCGCCCCCCGCTCCACTGGCCTGGTTGTCCAGACCGTCGCGAAGCTGTACGGGGTTGTGTGCGCGGCGTGGCCCATCTTTTAAAAGCTGCTGCCCACAAGTGGACGGGATTACGGCACGGATCCGCCTTATCGGCGATCAGCGCAAGGAGGCCGGTTCACGCCTTGGAGGAAGTAAAGACATGAGCGGAGTCCGGGTTCTGGTTGGGACGCGGAAGGGCGCGTTCATCCTGACATCCGACGGAAAGCGCGACAAGTGGGAGGTCAATGGGCCGCATTTTGCTGGCTGGGAGATCTACCACCTCAAGGGGTCACCCGCTGACGCGAATCGGCTTTATGCGGCGCAGTCCACCGGCTGGTTCGGGCAGCTGATCCAGCGCTCCAACGACGGGGGCAAGACCTGGGAGCCGGTCGGGAACAAGTTCGTCTACGAGGGGGACCCTGGCACTCACCTGTGGTACGACGGGACGCCGCGCCCGTGGGAGTTCAAGCGCGTCTGGCATCTCGAACCATCGCTGACCGACCCGGACTCGGTCTACGCCGGGGTTGAGGACGCCTCCTTGTTTCGCACGACGGACGGCGGCCAGACCTGGGAGGAGCTTCCCGGCCTACGTGGCCACGGCTCGGGGGCTTCCTGGGCGCCGGGCGCCGGTGGGCTGTGCCTGCACACGATCCTCCAGGATCCCAGCAATCCCGAGCGTATCTTCATTGCCATATCGGCGGCGGGCGTGTTC
>CAYQJS010000102.1:0-7458 GCA_964417895.1 uncultured Chloroflexota bacterium | reverse complement strand
CTTCCACGTGTAAGTCAATGCGATCAAGTAACGGTCCTGAGATACGAGCGCGATAACGCCGTATCTCCTCCGCTCCGCAGGAGCAGGACCTGCGGACGTCTCCCAGATATCCGCAGGGACACCCCTGCGTTGCCATTCTGCCACCTGACCCTGAAAGCGGGGAAACCCCTGTCCCCACGGTACCCTAGGGAACTCAGAACCTTGGGCGACCGCCTGCGGAAACGCCGCCTGGACCTCGGGCTCCTCCAGCGGGAGGTGGCCGAGCGCCTCGGGGCGGACAAGGCCTCGGTCGTGAACTGGGAGTGCAACGCAACCCACCCTGCGTTGCATTGGAGGCCCCGGATCATCGAGTTCCTCGGGTACGCCCCCTGGGACCCGTCCTGGAGTCGCGGCGAGAGACTCCGGGCAGCCCGGGAGGGGCTGGGGCTGTCCCGGCGACGGCTGGCGAAGGCGCTGGGCGTGGACGAGGGCACGCTCGCACGTTGCGAAGGGGAGCGTGGAAGACCCGCGTGGGAGGTTCTGCAGAGGTTCAAACTCTTCCTGGCGTCTCTGTAAAGCCTGACAAGGGGCCGTCGAGACCTCGCCTCTGGAGTGCTAATCCTGCAATGCTGGCTGGGGCCATCCCGGCGCATCGTGTTTGACTGATGCACCCGATCGAGTGTATGCGAGAGATGCAGATCGGGCCGTGTTTGCGCTCGCCCTCCACTAAAAACGTTCGAATTGTGGAAACACTCCCTGACCTCCCCCCTGCGTGGATCGCGTATGCGATCCTCACGCTGGTCAGGTGCCCCATGCACGATGGAATCCTGACATCTCGATCGAGATTCCACGCCCTGCCTGCAGTCCTGGGGCTGTGCCTGACCCTCGTTCTCCCCGCGGTGACGTGGGCGATCACGCCCTGCCCGACCCATAACGGACTGTACCCTCCAGCCCAGCAGCCGGGAGAGGAAATCTTCAAAGGCGCGCTGGCCACCTTCGCCGCCTCGGGGAAAGAATCCGGGGTGAGGAACTTCTACTACAAGCTCTCCTTCGACGTGCGCTCCGATCTGCGCACGGCCTCGCCGGGAAACTCTTTCGTGTTGGTGTACGGGGCGGATGCGGAGGGCAACGGTGGGTCGCTCTTCCTTTCATGCACGTTCCAGGAATTCCAGACGCATTACGAGACGGACGGGACGCACTGCCCGCAGTACGCCTCGATTCCGGAGTCGGCGGTTTCGGGGAGTTCCGTCACCATCACGCCCCTCTACGGCTTCGCGTCCAATGTCTGCCGCGGCCCCACCTTTGAAGTTCCCGCCGGCGTCGTCCGGAGCAGCCAGGCGGATGAGCTCTGCGACGGGCTGGACAACGACGAGGACAACCAGGTAGATGACGTCGCGGGCGGGTGCAACGCGCAGCCTGTCCCGGGCATGAACGACAACGAGTGCCCCTCCCTGAATTGTGCGTGGCACAAGGTGGATCGGTGCATTTCGAGCCCGAACGGAGGCCCCACTCCCTGTGCCGGCGGCGAGTTCGACGCGCGGTTCGGGTTCGAGGTACGCCGCCTTTCGCTCGTCGAAGTTTCCTCGCCGGGAATCCCTCTCCGGATCGAACTTGTGTACAACAATCGCGACGAGGGGGCGTCGTCCCTATCGGGCAGGTGGTCCACGAACTTCGATGTGGGGCTCTCCGTTCGCGTGGAGGGAATCTACACCGTCGTCATCGTGCGGTGGCCGGACGGAACGCGGTCGCGCTATGCCACGCAATCGGGCACGGATTTCATTGGAGAGTTCTCGGACGGCTCACGCGTCAAGCAAAACTACTCGACCAAGACCGAGAGCTGGGATCTCTTCTACCACGATGGGCTCAAATACCACTTCACGGCGTCGGGCCTTTTGGAATCGATCCACGATGGGAAGGGCAACAACATCACCCTCGCGCGCGAGAACACCGCCTTCCCTTCGCTCCCCACGCGCGTGACGGACAACTACGGGCACGAGATTCTCCTCTCCTACGGGACCAGCGGACAGAGCCTTGGCAAGCTCGCCTCGGTCACCGATCCCGTCGGCAGGGCCTACGATCTCGGGTACCAGGACTTCCTGCTGAAGACGGGCACCCTGCCGGTCCCGGATCCCGGGAAACCCCGGCCCTCGTACGAGCTGTTCTATGCGGACCTCGCGGGGTTTGACCGCGGCGGGTACCGAGACAATCTGACGAAGATCCAGTTCCACCCCGACGCCGCCGATCCCGACCCGCAGAACGACCGGGTGATAGGACAATGGAACTACGATCACTCGAGCCGCGTGCAGAGCGAGGAAGGTCCCGGGGGCGCTCTTGCGAAGAGCGTTTCCTATTCGACCCCGAGCACGACCGTGACCGACTCGCGGGGAAACCAGACGAGCTACGGCTTCAACTTTACGAGCGGCCTCACCCTTACCACCACCGTGCCCTGTCCGAGCTGCGGGGGAGGAACGGCGTCTTCGACGCTCGTCCGAAACGCGCAGGGGAAGATCACAAGCAAGACGGACTTCCGGGGGACGCAGACGACGTGGGCCGGGCACGACTCGAACGGCGACCCAGGGACGGTGACGGAGGCGGTGGGACAACCGGAGCAGCGAACGACGGCGTACACCTACCATCCAACCCTGTTCAGGCGGCTTTCCATCGTCGAGCCAAGCGCGCTGCCGGGCGGGACAAGCAAGGTCACGATCTTCGACTACCAGAAGCCCTCGACGAGCCCGCCGGCAGACCCGCCCGCGAATCCGCCCGCGGACCTGAACCCAGCCTCCTTCAACATCCCCGGCACGAACAACGCGAACTTCGACAACGTGGTGCACCGGGTGATCGAGAGCGGCTGGACGCGGGACATCGCGGGCAATGCCGTGCGGGTGGCCTACGTCACGCACTACGTCTACGACGCCCTGGGACGCATCACGCAGATCGACGGGCCGCGGGACAATGCCGGACCGGCCGGTCCGGATGTCACCACCTTCGCCTACTACCCCGACAGCTCCGGTCAGGGAACCAAGCAGGGCCAGCTCCACACGGTGACGAACGCGGCGTTGCACGTGATGACGTTCAACGATTACGACGCGATGGGGAATGTGCTCTCGGTCACGGACCCGAACGGGCTCGTCACCGTCTTCACCTACGACGCTTCAAGCCGGGTGCGAACCATCACCCAGGCGGGCGCGGGCCCGACCGGCGAGAACCTCGTGACCGAGTACGTCTACGAGGCGAACGGCAACCTCGACTACGTGAAGCTCCCGCGGGGGAATTTTTACAACTACCAGTACGACGCGGCCAACCGGCTCGTTTCCATCACCCGCACCGCGACGCAGCCCGCGAGCCCCTCCGACGCCCCCTCGGGCGAGACCATCGCGTATATCTACGACACCGAGGGAAATCGTGTGCGGGAGGAGGTGAAGACGGACGTCGCGGGCACGGTCGAGCGCTTCATCGACTTCGAGTACGACACCCTGAACCGCCTTGCCCGCGTATACAACCCGGCGTTCCCCGTCGATGCCCACAACCGGGTGTACACGGAGAGCACGTATGACGCCAATGGGAACCGTAAGGGTCTCGACCTCTACAAGGTCGTGACTGATGTTTCCACCCGGCTCCGACACACGGCTTTCGATTTCGACCCCTTGAACCGGCTATCGGAAATGACCCAGGACGGAGGGGTGCAGGGCGATATCACGACCGGCTTGTTCTACGACGGCCAGGACAATCTCCAGAAAATGACGGACGCCAGGAGCCACGACACCACCTCCACCACGGACGACTTTGGAAGGCAGGTGCAGGTCGTCTCGCCGGACACGGGGACCACCCGCTACGCCTACGATCCGGCGGGCAATCCGTTGGAAAAGAGCGAAAACGGCGTGCTGGCCCAGTACGCCTACGACGCCCTGAACCGCCTCACCCAGGTGAGCTTCCCTTCGGATTCTTCCCAAAATCTCGCCTACGTCTACGACACGCGCCCCGACGCCCCCCCGCTCACGAACGGCCTCGGGCGTCTCGTTAAGATCCTCGACAGCTCGGGGACGACGTACTTCTCCTACGACACGCGCGGCAACCGCACGCTCGAAGCGCGCGTGCAGGACGGCGTCACCCTCACGCTCACCCACGCCTGGGATGAAAACGGCAATCTCTCGAGCGTCACCTACCCCTCGGGCCGCGAGATTGCGTACACCTACGATCCGACCGACCACCCGACGCTCGTTTCAATGACCCACCAAGGGAACACGACCACCCTTGCCTCCTCGATCGCCTATGAACCCTTCGGCCCGTTCACTTCTCTCGTTTTCGGGAACGGACTCATCGAGACGCGCGCCTACGACGTGGCCGGGCAAATCGAGACCATTCATCTCGCGCCGTCCACGGGACCGGCGCTCCTGGATCTCGCCTACACCTTCGACGAGACGGAGAGCATCACCGCCATCGCCGACACGCTCGACGCTACGAAGAACAAGACCTACGGCTACGATCTGCTCGATCGGCTGACGACCGCGGGCATCGGAGGCCTCGGGAGCTTTGCCTACAGCTACGACTCGACGGGGAACCGAACCCAGGCCATCGAGCCCCAGGGCACCACGAATTACGCCATCAAGACGACGAACAACCAGATCGACTCGCTCTCGGGGGCCCAATCGGGGACCTTCACCTACAACGCCCACGGGGACACGACCTCGGACGGGACGAAGACGTTCACCTACAGTCTGACCCACCAGCTGGTGCAGGCCGCCCAGGGGGCGAACACCCTGGGCGTCTACAAGTATGACGGCCTGAGCCGCCGCACGGCCGAGACCGTGCAGGGGAGGAAGCGGTTTTTCCTGTACGGCGCGAACGTGGACCCGATGGGGGAGTACGACGATAGCGGGAATCTGCTCAAAGAATACGCCTACGTGGGAACGCTGAGACTGGCGCTCGTGGACCACGACCAGGATGACGACGCTGTGCGGGACGAGGCGGACAACTGCCTCATCGAGGCAAACGCCGACCAGGCTGACCAGGATTCGGATCTCCTTGGAGACGCCTGCGACTCAGCCCCCGCGAACCCCGATCGGGACGACGACGGGCTGCTCGATGGGCAGGAAGACGAGAACCACAACGGCATCGTGGATTTGGGGGAGACCGATCCCGACAATCGGGACACGGATGGAGATGTCTTCAGCGACGGCGCCGAGGTGGCCGCCGGGTCGGACCCGCTGGACCCCAACTCTACGCCGCAGAGCGTACCCACCCTGGGGGAGGCTGGCGCCGGCGTACTCATCCTGGCTCTCCTGGGCGCGGGGGGCTGGGCCACGAGGAAGCGCTGGCCGCGGGGCACCACCCACGCCGGACTGGTGCTCCTCGCGACCGGGGCCACCTTCATCTCTCCCGGTACCCTGAAGTCCCAGGGGGGACCTGCCGAAAGGATCCTCTACATCCACACGGATCATCTCGGCACCCCGCTTCTCATGACGGACGCGAACCAGCAGGTGGTGTGGCGAGGGGCGGCGGAGCCGTTTGGGAAAACGACGCCGAGCGTCAACCAGGTTACATTCAACCTGAGGTTCCCGGGACAGTATCAGGATGAAGAGACGGGGCTCACCCACAACAACCACCGCGACTACAACACCGGCACCGGAAGATACCAGCAACCGGACCCCATCGGGTTGGCAGGAGGTGCAAACCCTTACGAATATGTTAGTGGGAATCCACTTACCGCAGTGGATCCTTCCGGGCTTTTGACGGCGGGAATTCCCAATCCACTTTACGCGACGCCGCTCGCTGCGCAGGCGTGGTATCGAAACCTCGTTGGGCCTTCCACTTTTAACTTCTGGATTCCGGCCGGCGAGGGCTATGGAGAGTACGCGGCACAGTACTACGCAGGCGTCCTGGGTGATCCATGCGCGTCATCCTGGGCGCGGGGGGGAGCGTGGGCTGGGGGTTTACTCTCTTCTCTCTGGACATGGGATACCTCCGACCTCACCTTCCTTGCTTTAAGTTCGGCCTATGGGGGAGCGAAAGCGTTTGGGGCCGCAGAAGAAGCAGGGGCTGATGTCGCGTATCACTACACGTTCCGGGAAGCGGTCGCATCGATCGAGAAGAACGGGCTCAGGCCTGGGTCGTACGCGACACCGAACGGGAACCTTAGCCCGCTTCAGGTGCAGATCGATCTTGCGCTCCCGCCGAACCGCGGACTGACAAATGCCGTGCTGCGGGTCGATCTCGCAGGTCTTCGGAAGGCGGGATATGAGATCCCGAAGATCACCCGAGTTGGCCGCGCCTTCAACATGCCGGGCGGGGGCTTCGAGGTGCGATTCCCGTACGAAGTTCCACCGGAGTACATCTCGGGGGTGTCCCGATGAGTGGCCTATCCCGTCGCGATTTCGAGGATCTGTGGGAGCGGTTCGATGCGGAAGCTCAAGCGGCGAAGTTCTCACATGAGGCACTTTTGCGGCTCACCGAGTTCTACCGGGGTCTCGACCAGGAGGATAGGCAAGTCGTTGACGAGGTTCTCGCGTCCTGGGTGATCGAGGGTGACATTCGTCGCCGATTCGACGCTCTAGCGCTGATCGACGAATTCGAGATTCGATCCGCACTACCGGCTCTTCAGGCGGACCTCGACCGACTTGCCGATGCGGTCGGGCCCTCAGTGCCGACGGATCGTGCCAAGCTCGAACGGATCATTGCTCGCCTCCAATGAACGCGCATGCGTATCGCACACGGCTTGTCGAAGGCCCGCTGCTTCCGCGCTCGCTAATCGGGCCTTGGGACCGACGTGGTCCTCCGCGCTGGCGCGCTCCTAGACCACGCGGCCCAAGCGCGCGATTAGCGAGACGCGGCCCCCCGAGGCACGCCGCGCGCCGGCCGCCGGACGCAGGTGAACGCTCTTGCTGAGCCGCAACTGGCGCCTTCAACGTCACTCCCGCACGAACGAAACGCGCGTGCAGGATGGCGTCACACTCACGCTCACCCACGCCTGGGATGAAAACGGCAATCTCTCGAGCGTCACCTACCCCTCGGGCCGCGAGATTGCGTACACCTACGATCCGACCGATCGCCCGACGCTCGTTTCCATGACCTACCAGGAGAACACGACCGCTCTGGCCTCGGCCCTATCCTATAATCCCTTTGGCCCCTTCATGTCGCTCACCTTCGGGAACGGGCTCATCGAAACGCGAGATTACAACGTGGCCGGGCAAATCGAGACCATCCACCTGGCGCCCTCCACCGGCCCATCACTTCTGGACCTCGTCTACACCTTCGACGAGACGGAGAACATCGCCGCCATCGCGGACACCCTCGACTCAGCGAAGAACAAGACCTACGGCTACGATCTCCTCGATCGGCTCACCGCGGCCACGATCGGCGGGATTGGAAGCTTCACGTACAGCTACGACGCCACGGGTAACCGCACCCAGGCCATCGAGCCTCAGGGGACGACGAACTACGCCATCAACGCCTCAAACAATCAGATCGCATCGCTCTCAG
>CAYQJS010000101.1:0-7533 GCA_964417895.1 uncultured Chloroflexota bacterium | reverse complement strand
GCATCACAACTGCTCGACAGACTTATGTATAACGATGAGCCCAGAGGGAGAGGGGGTAGCCGCAACGCCTCTCCCTCTGGGAGAGGCCGGCCGAAGGTCGCCTAAGGCGACCGAGGACGGGTGAGGGCGTGGTGCCCGGCCACAAGAGGCCTAGGAGTTTTAGGGCACAGCCGGGGTTGCCCCTGCGCGAAAGCAGCCATAATGCTGTGCACCGACTGGAGGTGGCATCCATGGCGCAGTTGATCAACGTACCCGCCGCATACGCAGGCGAGGGGCAAGGGGCGGGGCCGATGTTCGTCACGCAGCGCGCGCGCCTTTTCGAGGCGGAGGGCCTGAACGTCCAGATCCGCCTCCTCGATGGGGCCAAGCGCGTCGTGCGCGGCCTCCTGGACGGAGAGGTCCTGTTCGGAAACCTGGCGGCGCCCGCGCTCGTCGATGCGGCTCTGGGTGGAGCCGAGCTCGCTTTCGTGACCGGCGGCATCAACCAGCAGTTCCTGGTGGGGCGCCCCGGCCTCTCCACCGTCGCCGAGCTGGCCGGCGGCCGCATCGGCCCCGGGGAACCGGGCCAGCTCGGGGACCTCCTCGTCCGCTTCCTGGTGGGTCGGCTCGCCGCCCAGGGGATCGGCGGCATCGAGATCACCTACGGCGGTGGGAGCCACGATCGCGTGGCAGCCCTCCTCGAGGGTCGCAACGACGCCGCGCCCCTGTCGCCGCCGGTGGCCATGCAGGCGCGTAGGCAGGGCTGCAAGTTCCTGGTCGATTTCGCCGACTATGGCCTCAACTTCACCCTCGGCGGCATCGCCACGACTCGCTCGATCATCGCCGAGCGTCGCGACCTGGTGAGGCGCTTCATCCGTGCATACGTGTCCGGGATGCATCGCTACAAGACCGATCGCGAGCTGGTACTCCAGGTGCAGCAGGATTACAGCGGCTTCAGCGACCGCGGCATCGCCGAGGAGACCTACGATGCGACGGAGCGGGGATTTCCGCGCGCGCCGTACCCGGTTACCACGGGCCTGCAGATCGTGCTCGACACGCTGGCCACAACCGACGCACGCGCCGCCGGCGCCGATCCCCGCTCCATGGTGGACGACAGCTTCGTCCGCGAGCTGGACGAAAGCGGCTACATCGCCGGTCTGTATGGGAGTTAGCGGAGGGAGGTGCGGCCGACGTGGCACCACCTCGCAGCCCGTTTACGAGCACCGATGAATCACGCAAGCCTGGTCAGCTGAGATCCCAGAGGTGCGCGTTCCACACTTGCCCGCCGAGAACATTCTGGAGCCGGTTGTTTCCCAGAATGAAGGCCACTCCCTGGAAGAACAGCGGGAGCATCGTGAGTTGATCGGTCTGCATATGCACGATGTCGCCCAGGACCGCCATGCGCTCTGGAAACGGGATTGTGGTGACGTAGCGCTCGGTAAGCGCGTCCAACTCGGCGGACCCGTATCGCCCGACATTCCCCCCGCGGAAGTTGTTTTCGGGTAACGGAACGGCCCGCCGCGTGAAGTAGCCATCCGGTCGATCCACGGGGAGCCCCCGGCTGATCAAGAAAAACCCGGGGAAGAGGGCGCGGTACGGGAGGTCGGCGGCCCGCTCCACTGGGAGGACCTCCACTTGCATGTCGAGGCCCAGTTCTTTCCAATAGCGCGCAACAGCGAGGGTCGCCGGCTCGTGGAAGGAGTTCTGTCGGTGTGTCACGATCGGGACCGTCAGTTTCGCCCCGTCTGCGCCGCGGAAGATGCCATCCGCATCCTTGGTGTACCCGAGCGCCACGATGATGCTGGTTGCCGCCCGTGGGTCGTGGTCATAACGAACGATCCTCCCGGCCACCGCTTTGCCTTCCGGCTGGTCCGATGGAACCCAGGAGTGCGCAACGGGCCCCAGCCCGTTGTTGAGCGTGTCGGTCACTTCCTGGCGGTCGATGGCCATCAAGAGGGCGTTCCGAAACTGCAGGTTCGCGACGATGGGCGGATCCGGGGTCATGAACTGGGGATAGATTGGAAGCACATTGCCCAGGGGGCCACCCAGCTGCACCTTGACATCCTGGGTACTATC
Organism: uncultured Chloroflexota bacterium; assembly: GCA_964417895.1. Taxonomy (GTDB): domain Bacteria; phylum Chloroflexota; class UBA6077; order UBA6077; family SHYK01; genus CAYQJS01. The sequence continues at coordinate 5,478 of CAYQJS010000101.1, read as the reverse complement.
GCGAATCTGGATCACGTCCAGCGGGTTGAGTCCCCGCCCGACGTGCAGTTGGAGCGCTCCCGCCAGCAGCCCGGCGGTGATGGCACCCCGCTCCGTGAAAAACCGCGCGTCGATCTGGTCGAGCCGCGGCCGACCCAGCACGTAGTCGTCGTTGGCCACGAGCGTCATGGAGCTCCCCGCGACCCACCCCTGCATCTTGAAAGGGCCGCTGCCGATGAACTCCCCTTGCCAGTACGGCAGGCCCAAGAACTGCTCCTTGTTCTCTCGGAAAGGCCGCTCAAGGAGGTGTTGGGGCAACACCCACATGGTAGGGCCTGAGCTAAAGAGGGCATCGGCGCTGATGAAGGGGTCTCGCCACTTCAGGACCGCGGTCTGGGGATCTGGCAGATCGACCCCATCGATGAGCTGCAGGCCTGGCACGGCCGAGATGCCGATGTCGCGGTCGCGGTAGACCTCCACGGTGAACCGCAGATCAGCGGAGGTCAGCGCCGTCCCATCCTGCCATCTGGTTCCCGGCTTGATCCGCCAGGTCGTCTCCATGCGGCCGTCGGGGAAGACGCCCCACAATCCGTTGTCGACGGAAGGCACAGCTTCGACGAGCCATGGATAGCGGACGGACTGCCCATCGAGGTAAGTGAGCGCGCCATTGAGGAGCTGATAGAGCTCACCCAACCCCGGCACACTGCCCGACGTGCCCTGCGGATTGGTGAGCTCCTGATGCAGCCCGGCTGGACTCGAGAAGACACTGACCACGATCTGTTTCCGGCCCGGGCCTGGCCGGGCAGGCCCGCTCTCGGAGGTTTGGGGGCTTGCTGAGCCGCAGGCCTCCACCAAGAGTGCCAGCATGACGCTGAGAGACAGCGCCATCACCCGCCGCTTCATGCCCTGCCTCCCTCCAGTCCGGCTTGGACGTCAGCCCTGAGTACACGACCCGGGCCCAGTGACTCATACGTAGCACCAACCGGCGTGTGCGTCAAGAAGGACTGGTCCGTCGTACCGTTTCGTGTTTCCGGTTTCAAACGCGTAATCTACTCTGTGGTCCGCCCCGATCCTCAGGCCCGCCGGTGGCCTTGAGCTTGAGGTCTCAGGACCGCGGAGACAGGCAGATGCATCGACCCGCGCTCGCTCGCCTCCTGCTCAGCTCCGCCCTTGGCATGCTCTGCTTCGGGCAGCTGCCGGCCGCGGCGCAGGACGCTGTCCTTGCCGCGCCTCAGCCTCTGGCGCCCGTCGCCAACGACGATCCCTGGTTTGGGGCCGTGCAGACGATCGCTGCCCCGCAGGCGGCGCTCAACGCCGGAGTCAGGTGGACGCGGCTCATCTTCCCGTGGGAGGAGATTCAACCAAACCGTACGGGCGAGCTTCGCCCCGGGTATTTCTCGGAGGCCGAGATCGACGCGCACTTGGCGCTCGGCATCGAGATTGTCGGCATCACGCTGTACACCCCCGGCTGGGCAGCCCGCGATCCGCGTTACGGGGCGCGCAGCGTACCCCACAACCTGAACCTGCCTATCGACCATCCCGAGAACTACTGGGCGTCGTACGTCAGGCAGCTCGTCGGCCACTACCGCGGCCGCATCGACACGTGGGTCTTCTACAACGAGCCCGACATGTACGTCGAGCCGGACGACTTCCGAACATTTGCAGGCACCCCAGCCGACTACTCCCTCGTGCTCAAGACGGCGTACCTTGCCGCCAAATCGGCCAACCCCAACGCGAAGGTGGTGATGACCGGATTCACCTACTGGTGGGACAAGGAGGCGGGCCGCCCGCAGTACTTCCAGCGGGTGCTGGACGCCATCGGCGCCGATCCCACGGCAGCCGAGAACAGCTGGTTCTTCGACGTCGTCACTGCCCACACCTACGGGAACCCGCTGAACAGCTACACGGTGCCCACGGTGTTCCGGCGCATCATGCGGGAGAAGGGCATCGACAAGCCGATCTGGATCATCGAGAGCAACGTGCTGGTGAAGAACGATCCGCGGGTGGGCAGCGGCGAGGGGCCCTTCCGCGCGACGCTCGACGAGCAGGCTTCATATGTGATCCAGAGCATGGCCCTGGCGAGAGCAGCCGGGGTGCAGCGCTACAGTACCTACAAGATCGTGGACGAGCACCCCGAGAACGGGGACGAATACTGGGGCCTCACCCGGAACGACGGGACGGTCCGTCCGTCGTACCTGGCCTACCAGGTGGGCGCCCGTCACGTGCAGCACGCGCGCACGGCGACCTACTACTGGGCAGGGTCGCAGGTGCCGCCCACCGAGCCGGAGGTCAGCGCGCTTCTGGCCTCCAACGGCAACCGCTTCCAGTGGCCGTGGCCAGCGCCTGTGAACGTGGTGGTGCTCGAGAGAGAGGCGGAGCGGGTGACCGTGATCTGGAACGCGTCGCCTCAGCCGGTCCAATTCGCGCTGCCGGCGAGGAGCAGCCCCGCGCAGCTCGTGGACAAATACGGGCGGACGACGCCGCTTTCCGCCCAAGACGGCAAATACGAGGTGAGCCTAGAGCCATCGCGCAACAACTCGGACCCGCGCGATCCCACGCTGTATCTGGTGGGCGGCAGTCCGTTGATCATCGTCGAGGAGATGCCCGCGGCCATCGTGCCGGCTCCCACCCCGACGCCCGACCCCAGCGCCCAGCCGCACCTGAACGCTGGCTGGCCTACACCGAGCTGAGTGTCGCCCCCCGCGACCCTCGCTTTCAGACCGGAAGGGGTTGCTATACTGGGTTCAAGTGGATGAGCAGGAGCAGCCCTCCATGGCCGCGAGCGGCACTGTGCCCGATCTCCCAACAACCCGCCGCTCTCCGCCGGCCGGGGAGCTGAGCTACGAAGCCTTCCTCGACTGGTGCGACGAAGACACGTTGGCGGAATGGGTGAGGGGAAGGGTACAGATGACCTCGCCAGCAGCGCTGCGGCACCAGGACTTAGGTGGGTTCCTGTTCATCGTCCTGCGCCTCTGGGTTCACGCGCACGACCTTGGCGTAGTGGTACCGCCCCCGTTCCAGATGCGCCTGCCCCCGCCCATCAACACCGGCCGCGAGCCCGACCTTATCTTCGTGGCCCGCGCTCACCTCGGCCGCTTGCGGCAGACCTACCTCGATGGCCCCGCCGACCTGGTGGTGGAGATCACGTCGCCCGAGAGCATCGGCCGCGATCGTGGGGACAAGTTCGTCGAATACGAGCAAGCGGGCATCCCCGAGTACTGGCTGATCGATCTGGAGCGAAGCCAGGTCGAGTTCTACCAGCTGGGTGCAGACGGCCACTACCGAGCGGCGCTCATCGACGCGAGCGGGGTCTACGAGAGCCCGGCCCTCGTGGGGCTGCGGCTGCCCGTGGAGTGGCTGTGGCAGGACCCACTCCCTAACGAGCTGGACGCGGTGCGCTCCCTCGGGATTCTGGGCTGAGACGCGCGCGCTGCGCGCTTCGCTGCACTCAATTCAGTCATCGAATCCGCCTTGCCTGGAGCCGTAACTTTCAACGGTTTTGCGCGGACACGCGCCTGAGCCGGGCGGCATAACCCGCTCTGGTTAACGCCAGCGAATCGGCGGCTGACCGTCCTTGCTCCGTCAACTGCCCCACGGTGATAGAAGCGAACCCGGCAGCCGCCAGCTACGACCTGTCCCACTCACTGATGTTCCAGGTCGCCAGCGGGTAGAGAACGTGGCGACCCGTGCGACCCGTGGGGCCCACGACGCCCTTTCGGATGGTCATCATCTCCACGTCCCAGTACATGGGCAGAAGCGGCAGATCCAGGAGTGCGATCTGCATGATCTGCCGCTGGAGCTTCTGGCGGTCGCTCTCCCCAACCGTCACCTGGAGGCGGTCGACCAGCCGCACCACCTCGCGGTTGTTGTAGCCGTTGCGTGGGTTCCCCAGGGGCTCGGTAAGCCGGGGCGGTCGATACCGCAGCCGGCTGTTCTCGAAGTTCAGATTCGCCGTCAACGACGTCACACTGGCGCCGGGGAATGAGGCGCGATGCTCGCTGTCGTCCATTCGCGACGTTGGAATGATGTACTGATCGGCGACGATGCCGAGCGATCGAAGCTGGTCGGCCACTACGGAGTTCTCTTTGTCGTGGCCGCCGCCCCGCGTGTTCCAGACCGCCGTCTCGAACCGCTCTCCCGTCTGCTGGTGGACAAGGATGCCGTCTGCTCCGCGCCGAAAGCCTACGTCCTCCAACAGGCGCTGGGCCAGCTGGGGGTTGTGCGAATAATCGGGAATTACCGGTTCGAACGTCGGGCGGGCGGGGTCGTCAGGCAGTAACCAGGAGTCGGCCACCTTGCCGAGGCCAGCAATGACGAGGTCCATGAGCTCCTGGCGGTCCATCGTGCGGTAGATGGCCTCTCGCGTTCGGCGGTCGGCCAACGCCTTCGGCCGCTGGTAATCGGGCCGCATCTGGATCTCGATAAACCGCAGGCGCCCATCGGGATAGACCAGCAACTGGTTGCCGGTCCCGGGGGCCGCCCAGCCACGCTGCAGGTCCAAGGCCCCTTCCTTTTCGAGGCCCAGCGGCAGGTAGACATCGATGCTGTCGGCGAGGATATTGGCGAGCAGCGTGTTCGGATCGTGCAGGAAGCGGACGATTATCGTCTCAACGCGGGGTTTCCCTCGGAAGTACCGTGGGAACGCCTCGTACCTGATCTGTGTCCCCTGGGTCCACTCGGCGATGCGATAGGGGCCGAGGCCGACGAACTCCAGGTTCCATGCCGGCGAGTTGACGAACCGCTCGCGGTCTGCCCGGTAGATCGCTTCGTGCCTGGCACGCTGCATGGGGTTCAGGTGCTCCCGCATGAGGGCGTCGGCGAAGGGGTAGGTCTGGCTCCAGTGCAGGAGCAGCGTGCCCTCGTCGAGCGCAACGACCGAGTCGATGTAGCGCACGGGCACTGTGGTGGCGTTGGGCATTTCGGGGTCTCGGTCCACCTCCCAGCCGAAAACCCAGTCGTCCGCCGCCATGGGCGTGCCATCGTGCCAGGTCACCTTGGGGCGCAGGCGGTACGTCGTCTCCATCGTGCCGTCGGCGTGAATGGCCCAGGTGCCGCGCTCGACCGATGGCTGCTCGCTGGCTATCTCTGGATACGGCTGCGACTGCGAGTCGAGGCCTATGAGATAGCGCATGACGATCTCTTCGAGCTGGTGGCAACCTCCACCCGAGGTGCAGCTGTGGAAAGCGCCGAACCCGGTCGGCTCCTGGAGGATGCCCATCACGATGACCTTCGGCCCTGTGCCGGTCGGCAAGGGTTCGCCCGTCGTGGAGGGTGACGGCGCAGGGACACAGGCGGTCGCCGCCATCACCGCCGCCACAAACAGCGGTCTCCATACGGCGGACAACATGCGCACCGGCCCCTCCCTGCACCGCAGTCTACCGAGATGTGCGCCGCGCCTACAACCCTGGCGCCGGCAATGCACCATAATGGTTGCTTCCTGGATTAGCAGGCTGCTGAAAAAGGTTGGGTTCCGCTCGTGGTGAGCCTGTCGAACCACAT
>CAYQJS010000100.1:0-7594 GCA_964417895.1 uncultured Chloroflexota bacterium | reverse complement strand
AGGGCGGACAAAATCTCAGAACTGTTAAGCGGACAGAATCACTGACCTACAACATATCGTTGGTGTCGAGGTATCGCACCATGACGGCGTTGGCAAAGGCCGCCATCTCAGGCGACGTACGGGTGTTATCGCCGAGTACGCGCGCCGCTGGGCTGGACGGGCGGGCCGCCGCCAAACGCCGAGCGATCACGCTCGGCTCGCTCCCGTATCCCCCGACCGCGCAGCCAAGAGAGTCGATCAGCTTGCGCTTGACTTCGTGAATCGCGCCTGACGTGAGGTCCTGGTACGTGAGCTCGGTCGCGTAGCGAGCGAGCGTCTCAGTCGTTCTGTCCATTGATCGCTCCTCAGCTGAGGACGTACTATGAGTTTGCCTCTTTACGACTCTGCCCCTTCAATGAAGTCTGAGGCGCGCTCGCCGATCATGATCGCCCGACGCACGCGGCGCAAACGTCCCGTCGGGTTACATCCCCTCGAGGACGGACAGAATATTGCCGGCGGGGTCTTTGAACCACGCGATCTTGGGACCCTCTGGGGCGCGGGCAACTCCGTCCGCGTCCGTCTTGAGCTCGGGGGTGTTGTAGCTCTCGAAGCGCACGCCTCGCGTCTTCAGCTCGCCCACCGCCTGCTCGACGTTGTCCACGGGAAAGTTGAGAATGGTAAACGTCGCCGGAGTGTGATCGGGCTTGGGATAGACGAAGATCGCGTTGCCGCCGGCGATGCGCAGTTCTAGTCCGGCGGGACTCTCAGACACTTCGAGCCCGAGTGTCTCGCCGTAAAACTGCTTCGCCTTCTGCAAGTCGTTCACTGAGAAGCCGCTGAATGCCTTGGTGTCTCTGAACATGGGAACTGCTCCTTTTTGTTTGCGTCTCGGTCGCCACGCAAGGGTGGGCGGCGAAAGATCACGTCCCGTTCGTTCGTCACCATACCAGGTCAATGCCAAGCCATATGCAGCCCCGCTAAATAACCCGCCAAGCCTTGGAGCCGCTTCAGCCTACGCCGCCGCAGCCTCCGCGCCAGGACGAGTGCCGGCTGCTTACAAGGACCGGTGTTCTCGAGCGGCGCTTCCCGACCTTTGCTAAGCGGGCACGGGCTCCGGCTGCACCTCGGGCGCGGAGCTCACGGGCTCGTGTCGGAGGGTGGCCATTACGATGATGGCCATGATGATCGCGCCGACGGTGCCGATGGCCGCGCCCAGCTGAAGTCCCTGGATAAACGCCAATCGGGCCGCATCCAGCAGCGCCGCGCCGAGGTTGTCGGGTAGTTGCCCGGCGCCAGGGTCGCCCCGGCGAGGCCGAGCACCGCGCGCGTCGCGATGAGCATCTCCGCGTTAGTGGAGAACGCCGCCAGGATCGAGGCGACGCCGAACGCAGCCGCGCCGATCAGCAGGATTCGGCGGCGGCCGATGCGATCGCCGAGGATGCCGAGCAGACGGGTCAGGCCCAGATTCACGGGGACCGACAAGCCCTCGCCCGCCTCCTCGAAATGTTCCGGTTACCCGTGGTTCCTACGGCAGCAGGCCGGTTATGACTTCCCAGAGGAAACGAGATCCGCGGACGACCGTTCGGGTGGGACCTCGTCCTTTACCTGAGGTGCGGATGCGGGCCGGAGCGCGGTGCCCGCAAGGGCAATCGCGATAACCACGAAACCGGAACTCGTCGCGAACGACAGCTTGTAGCCGCCCGTCAGCGCCGCGGCGATGCTCCCTCCGTTCGAGCACCCGCGTCCATCACGTAGGGATTCGTCATGAGGAAGACCGCGGCGTGCCCGATGTCCTTGATCGTGCCCGTTCGATGCACGGGCAGGATCTTCCTTATCCGCCCGCGAAGCCTTTCGCGTCGTGGCCCAGCGGCCAGTCGGCAGGGCCGCCATTGCGCGTGGCGACCGGCTCGCGAAATAGGGCCCTGGAGCCACGGCTCCAGGCGTTCACCTGTGCCCCGGGGCCTCGCCCATACCGTTTAGCGGGTTCTCTCGCTGAGTGCGGCGAGCTTTTCGTTTGAGCAGCTTCGCTGGACCAAAGTTATGCGAGGCAGGAGCCATTGACCAGAAAGGCCCTCTTAGTCCGTCTCTTTAATGAAGTCTGAGGCGCGCTCGCCGATCATGATCGCCGTCAGGTTCGTATTGGCGTGGGTGACGGTCGGCATGATCGAGGCGTCGGCCACCCACAGGTTGTCCAGGCCGTGGAGGCGCAGGTGCTGATCGACCACGGCCATCGGGTTAGTTGCGGGGCCCATCATGCAGGTCCCGACGCCATGGTGGTAGCTATCGTAGGTGGAGCGGGCGAAGCTCGCCCAGTCGTCCCTCGGGCCGGGCTGGATCAGCGGCCCGTAGTAGGCTTTCATCGATTCGTGCTGGACCAGGTCGTACATGAACTGCATGGCTGAGCGCATCGCTGCGATGTCGTCGGGGTGCTCCAGCATGTTCGCCTCGACGAGCGGCAGCTCGTCTGGGTCGGTGCTCGCGAGTGCGACTCTACCCCGGTTGCGCTGCTCCAGCAGGTGCGCTGACAGCGGCATCATGCGCTTGATGCCCTGCACCTCCGTTGGCGGGCGCATGTTGATATGGAAGTTGCCGCACGGGAGGCTGGGGTCGCTCTTGATGATCAGCCGGAAGCGGGGCACTACCCAATCTTCGTTGAAATGCGTGGGTCCCTCGAACGTCATGTAGGCGACAGCATGATCCTGATAGTTGGCGCCAACGCCCTCCAACGCATGGACGACGGGAATCCCGAGCCGCTGGAGGTCCTTCGCGGACCCGATGCCCGACAGCATGAGGATCTGGGGAGTGTGATACGCACCCGCGCTCAGGACGATGTGTTGGCCCCGCGCTTCGAGCGTCTGCCCGTCCTTCCTGTAAAAGACGCGTTCGACCCGACGGCCTTTGGCCTCTAACGACAGGGCGGGCGCTTCCGCGACGATCTGCAGGTTGGATCGTCCGCGCGCCATCTCCAGATAAGCGACAGTCGTGGACTGTCGCCTTCCATTCTTGATGTTGTACGGAGAGGCGCATACCCCCAGCGGCTCCGGCACGTTGAGGTCGGGGCAGAGGGGCAATCCCATGCTCTGCGACCGCTCGATGAACGCCCGCACTGGCTCCGACGCCGGCATGTCCAGCGTGAAGGGGCGCTTTACGTAGAGCGGACCGTCGGAGCCGTGAATCGGACTATCGGGGAAGTCCTGATCGGACTCGATGCGCTTCATCACCGGCAGGCAGCGCTCGTAGGACCAGTCCGGGTTGCCGTGAGCAACCCACGTGTCCAGGTCGTGTTTCAGCGGTCGGAGTACCGACATGACGTTGACCGACGAGCCACCGCCCATGATGCGACCGGCCAGGTTGTAGAACACGCTCTCGTCGATGCCCCGGAGAGTTGGATACATCTCGACGTAGGGAGACTCCAGCAGCAGCCGTGTCTGCATCGAGGCATTCGCAACGATCTCCGGTATCGGCTGAGGATCCGGGCCGGCTTCGAGGAGCAGCACTCGGCGTCCTGGGTCCTCGGACAGCCGTGTCGCCAGCGCGCAGCCTGCCGATCCCCCACCCACAACGACGACGTCGTAGCTGTCCTGCATCAATCTGGCCCTCCGTGGCCGCTCAGCCTCTGGCCTCGCTCGCCGCTAGCTGCGCGCGCAATCGCTTCGTAAACTCCTGCAACATAAGCACCGACGTCGCTCGCAGGACCATGTCGCCGAGGATGGCGAGCCGCCCCCGAACGTTCACCTCCGCCCGATACGCAAGCCTGGTTGTATCCGCAAGCACCGGCTCCAAGGTCATTGTCATGTTCATCAGCAGGGTGCTCTTCGTCACGGAGTCGGATCCCTCGACCTCGGCCCTCAACTCCCTGGGTGGATCGCTATCGACGATGTGCGCGCGAAACGAGAACGTTCCGGAGATCGGCCCGACCTGAGCCTCGATGGCCCCATCGAATGTCCGGTCGTCGACCAACGTCACGTGGTTGACACCCGGCACACAGCTGGCTGAGCGGTCGACATCCAACAGAAACTCCCAGACTCTGGGAGCCGGAGCGTCAATCGTTATCGTATCTTCGAAGATCACGTCTTGTCCCAATTGGAACCGGCGACCACCTGAACCCCATAGGGTTGCTCGCCATCAGCTGCCTGCTTGCCGCCGGAAATCGGCCTTCGGGTGCTCTGTTTCTTGCCGGTCGAGGATAGCAATATATTGCTGGCGGCGGACGGCTGACAAATCCAACGCCGGGGTGGAAGATGGCAGATATTTCGGTGGAGCGCTCCTCGGCCCCCGACTATCTCGATCACATAGTCTTTCTAGACTGCGAGATGACGGGCGGCGACCCGGAGCGCAACGACATCATCGAGATCGGCGCCGTGCGCTCCCGCCTGCCCGATCTACCCGTCCTCAGTGAGCTCAGCATCAAGGTGGCGCCTCGCGGGACGCGTGGCGCAAACCTGAATTCCATGCGCATCGCGCGTTATTCCCCTAAGGAGTGGAAGTCTGCGGTTCCAGCCGACGAGGCGCTACGTCGCCTCCAGGAGTTTGCCGCCGGTGGCGTGCTTGTGGGCTGGGCGACCTACAACGACCTCTTGTTTGTGCTGGCGGCCGCGACCCGCGTAGGAATTGAAGGACTGATTGGCGACGCCTATGTCGAGCTGCAGGACTGGGCGCAAGAGCGGCTGCACTTGCCGCGGAGCCCGGGCCTTCAGCGGGTCGCCGACCAGCTCAAGATCGTCCGCGACCAGGAGCACTCCGCCATCGAAGATGCGCTGGCCACGTACGAGGTGTTCCGCATGTTCTGGCGCCACAGTCCCGAGGAGCTTGATCTTGCGCTCCCGACGCTGAACTGGGATAGCTACGCCGATCTAGCTGGGCCGATTAGTCTGGACCTCGCGGTTGCCGAGCTCCGCCGCTTAGAATTGGCTCGTTATTTGGTCACCGGAACCAGCCGCGAGACGCTGCTGGCCCGCCGCGAGGGATACCGCCGCGATTGAACCAGGAGTGATCTTCGACTTGCCGAGGGAATCGGCGGAGCTTCGTTGGAAAGGCGAGCTTGAGGACTCCGTGTTGTTGCGTCTGACCCGGGAGCACCACAGCTCAACCCGGGCGTCCTTCAGCTACGGAAACGTCCCGCTCGTGGCGGGCGCCCTGAACCGGTAGCTCGGGTCGGCGTCCACCTTCGGCGCGATGGTGTTCCTCAGCACACCGATCCCCTCGACCTCGATCTCGACGACGTCGCCGACTTGCAGGTAGCGGGCGGGGAGCCCGCTGCGGATCGCCTCGCCGATGGAGCCGCCGGTCACCGTGCCGCCTCCGAGCACGTCGCCCGGCACGATGCGGCTGTCCCGCGTCGCTCGCTCGATCATGTCTCCCCAGCTGTGGTACATGATGCCCGCGTTGTTCTCCATCCACTGGACGCCGTTCACCTTCAACGCGCATCGGACGTGCAGCCGGCCTTCGCGGATGTAGGGGGCCAGCTCGTCCGTCGTCACCATCCAGGGCCCGAGGGACGTGGCCGAGTCCTTGCCCTTCGCGGGCCCGAGGCGCGCCTCCATCTCGTCCCGCTGCAGGTCGCGGCAGCTCCAGTCGTTGAAGATGGTGAAGCCGGCCACGTACGAGAGGGCATCGGCCGCGCGCACGTTGCTCCCCTCCCGCCCGATAACAGCCCCCAGCTCGAGCTCGTAGTCCAGCAGCTCGGACGCCGATGGATACGGCACGGCGTCCTCCGGCCCGAAGAGCCGAAGCGGATTGGAGAAGTAGAAGATCGGCAGGCGGTACCAGGCATCGGAGAGCTGGCGGGTGCCTCCACCGCTCGCGTGGCCCTCGTAGACCATGAAGTCGCGGACCGTCGGCGGCTGAAGCACGGGCGCGCGCAGTCGGACCTGACTCAGCGGCACCCCGCCCGCGGCGGGCGCCACCGCGGCGGCGGCCCGGAGCCGGTCCAGGGGCTCGTCAGGCAGCTCGAGAAGAGCCCGAACGTCTCGTACGGCGCCCCGCTCGCCCAGCAGCGTGGCGACGTCGTGGACCCGATCCTCGATGAGGATGCCCGCGCGAGGCTCGGCACCCCCCTCATCCTCCCCTCTGCCCCCGGTAGGCGAGGAAGACAGGGAGTCGCTGGCGTCGTAGGTGAGCAGTTTCATGAGCGCAGCCTCGCTATCTGCCTGTCATTCGCATATGAACGTGGGCGTTACCCCCCTCCCTAACCCTCCCCCTCAAGGGGGGAGGGGACCAGTTCTCTTCACCTCCCCTCCACGCGCGGGTTGCGTGAGGGTGACCGCGGCCCCCGGCCTCTACAGGAATTGGCCGCCTACCGCGGGACGTGCGCACCGCCGACGTGGCGGTACTGCGCGTGGTGCTGGCGCAGCAGGTCCATCCCGTAGTCGTTGCCGTTCGGCGTGCGAACGACCGTGTGGATGTGGTTGCGCGTCGGATGGTCGTTGTCGAGCGCGATGCCGGCCTGATGCTCGAACTCGATCAGGATGACCGGGTTGTAGATGCGGTAATAGAAGACGCTCTCGGGGCCGTGCTCTCCGGCCCAAGCGAAGTACGTCCCGGCGAGGTGCGATTGCACCTCGTCCATCCGGACGCGGGCATGGCCAGGCCGCATGCGGCCGACGTACTGCTCGATGATGCCGAGGAGCCGGCCCTGCTGGTCGCCTGATAGCTCGGCGTGGCTGATTCCCTCATACGGGATTTGGTCGTTGTCGTGGAAGCCCGCGGTCTCCGACGGAAGCTCCGCCCCGATGATTGCCTTCGCGCGCTGCTCGGGTGTCAGCGCGCCCATGAAAGCAAGGCCCATCGACTCCTCGGCCTCAAAGACCCGCGTGCCGGCGTGCCTGCCCTCGTCGCAAGTAACGGGCTCCGATCCCATGAAGCACGGCGTCATCACGAGCTGGTCCTTCAGGACAAAGCAGTTCACGTTGAGGTGGTGGCCGTCGATTTGCCAGCCCCAGGGCTCGTCCGTCGAGGGAGTGCCCATGATGCTCAGCCAGTACACCCACTCCCCGTACTCCTCGTACTTCTGCGTAATCTCGCCGATGTATTCATTGAGCTTCATCACGCCGCGGGCGCACTGGTATCCGGACGCGCTGAACGTCTCGCGCACGAGGTCGAGCGCCAGGTCTCGCTTGGCCTCGCTCATCTCCTCGAGGGAGACCCCGTGCCTGAGCATGAACGGGTGGATGTTGCTCCACGACCGCCACGTCTGGGCGTCGTCCACGGGGAACACTGCCTTCGCCCGCTGCTCCGGCGTCAGGGCTTCCAGATACGCATCGGCGGCCATGAGAAGCGGCTGGGTGGATGCGCCTGTGCCGCGAAGCGGGAAGAGCCCGGGGACGGGCTTGCCCTCCGCTGTGATGCCCACGAACGGCTCACGGACCGCGGCGGTCATCGCCTCGAGGCGCTGCTGCAGCCCCGGCCGCAGCTCCATCAGCCTGCGGGCCGACCCGGGCGGGCGGTTCCGAACTCCCAAACCGGCAAATGTTCGCGCCATCGCTCGCATCCTCCTGTACTGCCACGGTAGGCCTCGCGCCGCCGCCGCTCAACAGGCTGCTGAAAAAGTTCGGATTCCGCTCATCGTGAGCCTGTCGAACCGCTCATGGTGAGCCTGTCGAACCACAAGCTCGGG
>CAYQJS010000099.1:0-8361 GCA_964417895.1 uncultured Chloroflexota bacterium | reverse complement strand
AGCCGCCGAGGAACGGCGAGTGGAACGTATGGAAGACGACCCAGTAGCTGATCACATGCTCGATGTTGTCGCCCATCATGGTGAGGATGTTGGTGACGAAATAGGCGCGGTAGTTCGGATGCCGCAGGGCAGCGAAGGGCACCGCGCGACCGAGTTCTCCCGATGGGGGCGGCGACATCTGGAGCTCGCGTTGGGTCATATCCGAAAGGGCCTCGTGGGCACTGCAGTCGAGTACGTAGCCGCCAGCCCGGCCTCAAGCACGAGGAGCGGGTTGGCGACTTGGGCAAGATGCGCTGCGATCTTAGGTGTGCGAGATTCCAGCCGAAACGGGCGTTAACACCGCCGCAGGATTACGGCGCTCTCCCTGACGAACCTGAGACCGTCGTCCCCTCGCTCGTTGTATACAGCCATCTGCTGCGAGCTCGTGTTCAGGCGCCGACCCACGCGTATCTCCTCGACCGCGAACCCGTGGGATTCGGCAATGCGCGCGAGAATCAGATCAGTGGCGATAGGGACGCACCGGTAAGACGAGTTCCCAACGACGATCACGACGTGGCCTCCCTTTCGCGTGACCCGTCGTTGTTCCAGCAGGGCCTTTCCCATGTCCATGAAATAGGCCCGCAACATCTCCGTCTCCCCCCGAGCCGGCGCCTCGACGAGGGAAAGGGCCATTTCCAGCAGTTCGTCGCCCTCATTCTGGAGCCCTATTCGCAGGCTGACGTGAGATCTCAGGGAGGCCTCTTTGACCCTACGCCATTCTTCATAAGATTTGACGTGCCCGAGAAACCACATCTCGAGTTTATAAACCTCGTTGTAGTCGAACGTATTCGCATACGGTGGCGAGTAAATCACCAACTGTGCACAGTTATCGTCCAGTGGAAGCTCTCGCGCATCTCCTTGCCGGACGTTCGCCTCACCCCTGGGCCTCTCTTGACCCTGCAGGTCGGAAACGTCCCTGAGCATTTGTTCCCACTTATCTCTAACCTTCAATCTCACTTCGGAAGCTGACGCTATTGGTTGTCTTTTTCGAAACTTGAGTCCTTTCCCTGTCTTGTACGCACGGCTAGTGAGTTCCAGGATGGACGTCAAGCCCAAGAGGAGGAAACTCCTGGAGAAACTATCGGCCTCAGTCACCTGATGGATGAGGTCCTTAAGGGAGAACAGCTCTTCAAGCACCTCATCGGAATATAGCCTGCGGAAGCTTGTTAACTCGGGCCATTCACGAACCGTACCGGCACTGCCCGGAGCGGTGACGATTCGTTCCACAAGCGCTTGTAGTCCCTCGGCATCGGCCTGCCACCAGCGGAGCTTCGTGGCAGCAACGTCTACAAAGAACGGGTTTACCTCAATCCCCTGAGCGGTGTGGCCCCGAAGCTGTGCCTCCAACACAGTCGTCCCCGAGCCGCAGAACGGATCGACGACCAGCCAAGGTCCAGGGTCATATCTGTTAATGAAGTGACCGACGAGGTTCCACGAGAACCCCTCCTTGAACATGTACCAGCCGTGGACAGGCTGAATGGTGTTGTCGCTGAAGTTGAAGAGCCGGCCCAAGGCCTCATCGATCCGAGTCCACCGAAACCGAGCCTCCGCCTGTTCGTAAGCCGAGTACAGCGGCGACCTGTCTACCCATCCGTCGGAAACGTCGAATAGTTGCTTCATTCAGCCGACGGGATTTCGTTCTTCCATCTGTCGAGGTCGAGGATCAGGTCGTCGAGGGGCCTGACCAGGAAGCAGTAGCTCGTGTGGCGAGGCAGGGACGGATCGTCGAAGCATGGCTGCATTTCGGTGCTGCGCCGGTCCAACCGATGCAGCACAGCCTCAATGTCCTGAGCCAGTCTAGGATCCCCGACGCCTTGATACTGCTTGCAGACGTAGACGCGATCTGTATAGCTCTCAAGCAAACGACGAGCTTTGGTGGAGTCTTCGCATGATGCCCCAAGCTCACTGCGAGGGTGACTTCGGTAGATGTTACCGTCCTCGGTTACACACAGGTATTTGATGTACGAGCTCGTCCGGACTGAGAGGCCCCAAAAGGCCACCTCCGTCTCGCGGGCGTGGAAGTCGCGCTTGCAGTTGATGATGGCCAACAGGCGCCATGGATTCCGCGGGTGGTGCGGCTTCACCAGGGCGAAAAGGTCCGAGTCAGGACGGTCTTCAAGCTGAGTCTGCGTGCATCTTCGCTTGACCGGTAAGCGCGTGTAGGCAACTATCTGCTCAGCGTTATTCGCATCATCGATAAGCGTGCGCAATGCTGCCTTCGTGCCGGTTACAACAGCGATCCCCTTCGACTCCAAGAAGGTGTTCAGGATGTGCATGATGATAGTCTCGAATGCACGTCCACCCAGCACCCTCCTTTTTTGTGCGTCACTGTCTGTCAGTGTCCGGGCGGCGATAAGTTTAGCCATGGGCTCCTCGAGCTGGTCTCGCCAATTCTATTGTGGCCTGAGCAGCTTCAGGCTCGCGAGCCGCTCATTCTGCCCGAAGCGAGCGTAGGCCCTGGGTCACAGTTCAGTCACACTGGGGTTTTCAGCGGGGAGGGACACGCCTTGACCCGGGAGGAGTGATTGCAGAACACGGTGGAGAGCGCTGACCAATGAAGCGAGGCTTACTAGCCCGACTTCCGCGCTAGCCTGGACCGATACGCCCGGCCCTGTGGCCTGATTCATGTGGTTGGCATTCTCCTGACGGTCCGTGCTCCCCGATTATAGGGAGCTATCGGCAGCACCGAGCAGGCCCGCACGCTCGTAGAGCAAGGCCATGCCGTTGGCCGGGCCGTGTCCGGAGCCCAGCGCCAACCCGTGTCGGACCGCCTCGGTTATCAGCGCCTTGGCCTGGCGAACGGCCGCCACCACGTCGAGCCCCTGCGCCAGGCCCCCTGCGATCGCCGACGCGAATGTGCAGCCGGTCCCGTGGGTGTGCGGGGTGTCGAATCGGGGGCTGCGGAGCTCGATGAATTCGGAGCCGTCGAAGAAGATATCCACCGCATCGCTTTCGCCGCCCAGGTGGCCCCCCTTCACCACGACGGTGCGGGGCCCCAGGGCATGGATGGCGCGAGCCGCTTCTCGCATGGCCGATAGGGAGTCGACGGGTCGCCCGTACAGTACCTCGGCTTCGGGCAGGTTCGGGGTGACGACCAGCGCGAGCGGGAGAAGCTGCCCGCGAAGCGTATCTACGGCCTCCGGGCGAAGGAGCGGGTCTCCCCCCTTCGCGCGCATAACGGGGTCGACGACGAGTGGGTCGAGATGGTACTCGCGGATCTTGGCGGCAACCATCTCGATGATCTCGGGTGCGGCCAGCATCCCCGTCTTCGTGGCGTCGACGCCGATGTCGCGCACCACCACGTCGATCTGCTGGCCGATGAAGGCGGGGTCGATCTCCACGACGCCAAAGACGCCCACGGTGTTCTGGGCCGTGAGCGCGGTGATTGCGCTCATTCCGTGCACGCCTAGCGCCGCGAACGCCCTGAGGTCCGCCTGAATTCCGGCGCCACCTCCCGAATCGGACCCCGCAATCGTCAATGCCCGGGGAATTGCTGATTGCTGACTGCTGACTGCTGATTGCTGAGTGCGGAGTGCGGAGTGCGGAGTGCGGAGTGCGGAGTGCGGAGTTTCCGTCATGCCTGGCCCCTGTCCCCTGGCCCCCGACCCCCACGCGGGCCCCTGTCCCCTGTCCCCTCCCAAGCCATGTCCCAGAAAGCGAGCTCGTAGCGGGCCGAGGTGAGGAACGCCTCCCGCATCCTCTGGCGTGTGGCCTGCCCGGCGTCGTCGGCCTGGGAATCCACCAGGTCGCGGCACCACAGGCCCAACTTGGCGAACTCGGTATCGGCATACATCACGATCCAGCGCGCGTACCGCGCGTCCGTCGGCAGACCCCGCGCCTGGAGCGCGCCTCCAATGTCCGCGAAGGCCCACATGCACGGGAGGAGCGCTGCGCAGATCTCGGCAAAGTCACCTGTGGCGGCGGTGCGCACCAGGAAGTCCGTGTACGCCTGCGTCGCGGTCCCGGGCCTCTCGTTTTCCAGTTCAGCCGCTGCTATGCCGAACTCGGCCGCGTACGCCCGGTGCAGCTCCATCTCGCCATGAGCTGTGGCGTGCAATAAGTCCGCGAAGCGGGTCAGCGTCCCGAGGTCGGGGGCCCGCGCCGCGGCGAGGGCGAAGAGGCGGCAATACTCGACCAGAAACAGGTAGTCCTGACGCACCCAGTAGCGGAATCGATCGAGCGGAAGGGTCCCGTCGCCGATGCCGCGGACGAACGGGTGCTCGAGCTGCGCTCTCCAGATAACATCCGCCGCCCGCCGCAGCTCGTCCGTGAAGCGACCTTCCTCGCTCACGTGCTCGCCTCGTACAGCGTGTCCCAGTACATCAGCTCATAAGCTTGCAGGAGGCGGACGCATCGGCGTATCAGCGTTGGGTCGGCTCCCGCATCCAGATCAGCCTGGATCACCGCCAGGGCGGCGGCCTCGAACCCGGGCGCGGGCGTCGCGAACAGGTCGAAAAATGCCACGTCGGCGGGCTGCAAGCCGTATCGCGCCTGCAATGCCACGTTCAGCCGCTCGCAGTTCGCGCCCCAGGCGGGGAAGTTCACGAGGTATGCGGCTGCGACCTGCCCGGGAGACCCGTAGAGCGCGAGCCACGCCATGTAGCACGTGTAGGCGTGAGCGCCCGGGAGCGGCTCATAGCGGCGCAGATCAGCCTTCGACAGGCCGAGGGCCGCGCCAAGCGCGGACAGCGCTTCGAGCGCTGCTCGCTCGCCGGCGAGGACGTCGAGAAGGAAACCCGCCGCCGGGCCCGCGCCGGACCGCGCCACGAGGTGAGCGACGCTCCTGAGGTCGCTAGATATGATGTGCCACTGCTCGCCGGTGAAGCGGCCGAGCTCGGACCGAGGGAGACGTCCTTCCTCCACGGCCTGTACGTAGCGGTGGCCGCGAAGCCGGCCCGCGACCGACGCAGTGTCCTGCCTCGCGAGCTGCGCCACCTCGATGGCGAGCATACTCAGGCCCTCGTGGCCAGAGTCAGCTGCCGCCGTGCCGCACGCCGGCCCACGATGGCATGGACAACGAATACCGCGATGAAGCTGGGAAGTGTCCCACCGATCTGTGGCGCCAGACCCCCGATCACCAGCTTCTCCATGCCGAGCCACGCGCCGACGATGTCGCCGAACCCGATCGGCAAGCCGGCAATCCCGATGTAGAGGGCCACACCCAGGAGCCATACGACAATGGCCTCCAGGTTGAACCCGCCCTGGTAGCCGTACATGCCGGCCGGGTCGTAGAGCTCAGCCGTTTCGTACCGGCGCTGATTCACAACGAAGTAGTCCGCGGCGAGGACTCCCAGCAACGGTACGAAGCAGGCCCCGATCAGGAGGAGGAAGCTCTCGTACTGGGTCAGAGGGATATTGAGCGCCACGATGAGCACCACGGCGCAGATGCCCACGATCAACGTGCGGTGGCCTGCGTTGGGAAACCAATTCTGGATCGAGAGTGCAGTGGAGTAGACGTTGGCGAAGGCCTCGTCGGTCTCCACGACCAGCAGCACCAGGAGCGCGATCCACCCAAAGGTGAGCACCGCGATGGCGGTGAGGAGCGGCGCGACGGGCGCAACGGGGTTGAACACGGCGGCCCCGGCGAGGGCCAGAAACGCCCCGAGTGCGTAGAACCATACGTGCGGCACGAAATAACCCCCGCCTGTGCCCCACAAAGCTCCGCTCCGAGTACGGGCGAAGCGGCTGTAGTCGGCGACCAGAGGGAACCACGAGATCGGCAAGGCGACCACGAGATCGACGCCCTGCCAGAAGCTCATCTCGCCGGTGCCGGGGCGACTCCAGAGCGCACTCACGTCATAGGTCAGAAACACCGCGATGGTGAGCCACGCCACTGTTGCCAGCGCTGCCCAGACGGCGATGGGCTCTAGCCATCGCTTGGTTACCGCCACCGGGCCCGCCAGCGCCATGAGCAGCGTCAGCAGCGTGAAGATCACGACCCAGGTGGAGTAGGCCGACGGCAGTCCGAAGGCGCGGGTCGCCAGGACCTCTGCCGCCTGTGCCATGACGATGACCTCAAAGGTGGCCCACCCCAACAGCTGCAGAACGTTGAGCGCTGTCGGCAGGTAGGACCCCCGGACGCCCAGCGGCGCCCGCAGGAGCACCATGGTCGGCACGCGAGGCTCGCTCCCGATGGCGGCGGCGAGCCCCAGGAGCACATTCCCGACTATGGCGCCAATGAGGATGGCGAGCAGCGCCGTCGGCAGGCTCAGCCCCGGCACCAGGAACATCCCCACCACCATGACGAGGAAGCTGACGCCCAGGCTGCCCCAAAGAGCGCCGGTGTCCCATCCCGACATGAGCGCCCGATCCCGCGGCACGGGTGCAATGCCCCCCTCAGCCTGTCCGAACGGCGCTTGCATCGTCTCCTCCTCCTTCCCGCCTGCTCCGGCGGCAACAAAAAACTCCGCCATCCTCGCCTGGGAGCGGCGGAGCTTTCCGGCAGCGCACCTGCACTTCCCTACGCTGGCATGATCCAGGTCGGGTTCCAAGGGTCAGCCCGCGCAAACAGGCCGTCTCAGCGGCTTACCGCTCCCCTAGCGCTCGATTCAGTTGTCGGCTGCATTCTACAAAGAAGCGCCGTTCGAAGAAGGGCCCTCGAAGCGGGTGGCGCGTGGTTCCGTCTCGCCATGCTAGCATGGCATTGTGTAAGTCCGTGACCCTCGAGGTCCGAGGCCAAGGAGCGGCGGCGGCAATTCATCCCTCTCCCACCGCGGCGGGAGAGGTTAGGTGAGGGCATTTCCTCCGTTGGATCTTTGAACCAGCGGAGATGCTTGCCTGCGTAGTGGGTCGCCCTCACCCTCCCCTCTCCCATTGCGATGGGAGAGGAACTGCAGCCGGCTGGCGCGCGGGTCACGAACTTCGGCGATCTTGTACTAACATCCGCTCGATCCTGGGTCGGGGCGAGTTTCCGTATGCCATCCCGCGCGCCAGCCATCCAGTACACGATTGCGGTGCCGCAGCCGGCGACGCACATCGTCCACGTCGCCGTTGAGGTGAGCGATCCGCCGGCTGGCGCCGAGGTCCGGCTGCCGGTCTGGATCCCCGGTTCCTACATGGTGCGCGAGTTCGCGCGCCACGTGCAGTCGTTCGAAGCCGCCGGGGAAGGTGGCCGCCCGCTGACCTGGCGGAAGACGCGGAAGGACGCCTGGACGATCGAGAATGGGCCAGGCCGCCCCCTCCGTCTCGACTTCGATTTCTACGCGAATGAGCTGACGGTCCGCACGAGTCACGTCGACGCCACCCATGCCTTCATCAACCCCGCGAACCTGCTCCCGTACTTGCCCGGGCGCACGGATGCTCCGTGCTCGCTGGAGGTCCAGATCCCGCCGGGCTGGCACGTCCACTCAGGCCTTCCGCGAGAAAAGGACTCGAACGTCTTCCTCGCCCATGACTACGACGAGCTTGCCGACAGTCCGCTGCACGCCGGCCCGGAGCCGTCCGTCGAGTTCAAGGTCGAGGGCATCCCCCACACCATCGCCCCATGGGGCAAGGGCAACCTTGATATCAAGGGCCTGGCAGCCGACGTGGAGCGCATCGTCGCGGCTGAGGCGGCCGTTTTCGGGGGACTGCCCTACGATCGGTATTGCTTCATCCTGCTGCTGACGGATGGCGGGCGCGGGGGCCTCGAGCACCGCACCTCCACAGCGCTCATGGCCCCGCGCTTCAGCTTTCGCGCCGGGCAGCTCTACGAGCGAGTGCTCCAGCTCGTCGCCCACGAGTTCTTCCACACCTGGAATGTCAAGCGGATACAGCCCCAGTGGAGTGCGGGTTCGGTCGACTACGCGGCGGAGAACTACACCGGTTTGCTGTGGGCGATGGAGGGCATCACCGACTATTACAGCCCGCTCACCCTCCGCCGAGCCGGACTGATCTCCCCGGAGCGATACCTGGAGATCCTCGGCGACCAGATGAGCGACCTGGCGGCCACGCCGGGCCGACATCTGCAGAGTCTGGAGGAGGCCAGCTTCGACGCCTGGATCAAGTACTACCGCCCGGACGAGCACAGTGCGAACTCGTCCGTGTCGTACTACCTAAAAGGGGGGCTTGCGAGCCTGGTGCTCGACCTGGAGATACGGCGCAGGACGGCCGGCGAACGCTCCCTCGACGACCTGATGCGGTTCCTCTGGGAACGCTACGGCCGGGCCGGGCGGGGCGTGCCCGAAGACGGCTTCTACGCCGAGCTCCTGAACAGCGACAGCGCGCTCTATGGCGGCACCGACGTCGGCAATGGCGGCGGCGTGCCGAGCGACCCCATTCCCGCGCACGGCTTCGATCATTCCATCCGCCTCACGCTCCCGCCGCTCGCGTGCCTCATGCTCA
>CAYQJS010000098.1:0-9332 GCA_964417895.1 uncultured Chloroflexota bacterium | reverse complement strand
GGCGTACGCAATCCCGACGGGGGCCGCGGGGGACGGGCGTACGCAATCCCGACGGTGGGCCTGGAGACTGGCGTACGCCCTCCCCACGGCGGGCCCAGGGGGACTGGGGGCGAAGCCCCCAGGAAAAAAATGGGGCGGGTGGGTGGGCATTCAAAACGGAACAGGAACCTGAAGCGACAGCTCGACCTCGCGCCGCTCCCGCGATGACTGCAGGATGGAGAGCGCGACCTCGAGGCTCGCCATGCCCCACCGTTGGTTGGGGAACGTCGGCCGGTCTTCTTCGAGGGCGTCTCGCAGCTCCCCCAGCTCGCCGCGCCCGTGCCCCCGTCCCTCCAGCGTGACCTCCTCTCGGCCCTCGCTGGTGTAGACGTAGAGTCCATCCGGCGACTGCCGCATGTCTCCCCGCTCACAGCTCACGAGGGTCAGGCCGAAGAAAGGCTGATGGCGAATCGCCCCCTCTTCCCTCCGTCGCCGTTCCGCATCCGCCCGCGTCGCTGCGAACGCGTACTTGGTGTCGGTGTCAACGGCAGCGGTCTGCCGGGGCGCCCGCGGCCGGTCGGGGTCGGTCTGCTGGCCCCCTTCGCCGATTCCCCACGTCATCTCGGTGATGTCGAAGTAGCCGTAGCCGTTGAACACCATGGTGGCGGCGGTGCCGTCCTCAAACTCGAGGAAAGCAGTGTAGTCGCCCTCGGCGTCGGGGAACGAGGGGTGCCAGCGGCCGGCGATGGCCCGCAGGCTCTTTACCATGCCGCCGCCGACGCCGCGGACGATGTCGATCTGGTGCGGTCCCTGGCGGTAGAGGACGCCACCTCCCACGCTCGAGTCGAGCTCTGTCGGGAGGCGCGGCTGGCCCGACAGCCAGGGCTTGTACTCCCACGTGTTGATCTGGATCACTCGCCCCAGCTCTCCGCCAGAGACGACCTCTCGCATCCTACGAATCGGCGCGTCGAAGATCTTCGAGTGGCCCTGGACGTACCGCACGCCATTCCGCTCGACGGCATCGACCATTCCCTTAGCCTGGTCGAGCGTTACGGCCATGGGCTTCTCGCAGATCACGTGTTTCCCATGCTCGGCAGCAATCACGGCGTGCTCGGCGTGGTGCATGTTCGGTGTGCAGATCCACACGGCGTCGATATTCGGGTCCTCGCACATCGCCTCGACGCTGGTATATCCCTCGGCGCCGTAGCGCTCACGGCACCGATCAAGCGGTTCTTGCCTGATGTCCGCCACCGCCGCGAGCTTGACATTGGGTGCTGCCTCAATCTCCGGAAGGATGGTCCTCGAGACGCTTCCCACACCCGCGAGACCAACCCTCAACACCTTGTCCGCTGGCATGCGAACCTCCCTTTTCGAATCATCGCGATGCGGCATCATACTCCCAAGACCCCCTCCCCCTCGACGGGGGAGGATGGGGGAGAGGGTGAGGCTTCTTTGACGCACCCTGCCCAAGGGTGATATGACCCACTCCAACAAACAGGAGATGGAGGCCCGCAATGGCGTTGACACGCGAAGAGAATGAAGAGCTAACCCAGGTCGAACGCGGCACCCCGGGCGGGGAGCTGCTGCGCCGGTACTGGCACCCGATCGCGGTGGCCGGCGAGCTTACTCCCGAGCGGCCCAAAAAACGCGTCCGCCTGCTCGGCGAAGACCTCGTCATCTATCGCGACCCCCAGGGCGGCTACGGTCTAGTCCGGGAGCAGTGTCTCCACCGTGGCGCTTCGCTCTACTACGGATTCCTCGAAGACGGTGGCATCCGCTGCCCGTATCACGGCTGGCTTTACGACAAGGGCGGCCGCTGCCTGGAACAGCCCTTTGAGCCCGAGCAATCGATGCTCAAGCACGCCATCCGTCTCCCCGCGTATCCCGTCGAGAAGGTGCGCGGCCTGCTCTTCGCCTATCTCGGCCCCCTGCCGGCGCCGGTCATCCCACCATGGGACGTGTTCGCCAGGGAAGACGGGACCCATCAAATCGAGATCCATCCCGTGCTCAACTGCAACTGGCTCCAAATGCAGGAGACCAACCTGGACCCAACCCACAACACGTACCTGCACAACAAGACGGCCTACGTGCTCGGCCTTCGGTCCGATTGGAAGTTCCGTCCCATCTCCCTCGATTTCGAGGTCATCGAGTGGGGCGTGATGAAGCGTCGCACGTTCGGGGGCGACGCCGGCTATAAAGAGGAAGGGCATCCCGCGATCTTCCCCAACGTGCTCCGCCACTCTTCGGGCTCGGGGCCGATCGACCTCCACTTCCGTGTCCCCATCGACGACGCACACACCCGTACCTTCTGGCTCGGATTCGATCCCAGCCCCGATGGCAGCGTCGTCGAGGAGGCGGACGACCCGCCATATGAATACATCGAGCTGAAGGACGAGGACGGCTATTTCCACATGCGCAGCTTCTCGAGCCAGGACTCGATGGCCTGGGAGACCCAGGGCCCCGTGCGCGATCGGTCCGTTGAGCACCTGGCGACGGGCGACAAGGGCGTGGCGCTGTGGCGCCAGTTGCTGAAGGAGAACATCGAGAAGGTGAAGCGGGGCGAGGACCCGATGGGCGTCATTCGCGATCCGCACAAGTACCAGATCATCAGCTTCTCCGCTTCAAAGTAGCAGAACTGGTCCCCTCCCCCCTTGAGGGGGAGGGTTAGGGAGGGGGGTAATGCCCACGTTCATGCGAAGTGACCCACTAGAGGGGAACCGTCGCGCGTATGTCGGGATCGTTGCGCTCGTCATCGCGGTGGCGGCAGCGGGCTGTGCGCCGCAGCAATCCCCGGGAAGAACGCAGGGCACGGGCGAGCAAGTGAGCGCGCCCAAGCGGGTCATAGCGGCGATACATGGCGACGCCATGTCCGTGTACACCCGGCTCGTCGCCGGCAGCGCGGGGGCCGCCAGCGGCGGCCAGGTGCTGGGCAGTCGCATATTGGGGCCCATGGTCGGCTCCGGCCTCTCGACGAAAGACCTCGCGGGAGCAACTCGCCCGCTGCTCGCGGAGGCCAATCCATCGCTCGACAATGGCCTGTGGAAGATCGCACCCGATGGCCGCATGGAGACGTCCTGGAAGATCCGCGAGGGTGCGGTGTGGCACGACGGTTCGCCGATAACCGCCGAGGACCTGGTTTTCACGACGCGGGTCGAGCGCGACCGTGAGATGCCATGGGCGCTGCCACCCCAGTACCGCTACGTCCAGGACATCGAAGCGGCCGATCCCCGCACCCTTACGGTCCGCTGGAACCAGACTTACATCCAGGCGGACGAGTTTCTGCAAGACCAGCCCCTGCCCAAGCACATCCTCGAGGCTCCCTATCTCGACAACAAAGTGACCTTCCTCGAGACGCCTTACTGGAATGCTGACTACGTGGGAACCGGGCCATTCAAGGTCAAACAGTTCGCGCTGAACAGCCACGTGATCCTCGCCGCCCACGAACGCTACGTGCTCGGCCGGCCCGGGCTCGATGAAGTGGAAGTCAGGTTCATCAACGACGGTAACACGCTGCTTGCCAACCTTCTGGCTGGCACGGTAGAGCTGGTCCTCGACCGGAGCGTCTCGCTCGACCTGGGAATGCAGGTGCGGGACCGCTGGACAGCGGGTCAGATGGGGGTTGGATACGCCGGATGGGTGAATATGTACATTCAGTTTTTGAACCCGGATCCGCCAATCATGAGCGACGTTCGCTTCCGACGCGCGCTGATTCACGCGGTCGACCGCCAGCAGATAGTGGATACCCTCCAGTTCGGACTATCGAGCGTCCCTCACAGCCTGTACGGTCCGCACAACGTCGAGTACCCTGCCATCGAGAGCCGCATCGTCAAATACGAGTACGATCCACGTCGAGCGGCGCAGATGATCGCGGACCTGGGCTATACGCGAGGCGCAGACGGGATGTTTCGCGATGGGAGCGGCGAGAAGCTCGTTGCGCACCTCTGGGCCCTTGCCGGGGACGACACCAACGTCAAGCCTTTGCTCGCAGTCGCGGACTACTGGAAGCAGATAGGGGTCACCCCTGAGGTGAACCTCGTTTCGGAGCAGGCGGCCAACGACTCGGCGTTGCGCGCCAATTTCCCGGGCTTCAGCGTCCAGGGTGGCGCCGACGGGCAGAGCGGAATCCCACGGCTCCACAGCAGGGAAGCGCGGGTGGCCGAGACCAACTACCGTGGCAGCAACTACATGCGCTACAGAAATGCGGACCTCGATGCCCTGGTGGACCGCTATTTCGCGACCATCCCATTCGACGAGCGGGTGCAGGTTCTCGGACAGATCGTCAACCACACTACCGATGTTCTGACCAATGTTGGGCTGTTCTGGAGGATGGCGCCCTCGTTTATCCCCAATCGCCTCGTGAACGTTGAGGGGGCGAATAATCTCGGGAACCAGGCCTGGAACGCCCACCTGTGGGACGTGCGCTGAGGAATGGCTGGGCTGCGCGAACGCCAGATCAGGATCGGAGGCAGGGGAAAATGAGCCTGCGGTCGTACATTGGAGCCGTCGTGCTCGTCATCGCGGCGCTGACGGCGAGCTGTGCGCCGCCGCGGGCCCCGGGAGGAGCGCAGGGCGCTGGCGAGCGAGCGGGTACCCCCAAGCGGGTCCTGGCGGCTATCAACGGCAACGCCTACTCCGTGTACGCCAAACTGGTCTCGGGCGCTGGGGGACTGGCCGCCGGGGGCCAGATATCGGGCAGCGCCGTGCTGAGCCAACTGGTCGGCTCCGGGCTCTCGGCGATAGACACGACGGGGGAGCTGCGCCCTCTCCTCGCCGAGGCCGTGCCGACCGCGGAGAATGGCCTCTGGAAACTGCTCCCCGATGGGCGGATGGAGACCACCTGGAAGATCCGAGAGGGGGCAACATGGCACGATGGGACGCCCATCACGGCCGACGACCTCCTCTTCACCACCAGGCTCGACCAGGACCGCAATATGCTTTGGCCCGTCCATGCCATTTACACGTACGTCGAGTCGATAGAGGCAGCGGACCCCCGCACTCTTACCGTCCGCTGGAAATCAACATATATTCTGGCCAACGAGTTCCTCCAGACTCAGCAGAGCCAGCCCCTCCCGAGGCACCTCCTCCAGGCTGACTACGAGAGCCTGCCGGTGGACGCCTTTCTCGACAGGCCCTATTGGTACACCGACTATGTTGGATCAGGGCCTTTCAAGGTGAAAGACTTCGTGCGGGACAGCCACGTTACCCTCGCCGCCCACGACGGCTACATCCTGGGCCGGCCCAGGATCGATGAAATAGAGGTGAAGTTCATCCCCGACGGCAACGCCCTGCTCGCCAACATCCTGTCAGGGAGCGTCGAGCTGACGCTCTTCCGGAGTGTTACGCTCGATCAGGGGATGGCGGTGAGGGACCGCCTGGCCGATGTCAGGGTGAACATGGTCGTTGGCTACGCGGGCTGGGTGAACATGTTCGTCCAGCACCTGAATCCGACCCCGCCGCTTTTAAATGACGTTCGCTATAGACGCGCACTGGTTCACGCGATCGACCGACAGCAGCTGGTCGACGCCTTTCTATTCGGTCACTCCAGCGTCGCTCACAGCCTGTTCGGTCCACACAACGTCGAATACCCGCACATCGAGAGCAGCATCGTCAAGTACGACTATGACCCTCGCCGATCCGAGCAGATGATCACAGAGCTTGGATATGCAAAAGGGTCGGACGGAGTGTTTCGCGATGCAAGTGGTGGAACGTTGCAGGCGTGGCTGATGGCCATCGCTGGGGATGAGTCCAACGAGAAGCCTTTGCTCGCGATAGCGGATATGTGGAAGAAGCTGGGAATCGACTCGCAATTTCAGCTCGTCACGGCCCAGCAGGCGAACTACGATGAAATTCGCGCGAACTTCCCTGGCTTCAGCGTGCAGGGAGGGGGAGAGGGTGTCGGCGGCATCCCGCGGATGCACAGCGCTCGAGCGCGGGTGGCCGAGGACAACTACCGCGGTAACAACTACGGCCGCTACAGGAACCCAGAGCTCGACGCCCTGATCGACCGGTATCACGCGACGATCCCATTCGATGAGCGGATGCGCGTGCTCGCGCAGTTCATCCGGATCACGACCGGGGACGTGGCCAATGTCCCCCTCTTCTGGCGAATGGCGCCGACGTTCATCGGCCAGCGCATTGTGAACGTCAGCGAATCGAACAACCTGGGGAACCACGGCTGGAACGCGCACGAGTGGGACGTCCGGAGCTAAGAGTTAGTGCAGTTCGGCGGCAGTGAGTCGTGGGTTGCGGTCAAGCGCCCGGGTGCGTTCAGCTAAATCCCTCTCCCATCACAATGGGAGAGGTTAGGTGAGGGCCCCTTGCCCAACGCCAATATCATCGGCCGTCGAGGTCTGCCCTCACCCACCCCTCTCCCGCTGCGGCAGGAGAGGGAGCCTATCCGCTCGCTCAACTATCGGTGCTCTTGCGCCGACGTGTATTAGGAGTCTGGAGGGAACGTATGGGCCTGACCCGTGAAGAGAACGAGCTGCTAACTCAGGTCCGGGCTGGAACCCCCATGGGGGATCTGCTGCGGCGCTACTGGTATCCGGTGGCGGCGCTGCAGGAGCTGACGGAGGAGCATCCGACCAGGTTCGTCCGCATCCTGGGCGAGGACCTGGTGCTCTTCCGGGACAGGAGCGGCGGGGTGGGGCTGATCCAGGACCATTGTGTTCACCGGGGCGCCTCACTGCTTTACGGCCGCGTCGAGGAACGCGGCATCGCGTGCGCTTACCATGGCTGGCTCTACGACACGCGAGGGAACTGCCTGGAAACGCCCGCCGAGCCGACGGGCAGCCGCCTTTATCTCACGGTCAAAGCTGCGGCCTATCCCGTGCAGCAGTTCGTCGGGCTCTACTGGGCCTATCTCGGTCCAGCGCCCGCCCCGGTCATTCCGAGATTCGACGTTTGGGTACGAACGGACTACAAGCGCTGGTTGGTGCTCGGGCCGCAGCTCGACTGCAACTGGTTCCAATGCATCGAGAACGCGGTTGACCCGTACCACAGCGCGATCCTCCACCAGGATGCGAACGGTCGCGAGCCGCTCCCTAACACGACCCGCGGGATCGTCGACACGATCGACCACGTCGAGTGCTACCTCACCTCGTACGGGGTCATGAAGCGCCACTACTACAAGGAAGGCTGGACGCGGCAGCATCCGTTCATCTTCCCGAACATCCTGGCCCTGGAGCGGGTCACCCAGGTCAACGTGCCGATCGACGAGACGCACATGGCGCGGTATCGCATCTGCTTTGGCCCTCGAGGCGAGAACGAGCCCGAAGACGGCGCGGAGCTGCCGGTCACGTACCACGCCCCCCACAAGGTCCCGGGCGACGCAGTCCATCCCTTTGCCCGCTTCGACCTGCACGCGGAGGTCGAGTCGCAGGATTACATCGCATGGGAGACGCAGGGGCCTATCGTCGACCGGACGGTTGAGCGGCTCGCTACCTCCGACCGCTGGATCGTGCAGCAGCGCGAGATGTTTCGCGAGAACATCGAGAAGGTGCAGCGCGGCGAGGATCCATTCGGCGTGATCCGAGATCCCGCCCACGAATCGATCGCGACCGACATGTACGCCGAGCGGACCGACCGCTACGCGGGGATCCGTGGATAGATCCTACGTCAGCATCCACTCGTTGATGTGGAAAAGCAGTCAGGGGCGCGATCGGAGTTTCGCGCTTGTTCCCTCCCCCCTTTCGCGCTTGTTCCCTCCCCCCTTTCGCGCTTGTTCCCTCCCCCCTTGAGGGGGAGGGTTAGGGAGGGGGGTAACGTCCATGTTCATGCGAAGTGACCCACTAGGTGCTACGATATGGGGCTACGCTAACCGTAGGGCTCAAAGAAGGAGAACAACATGGTCGAAACTCAGCAACTTGCAACCGCCGAGCCGCGCGCGGCGTTCGACCGCCGATCCCCGTACGACCGCTGGATCGAGTCCACTGGCGTGCCCGTGTACCGCGGTTACGCGGTCGAGGACGCTCGCACCATTCCAGTGGGCCCGTGGCCCGAACGCGGGTGCAATGCCGTCTTCGCGGTCCTGGCCGGCCAGGCTGGTGTCAGCGAGGCGCGCATCACCGAGGTCCCGCCTGGCGTCACCACGCGCCCGGTGACATTCAGTCTCGACGAGGTGGTGTACGTCGTGGACGGCCGCGGCCTCACGACGGTCTGGGCGGGTGACGGCCCCCGGAAAACCTTCGAGTGGGGCAAGCGCAGCATTTTTCTCATCCCGGGCGGCTGCACCTATCAGATCTCCAATACTCAGGGGCACGAGCCGACGCGGCTGATGCACTACAACTACCTCCCCACCGCCATGATGCTCCGCCCCGAGCCCGAGTTCTACTTCGACAACGCCTTCGTCCAGCCAGACGCGCTGTACGCCGGCGACCACTACTCGTCCGCGAAGGCCATCGAGAATCCGAACGAGCGAGCCAGACAGCTGGGCCGCCCGGTGTGGTTCGGCAATTTCTTCCCCGACATGGCCGCCTGGGACAAGCTCGACACCTACCAGGAAAGGGGCGGCGGTGGTCACCACGTGACCATCCAGTTTGCCTCTTCCCGTATCCCCTCGCACATGTCCGTCTTCCCGCCCGGCAGCTATAAGAAGGCGCACTTCCACGGGCCGGGCGTAGTCATCATCATCCCCGCCGGGGACGGCTATTCGGTGATGTGGCCAGCAGCCGGTGGCGAGAAGATCGTGGTCCCGTGGCACGAGGCAAGCGTCTTCGTGCCGCCGAGTCGTTGGTACCACCAGCACTTCAACGTCGGTTCGGTGCCGGCCCGCTATCTCGCTTTCCACGCGCCGCACATGTATGGCGGGGACCCGCTGCGCAATCAGGGCCCGAACAGCAACATCGAGTACCCGGACGAGGATCCCTGGATGCGCCAGAAGTTTGAGGAGGAGCTGGCCAAGCGGGGCCTCGAGTCCCTCATGCCCGACGAGTGCTACACGGACTACAACTACAAGTGGGACTACGGCGACGACGACTAGCACAGCTTGTCGCAGGGACACCGATGGTTGCGCGGGCTGGCAGGCTCCCTCTCCTGCCGCAGCGGGAGAGGGGTGGGGTGAGGGCAGTCCTCGATAGCCGATGAGATTAGCGTTCTTTTGGCGCTACGTGGACCGTGCCGGCCACGCCGGCTCGTTGTAGCCGAGCGGCACCGAGGGCCGCGCCCAGCGCGCCGGCGTCTCGGATAGGCGCACCACCGGCCGGAGATGGTGCAGCCGGCCGACCGGCGTGTCGCTCACCATCGACCAGCGCTGCAGCTCTGCAGCGGTAAATTCCTTAGGCACGTCCTTGAGTTCAGCCTCCGGAACCTGGCCGCGTCCGACGAGCCAGCGCCCGGTCTGCGCCAGGGAGATC
>CAYQJS010000097.1:0-9597 GCA_964417895.1 uncultured Chloroflexota bacterium | reverse complement strand
GGTCGCGTCGAAGCGGATGCCAATGGCGTCGTAGACGGCGTTGGCGATGGCGGGCGGCACCGGATTCAGCGGCCCCTCGCCGGCCTCCTTCGCCCCATAAGGACCCTCGGCGTCGGGGTTCTCGACGATGATCGACTCTACGGGCGGCATATCAAGAAACGTGGGCAGTCGATATTCGAGCAACGATGGCTTCCTGTGCAGCCCGCCGCGGAAGGCGGACTCCTCCATCAACACCTCGCCCAGCCCCATGTAGGCGCTGCCTTCGATCTGCCCCTCCACGTTCACCGGGTTGAGCGCTCGGCCGCAGTCATGCGCGATCCACAGCTTCTCGACTTGCACCGCGCCCGTCTCGACGTCCACGTCCACCTGCGCGACGCATGCCGTGTAGCTGTAGGCAGGCGAAGGACCCACGCCCGCGCCCTTGTACGTCCCACCGATGCCGCGTGGCGGCTTATAGCTCCCCACCGAAGCGAGCGTGCCCTCTTTGCTCTCGGCCAGGACGCACGCCTCCTCGAAAGTCACGCATCGAGCCCGGTCCTCCACGTCGTAGACCTGCCGCCAGCTCGCGTCGAGCCGCTCGGCGGGCACCTCTAGCTTCTCCGCCACCGCGGCTAGAATGCGCTCGCGCATGGTGCGGGCGGCCTGGAGCACCGCATTGCCCGCCATGAAAGTGACGCGACTGGAGTAGCTCCCCAGGTCCACGGGGCTGAGGTCGGTGTCGCCGGCCACGACGCGGATGTCCTCCGGCTCGATCCCCAGCTCCTCCGCCGCGATGCAGGCGAGCAGCGAGTCACAGCCCTGGCCGATGTCCGAAACGCCGCAGTAGACGGTGACGCCGCCGCCCCGGTCCACCTTGAGCGTGGCGCCCGAGTGCGGCATGTCATTCCAGTAGATGGGGAGGCCCGCCCCGCTGATGTACGTGCTGAGGGCGAGGCCCACGCCCTTCCCATACGGGAGCTTGCGAAACTTGTCGCCCCAGCCGCTTCGCTCGACCACCTGGTCGATGCACTCGGCGGCGGCGGTCGACGTCACCCGCAGGTCGTTCACTGTCCTGCTGTTCGGCGGGGTCAGGATTCGTTTGCGGTACCCGGCCGGTTCGAGCCCCAGGTGCTCGGCGATCTTGTCGAGGTGGCACTCGAAGGCAAAGCGCGGCTGCGTGGTGCCGTGGCCGCGTTTCGGCCCACAGGCAGGCTTGTTGGTATAGACGCGAATGCCGTCGAACTTGTAAGCGGGGATCTGGTAGGTCACGCCCAACAGCGCGCCCGTGTAGTAGGTGCTGGCGAGCCCGTAGCTGGAATAGGCGCCCCCATCCAGGAAGGACTGGAAGTGGACCGCCGTGATCGTGCCGTCCTGCTTGACGCCCGACTTCACGATCATTCTCACCGGGTGTCGGCCGCGATGGCAGTAGAAGGCTTCTTCGCGGTCGAGCACGATCTTGACGGGCCGGCCGCATTTCTTCGAGAGCAGCGCCACGGCGAACTCGTGGGAGAAGGGATCGCTCTTCCCGCCGAAGGCGCCCCCCACGGGCGGCGCGATGACTCGGATGTGGGCCTTCGGTAGGCCGAACACCTTCGCCAGCTCGCGGTGGAGGTAGTGGGGCACCTGCGTGCTGGACCAAACGGTGACTTTGTTGTTCAGCTCCCAGTGGGCCACGGCCGCGTAGTTCTCCAGCGCCGCGTGCGTAGTGCCCTCGAAGAACATGTTGTCCTCGCGGATGTAGTCCGCGGCAGCGAAGCCCGCCTCGACGTCGCCGAACTCGAGGTGGACCTCGCGGTGAACGTTGGCCCGCGGTGAATGCTCGTGGATCTTGACGTCCTCGCGCTTGAGCGCCTCGTCGATGGTCATGATGGGTGGGAGCGGTTCGTACTCGACGTCGATCAGCTCGCAGGCTTCGGCCGCGGTCTCCTCGTCGATGGCAGCGACTGCGGCGACCGCATCGCCCACGTAGCGGACCTTCCCGATCGCGAGCGGATACTCGTCCTGGCTGGTGGGCATGATGCCGATCGTGACCGGCATGTCCTCGCCGGTGATGACGGCGAGCACGCCGGGGTGCGCCTGCGCCCGGCTCGTGTCGATGGACAGGATGCGCGCATGTGGATGGGGGCTGCGCAGCAGCCTGGCCCACACCATGCGTGGCAGCTTGATGTCTCCGGCATACCTGGTCTGGCCCGAGGCTTTCTGGTGGGCCTCGATCTTCGGGCTCCGCCTGCCGATGACGGAGAACTGTCTCTCCCTGGTGACCACAGCCATTAGGCCTCTCCCGCCGCTGTCAGGCTGAGGAATGCATGGGCCTGTCGGGCCCCCCTGAACCCATGAGAACCGCTCATGGTGAGCTTGTCGAACCACGAGGCGAAGGTTGCCGGCCCCAGGCTCGTCCTTCGACAGGCTCAGGACGAGCGGTATTTTCGTGGGAGCGACCGCGAGGCATCTCTTAGCAGATCCCTTCGGCAACCTCAGGGCAGACTCTTCGCCCGCGGCTCAGGATGACACGTCCCTACAGCTTCGCGCTCAGAGCGCGCTTTAGCTTCATATCGCGCCCGGCCTGGAGCACCGCGTCGATGATCTTCGTGTAGCCCGTGCATCGGCACAGGTTGCCTGCGAGGGATTGGCGCACCTCCGCCTCCGTGGGCTCCAGCGCCCGTTCCAACAGGGCCGCCGCGCTCATCAGGATGCCGGGGGTGCAGTAGCCGCATTGCGCCGCTCCGTTCTCGGCGAACGCCACTTGCAGCGGGTGCATCTGGGAGCCGATCGCCAGCCCCTCGACGGTCGTGATGTCAGCGCCCTGCACCTCGACGGGCAGCGTCAGACACGACAGGGTGGGGAGCCCGTCGATCAGTACGGTGCACGCCCCGCACTCTCCCAGCTCGCACCCGTGCTTCGTTCCTGTGAGGTCCATCTCCTCGCGCAAGACCTCGAGCAGCGTGTGGTGCGTGGGCGCCAGCACCTCGTGGGCCTGGCCATTCACGCGGAGATGCAGGATTATTTGCACGCTACACTCCACCGAGGAGCACGGTCTGTCATCCTGCGCGCGGCGAAGGATCTGGCGTTAGTCGCAACCGCCGTGAGATTCTTCGGCCTGCGGCCTCAGAATGACATTCAGCGGTCCTCGGCTAAGGATACCCCCTGGGTACGCGGCCCTAAGTCTTGTCCCAGTCGAATGTCCGCCAGGTGAAGCCCTTGACTCCGCGAAGAAGCATCAGCGGATCGGTCTGCCAGTACATGGGGATGATGGCCGCGTCGGTCATGGTCTCCTGGAGCAACTGCCGGCTGAAGTTGACCCGCTCCTGCTGATCGATGGTGATGAGCAGGCGGTCGATGAGACTGTCGACTCGCGGGTTGCTGTAGCCGTGGTTGTTGGCGCCGTTCCAGCGGTTGGCCTCCGACGCGATCCCTCGAGTGTGAAGGATCTCGTCCCAGAAGCCCGAGGCGCCATTCGAGCTGAGGTTAACGAAAGGTTGGGTCGAGAGGACTTGCCGATCGTCGGCTTGAGCGGGCGGGATGAAGTACAGGCCAATCTGCAGGCCGAGCGCCTTCCACACATCGGCGATGATGGCGCCATCCTTATCGGCGCCGGTCGTCGGACGCACCGAGATGTAGGCCTCGAAACGCTCCCCGCTCGGCTGGTGCACGAGCACGCCATCGCTGCCGCGCGTCCACCCCGCCTCCGCGAGCAGCTGCTGCGCCCGCGCTAGATCGTACGGATACTGCGGTATGGCGGTTGCAACCTGCGCCCGAAGTGGGTCCGCGGGCCGGATCCAGCTGTCCGCCGTAGGCGCGAAGCCCTGCCCGACGACTTCCGCAAGGGTCTCCCTATCGACGGCATGAGAGAGGGCCCGCCGAACGCTGAGGTTCGTCATCCCGTTCTTCAACTGAGCCAGCTCCGGGCGGAACTGCGGGCGCAGCCAGCGCACCCGGTCGGTGACCTGGGGCACGGCCTGATTGCCTGTGCCCTCCCACCGTCGCCGCAGCTCGGCGGCCGTCTCGAGGTCCACACTTGGGGGAACCACGACGTCCACAGCCTCGGCCAGGATATTTGCGACCATCGCGCTGCCGTCCTTGATGTAGCGCACGATCACGCGGTCGAGGGGCGGCCGCCCGAGGTAGTAGTCGTCGAACCGAGCGAACTCCAGCTCGACACCCGCGTCCCAGCGCGCGAGGCGATACGGCCCGAGGCCCACGAACTCGCTGTTGAAGAAAGGACTCTTTATCAGGGCCTCCTTGTCGCTCTGATACAGGTCTTGCAGGAGATGCCTGGGCATCGGGTCGAGACCGTAGGCTCGGTTTGCGAGGGCATTGGTCCGGGCCCAGTGAACCGTGAGCGTTAGCGGGTCGAGCGCCGCCGCGGACTCCATAAGCCGAATGGTGCCGCCGTTGGAGGACAGGGTGAAATCGCGGTCCGTGTGGAGCCTGTGGGAGAAGACCAGGTCTTCGGCTGTGAAGGGCGTCCCGTCGTGCCACTTGACGTTCGGCCGAAGCGTCCAGGTGACGTCCATTGACCCGTCGGCGTTCACCCGCCACGTTCCCTTGTCGGCAGAGGGCACCTCGACCGCGAGTTGAGGATAGTAGTCCCTCACGTCGTCCTCGGCGATCAGGTAGTCGTGGGCGATGTAGCGCGCGGTGCGGTTCCCGCCGCCACTCGTGCCGTACCCGACGAAGTCAGCGAACGTCAGGAGCTCGCGGCTGGCTGCGATCGTCATGACTTTCCTGGAGCGCTGTTGCGACCCATCTGTGGATGCAAGACCCGGGTCACGATCCGCGACGGGCGGCGCGCACGCGGTCGCCAGCAGCAGCCCGACGCCGAGCAGGGCTGGCGTGACAGCGAATCTTCGCGAACTACGCCCCATCACCGTCCGGCCGTTCACGCGGTTCTCCAGCGCCAGATTCCGCCTATATTAGACGCCAAACGGCTCACCCACGCCACCCCCTTTGATGCACTCGACTCGACGCACGAGGGAATCGGGACCCCGGCGATCCCGGGGCCTCATGGCCTGTCATGCTGCGCGACGCGAAGCATCCACGCCCGCGAGGTTCGGATTCTTCGCCTGCGGGCTCAGGATGACAGCCGGGTTTTTCCTACCCTTCGATGGCCTCTGCCATGAAGCGAAACGTCAGGGTGACGCCGTCGTCCACCCGCACCGCCCCAAGGATCTCCGGCGGGTCGAACCCGAAGTCTCGCATCAGCAAAAAGGTTGTTGCTGTGCCGGCGAGCGTGTTTGCCGTGAGCGCCGCTCGCGTGTCGAACGTGAGCGGCCGCGTCACGTCGCGGATAGTCATGTCACCGGTGAGCTTGAATGGCACCTCCTGGCCCTCAACGTATCGCTGGGGCAGGTCCTGGGCTTGCGTGGCGGTGAAATCGGCGAAGGGGTACAGGTCGGACTCGAGCCACTGCTCTCTGATGAACCGGTCGCGCCTCGCTGAGTCGCTGGTGAGAGTCCGGAGATCGACGCGAAACCGGTTGCCCTCTAGGCGCGGCGCAGGCCCGAGTATGAGCTGGAACTCGCCCTCCATGGTGTTGGTGCGCCCCACGGCTTTGCTCGGACCCGGAAGCATGAAGAGGCGCTCTTGCACCTCGTAGAAGGCCTCGGACTGCTCGGGCATGACGCGAAAAATGCGCATCACGCTGGGCAGCGGGGCGCCGCCCACTGGTTGGTTAGGCTGGATAAAGCCGTAGTCCGACATGGATCCGCTCGAGGCGCCGGCGCGTGACTCGGTGCTCCGAGCACACCCCACAGCGGTCAGGGCAAGCAGGAAGATGAAGAAGGGGAGCAAGGCAGCCATGTTTCAGTGGCTATACGCGCGCTCGGGCAATACGGTTTCAGGCCGCGGCGGAGCCTACTTGTCCGTCCCGGCTACCAGCTTGTAGCCCACGCTCCACACCGTCTGAATGCGCACCGACGAGCCGGCGATCTTCTCGCGCAGGCCCGCGATGTGGACGTCAACCGTTCGCGTCTCCCCCACGTAGTCGTAGCCCCAGACCACGTGGATCAGACGCTCGCGGTCGAACACCACGCCCGGGCTGCGCGCCAGAGTCAGAAGCAGGTCGAACTCCTTGGGCCGCAGCTCGACCTGACGCCCCGCGACCTCCACGTCGCGCCCATCCACGTCGATGCGCAAGCCGTCGAGCTGGATCACGCGCGCCGGCTGCTTCCCCGCCTGGTACCGCCGCAGTACAGCCTTGACGCGCGCCACCAGCTCGCGCGGGTTGAACGGCTTCGTCACGTAGTCGTCGGCGCCGAGCTCGAGACCGACGATCTTGTCCACGTCGTCAGTGCGCGCAGTCAACATGATGATGGGAGTATCGCCGTTGGCCCGCAGCCGCCTGCACACCTCCCAACCATCGAGCCCGGGCATCATCAGATCCAGCACGACAACATCGGGGCGCGATGAGCGCACCTTCTCCAGGGCCTGCTCGCCGCTGGAGGCCGTCTCCACGCGGAAGCCATCGGCCCGCAGGTACATGCGGACCAACTCGGTGATGTTCCGCTCGTCGTCGACCACGAGGACTGTCGCGTCAGGCAAAGGAGCTAGTCCCAAAAACGTTTCTCGTTCAGTCTACCCATGGCCGCGATATCGGATCCTTCTCGATCCGTAAAGAGAGTGTGAAAAAAACCGGTCGGTTCCATTGTCATCGTGAGCCGCAGGCGAAGTTAGGGGCTGTCATGCTGAGCCGCAGGCGAAGAATCTCCCACCAGATGCTTCGCTCGCCGCTCAGCATGACAGACAGGGAGGTGCGCCGGCCGGCCGCCGAGGTCGGGAAATCAAGTGCTCGGCACGGCCGAGGCTTGTGCTTCCGCCATCATGGCCCGCGCCGTCTCAGCCGCGCCGAGCTTGTCGTCCGGCGCCAGCTCGCCGTCGAGCACCATGGCCAGCAGGCGCTCTTTGATCGGACGAATCCAGGGGCCCGGTCCTCGCCCGAACATCGCCATCAGCTCGTCGCCGTCCAGCGGCGGCTTGATCTTCGCGATGTCGGCCTCGGCCTGGAGCTGTTGGCATCGCGCGCGCAGCTCGTCGACCCGCCCCTCAGCCGCGCGGACCCGCTCTTCACGACGGCTCGTTACGTCCGAGCGCGAGAGCATGAACATGTCTTCCAGTGCGTCCCCGGCCTCTCGCACGAACCGGCGCACGGCGCCGTCGGTCCAATCCGCGTCGTACGAGTTGATCCGTCCACTCAGAGCCACAAGCTTGCACACGCGATCCACCGTTGCCCGATCGAGCTTGAGCCGGTTCAGGATCTTCCGCGTCATACGCTCGCCGACGATCTCGTGCCCGAAGAAGTGCACTTCGCCATCCTCGACATCCATGACGCGCGGCTTGGCGATGTCGTGCAAGAGGCCCCCCCACCGGACCGTGAGAATGGGTGGCGTTCTGTCGAGCACCATGAGCGTGTGCTCGAAGTTGTCCTTGTGCCGGCCACGGGCAGCGTCCGGCTCGCGGAGCGCCAGGAACTCGGGAACGATGTACTGCATCAGGCCAAAATCGCACAGCTGGCGAATCGGCCGGCTCGGCCGCGGTGCCAGCAAGATCTTGTTCATCTCCTGCGCGATGCGCTCGGCGCTGATGGTACGCAGCGCCGACGCATTGCGCGCGAGTGCCGCCCAGGTCGCCGGCTCAATCCGGAAGCCGAACTGAGCTGAGAAGCGCACCGCACGAAGCAGCCGGAGAGGATCCTCGGTGAATCGCTCGTCCGGGTTTCCGACCGCCCGGACGACTTTTCCAGCCAGATCGCTCCTGCCCTCGAACGGGTCCACGATGTCACCGCCGCTCGCTGGTCGAGCCATGGCGTTGATGGTGAGGTCGCGTCGCGCCAGGTCGCCCTCCAGGCTGGTACCGAAGCTCACCTGGGGCTTGCGGCTGCCCGGCGTATAGCTCTCGGATCGGTACGTCGTGATCTCGACACGGTGCTCGCCGAAGACGGCGCCCACGGTCCCGAACCGCTCACCTACAGTGTAGATGGAATCGGCGCCCGCCCGTCTGACGAGCTCCTTGACCTGGCTCGGCTCGGCGTCGGTGGTGAAGTCGTAGTCATTAACAGGCAGGCCCAGGAGCTCGTCCCGAACGCAACCGCCCACGAGGTACAGGCTCCGACCCCGCCCTTCGAAAACGCGCGCCAGCGCGCCCACTGCATCCATCTTCGTCTCCAACTCGAAGATTGTAGCGAAGCTAGGCCGGCGACTGGCCCTGAGTAGGCGAGTCGGGCGGAGGCACGTTGAGGCCTGGGACCTCGTCCACGAGATGCAGCTTCAGGCATTCGGCGGCCGACAGGAAGCGGTCGCGGCCCGAGTAGATGTAGCGCTCCCACCAGCGCCGGGTGTGGAGCCCTGTGCGACGGGCGAACAGGTCGGCCACGAGTCGGCGGTATTGGTCGGCGAGCTTGGCATAGTCCTCGAAGATCTTCTCGTCCTCACCCGAGACGCTCCAGGAGCTGGAGTGGAGCATCATGGTTGAGTACCGGCCCATGGTCCGCCGGTCTCCAGCCTGGAAGACGATCGCCCCCATACTGTAGGCATAGCCGGTGATCACCGTGTTGATCTTGACAGCGTAGAGCCGCCGCACCTCGTCCATCATCTGCATGACGGCGAGGCCAGCGCCCACAGACCCGCCACCGGAGTTGATATAGAGGGTGAGCGGCGTGGCTGGGTTGCGCTGCCGCTCGATGCTCATGAGGAGGAGCGCTTTCGAGCAGCGCTCGGCCTCTTCGTCGGTGATCGTGCCCAGGAAGTAGACGCCCTGTCGGTCTAGCTCGTGCCGGCGCGCCTGGTAGGCCGCGATGAGATCCTCGATCCGCGGGAACGGCTCCACGTGGCCTAGGCGCGCGGCTGCGACGGTGGAGCGGCGGGCGGACCCTGGGCAGGCCTCGCCGCCGCAACGGGCGCGGGGGCGGCCGCGGCCGCCGCCGCTGGGGCAGGCTTCGCCGGCTGCTGGCCGGGTTTGCCCTTCGTCAGAATCATCGTCATGGTGTTGCCCTCGAGGAGCGGCATCCGCTCGACGACGGCCACGTCCTTGAGGCGGTCTAGCATCACCTCGAGGAGCTGGCGGCCGACGTTGGGATGGGCCATCTCGCGGCCGCGAAAGCGGAGAGTGACCTTCACCTTGTCTCCCTCCTCGATGAAACGCTCGATGCGCTTGGCCTTGAACTCGATATCGTGCTCGTCTGTCTTGGGCCGCAAGCGCACTTCCTTCAGAAGAACGAGCTTCTGGTTCTTGCGCGCCTCCCGGTCCTTCTTCTCCTGCTCATACTTGAACCGGCCGTAATCGAGCAGGCGACACACAGGCGGGACGGCAGTCGGGGCGACCTCAACGAGGTCGAGCGCCCGGTCGCGCGCTATCTGGAGCGCCTCCATCGTCGGGACTATGCCGAGCTGCTCACCCTGTTCTCCGATGAGCCGCACTTCGCGCACTCGGATGCGCTCGTTTACACGAAGATCCTTGCTGATCGCTTCCTCCTAATGCGTGTCGCGAGCAATGTAGCGGCTTGCCGCTCTGAAGTACCGAAGTATACGCCTGATGTCATTATCGGCCCGTCGGACAAGCTGTCAAGCAGAATGTCGTGGGTCTGAGAATTTGTCCGCCCTAACGGGTCTGTGATTCTGTCCTCCC
>CAYQJS010000096.1:0-10010 GCA_964417895.1 uncultured Chloroflexota bacterium | reverse complement strand
GGAGGACAGAATCACAGACCCGTTAGGGCGGACAAATTCTCAGACCCACGACACTTGACGCCCAAGGGATTTGACAGGGTGTGCCTCTCGTGGTACCCTGCGTAATAACGTGAGGCTATCCCCCACACAACCATCTCAGTGCGATTTGGCGGAATCGCGCGGGTTGAGTTCCCGAGCGGTTTCGGTAAATCGACTGCGACGCACATACCAGGGCACCGACGGCAATGGCCATAAAAAAACCATGGGGCCGCAACGGCGGTAGCGTGCCCTGGGTCCATAATCAAGCCCCAGGCTTTGAGCGCGAAGGCCAGTTGAACCAACGCCCATCCCCTGTACGAGCACGCGCCGCTGGCGCATCCCCCAGTAGCCAGCAATGATGTCGTCCTTCCTCTAATCTCGCGCGAAGCGGATCTGGGGAATCTGGATGCTCGGCCGCGAGGTCCGGCACTCCACAGACGAAGCTAGTCTCCATCGATTCGGGGCGGCCGGTCCCTCTATGGGCGGCGGTGGTTGAGGCCAACCTGCTAACCCCTCCCTGACATTTCGCTCGCGCACACGTGGCATGGCATGTTGGTCGCTGTACGCGTCTCAATGGCGTTCCTATTCGTCGTCGCTACGGCACAGATCTATCCCATTTTCTGCGACGGGCTTATTGGCGGTATTAGGAGACGATCTCTGATGCAGGTCCGTGCCTATCTCACAGTCCTGTCCCGCTGGTGGTGGCGCTTGCTGCTCGGCGCGCTCCTCGCCGGCGGCGTCGCGTACTTCGCCACGCGGTCGCAGCCGTCCGTCTATCGTGCCACCACCACGCTCTTTGTGAACTACACCGCCGGCCCCGGCACGATCACGTATAGCGATGCGCTCCTCAACCAGTCGCTCGTCAAGACCTACAGCCAGATGGTCAACCAGCCGGTCGTCCTGGAAAAGGTGCGCGAGCGGCTGGGATTGCCCTACGACCTCGGCGCATTGCGCAGGCTCGTCGCGGTCCGGCCGGTCCGCGATACCCAGCTCCTCGAGATCTCGGTCGAGGGGACCAGCCCCGCGGAAACGCGAGACATCGCCAACGCCGTCGCGGCAGTCTTCATCGAGGAGCAGGCCCCGTACCTGCCGACCGAGCCAACCGGGACGTCGCTGCGCGTCGCTCAGCCGGCGCTCCTGCCGCCCGAACCCATCGGCCCAAGACTGCTGCTCAACACCGGCCTGGGCGCCGTCCTGGGAGCACTCATCACGCTCGGTCTTCTCGCACTCTTTGAGTATCTCAATGACTCGGTAGGAACCGCCGAGCGAGTGATGAACGCCGCCGGCCTCCTCGTGTTGGCGACCGTCCCGACGGTGCCCGATCTTCGCCATGCCTTTCAGAGGCCGGAGGCTCGCAACGGCGTTCACGGCGCCCAGCCCGCCAGCTCCAGGCACACCGGCGGCTACCAGTCGACGATCGAGGAGGCATTTCGGGTCCTGCGGGCCAACCTGAGACTCAGTGCCCTCGAGCATCCCCTGCGTTCGTTGCTGATCACCAGCGCCGGGCCCGGAGAAGGCAAGACGACCACCGCCGCCAACCTGGCGATAGTCCTGGCCCAGGGTGGCCAGCGCGTCATCCTGGTGGATGCCGACCTGCGGCGCCCCGAGCTGCACAGCCGGTTCAGGGTGAGGAACCGCGAAGGCCTCACTACTCTACTGCTGGACGACGAATCGCTCCGGCCCGCGATACTTCAACCAACAGCCGTTGAAAACCTTCGTCTGCTTACCAGCGGGCCGCCGCTGCCCAACTCATCCGAGCTGCTAGCCTCGAAGCGCTTGGAGCAACGGCTGGCCGAGCTTGGCGAGCAGGCCGATATTCTCGTCATCGACTCCCCACCCACACTGGCCGTCTCTGACCCCGTGGTCCTGGCGCAGGCCGTCGACGCCGTCCTCCTGGTTGCCGATGCCCAGGCCACCAGAGGGTCGCATCTCGACCAGGCTCGAGCGGCGATAGAGCAAGCTGGCGGGCGGGTACTGGGGGTCAGCCTGAACAAGATCCGCGAGCGTCGAGATGGCTACTATGGGTACAAGCCGTATGGAAGGCCCCGGCCGGCCCCCGAGGCCGACGCGCTGGACGATGCGCCGCGGGCCGAGGAGCCCCGGGGCGCTGACGCTGCGCCCGTGGCAAGAGCCACCCGACGGACGGCCTTGATTGTGGGCGCGGCTCTCGGGGGCGTTGCAGCGGTCGGGCTGTTCGCGGCGCTGGCCAGCCAGGTTGTCGGTTTTGGCCCGGACGCCGCGCCGCCGCCGGACGCAACGGCGCCTCCGGCGGCGTCGGTGTCCACTTCTTCCAATGAGGTGGAAACGCCCGCACCGATCCTCGGCGCGCTGACCGAGGCAGGAGTGCCGGACTCCCTCCCGCCAGCGACCAGCGGGGCCGGCGCCCCCGAAACGTTGCAGCCGTCGCCCGCCTCTGCAAACGAGCCGCGCACAGTCCTGGATGAACGCTTCACAGACAATCAGAGAAGCTGGCCCAGCAACGCCGAAGGCACGGCGTGGCATGCAGACGGCGCATATCGGCTGTTCGCGCGAGACCGGGCCCGATTTGTCGCCATTGGGGCGCCAGTCGGCGAGAGCCTTCGCGACGTCGTCGTGACGGCGACCCTCCGCAAGGTTGGCGGGCCTCCTGGTGGCCGGTACGGGATTATCGTGCGGGACCAGGGACCGAGCCCCCGTGACGGCAACAATCAGGTCGGCCAGTTCTACGTGTTCGTCGTCAACGACCGCGGCGAGCTCGGCATCTGGCGCCGTGAAGGCGACCGCTGGATCGATCTCGTCGCATCGAACCCGTCCCCGGCGGTGCAGCGCGACGCCGCAACGAATGTGTTGACGGTACAAGCCGTCGGCCGGCGACTCACCTTCGTGGTCAACGGCATCGAGGTGGCCGACGTGACCGACGCCGTCCTCGCCGAGGGTGGGGTTGGGGTCTACGCGAGTGGCGACCTCAATGACGTGGTGGTCGAGCGCTTCGTCGTTCAGGAGCCTCCGTCGCCCCGGGCTGACGCATCGGCCTCCGAGGCGGAGCCGCCGGCCCGCGAGCCTCAAATGGCGCGCGCGACGATCCAGGTGCCTGGGGGATTCACCACGGTATTGCTGCGGGAAGGGCCGTCGACATCCGCCCGGAGCCTGAGCGCGCTTCCCAACGGCATGCCAGTAGACATCGCGGAAGAGACGGCGGAAGGAGACGGCTTCCGCTGGGTCCGCGCGCGCACGAGCGATGGCCTGGTTGGCTGGATAGTCTCCACAGCAGTTGCGCTGTGACCACGGGCCATCGGCCCGACGGCCCACTGCGTAAGGGCGAAGACCGCCGGGTACCCGAGTTACTCGCGGAACACGCCGTCCAGGGCCAACTGTTCATCCGTTACATGAGCATGTGCAGGGTTCTGAACCCGTTCGGACATCGACCTGGGGATCCCTCACTGCCTCTCACTGATAGCGACACAGCGCTTGAACCGAACCGAAACGCCGGAGGCGGCTGTCGCATCGGAGTGTTACTGAGATGAGTGCACGGCTCGACGCGGCGCGAGCTGCGCCCGCGCTCGTTGAAACCAGGCCGGGTGTCTGGCCGCGCGGCTGGAGCGTCTCCGAGCGCAAGGTGCTGCTCCTGCTTGGTGACCTGGTCATCGTTCTGGGAGCTATGCTCGCTACGCAGGTGATCGGCGAGACGATCGTGGCCGGCTCAGGGCAACTGCTCCAATGGACGCTATTGCTGGCCGTCGTGTGGATTACGATCGCCCGAGCGCTGGACTGTTACGACCTCGTCGTCGCAGCGCGCCTCGGCAGCGTGCTCGGACGGGTCGGCCTCGCCGGGGGGCTGACCTTCGGAGCCTACTTGCTGATCCCGTACTGGTCTCCCCCCTTGCCCACCGCACGCTGGGTCCTTCTCCTCAATGCCGCGCTGGTCTTTGGCCCGTTGCTGACCTGGAGAGCCGCGTACGCTCTCCTGCTCACGCGGCCGGCGTTCCGCGTTCGTGCGTTGATCTTGGGTCAAGACAGGGTCGGGATGGCCGTTGCGGAGCTCCTTCATAGAGCGGTCCATGACTACGAGCTGCTTG
This sequence comes from uncultured Chloroflexota bacterium, assembly GCA_964417895.1. Classification (GTDB taxonomy): domain Bacteria; phylum Chloroflexota; class UBA6077; order UBA6077; family SHYK01; genus CAYQJS01. The sequence continues at coordinate 5,937 of CAYQJS010000096.1, read as the reverse complement.
GGACGCTCGATTGTGCGCGGGAGCCGCTGGCCGATGGCCAAGCCGCGGATGAGCTGATCGGCGCGGTGCAGAGCCAGCGGATTCATGAGCTGATCGTCAGCACGCCTACGAATCTTCCCCCAAGCATCCAGGCCGCGCTCATCGAGCTTGCCGAGCAGGGCGTGACTATAGTCAGCGCGGACCAGGCATACGAGTCCATGGCAGGGAGGGTACTGCTGCCATGCACGGATTCCACATGGCTCGCCACACTACCCGCTGCAACCCGGCTGTATGAAGCGGCCCGGCGTCTGGTCGACATACTCGCCGCGGGGGTCGGGCTGATCGCCCTCACACCTCTGCTCCTACTCGCGACGCTGGCTGTTGTTCTGGACTCACCCGGAGGCCCGCTGTACTGGCAAGAGCGCACGGGCCGATACGGCCGACAGTTCCGCATCGTGAAGCTACGCACCATGGTGCGAGATGCAGAGGCCGATGGTCGGCCCAAGTGGGCGCAAGAACGCGACCCGCGAGTTACTAGAGTGGGCGCTGTTCTCAGGCATACGCGGTTGGATGAGGTTCCCCAGCTTTGGAACGTGTTCCGAGGGGAGATGAGCCTGGTCGGTCCGAGACCGGAGCGACCTGATTTCGTGGGAGCCCTGACCCGCGAAGTCCCGATGTACCGGGCCCGACACGTCGTGCGGCCCGGCATCACTGGCTGGGCACAGGTCAAGTACGGGTACGGGTCCTCTATGGAAGACGCCTTCGTCAAGCTCCAGTACGATCTCTACTACATACGCCACCGATCGCCGCTCCTTGACACAATCATCCTCCTCAAGACCATAGCCGTCGTGCTGCGCTTCCGTGGGACCTGAAGGGTGAAGCAGGTCTACCAAAGTTACCGAACGGGCGAGCTCGCTGTAGTGCAGGTCCCGGAGCCGATGGCAAGCCACGGCCGGATCCTCGTGCGCACCGTCGCGTCCCTTGTCAGCGTTGGGACAGAGCGGTCCATGATCGAGCTCGCTCGCAAGAACCTTCTGGGCAAGGCCCTCGCCCGCCCGGACCTCGTGCGCCAGGTGGTCGACAAGGTCCGAACCGAGGGAATCGGGGAGGCGTACCGGCAGGCGACCAGCAGGCTGGATACGCCAGTCGCACTCGGTTATTCCGCCGCCGGGGTCGTCGTCGAGGCGGGGCCGAACGTGGGCGATTTCTCGCCCGGCGATCGGGTAGCGTGTGTGGGTGCGGGTGTGGCCGGGCATGCCGAGCTGAACCTCGTCCCCATCAACCTCTGTGCCCGCCTGCCCGATCCCGTCACCTTTGAGGCTGCCGCGTTCGCCGCGCTGGGCGGTGTTGCGCTCGAAGCCGTGCGGGTCGCCCACGTAGGTTTAGGCGACCGGGTGGTTGTGATTGGCCTCGGGCTGCTCGGCCAGCTCGCGGTCCAGATCCTGCGCGCCGCCGGTTGCCACGTCTTCGGAACCGACCTCGTCGCCGGAAAAGTCGCGCTGGCTCGGGAATACGGCGCGGAGGCCGGCGCCGTCGTAGACCAGGACGATGTAGCCGCCCGAGCGCAGGACTTCACGCGCGGCCATGGCGCAGACGCGGCGATCATTCTGGCCAGCGGAGGGGGAAATCGGCCCCTGGAGCTGGCGGCCGAGGTGGCCCGCGAACGAGGGCGGATCGTGGCGACGGGACTCGTCGGGCTGGAAGTGCCGCGCCAACCCTTCTACGACAAGGAGCTCGATCTCGTCGTCTCGCGAGCATGGGGGCCGGGCCTCTACGACCCGCGCTATGCCGAACGGGGCCTCGACTACCCCCTGCCCTATGCCCGTTGGACGGCTGCCCGCAACGTCGACGAATTCCTGGAGATGCTCGCGCGGGGAGCCGTCCAGGTCGAGCACCTGATCAGCCACCGCTTCCCCATCGACCGGGCCGTCGATGCCTACGATCTGATCACCAAGGGTGCCGAGCCCCATATCGCGGTACTGCTGACCTATCCCGACACGGAGAGGCAAAACCACGCCCATGTCGTTTCGGTCGCCCCTCCCCCAGTTCGTCGGGATCGCGACACCGTGCGCATTGGCCTCATCGGCGCCGGAATGTTCGCCAAGGGGACGCTCCTGCCGGCGCTAAAGGGCATCAGCGGCCTGGAGCGGCGTGCTGTCGCCACGGCGACCCCATTGACCGGTCGCGACGTCGCAGCCCGCGTGGGCTTCCAGTACGCCACGACCGACTACCGAGAGCTGATAGCGGACCCCGACGTCGATGCTGTCCTCATCGCCACCCGCCACGGGCTGCATGCGCGGCTCGTCGTCGAGGCGCTGGCCGGGGGCAAGCATGTGTTCGTCGAAAAGCCACTGGCCCTCAGCCATGAGGAGTTAGCGTCGATCCTCGCAGCCCAACGGGCCGCGTCGGATTCCGTCCTCATGGTCGGCTTCAATCGGCGCTTCTCTCCATTCACCGTCCAGCTCACGCGCTGGCTCGAGGGCATCGAAGAGCCGCTGGTTGTCCATTGTCGCGTCAACGCCGGGCCGGTGGCGGCCGACAGCTGGGTCCACGATGCCGCCGAAGGCGGTGGACGGATCCTCGGCGAGATGTGCCACTTCATCGACCTGGCCCAGGCCCTCTGCCGAGCCGACCCAATCCGGGTACAGGCAGATGCGCTCCTCAGCCCGAGTTATCTGGCGAGTGACAACGTGGCGGCGACGCTGCGGTTCGGGAATGGGTCGCTCGCCTCCATCGTCTACGTGGCGACCGGTGACAAGTCGTTCTCGCGCGAGCGCGTCGAGGTCTTCGGCGGCGGCGCGGTCGGCGTCATAGACAACTTCCGATCCGTCAGCTTCCGCTCGCGGGGGCGCGAGCGAAAAATGACCCGGCCAGGCGTCGACCGCGGCCATCGAGCGGAGCTAGCGGCCTTCTTCGAGGCGGTGAGGCGCGGTGGCCCCTCGCCCGTCAGTTTCGAGCGGTACGTGACGACGACGCTGGCAACCTTCGCCCTCGAAGAGGCGCTGCGAACCGGGCGATCTGTCGCTGTGGAGCCACAACAGGTGCTGGATTGAGAATCCTCCTCGCCACTACATATTTCCCGCCGGAGATCGGGGCCGCGTCGCACCTGTTCTACGAGCTCGGCTGTGCGCTGGTCCATCGTGGTCACGACGTGCAGGTAGCCACCTTGATGCCCCGCTACATGCTGAGTGAAGTGCCAGCCCGCTACCGGGGGCGTGGCGCCATGCGCGAAGTGATAGATGGCATGGGTGTGTCTCGCGTCCGGTTGCCGGGCCTGCCGCGCAGCATCCCGGTGGCTCGCGGGATCGACGATTTCATCCAGGCGGCAGGGGTCTTCGCCGCTGGCGCGAGGGCGGGAACGATCGACGTCATCCTGCAATACTCGCCGCCTCTCCCGGTCGGCGTCGCCTCGCTGGCCCTGGCGCGTTGGCGGCGCGTTCCGTTCGTCCTCAACGTCCAGGACCTCTTCCCGCAGAGCGCCATCGATCTCGGGCTGCTCCATAACAGGCCCATCATTCGGGCCTACGAGGTGATGGAGACGCGCCTCTATCGTCAGGCCAGCCACATCACGGTGCACAGTGAAGGGAACGCCGAACACGTCCGCGGCCGGGGCGTCGCCACAGACCGGGTCAGTGTGCTGCGGAACTGGGTGGATATCAGACAGATCCGCCCGAGCCAGCGAATGAATGCCTTCCGCGCCGCGCACGACCTGGGCGACCATTTCGTAGTAAGTTTTGCCGGTATCCTCGGCTACTCTCAGGACCTGGATGTCGTATTGGAGGCGGCCGATCGGCTTCGCGACGAGCCACGAATCCTGTTCGTGATCATCGGTGACGGCGTGGAGAAGCCGCGACTCGAAGAGAAGGCCCGACAGCTGGCGCTCCCCAACGTGCGCTTCCTGCCAATGCTGCTACGCGACGAATACCCGGCCTCCCTCGCCGCGAGCGACGTCGGCCTTGCGACGCTGCGCGGCGCCGTGCGCACGCCGGTGGTGCCCAGCAAGATTCCGAGCATCATGGCCGCCGGCCGCCCAGTCGTCGCCGCGTTGGACCTGGACGGTGATGCGCCCAAGCTGATTGCCTCGGCCGAAGCCGGGTACACGGTCGCGCCGGGCGATCCCGCCACCCTGGCCGGGGTCATTCGTCGGCTCAGTCACGACCCGGATCTGTGCGCCAGGCTGGGCGCGAACGGTCGCCGCTACGCCGAGCGTGAATTGTCATTGGAGGCCTCTGCCGCCCGCTACGAGGCGCTCTTCGAGAAACTCATCGCGGCGAGCAGGGCGCCGGCCCGGCTGGCGCCGGCAGCCAGCGCGACGAGGGAGGCACGCTGATGCAGACATCGAGCGCCGATGCGTTCGGCGCCATCGCCGGCCGCACGGTTCTGGTGACGGGTGGCGCGGGTGGAATCGGGAGCAATCTCACCCGCTCCCTGGCCGAGTTAGGAGCCGAGAAGGTCATCGTCCTCGACGACCTGTCCAGCGCCGCGCGCTGGAACGTGCCGGATCTGGAGAACGTTCAGTTCATCCAGGGCAGCATTCTGGACGAACAGGTGATGCGCCAGGCGTTCTTCGAGGGCCCGGATCTCGTCTACCATCTCGCCGCGCTGTTTGCCAACCAGAACAGCATCGAGCATCCGGAAACCGACCTGATGGTGAACGGGATGGGGACGCTCAAGGTCCTACAGTACAGCAAGCTGGTAGGCGCGGAGCGAGTCGTGTATGCCTCCAGCGGCTGCTCGGTGTACGGGCACTCGCCGGTGCCATTGGTCGAGAGTTTCACGTCGCTCGAGTTGGACACTCCCTATCAGATCACCAAGATGCTGGGGGAGCTGTACTGCAACTTCTTCAAGAACTACTACGGGTTCCAGACCGTGCGCACCCGGTTCTTCAACTCATATGGGCCAGGGGAGCTGCCGGGGCCGTACCGCAACGTCATCCCCAACTTCATCTGGTGGGCGATGCAAGGGCAGCCGTTGCCGGTCATGGGAACCGGTGACGAGACGCGCGACTGGACCTACGTCGGCGACATCGTGGATGGCCTGCTCCGCGCTGGAACGACGGAGGCCGCTGTCGGCGAGGCGTTCAATCTCGCGAGCGGCAAAGAGACGCGCGTGATCGACATGGCGAACCTCGTCAACGAGCTCACTGGCAACGAGGGTGGGATTCGCTGGGTGCCTCGCCGCAAATGGGACACGAAGACGCGCCTCCTCGCCAGCGTAGACAAGGCGCGGGAGCTGGTGGGGTACGAGCCGAGGACCGGGTTCCGCACTGGCCTGGAGCGGACGGTGGCATGGTTCCGCGAGATCCGGGGGCGGCTGCGGGATTCGGCGCAGCCGGTGGGCCCGAGCGCGCGGGCGCTAGCTGCGTCTGCTGCGCACGGCTAGGAGCATCGATCGCACATGTGTGGTATCGCGGGTATCTATAGCGTGAATGGGCTCGACGAGGGGGATGTGGCGCTCGGGCGCGTGAACGCCATGTGCGCGGCCATGCGCCATCGTGGTCCCGACGACGCCGGCGTGTTCCTCTCCGACGATCGGCATGTGGCTCTGGGCAACGTCCGGCTTGCCATCATCGACCTGACGCCCGGCGGCCACATGCCGATGGCGAGCGAGGATGGATCGGTCTGCATCACCTACAACGGCGAGATCTACAACTTCGCCGAGCTGCGCAACGAGCTGGCTGCCCTCGGGCATTCGTTCCACTCCAGCTCCGACACCGAGGTGGCCCTCCGCGCCTACCTGCAGTGGGGCACGGACTGTGTTCGGCGGTTCCGAGGTATGTTCGCCCTCGCCCTGTGGGACGCGAACGAGCAGCAGCTGTTTCTCGCGCGCGATCGCCTGGGCATCAAGCCGCTCTGCTACGCGCTGGACCAGCACGGGTTGGTCTTCGCCTCCGAGCTGAGGGGGCTCTGGCCGGCGGAGAGAGTCCCCCGGGCCATCGACCCGGCCGCGATCATCGCG
>CAYQJS010000095.1:0-10685 GCA_964417895.1 uncultured Chloroflexota bacterium | reverse complement strand
GAAGTTGCCCCCTCTCCCATCGCAATGGGAGAGGGTTGGGGTGAGGGCTAGCCACTTTTCCGTCACACCGATCTTAATGGACATACAGGCTACTTCAGGTGGAGAGAGCGAATGGACCGGCCTCGAACACTGGATGAGCTGAAGGACGAGATCCGCCGGCGGGCCGGGAAGAGCCGTCCATTCGTCCGAGCCAGGGCCGACGAGGTAGAGGAGGCGCTGCGCGATCTGCCGCGCAACGATCCCGAGACCTGGGCGGCGGCGTGGTCGAAGCTCGGGCAGCGGCACGAGGAAGCTGCCACGGAACGCGAGGCCGCCGGCCGCACGGACGATGCCCGCGACGAGTACCTGAATGCTTGCTGGTACTATCTGGCGGCGCGGTGGCCCAATAACTCAGCGCCCCCCAAGCGGGCGGCGTACGAGCGCGCCGGCGCTGCGTATCTGAAGGCCGCCCGCCACTTCCACATCCGCATGGAGCGCGTCGAGATCCCGTTCGCCGCTCGGTCGGGGGAGAAGGACCGCATCCCTGCCTACTTCCGGCGGCCCGCCGCGGCCGAGCCACCGCCCGTCGCCATCCTGAGTGGAGGCATCGACAGCACCAAGGAGGAGCGGCACGAGATGGCCGAGTTCCTCTACGAGCGAGGAATTGCCTCGATCGGGGTGGAGATGCCCGGCACGGGGGAGTCGCCCATCCTGGCCTCGACGGAGGGACACCGCCAGTACCAGGCGATCCTGGATTGGATCGCGGGGCGCCCTGATCTCGACGCCCGTCGGGTCGGAATGGTCGGCTCCAGCTTCGGCGGCTACTGGGCCACGAGCCTGGCGCACCGCGAGCCGGAGCGTCTCCGTTGGGCGGTGAACTGGGGTGGAGGCGTGCATCGCTTCTTCCAGCCCGAGTGGAACGAGCGGTCGCGCTATGCCGATAGCTACCTGTTTGAGCTATTGGAGACGCGGGCTGCTGCGCTGGGGCTGGAGACGGCCGATGAGTACATCGCCGCCGCGCCCGCCCTGTCGCTGCTCACGCAGGGGCTCCTCGACGGCCCGAGCTGCGCGATGCTCCTCACCGACGGCAAGGATGACCAGCAGGTCCCCATCGAGGACTTCTACTTGCTCCTGGAGCACGGCAGCCCCAAGGACGCGCGCATCTTCCCAGGGGGCCACATGGGCGAGGGCCCGGTGCAGCAAACCGTCGTCGACTGGATCGTGGCGAGGTCGGGGCTCAAGAGCTGACTCTTCTGTCGGAGCCGAGAAAAGTGCGCGGATTCGCATGGGTGCGGTCGACTCCTTCCCTGAAACCTACACGGAGTGGGCGTCGACCTTCGAGCGTCGTGCGATAATCGGCGAAGCCGGGAATCGCACCGGCCATCCACAGGCCCCCGGGCCAAATAGGGGAATAGACATGGGCGTCAGCCAGCTGGGGTATTTCGTTCTCAACGCCTCGAACATCGAGGCCTGGCGCGACCTCGCCACTAGCGTCATCGGCGCCGAGGAGCGCCGCGACGAAGACTCCGACCGGGTGCGGCTGCGCTTCGACGAGCACCATCACCGGATTACGCTGCGCCCGGCGAAGACCGATTCGATCGCGGCTATCGGCTGGGAGGTGCCCTCCCTGAGCGAGCTCGAATCGGTGCGCAGGAAGGTCACCGAGCACGGGTTCGCGGTCACCGAGGGTACGCGCGAGGACCTCGCCGACCGCAAGGTCGAGGCCCTGTTCCGCTTCACCGACACAGACGGCTTCCCACTGGAAATCTATTACGGCCCGTGGATGGACGACGTGCCGTTCCACCCATCCCGCCCTTTGTCGGGGTTCAACTGCGGGCCGCTCGGGCTAGGCCACGCGGTGCTGGTGAGCAAGGACACAGGCAAGGCTGCGCGCTTCTACCAGGATGTGCTCGGCTTCTCGGTCACCGACTACATCGCCTTGGACGAGCTCGATGCGATCTTCCTGCACTGCAACCCGCGCCACCACAGCCTCGCCCTGATCAACGAGTGCTACGGCATGAAGAGTGGTGACATGAACCACTTCATGCTGGAGACCCGGTCCCTGGACGACGTGGGCCGCGCGTACGACATCGTGCGCAGCCGCAAGCTGCCGCTGGTCCTTTCGCTGGGCCAGCACTCGAACGACCGCATGACCTCGTTCTACATGAAGAGACCTGCCGGGTTCGCCATGGAATACGGCTGGGGCGGGCTGCTGGTGGACGATGCCGTGTGGCGGGTCAAGCATCACTCGACGACCAAGCTTTGGGGCCACGAGTCGATGGTCTAGCCCGCGCCAGGGTGCCCCGGGCCGCTGGATCGACGAACTGGTGGGCCAGGGCATCCTGCACTCCGAGTGCGCCACGATCCGTCGTCACGTGGATCGAGGTGCAGGTGGCACGCTCCTCCCGATCGCCAATTCGAGCAACTCCCTACCCTGCGCAACCATGACGGACCGCCCCTTGTCGTCCTCGTGGCCCAGGAGTACGGAGTCGATGAACGCGGGACCGTGAGTCTCAGCAGCCCGCTGGACAACCGCCAAGGCTTCAGCCTTGGTAGCGAAAGTTCCGATCAGGTTGCGCGTCCGCGTCTGCCAAAGCTCATAAGAAGCCATCTCGCCTCTCCGTCGGTTTATGCTAGCTCCGTGACCGGTGTGACTGCCACCAGGCAGGACAGAATTGCGTCTGGGTCTCCCCACAGCGTGTGATGGCCACGGCTTCGAGTTGTCCGCTCAACGCGGAGCGGTCCTTCGTCGGCCACGTCAAGGACCGCGATGTAGCGGCCGAGGTAAGGGTAGTCGCGGGCTTTGCGGCTGGCCTGATTCTCAGTGCCGTATACGGAAATTCCGCTCCGCAAGCGAAGCCGTTCGGGGTCGTCGTCGACCGCCGCGATCCCCAGCGCTTCGTCGGAACTGAAGTCGTCGAGCGTGGGCGGATCGGTCAGCACGATCCGGTAGAGGATCACGCGGGAGGCACGAAGATCATCTGGCCAGAGCGCTCAGGGGCAGATGATCGCTATTAGCGCGAACGCAATGAGCCCGCCGGGTGGATGAGCAGCCGACCTCTCCCGAAGGACCCTGGTGGCCGCACCCCTACCGCGCGGGCGTGGCCCCGTCGGGCGTGATCAGCTCCAAACCGTGGCCGTTCGGGTCGCCGAAGTAGAAGCCGCGCAGGCCGCCGCGGTCATAGATCTGCCCGTCTTTGGTGGCGGTGCTGCTGCCGAACGGCACCTCGTCGGCCCGCAGACGGCCGAGGGCCCCGTCGAACTCCTCCCCGCTGACGCGGAAGGCATAGTGGCGCGGCTCGTAGCTCTCAGCATGTTCGAAGTTCAGCGTCAGCCCCTCGCTCAGCTTCACGGGGGCGAAGTCGCGGCGCGGGCCCTCGTACCTGACGCCAAACACGCGTGCGTAGAACTCAGCCGACGCTACCTTGTCGTGGGTCGCCACACTCATGTGATCCAGCACTACTGCCATGGGTTACCTCCCTCTGCTATTTGGGTGCTACACGAAACTGCCATTTCCGGACGAGTTTCCCGCCGCCAGAACGTGATGACCGGCGGTAGGGGTCAGGCATGCCTGACCCGCGTACCTCCGACCGGGGGCGGGCGATGCGTGCATCGCCCCTACCAGCGTTGCGGTCAGCCTCCACGACCGCGGCTGATTCCTCACCTGGCGAGGAATATCTGTCCTCTACCTCCATGCCCATTCGTGGATGTTGCCGTAGCGGGTGCTGTCGGGGGTGATGGGCTGCGGGCCGAGCAATGCCGCCACGTGGGCGACAACCTGGAAGTTGTAGTACAGCGGCGGCGACGGCATCTCGTCGTTCAGCAGCTTCATCATCTGGATGAGATGCTGGGTAGACTGCGGCCGATCGAGCGTGGTCGTCCACAGTTCGTACAGCCGATCGGCCTCCGGGTGGGACCAACCCATGCGGTTGCCGCCGACCCAGTTGTCGGCGTCGCTCCCGATGTTGGTCGTGAGCCACTTGTTGAGGCCCAGGCCTCGCTGCAGTGTGTTGTTGTTCAGCGTCAGGCCGGGGAAAGTCCCCTTGGTCTTCTCGTCCACCGCCCGGGCGGACGAGGGGAGGAGGGTGATGTACGTGTCCAGGCCCGCCTCGCGCAGATAGTTGTTGACGATGGTGGTGTCCTGCTCCTCTGCGCCCCCGGAGACGCCCCGAACCTCTATCCGCATGCGCCCCTCAGTAGGGCTGGCGTAGAGGCCGTCCGCCCCGCGCCGGTAGCCCAGCTCACCCAGGAGCTGCTCGGCGCGGCGAAGATCGTACGGGTACTTCGTCATGATCCGCTCGATGGCCGAGTAGTAGGGCATCGTTGGCGGGGGCACCGTGTCGGCCACCATGCCGCGGTCCTCGACCATCGTGTCAGCGAGGGTTTCGCGGTCGATGGCGTGGAGCAGCGCTTTGCGAGCTCGAGCATCGAGCAGGGCGCGCGGATTGGCGTAATCGGGCCGGGCCTGCACCTGGATGTACCGAAGGCTGGTGGGGTTCAGCATGATCGTCCCGCCGGTGGGCGGGTCCCATTGTTGTTTGAGGATGGACGCCTGCTGGAACCGAATGGCGCCGTCCAGGGCGACGTCGGCATCGCCCGCGAGCAGGCGAGTGAGGGAGACGGTCGGGTCGTTGTTCCAGGTGAGGCGAACGCGTGGAATCCTCGGGCGGCCGAGGGCATAGCCGTCGAATGCTGCGCCCTCGATGAAGGCGCCGCGCTCCCAGCGGTCGATCCGGTACGGCCCGGCGCCTACATACTCGTTAGTCCAGAACGGGTGATTGCCGAAGGCATCGCCGTCACCCTGGAGAAGGGACGGCTCGAGGATATGGCGAGGGAAGGCGATCATCTCGGGCGCGGACGCCTCGGTGTACGGCTGCCGCCACCGAATCACGACGGTCTGCGGATCGGGCGCGAGCACGTCCTCCATCTGCCGGAGCTCCGCGGACGTCTGGCTGATGCCCCACTCGACTCGGGCCAGCTCGGCGCGCCGGGTGAAGACGAAATCCTCCGCGCTGAGCGGCGCGCCGTCGTGCCACGTGAGGCCCGGGCGCAGCCGATAGACGGTCTCCATGCGTCCATCCGCGAAGACCCGCCACGTGTCGGTATTGAGCTGTGGCACGGCCTGGGCGAGGACGGGATAGGGGCTGTCCTGGAGGTCCCAGGCGCCGAGCGTCGCCGCGAACAGCGGTTTGTGGATCGCGCTCCGGTCTACGGCTCCGGACATCATGTCCGGCGGCTCGACGCGCATGATCACGTTCAGCGTGCGAGCCGGCTGCGCCGCAACGCTCGGTGCGCGCTCGGGCCCGTCGGGTCCGACGGCGCGCGGCGCCGGCGCACATGCCGCGAGGCTGGCCAGTATTAGCGGAACGACGAGGTAGCGTATCCAGCTCATTCAAGACCTCCACGTTGTCTTTGTGCACCCCCCTCCCTAACCCTCCCCCTACGAGGGGGGAGGGGACAGTGCCCCCTCTCCCCCTCGTAGGGGGAGAGGGCTGGGATGAGGGGGGCCTCCTACGACAGCTTATACAGTTTCGCGGCGTTGCCCCACAGCATGCGGTCGCGTTCCTCCGCGGGGACCCCCGCGAACGACTCGGCGACGTAGTCGCGCGTGGTCGGCCAGCTGGAGGTGGCCAGCGGGAAGCTGGTCGCCCACAGGATGTTGTCCGTCCCAATGATATCCCTTGTCTGGATGCCAGCGGTGCCGTACCACCCGGTCAGGTAGCACTGTCTCCGAAACATCTCCGATGGTTTGAGATCGTACCCCTCGCGGTAGAGCGCGTCCTCGTTGAACTGCTGGTCGGCGAACTCGACCTGGTACGCGCCCCAGCCCAGCGAGCTCTCGCCGAACACTACTCGCAGGTTCGGATGACGCAGCAGGATGCGCGAGATGAGCAAATGGACCAGCACCGAGATGCTGCTGGCCTGCCGGGTGATGGATCGGTAAGCAGCGGCGACCGCGGGCGAGAACGCGTCGGGCGGCGGGACCTGGATGGCCGTCGAGGCCCCCGCGTGCAAGCACAGCGGCACGTCGAGCTCCTCGAGGGTCGACCAGAGCGGATCATAGTCCGGCTCGTTCACGTGGGGCACGTCGCGCAGCTCCATCGGCACCGCCGGGTACACCACCCCGCGATGGCCCCTGCCGACGGCGCGCCGAATCTCGGCGATGGCGGCGTCGATGGGCCAGAGCGGGACGATGCACTGCGGCACGAACCGATCGCTGGTCCCCGCCCACTCCTCGACGAGCCAATCGTTGTAGGCCTGGACGCAGGCCAGCTCGAGGTCGGGGTCCGTGATCCGCCCGAATGTCTCTCCGCCCACGCCTGCCACGGTTGGGTAGAGCACGGAATAATCGACACCGTCGGCGTCCATGGCCTTCAGCCGCTCGGCGGGGTCGTAGACCGATCGCGGCACCTCATCCCAGCGCTGGGGAATCCGCGTGCGGTCGGGGAGGGCGGCGTTGGCAACGGCCACCCCCGGGAGATCGAGCGATCGCCCGTCAACCATCCAGCGCTCGGCTCCGTCGTCGGCCCGCTCGACGTGGGGGATGCGGTTTCCCCACCTGGAATGGGATAGCCGCGCGGTCCAGACGCCTGGATCCTCCTGGACGTGGTCGTCGACGCTGATGAGGCCGTATTTCAGGTTCACGCACATCTCCATTGATCATCTGGCGACTTAGGGATGGACATTGGGTTGGTAAAACGGGCCGGGCCCTTCCAGGGGTCACGGACAACTCGCGTAAGGCGGCGGCCCTTGCGTTACCGCCCGGAGCTGAAGTTGCAGCCGGTAGTAGGCAAGCCGATCATTCGTTTTTACGTAGCTGGGATCGGTGCCGGTGGCCGAGGAGTAGTACATATAGATCGAGGCGTCGGTATCAGTCAGCGTGGCGCTCGGGTCACCCTGCACCCCCTTCCACGTCGCTTTGGAAACCGGAGTGGTGCGGAGCGACGGATCGATCACCATCGCCTGTGTTTGAAGGAAACCGGGGCCGCGCACGCACAGCGTCGGCGCTACGTGCCACCCCCACTCCACATGGCAGATCGGGTTGTTCTTCGTACTGACATAAAGATTCCCCTTGATCCAGACCTTCCTCGGCGTGAGTCCCATATTGATGATCAGCCGGCACATCTCGTGGGCGCGCGCCCAGCAGCCATTATCCGGATAGAGGAAGGGAATGCATGGCGGCGGAACGGTGAGCGGATTGCAGCTGGTGGCATTCATGGCACTGAAGACCTGCTGAGCTTTAGTCGCTGAGATGCAGCGGAACCACCACCAGAACCACCACCAGGGCCACCACGGCCAGAGCCATATGCGATTCAGCAGCTCCCTGATCCACCGCCGCGGCCACGGTATCCGCGGCGGTAACTCCGGCTCAGGAAAAGGGGGGAGCGGTCCCTCCGGTCCGGGGGTGTAGGCGCGGACGTCGATGATTTCGTGAGCGTCGTCCTCGGTCAGCATGACCGGCGCACCCGTCCGGAGCGCTTCGCGCAGCTGCCCCTCCAACTCCTCGAAGTCCGGAGTTCCGCGCCGCAGCACGTGCCGCGCATGCGAAGGCTCGATCTCGACGCCGAGCAGGGCGTCGTCGATCGGGCGGATGCCGACGACCCGCGTTACATGCGGAATGAGCAACCGCGTGATCACCGACGTGGCCGGATCGACCTCGAGATAGACCGGCAGGCGCTGCTTGCTCAGCCCGTCCAGGACCTGTGCCAGGCCGACTGAGCGAGGATCGGCGGGATCCAGGCGCGCAAGCCGCCCGTCCGCCAACTCCACGGAGAGGCCGCGCTCGGCGCGCAGCATTTCGTCGGGCGGGCGTTCGAGCGGCGGCTCGAAGCCTACGACCGTCGAGACAACGGCGTTAGGGTTCGGCATCACAAAACCTCCTGGATTACCGATATGGAACTCACCCGCTGGACCGGCCTGAGAAGAGGGGCCGTTACCGTCTGCCCATCCAAAAACGGAACGTTGCGCTCAGGGGCCGAGGTGCGGGCAATGCAAGCACGCGGTCCGCTGAAGCGCGGAGTTAGGCCACACTGGAACTCACGGGTGCTCCTGGAGAGCGCTTACGAGCTCTTTTGCCGTGTCCGGATCCAGGTGCGCCAAGGCTATTCGCGTTGCATGTTCCGCCCTCTGGCGACTCTCCTCCGCTTTCTCGCGACTGCGTCGCTCGTGTTCCGCTCCGGCTGCGCCAATCTGCAGTCCGAAGAAGGCACCGACGAGAGTGCCCGTCACGCTCGTGAACAGGCCGACGATCGCGACAACCTCGGCGGAAGTATTCACTTTCGACTCGTTCTGGGACACCAGAAACACCGCCAGCGCCGCCGCTAGAGCCAATCCGAAAATCGCGAGCCAGAAGGCATGGTGGATGCGAAGCCGCTCATTGTCGATCCTGTCGGTCGAAATGCTGGCCATCGGGTCCTCCACGCTCTGAGATAGGACCACACACAACTGACCGCGGGCGAGCTACCCAAGGGGCGTGCTGCTCAAATCCTCATCGCGGCCTAGCTCTATTTCGTGAGCGTCGTCCTCGGTCAGGATGACCCGCGCACCCGTCTGCAGCGCTTCGCGCAGCTGCCCCTCCCACTCCTCGAAGTCCGGAGCTCCGCGCCGCAGCACGTGCCGCGCATGCGAAGGCTCAATCTCGACGCCGAGCACGCCGTCGTCAATCGGACGGATGCCGACGACTCGCGCTACGTGCGGAATGAGCAGCCGCGTGATCACCGACGTCGCCGGATCGACCTCGAGGTATACGGGCAGGCGCTGCTTGCTCAGCCCGTCCAGGACCTGTGCAAGGCCGGCTGAGCGAGGATCGGCGGGATCCAGGCGCGCAAGCCGCCCGTCCGCCAGCTCCACGGCGAGGCCGCGCTCGGCGCGCAGCATTTCGTCGGGCGGGCGCTCCAGGGGCGGCTCGAAGCGCACGACCGTCGAGACAACGGTGTTGGGGTTGGGCATCGCAAACCTCCTGGATTACCGACGGAAACTCACCCCTGGACCTGTCCCGAGAAGGGCGACTGTTCCCGACTGCCCATGTAAAAGCGGAACGAGCGCGCGGTTTAGGCCGGCTCACGTCCGCCACGTCCGAAGTATGGATTGTTGTCGAAACCGTCGGCGATGCGACGAAAATAACCCGAACATATCGCTTGTGAACCCATGACGATAGATCTGTAAGTTCTTATGCCTCGGACGCACCCTCGTTCCGCGATGGCAAGCGCCAACCGAACCCATTTGACCAACTTCAGCGTGTCTTCATCTTGGCAGTCGAGTCGCGCGAGCGCAGCCTGGCATGCCGAGATATGCGGATAGATGTGACCGCCAGAGCCATCAATAATATCGAACGCCGTGGCGAGAAGCATGACGAGGGAGCCGTCTCGGATGAACTCGCGGTCGGCGGCCTCAAGCCCCGGGAAGTCGAGGTATTCCCAGTAAGGCAGAGCGAACACTGGCCCATAGTACCGATCGCTCATGGTGTACGAGTAATTGGCGAGCTGGTGGAGAGCAAGCAGATATTGCGGTCGAGCTGCTGCTTCAGCACCCAGTTCACCTCACCGTGGGCCGGTTGCAGGTCTTGAAACTGCCGATTGATCTTCATCTTCGCGATGGCCTCAGTGCTCCGAAACTTGAGGTCGGTTTCTGATTGCGAGGCAACCAAGAACTTCTGAAGGGCTTCACTGTCTTGGCGATGGCGCCAAGACTTCCATGCCCCAGCCGAGCGCGCCGATGCTGCCCGCTGCTACGAGCGCGGAGACCAGCGCATTGTTACTGATGAACTCAACAAGTCCCCTCATAGACTTCTTGCCATATAACGATGCGGCTGAGCGGCCGGCGGCTGTCACCACAGGCGAAGAGCATGCCCACCCCGCCGCCGGGCCGCTCCAGCCGCAGGTTATCTCATGGCCAGATCGTGGCTTAGACCGGCGATTGCTTGTCACTGCTTAGGTGTTGTTGAAAACATCGTCTCTGCCAGATTGCCAAGCCATCCCAGGACCTCGCGAATACCGAAACCGACTAGTGCCCCAATGCCGAAAGCCGCAAAGCTCGTGCTCTCCTTCAGGTCGAACTTTGCCCCTCCCAACACAACGCTCCCGCCTTGAAGAAGAGAGAGAACGACCAGCGCCAATGCAACCGCTTCCCACGGCGCACTAATGTATTTACCAAGCCACTTCGAGTCGAAGTTCCCATCCTTCACGTAGTACTTAAAAAGCATCCTGATTTGATACAGCACAGCCCCAACCATCGCGCCGCTCGCTACGAAGCCCATCATCCCCAGCAGCGGAGGATTCACGTTGGATTGTTTCAAGATCAAGACGATAAGCAGCGTAACGGCCACCACAAGCAAGATCGTGTAATAACTGACGAGACCGTAAACCTGTAGCGGACGAACAATTACCGTGGCATCGGGTGTCGTGCCCTCCTTTTCGGGCTCGGCCGACTGCCCATCAGCTGTCATTGTCTTCGCCCTCTGAGATGCGAGCTAACTCTAGCTGTGGCGCAATGTGCAACATAATCGTTAGGCGCTGAGACGATACACCTCAGACCTCATCACCGCCATTGCCACTCGTGAATGTTGCCGTAGCGTGCGCTCTCGGGGGCCGGAGTCTGTGGCCCCTGCAGCGCCGCCACGTGGGCGACCACCTCATAGTTGAAGTACAGCGGGACGGAACCTGTCAATAGGAATGAGACACTCGGGGGACGAATTTAGTGTTGCACCT
>CAYQJS010000094.1:0-10781 GCA_964417895.1 uncultured Chloroflexota bacterium | reverse complement strand
CCGCTCACCCTGAGCTTGTCGAAGGGCCCCATGTGGTTCGACAGGCTCACCACGAGCGGAGCCCAATCTTTTCAGCAGCCTGCTGAAGGGGGACATCATGGCTCAAACGACATTGCAGCGCACGCAGGTACCGGGCGACGAGTTCCTGAAGGAGCTCGAGGGGTACCGCCGCGAGCGGCTAGGAGGCAAGCTGCTGCGCGAGCGCGGCGTTCGCGGGCGCACCATGGAGCAGCTCGCGCAAGAGAAGCGCGAGCGCTATCGGGGCGGCGACCCCAACATCACTCGCAACGGCGATCGATACATCATGTGTCCAGTCAAATCCGTGAGGAAGATGCAGCTGCGCAAGCTGGTCGACGAGGCCGGCCAGGTGTCCGTCGATCCGGACCTGCTCCCCGCGCACGGCGAGCTCAACCGCTGGGAAGCCTACGAGTTCGGCGTGGCCCCCGAGGAGGTCCAGCGTCTGGTGAAAGAGGACGCGTCGCCAGAGGCGTTCATCCTCTCGGGATGGTGGTTGCAGCTCCATCGCACCACTCATTGGGCGGTCTCGTTCGGCAGCGCCCTCGTCGGCGAGGGCGAGAAGCGAATCCCCGGCATCAGGGAGAAGCTGCTGCAGGAGATCGAAGACCTGCGGCGAGAATACGTCGCGCTCGGCGTCAAGCACCCGGAGAGGGCACTCGCCGAGCGGATCGAGCACGCGGACGTCGACCTCGACCATGCGGAGATGGGCGCCAACGTGGTGCGCGACTACGTGGACACGCCCGAGCTGCAGGACGAGATGCGCCAGGTGTTCAAGCTCACGCTCCAGGGACGAGGGACCAGGGGCGGGTTCTAACAGGCAGCTGAAGGTTGGGTTCCGCTCGTGGTGAGCCTGTCCTTCGACAAGCTCAGGATGAGCGGGTTTTTAGCAGCTTGTTGAACGGTCACCCTCTCCCCAACCCTCCCCCGTCGAGGGGGAGGGGGCATGACTCCCAGCCCTCCCCGATCGAGGGGGGGACATATCCGATGAGGTAGATGCATGATCGTGTTTCTGTTTGTCGCGCTGTTTGTCGTGGTGAGCGCGTGCGCTCCCGCCGCCGGGCCGGGCGGCGCCGCACCCCCCGGGTCGGGGCAGGCGCGCGGCCCGAAGACGCTCACCATCGCCGTGCTCCGAGAGCCGGCCACGATCGACGGCTTCACGGGCGAGGGCGGCAGTCGCGGCGGCGCCGGCGAAGCGGGCTCGCTGATGCAGGACCTCCTCACGGTCACCGATCCCTACGAGGTGGACCAGCCACAGCTCGCCGTCGAGCTGCCCTCTGCCGAGAAGGGTACGTGGCTCAGCAACGCCGACGGCTCCATGGACGTCACGTGGAAGCTGCGCGAGAACGCGCGGTGGCACGACGGCGCGCCGTTCACCAGCGCCGACGTACTCTTCTCCGTCCAGTTGCACAAAGATCCGGACCTGGCCCACGCCTACACCGGGCAGGCCCGCATCATGCAGTCGGCCACCGCGCCGGACGCGAGCACCGTCGTGATCCACTGGTCGAGGGTCGACGTCCGCGCTCTGGACACGAGGGTCATCGCGCCCGTGGCCAGGCACCTCCTGGAGAGCATCTACACGACCGACAAGGAAGCCTTCATCAACAGTCCGCGCTTCACCGGCGAATTCGTCGGCCTCGGCCCGTACCGCCTGGTGAACTGGGAGCGCGGCTCGCACATGGAGATGGCACGCTTCGACGACTACTGGCAGGGGCGGCCGCCGCTGGATCGCGTCTTTGTGCGCTTCATCCGGGACACCAGCGCCCTCCTCGCGAACGCCCTGGCCGGCGCCGTCGATCTCGTCCTGCCACCCAGCATCGAGATCGAGCAGGCCGCGGAGCTGAGGCGGCGGTGGGAGGGCACGGGTCACCAGGTCCGCGTCGAGCCGAT
The DNA here is from genome assembly GCA_964417895.1 of uncultured Chloroflexota bacterium. Taxonomy (GTDB): domain Bacteria; phylum Chloroflexota; class UBA6077; order UBA6077; family SHYK01; genus CAYQJS01. The sequence goes on along the minus strand of CAYQJS010000094.1, from coordinate 8,876 downwards.
ACCTCGCATACAGTACTTCGAGCCGCAGATGGGCCAGGACCTGGCGCGGCCCAGGAACGGGTTCCCTGTCCTGTCAGTGCGGCAGGGGCTGTACCACGCCCTGGATCGGCAGGCGCTGGCGGATGTCATGACCCTCGGCCTCGGGCCAGCCGCCGACAGTTGGTTCCGGCCCGACGAGCCGGTCCGACGAGAGCTCGAGAGCGCCATCCCGAAGTACCCCTACGACCGGGCCCGCGCCCAGCAGCTCCTGTCGCAGGGGGGGTGGGAGCGAGGTGCGGATGGGACCCTGGCGCATGGGCCCAGCGGGGAGCGGTTCGAGATGGAGCTGTGGATGAACCCGCAGTCCAGCGAGAAGGCCCTTGCCATCGTCGCCGACCAGTGGAAAGGCGTGGGTGTAGACTCGAAGATCTACGTCATTCCCCCGGCCCGCGCCGAGGACCGCGAGCACACGGCTCAGCATTCCGGGCCGCTCCTGACCGGCGGTTTCATCGACACGCTTCTGGTGCGGTACGACTCGCGCGACATCGCCTCCGCCGCGAACCGCTGGAGCGGCCGCAACCGAGCGGGCTACGTCAACCCGCGAGCCGATGCGCTGCTCGATCGCCTGGCGACAACCATCGACGCCAGAGAGCGGGTGCCGCTGCTGCGCGACCAGGTCCAGACAATGATGGAAGACATCGCGCTCATGCCGCTCTACTGGGAGCCGCGGCCGATCCTCGCGCTCCGCACCGTGCGCGGCGACATCCACCCGCACAACTCCGGGTGGAACGTCTTCACCTGGGACAAAGAGTAACGTCTCCGCCTCTCCCTCTGGGAGAGGCCGGCGCAGCCCGCGACAGCGGGCAAGCCGGGTGAGGGCCCCCTCCCCAACCCCTCCCCCATTTTCCCTGGGGGAGGGGTTCCGGCCCGCGGAGTCCGTTACGGCTCGCCCGGAAGCGGCGGCGTCGTGGCGGGTGGTCGGCGGTGGTGCGTCGCCTGCTCGTACCCGTAGGCGATGGTGAAGAGCGTGCCCTCGGCGAAGGGCCGGCCCAGGAACTCGATCCCAACGGGCAGATCACCCGCGGTGAAGCCGGCCGGCATGGTCATGGCCGGGAACCCGATCATCGGGCTCAGCCGGCGATTGTTCCCGAGATTCGGCACGTCGCGGACCGTCATGACCTCGTCCGGAATGAACGCCGCCTCGGAGTCGAACGTCGCGTAGACGAGCGCATCGAGGCGGTGGTCGGCCATCGCCTTCAGGACGGCTTGCCGCAGCGCTTCCCGGGCGAGCATTTGCTGGAGATAGCCAGGGTCGCTGGTCGTTCGTCCCACGCCCTCGATCAGCCTGGCCCGCCGCGATGGCAGGACCTCGGGGGACAGTACCATCTCCTGGAGGGTCTTGACCGGCGCCTCAGAAAGCGCGGCGAGGTATTCGTTCATGGCGGCCTCAGTCTCGAACGTGCCGCCCGTCCGCTCCAGCAGGTCCATGAGTGATGGGATCGTCACCGGGTCGATGACCTCCGCTCCGCGGGCAGCGATGTCCCGGAGCGCAGTGTCGAGGACGGCCCGTACCCGCTGGAACTCCCCAGACTCCTGGTTCGTGTCGGTGGCCATCGGCTCGCGAATGACGCCGAGGCGCATCCCTCTGAGGCCGTCCACAGCGCAAAAAACAGTGTACGCGGCGGGGACGTGGCCGACGCACGCCGCCGTCACCGGATCGTTGGGGTCGTAGCCCGCCAGCACATCCAGCAGCGCTGCCGCGTCCCGCACGGTGCGCGCCATCGGGCCCAGTGTGTCTCGTGTCGGCGCCCCTGGCATCATGCCGAACCGGCTCACCAGGGGGAGAGTGGGGCGGAGCCCGACCAGGCTAGTGCGCGCCGCGGGGCCGCGCACCGAGCCGAGCGTGTCCTCGCCGACCGCCACCAGCGCGAGGTTCGCGGCCACCGCCACTCCGCTGCCGGCGGATGACCCGCTCGGGTTCCGCTTGGGGTCGTACGGGTTGCGGCACGCCCCGAAACCCGAGCCTGCGTAGCCCTGCGCGAACTCCCCCATAGTGGTCTTGGCAATGATGACCGCGCCCGCCGCTCGCAGCTTCTCGACGACGGTGGCGTTGCGCTCGGAGACGAAGCCGCGGAACAGGGCGGAGCCGTAGGTAGTCGGCATATCGTCGGTCTCAACCTGGTCTTTTACGGCGACCGGGATGCCGTGCAACGGTCCCACCGGGCCAGAGGCTCGAAACTGGGCGTCGAGCCGATCGGCCTCCTGCAGCGCCTGGGGATTGATGGTCTGGATGGAGTTGAGCGCCGGCCCCTGCTGGTCGTAGGCGGCGATGCGGTCGAGATACCACTGCACCAACTGCCGGCTCGTGAGCTGGCCCGAGCGCATCGCTGCGTGAACGGAGGCGATGGTAGCCTCCGACAGGTGAAAGGTATCGCCGGCCGTCAAGGCCGAGCCCCCGCGCCTGACGCGGCCTCTCTGGTCGCTACGTCGCGAGCCTTATCGAGCAGGTAGTCTGCCAACTCGTCCACGTTAGAGAGCGTGGGATAGTGGCCGGCGTCGATCTCGCTGTACGTGCCGCCCAGCCGCTCCGCGGTGCGGCGCTGGTGGGCTTCTGGTGGCCTCCCGCTCTGGCTGCCGCGCAGCACGTCGACCTGCCACGTCTGGGACCAGAATGTGCGCAGGTCCACCGGCTCCTCGGTGGGCGCTCGGGGGTGGCGGGTGTAGCGGGTTAGGGCCCACTCGCGGACGGCCGGCTCCAGGCCCAGGAAAGCGCGCTCCCGCACCTCGCCGGGCTGCAGCCCTGAGGCGATATCGTTCGAGGGCTGGGGCGGCCGGCCGTTGATGATGGAGGCGGTCTCGCCGGGAATGGGCACGAGCGCATCGACGAAAACGAGGCGGCGTATCCGGTCCCGAGCCAGCTCGGCGGCGCGGGCCACGACGATGCCGCCGCTGCTGGTGCCGACGAGAATGACGTCGGTCAGGTCCTCGTAGAAGAGCAGGCCGGCGATCTCGCCGCCGTGCGTATCCAGGGTGATGCCCGCTCTCAAGGCGTGGCTGCGCTCGGCGCAGCCGTCGAGCGTCGGGTGGTAGACGAGATGGCCCGCGGCCTGCAGCTTGCTCGCCACGGGTTTCCATATCCAGCCACCCTGCCAGGACCCGTGGACCAGGACGTACGTTGCCATAGTAGCCTCCACATTTTCTCCCCTCAGGGGGTAGTCAGGCGGTGTGTATTCGGCGTGAGACGGGCACTGCTATCAGACGCCACTCTACAGCAAGTGTGACCTGCTGGATAGATGGCTGGGACGATCACGCGCTCAGCAGGCCTTTGTGCCGGAGCGCCCGCCCCTAATGGCCGTTCTTTCGTCGCGCCGCACTCCGCGCGGTCGGGATTTACGGTCGCGCTCCTCGGCTCACACAACCGCCAGCTTACGCACGTGCAGGATCTCGTGCCCCGCCACGGGCTCGACGTCCCCGGGCCCGAGTGTTTCTACGGCGATCGTTCGCCCGTCCGCCGCGACAAACTCCACCTCATACGCCTGGCCGTCGCCATGCACGAGCACGACGGTTCCTACGTCTCCGACCACCAGGGCGAGCGCCGGCAACTCGACTCGCAGCGCAGCGAGGTCGAGCTCTCTTAAGTCCATTTCCATCTCCAACCCTATGCTGGATAGGCCGTCACGAGCACCGGGCTCGTTGAGTCTGGACCAATGACCCAGACAGTTGTGACGCGAACAAGCTCGCCGCTCGGGGCAACGAACTCGCCAGTCCCCACATACTTCATCCCGAAGGCCGCAGACTCGGTCATATCGGCCGATGCCGCCAGGTCGAGCAGTGCCGCGCGCAACCTCCCCGGCTCCTCGGGGGCGAATCCCAGCCTGCGAAAGAATACGGCCTTGCTGCGCCCCTGTGGATGTGTCTCGCTGAGCAAGTACTCGACGATCTTCGATTCAGGCACGATGGCCTGATCGGCGAAGGGTAGTTTCAAGTCTCACGCATGCAACAGCCCTCTGTGCCGTAGCGCCCGCTCCAGCGCTGGCTGCATCTTCATGATGCGGAACTCGGCGATGGCAAAGTCGAGGAGGGCCTGGGCTTCGGCCTGTTCCTGCCCCCTCTCCCCTTCCCTTGGGAGGGGGTGGGGGTGAGGGCCTGCTCCAGCAGCAGCTCCGCGAGGTGGAGGCGTGTCAGCGCGATCTCGGGTCGGAAACGGAGCCGGTCTCAACCGATCAACGCACCACCCGTTGGACAGGATGATGACTGGAGGTGTGCGTGGGCTTCACAACGGAGCAGGAGGACGAGCTGTGGATCAGGTGGCGGCGGGGTGAGTCGAGCAGGCTCATCGGTCGTGCTCTACGCTGCCACCCGTCGAGCGTGCGAGCGTTCCTCGCACGAAGCGGCGGCGTGCGCCCGACACCGCGGCGCAGAAGCGTCCGTCATCTGACGGCGACCGAGCGGGAGGAAGTCTCCCGTGGCATTGCCGCGGGCTTGTCAGCGCGCGCGATCGCGGCGTTGATCGGCCGTTCGGCGTCGACGGTTTCGCGCGAGATCGCCCGTAACGGTGGCCGTGACGCGTACCGTGCCGCGGCCGCGGAAGCTGCCGCGTGGGATCGGGGGCGTCGCCCCAAACCGTCCCGGCTCGCGTCGAACCCGGCACTGCTTGCCGATGTGCGGGGCCGACTGGAGGAGGACTGGTCTCCCGAGCAGATCGCCACGTGGCTTCGCCAAGAACATCCCACCGATCCCACGCGCTGGGTGTCGCACGAGACGATCTACCGAACCATCTATCTCGCCGGCCGACGAGAGCTGGGCGCAAGGGCGGCTCGGCACCTTCGCTCTGGCCGCTCGGTGAGGCACCCGCTCAGGGTGCGGGACTCGCACGGTCGTGGCCGGTTGCGGAACATGGTCTCGATCCGGGATCGTCCTGCCGTCGTGACTGAGCGGTCCGAGGTCGGGCATTGGGAAGGCGACCTGGTGATGGGTAAGCGCCCCTCCGCGGTCGCCACGCTCGTCGAGCGCAGCACCCGGTATGTGCGGATCGTGCCGCTCCCGCACGGGTACAAGGCCGACGCGGTGCGCCGCGCGATCGCTGACGACCTCGCACAACTCCCTCCCTCGATGCGGCGTTCGCTCACCTGGGATCGTGGCCGCGAGATGGCCGAGCATCAACAACTCGCCGCGCGGCTCGGGCTCGACGTGTACTTCTGCGACCCGCGCAACCCCTGGCAGCGCGGCAGCAACGAGAACACGAATCGGCTTCTACGCCAGTACCTCAGCAAAGGCGCAGACCTTCGAGCGTTCTCGATGCGGGATCTCGACGACATCGCCAGACGCGTCAACACCCGGCCCCGCCGCGTCCTCGGCTGGGCAACCGCGCACGACCGGTTCTGGCCACACGTCCGCGCCGCATCCGTCTCGTAAGCGGATCCCTCACCGGACGTTGCGTTCATCGGGCCGTCGTAGCTGACGGATTCGTCTGTTGCCGCCACTCAGGGCGGAGGATGCTGTAGAGGTAATCGTCGTGCCAGCTTCCGCGGCGCCACTGCGCACCCCGGATCATTCCCTCGCGGGTGAATCCGGCACGTTCGAGCGCACGCTGCTCGGCGAGCTTCGCCACATCGGTGTGTGCCTCCACACGATTCGTTTCGGTCTCCGTGAACAGTTTGTCGACGAGGAGGCGCTGCGCTATCGCTCCTACCCCATGGCCGCGGGCCGTGCGCTTGAGCCAGATCCCGATCATCGGGTTGGATGACTCCGGGTTCGCTCCCCCGCCTGCAGCAGGCACGAGATGATCGATGTGCCCCTCCTTGCGCAGGCGATCGAGCTTAGTCCCGCAGTACGCACAGGACGATTCAAAGTATTGCCAGAGCGCATCTGGTGAAGGGGAAGGGTCGATTAACTCCCTGAAGCAGCGGCGGATTGTGTTCTTCGTGTATCCGGGGTTGGCGCCGGCATTGGGGCCGCCTCCAAAGCTAGGATTCAATCCCCCTCGAGACAAACCTGCAATGCGAGCAACGCCGGGGATCAAATAAGCATCGAGGTTGCCATTTTCACTCCGACAGGTGACAATCACAAGACTTCTGGCTACTGCAATGCCATGCGGGAATTGAAATGCCACTAATCCTCGCTTCTAACGTAGCAACTGAATCGGGCCACAGCTACGCCGACAGAACGGGAATCTCCTATGAGTTCCCCATGGTGTACAGACGGCAGATGCAGACTGGAGAGAGATTCGTCTACTACCGCGGTCGACGCCGGCCGTGAGCCGCGTCGCCGAGGAGAACAACCGCCGGCTGCTCCGCGCCCGCGACGCGATGGACCGGACCTACGCCCAGCCGCTCGATGTCGCCGCGCTCGCCCGAATCGCCTGCGTCTCCGAGGCGCACTTCATCAGGACGTTCCGGGCGACGTTCGGCGAGACGCCGCACCGATACCTGCAGCGCCGCCGGGTAGAACGCTCGATGTGGCTGCTGCGCGAGACCGACCGGAGCGTCACCGACATCTGCCTGGACGTCGGCTTCACCAGCCTGGGCACGTTCAGCCGCACGTTCCGAGAGATCGTCGGCCAGTCGCCGGCCGCCTACCGCCGCCGCACCACGCCGGTGCCGGGCGCCGTGCCGACCTGCTTCACCATGGCCTGGGCGCGACCGAGCAGTTTCGGAGAAGCCGGCCGGCCGACCGCCCGATAAAATCGGCGCTATGAAGAACTTCAGCGCGATCACCCACGCGCACGTCTGGGTCCTCGACCACCAGGAGGCGCTCGACTTCTACGTCGGGAAGCTCGGTCTGGAGGTCAAGGCCGACTACACCCTCGGCGGCTTTCGCTGGCTGACCGTCGGCGTCGAGGGCGAGGCAGTCCCCGAGATCACGCTCGACGTCCCCGGGCCGCCGGTGATGGACGAGAAGACAGCCCAGCAGGTCCGGGAGCTCGTGACGAAGGGCGCGACCGGCGTCGTGATGGTCCTCCGGACCGACGACTGCTTCGCCACCTACGAGCGGCTCCGCGCCAAGGGGGTCGAGTTCACCCAGGAGGCGACCGACCACGGCTACGGGATCGACTGCGGCCTGCGCGACCCGTTCGGCAACCAGATCCGCATCCTGCAGCCGAAGGCCTGGCAGGGGTAAGAGCCCGGTAAGATCGAGCCAGGCGACGCCGACGGAGACCGCGAAGGCGGCCCCGCCTAACAGATGGAGACACGATGAGCATGGCCACGAGGACGGACACGCAGTCGCCTGCGCTGCACGTTGCTGACAGCCACGATCTGATCCGCGTGCAGGGCGCGCGCGAGAACAACCTCAAGGACGTCAGCGTCGAGATCCCGAAGCGCCGGCTGACGGTGTTCACCGGCGTCTCCGGCTCGGGCAAGAGCTCGCTGGTGTTCGGCACCATCGCCGCGGAGTCGCAGCGGCTGATCAACGAGACCTACAGCGCCTTCGTGCAGGGCTTCATGCCGACGCTGGCGCGGCCGGACGTCGACGTGCTCGACGGGCTGACGACGGCGATCATCGTCGACCAGGAGCGGATGGGCGCCAACGCCCGCTCCACCGTCGGCACCGCCACCGACGCCAACGCAATGCTGCGGATCGTCTTCAGTCGGCTCGGGCAGCCGCACATCGGCTCGCCCCAGGCGTTCTCCTTCAATGTCGCCTCGGCCCACGGTGCCGGGGCGATCACCGTCGAGCGTGGGTCCAGCAAGGCGGTGAGACAGAGCTTCTCCATCACCGGAGGCATGTGTCCGCGTTGCGAGGGCATGGGCACTGTGACCGACATCGACCTGACCCAGCTCTACGATGAGAGCAAGTCGCTCGCCGAGGGCGCGATCACCATCCCCGGCTACAAGGCGGACGGCTGGTGGACAGTGCAGATCTTCACCGCGTCGGGCTTCCTCGACCCGAACAAGCCGATCCGCGACTACACCGAGACCGAGCTGCACGACTTTCTCCACCGCGAGCCGACCAAGGTGAAGGTCAACGGCGTCAACCTCACCTACGAGGGGCTGATCCCCAAGGTCCAGAAGTCGTTCCTCTCGAAGGACCAGGAGGCGCTGCAACCGCATATCCGGGCGTTCGTGGACCGGGCGGTCACCTTCACCGCTTGCCCCGAGTGCGGCGGCAGCCGACTCAGCGAGGCCGCCCGCTCCTCGCGGATCGGGGGCATCAACATCGCCGATGCGTGCGCGATGCAGATCAGCGACCTGGCCGAATGGGTCCGCGGCCTCGACGAGCCGTCGTTGGCGCCGCTGCTGGCCAAGCTGCAGCAGACCCTTGACTCGTTCGTGGAGATCGGGCTGGGCTACCTCTCGCTCGAGAGGCCGTCGGGCACGCTGTCGGGCGGCGAGGCGCAGCGCGTCAAGATGATCCGCCACCTCGGTTCCTCGCTCACCGACGTCACCTACGTCTTCGACGAGCCCACCATTGGCCTGCACCCCCATGACATCCAGCGGATGAACGACCTGCTGCTGCTGCTGCGGGACAAGGGCAACACGGTGCTCGTCGTGGAGCACAAGCCGGAGACGATCGCGATCGCCGACCACGTCGTCGACCTCGGCCCCGGCGCCGGCACGGCGGGCGGCACCGTCTGCTTCGAGGGCACCGTCGAGGGGCTGCGGGCCAGCGGCACCATCACCGGCCGCCATCTCGAGGACCGGGCCGCGCTCAAGGAGACGGTGCGGACGCCGACCGGCACGCTGGAGATCCGCGGCGCGACGGCGCACAACCTGCGTGACGTCGACGTCGACGTCCCGCTCGGGGTGCTTGTCGTCGTCACCGGCGTCTCCGGCTCCGGCAAGAGCTCGCTCGTGCACGGGTCGATCCCCGCCGGCGCGGGTGTGGTGTCGATCGACCAGGTCGCGATCCGCGGCTCGCGACGGAGCAACCCGGCGACGTACACCGGACTGCTCGAC
>CAYQJS010000093.1:0-11355 GCA_964417895.1 uncultured Chloroflexota bacterium | reverse complement strand
CTAATCGGACGCAGGCCCCTCCTCGAGCGCCTTGCGGCTTTCCTCGTACACCCGCGGGCATACGATCGTATGCGGTATTAGCTCCGCTTTCGCGGAGTTATTCCCCACTCAAGGGTAGGTTACCTACGTGTTACTCAGCCGTCCGCCACTAGCCGATTACTCGGCTCGTACGACTTGCATGTTTTAGGCACGCCGCCAGCGTTTGTCCTGAGCCAGGATCAAACTCTCCATCAAAAAAGGCCTGCCGAAGCAGACCTCCTCATCGACGGGTCTGTTTCTCTCCTCACCACTCTTCGATTGTTAAGGTGCTCGCGCCTTGAGGCGTAATGGACAGGGTACTCAATGCGCCGTAACTATGTCAAGGTTTTCGAGGCTTTTGAGCCATCATTCGCCACGACAGTGATCTCGCCGATCATCCACCCGTGCGGCTCGCAGTAGTAGAAGTACACGCCGGGTTCTGTGAACGTGAAGCTGAAGCTCTCGGCCGGCCAGATCTCAGCATCGAAGCGTTTCCACTCCTCGGTCACGGTGTGGGACTCGGCGTCGTGGTTCGTCCATCGCACCGTGGTACCTGCGCGCACCGTCGGCCATGCCGGCTCGAACCAGTAATCGCTCGCGGCGATGGCGAGCTCCAAGCTCTGTGTCGATTCATCTCCCCACGCCGCCGGGTCACTCAGAAGCGCGGCGAGTACGGCCGCCAGGCCCAGGGCTCGGAGCACTCGCAGCATCGTCAGTACGCGCCTCGGTGATCTGTTCACAGAACGCGCATCCCGGGGATAGCGTTTCACTCCGCAACCACTGCGCCACGTTTTGTGATGCGGAACCGGCAAGAGTCAACGTGCGGCGTTGTCGCGAACCGCCGCGCGACCCCCCACAGGAGCGTGGGGCTAGGAGCGGCGGATGGAGAACTGAGCGGCCCGCCGAACGTCCTCGACTCCCAACGCGAGGGACGTGCCCACGTACGAGATAGCGCCGACCACGATCGCCGCGACGACGAGCACAAGCGGCCCCGTCCAGTGGGTGGAATCCACACGGGGCTCCAGCGCGCCGACCAGCACCACTGTGGCGGCCACCATCGCGGCTGCGGCGAGCCCAACGCGCCACACAAACGGCGCCAGCTGGTCTCGCTCGATCCATCGCAAACGCCGGTGGAGGATCGCGCCGAGAACCGACGCCTCGAATATGGCGCCGAGCGAGTTCGCTAGGGCCAGGCCGCCAAATGAGAGGTCGGTGCGCATGAGGAGGATGCCAAGCGTGATGCTGCATGCCGCGCCCATCATCGCTACCAGGAACGGGGTGGCCGTATCTCGCTCGGCATAGAAGACCCGGACAATGATCTCAATGCTCGCGTGCGCGGGCAGTCCGACGGCGTACCACGTCAGAGCGAATGCCGTCGCGGACGTGGCGACGGGGCCGAAGGCGCCCCTTTCCAGGAGGAGCGCTACAATGGGATGGCTCAGCACGATGAGCCCCAGCGCGGCTGGGATGGTCAGGTAGAGGATCAACCGCAGGGTGACGAGAAATGTCTGCCGCTGCTCCCCAGTACGGGCTTGAGCGCCCTGTTCGGCGAGCGTCGGGAAGGCCGCCGTCGCCATCCCCATTCCGAAGACGCCCAGGGGTACCATGATGATGAGCCACGCGTAGCTTAAGTATGCGACGCTGCCCTCGACCAGGAAGCTTGCCAGCGCGACACTGACAAGGACGGTTAGCTGACTCACGCCCAGGGTGAGCACGCGCGGTCCCATGAGGCGCGCCACCTCTCGCGTGCCCTCGAGGGCCAGCCCCAGGGTCGGAGCGTAGCGCATCCCGATGGCGACGAGCCCCGGGATCTGAACCGCGAGGTGCAGCAAGGCGCCCACCACGGCGCTCAATGCGAGGCCTTCGACTCCCCACGGCCGCAGCAACACCGCTCCGCCCATGAGCGACAGGTTGTACATGAGCGGGGCCGCGGCGGAGAGAGCGAAGCGCCGAGCGCCGTTGAGCGCACTCGTGATGAGCGCGCTGACCGCGAAGACCACGGCGCACGCCATCATGATGCGTGCCAGGCCCGCGGTTTGCTGCTGCTCGGCCGGCGTCCAACCCGCTACGAGCACTCCCATCAACGCGGGTGCGACGAGGGCCAGGGCGAGTGCCATGGCGCCGATCAGCAGTATCGCCAGGGTGATCAGGCTGCTGGCGAGGCGCCAAGCCTTGTCCTCATCACCGCGTGCCAGGTAGGCAGTGAACACGGGGATGAAAGCGGCGCTTACCGTGCCTCCGGCGAGGACCTGGAACAAGGTGTCGGGCACGGCGATAGCGGCGAGGAACAACTCGTACTCGCGCGAGGCCCCGTACTGATAGCCGATCACGATATTGCGCACGAGGCCCAGCAGCTTGCTCGCGATGAAGCCGCCCATGACGATGAGGGCGGCTCCGAACACCGCGCTCACCCTACGCTCCCCTGCCGAAGGAACGGGGTCACGGGCCCGCCCCCCTCGTCCGAAAGTTCTCCCTCATCGAATGCTGGTGCGGACGTTCCCTTTGCGTAACACGCGCTCGGCGACCCGGTCGTGCGCTGTAAGCTCGGCCGAGTCGTCAAGGGCCGGGAGGGTTGCGTCGCGGCCCAGGCGCCGACGCAGAGCAGCGAGGAGGAGCCAGTCGGCCAGCCACGGGTTTTTGGGGAGCGCAGGTCCGTGGAGATAAGTCCCGATGGCAGCGCGGTAGCGGGCGCCCTCGAGCCGATCCTGGCCGTTGTTGCCGTGCCCCACTAGCACCTGGCCGAGGGGCTCGACGCCGGAGCCCAGGTAGGTACGACCGCTGTGGTTCTCAAAGCCCACCAGCGGGCGACTGTTCTGGAGGGCGTCCTGGACGAGCAGGTTGCCCACCATCCGCTGTGGTCCAGCGATCGTGTACGCGTCGAACAGGCCGACCCCCGCGATCTCGGCGCCTTCGGCGCTCCGGAAGAAGTGTCCCAGAAGCTGGTAGCCACCACAGACGGCGAGCAGAGCCGCCCCATCCTCCACCGCGCGGCGTATGGCCGGTCCGTTTCCGGCCTGCAAGTCGCGGCTCACGGTTTCCTGCTCTCGGTCCTGTCCCCCTCCGAAAAAGAAGAGGTCGCTCGTCGCAGGGTCCACGTGGTCGCCGATGCTCACGTCGACAACCTCAAGATCGATGCCGCGCCACGCGGACCGACGCTGTAAGGCGATGATGTTACCGCGATCCCCATAGAGGTTCATCAGGTCGCCGTAGAGGTGGACGAGGCGCAAAGGCGTTAGTCCCATGCTTAATCTTCCCAGAATGGAGCGACGCAGCCGCGTCGCTGCAGCTCGGCCCGCATAGTCAGCATGGCAGTGTACGTGGGGCAGAGCGCGACGTGCGCTCCGTTACCCGCGGCGTGCACTGCGGCGTCGACCGCCCGCTCCAGCCTGGGCTCCACCTCGATCCGATCCGCGTCGATCCCGGCGTATTTCAGGCGAAGCGCCATGTCGTCGGCTCGGAGGCCGCTGCAAAGAAAGCGTAGCGAGCTGCCGGCGAGAGCCTCGAAATCGACATCCCAGAGCCAGCTGACGTCCGTGCCATCGGCGAACAGGTCATTGATGGCGATGACTACAAGAGTCCCAGGTCCCAGGTCCCAGGTCCCAGGTTCACCGGCTTCCCCGGACTTGGGACTTGGGACTTGCGACTTGGGACTTGGGAGCGTTTGCAGGACCTGGTTGAAGCCAACAGGGTTCTTGACCAGTGTCAGTGTGATGGCGCCTTCTCCGACCGGGATCGTCTCCTGGCGTCCGAACACCGCGGTGAACCCCTCCAGGCCGGCCACGACGTGCCGCTCGGGGAGCCCGATGGTCAGGCAGATGGTCGCCGCGGCGAGCGCGTTGTAGGCGTTGTACAAGCCGGTAAGCGGAAGGGTGATAGCTGCCCGATGGTCATCAGCGGCGAGGGTAGCCCGCATCCGCCCTCCGGGCTCCACGCTCAGGTCGTACAGCGCAACGTGCGGGCTCGGCCGGCTCCAACCGCAGTCTCCACAGTAGTAGTGTCCCATGTGGCCATAGTAGGCCCATGTGTAGCGTATGCGGGCGCCGCACCGATGGCAGAGTCGCTTGTCCGCCTCGTGAGGGACCTGCGCGCTGCCAGCAGCCTCATCCTCTATGCCGAAGTAGATGACGTTGCACCGGGCACCCTCCGCCAGCTGAGCGACAATGGGGTCGTCGGCGTTGAGGATAAGAGTGGCTTCTCGGTCCAGAGCTTCCACGGCGCGTCGCCAGGTTGCCGAGATCAGCTCAACCTCGCCGTAGCGGTCGAGCTGATCTCGGAAGACATTGAGAAGCGCGAGGGCGTGAGGCCGGAGCGACGCGGCGGCGTTGGGGATCTCGGCCTCGTCGGCTTCGAAAACGCCGATGTCCCCCCGTGGCCTGCCGGCCAGATCCGTGTTAGCGCAGAGTGCGGCGACGATGCCGGTCATAAGGTTGGCGCCAGATCGATTGTGGATGGGGCGGAGCCCGGCGGCGGACGCGACTCGCGCCACCATGCGCGTCGTCGTGGTTTTGCCGTTGGTGCCCGAGATGAGCACCACGCCGCGGGGCAGGCGGGCTGCAATCCGGGGCAGGGCGCCCGGTTCGATGCGCTGGACCACGTGGCCGGGGAGCACGGTCCCGCCGCCGCGGCCCAGGCGTCGGCTCACCTCGGACGCGAGCCTCCCCGCCAGCAAAGCGAGGGAGAGCCTGGCGTCCATGGCACCTCTCGGGTAGCTCACGCCGGTCGCGGAGGCCCGGTGGGTAGAGCTGCGCTCGCCGCGGCTAGCGGCTCCGCTCGATCCTCTGGATCCGGTAGGTATGCATGCCGGCGGGCGTCTCCACGTCGACCACTTCCCCGGGCCTGTGCTCGGCCAAGGCCTTTCCGATCGGCGACTGCAGGGAGATCTTCCCGTCACGCGGGCTCACCTCGCCGGGACCCACGATGGCGTAGACGACCTCCTCGTCGTTGAGGAGGTCGTGCAGGGTTACCCTCGTTCCAAGGTCGACGATGTCAGTCGAGCCGGCCGTGTAGACGCTGGCGGCGGCCAGAGTCCGTCGAATCTCGTTGATGCGGGACTGAACTTCTCCAAGCCGCTGCTTTGCAGCGTCGTACGGAGCGTTCTCGCGGAAGTCCTTGTCGGCGTATGCGTTGCGCAGATCGTCCGTGACCCTCGGCCGCACGTCGTTCTCGAGGTGCTCGAGCTCAGCGTGCAGGCTTGAGAGACCTTGCGCCGTAATTCGGATCGATTCCGCCTCTTGCTGGCGGGTATCCATCTGGCGTTGTCGCGCCGTGGGCCGGCGGAGCCGGATATGAGCTCCAAGGTTAGCGTCGGTCAGCTTCAGAGTCTTGAGATGCGTCAGAAAGGCCTTGACTGGCTGCAAGCGCCCATTGATATCGACGCTGGACTCCGGGAACTGCTCCTGGTACCGCGCGACATCTATCGGAGCGATCTGGCCGAGCGTAACATCGTTCCCGAGCCAGCGAGCGAAGCGGCCGAGCTCACGGGCAGTTGTCTCACGCTCAGCTGCAGGGACTGCCGCGATGTAGCTGCTGATCGCCTGGCCGAGGCGCGGCGCTCCGCTGTTCGTTGCGTCGCTCCGATCCAAGTCCTGTTCATCCTCCGGCCGGATGCCGATGGGTGTCGGCAAATGGCTCGCACCCGTCAGAATGTGAAGAAAATTATAGGTGGTCGCAGGTGTCCGGACAATCACTCCCCATGCCCTTGCTCGTTCTTGGCGCCGCCTCACTTAGGGTGACGCTCACATCGGCTCAACTGAGCCAGTTCTCCGCGCTGGCGCATGAGCTCCTTGTGTGGAACGAGCGAGTCAACTTGACGGCGATCACTGACACCGAGGAGATTCAGGTTAAGCATTTCCTGGACTCCCTCACCCCGCTGGCCTTAATAGCCGAGTGGGCGCATGGGGAACCCGCCGCTCTTGTGGACGTGGGCGCCGGAGGAGGGATGCCGGGCCTCCCTCTCGCCATTGCCTTGCCTTCCATCCAGGTCACGCTCGTGGAGTCGGTAGCGAAAAAAGTGGCCTTCCTCCAGCACGCGATCGAGGTTCTGCGGCTTCCGAACGCGACGACTGCGCACGGCCGCTCCGAAGACCTGGCCCGGGCGCCAACCCAGCGC
This sequence comes from uncultured Chloroflexota bacterium, assembly GCA_964417895.1. Classification (GTDB taxonomy): domain Bacteria; phylum Chloroflexota; class UBA6077; order UBA6077; family SHYK01; genus CAYQJS01. Next base: position 5,228 of record CAYQJS010000093.1, on the reverse strand, counting down.
GAGCGATACGACCTGGCAATCGCCCGAGCGGTGGGCAGCGTGGCGACGCTCGTGGAGCTGCTGGTGCCGTTCCTCGTGGTCGGTGGGCGGGCTGTGCTCATGAAGACGTGGGCGGCGGCGGCCGAGGAGCTATCGCACGCGGAGGGCGCGCTACTGCAGCTCGGGGCGCAACTGGAGGCCGTGGTGCCCGTTGAGCTCGGTGGTCCCCCAGGTGGCATGCTCGGCCGAAGAGCGCTGATCGTCGTTCGCAAAGATGCTCCCACGAGTGCGCGCTATCCGCGGCATCCGGGTGTTCCTCAGAGGCGGCCGCTGGTTTACCGGGCGTAGGGGAGAGGTCGCTGAGACGCCCGGTGCCGGCGAGTCACAATTGTGTTTCAATTTCGCCTTGCCCTCGATATATACTGCGCGCCGGCCTACGGAAGAATCGAATAAGCGCAGTTCTATGCGCGGCCCGCGCGGTTCGGAGTCGGCTATGAACGGTCGCTGCCCTCATGGGCGCTTCGCCGTGGCCACCAGCTTTTCATCGCGGGGGGTGAGGCACTGTGATCTACACGGACAAGATGTTGCAATGCCGGGAGTGCGGGGTCGACTTCGTCTTCAGCGCGGGTGAGCAGGAGTTCTACGCGGCGAAAGGTCTTGCGAACGAGCCCGCGCGCTGTCCCGATTGCCGCGCGGCTCGTCGGGCCAGGCTCTCAGGGTCAGGGTTCGACCTTGGCGGACGACGGGAGATGCACCCGGCCATCTGCGCCTCGTGTGGCGTTGAGACCAGAGTGCCGTTTCTTCCGCGCGGCGATCGTCCGGTGTATTGCAGCAGCTGCTTCGATAGGGTGCGCGCCGAGAGCGGTGTCTGAGCCAGCCGCCGAGCCGGTCTAGCCCTTGGTCGCCGTAATGGGTGATGACTCGGAGGGTGAGGCGCGGTCGTCCCGCCTCGCGTCCAAGGAGTGCGGGTCGGGCATGACGGACCCCTACTCAGGGCTCGCGCGCTACGAGGTTCTGGACCAGTTCCCGCAGGAAGCTTCCAACGTCCGCCACGACGCTGATGTTCTGGAAGGTCCCTCGGTCCGATAGCTTGGTGACCACGGCCGGCTCGATGTCGACGCACACCGTCGTCACGTCTGCCGGGAGCAGGTTGCCTGTCGCGATGCCGTGGAGCATCGACGCAAGGATGAGCGTCAGCTTCACGCCGCTGCGCACGATCTGACGCATGGCGTCTTGCGCCACCTGGGTGTCGGTGATCACGTCCGGCAATGGTCCGTCGTCGCGGATCGAGCCGGCGAGCACCACGTCCACGCCGTGGCGGACACACGCATGCATCATCCCAGAAGTCAGCATGCCCTGCTCCACCGCCGGTCGAATTCCGCCGGCGCGTCGTACCATGTTGATTGCGCGCAGGTGGTGCTCATGTCCGCCCTCCATGGGGGTCCCATCGTGGAGGGATACGCCCAGAGAAGTGCCGAAGAGTGCAGCCTCGATGTCGTGCGTGGCGAGCCCGTTGCCGGCGAAAAGCGCCTGGACATACCCGTGCTCGATGAGCCACGCCACTTGAGCCTGCGAGCCTGTGTGGACGAGAACCGGACCCCCCACCAGCAGGATCTTGTCGCCCGCTGAGCGAAGCTCGTGCATTCGATTCGCGATCTCCTCGATAAGCCGCGGGTTGGGCTTCTCGGGAGAGATGTTGCTCCCCATGAACGCGAATACCGGTGGCTGGTGGCGGGGCCGCTCCAGAGGCACGACCCGCACACCTTCGTGCCCGACCACGATCTCGTCGCCCATTCGTACTTCGTTGATGGGGATGCACCAGGCTGACCGGGTGGAGCGGTCAATGATGATCCCGCAGTCCATTTCCGTGAACGCGACCGGGGTCCAATCGCCGTCGAGGTTGACAAGCGTGTGGAGGTTGGTCGTTGAATAGAAGTCGTCGGGAAACACGCCGCCGGCCGGGGCCGGGCCCGTCTGCACAGGGCTCGCTCTGACGGGGCTGGCGCCCAGGCGACCGACCCGATCGAGGAGGGCTTCGAGCTCCTCGAGCGAGCCGGCGCGGATCTCAAGCCGGGCGTAGCTCGGCTGGTCCTTCCGCCGGCCGATCTCGAATGCCTGGACGTCGAACTCGCCGCCGCGGTCCATGATCTCATCCATGATCGTGGGAAGGATCATGGAATCGATGATGTGGCCCCGAATCTCGACGACTTCGCTGTAGGGTTTCTCCATTCCTCCTCGCCCATCGGCCCTGCGCCAGTATCATTTGGACCAGGCGATGGGTTTCTACGCCCGACGCGTAGCCATCGCGGGCGCATTATTGCACGACTGGCTATGAGATCACTGGGCACCACGATCGTGTCCCATCGCAACGATGCCACTCCCGCGGCGTCGCTGATTGCTTCCGAGATCAGGGCCGCGGGTCCGATCCCCTTCCGGAGGTTCATGGAGCTGGCGATCTATGCTCCACTCATCGGTTATCACGAGCGCGTCGCCGGGGGGCCCGGCCCTGAAGGCGACTACCTCACCAGCCCGGAGCTTCACGGCGCCTTTGGAGCCTTGCTGTGCGGACTGTTCGAGGAGATGTGGCGGTGGATGGGCCGGCCCTCGACTTTCTGGCTCATCGAAGGAGGTCCAGGCAACGGAACATTCGCCGCCGATCTTCTGGGTGTAGCCCACGCCGCGTTCCCCAGTTTCGCGGCCACGCTGCGGATCGCGCTGATCGAGCGCAGCGAGCGCCTCCGCGCGCGCCAGGCCGCGGCGCTGGCCAGCTGGGCGCCGATCGTGCGCTGGCTCGACCCTTCCCCCGATAGCTGGCAGCCCCTCGGAATGGGATGCGTGTTCGCCAACGAGCTGCTGGATGCGTTCCCGGTTCACCGGGTCGCCATGCGCGCGGATGGGCTTCGTGAGATCTACGTCGGACTCCAGGGGAATGAGTTCGCGGAGATCGAGCAGCCTCCGTCGTCCGCGGCCATCGGTCGGCAGCTCGCAGCGGGACGTGCGCAACTACGAGAAGGGCAGTCCGGCGAGGTGAATCTCGACGCTGGGGCGTGGGTGAGCGCGGCGTCCGAACTGCTGACCCAGGGGTACGTTTTCGTCCTCGACTATGGGGAGCCCGCACGCCATCTGTACGGTCCGTCCCACCCCGGCGGAACGCTGCGGTGCTTCAGGCGGCACGTCATGAACCAGGATCCCTACACGCAGGTCGGAGCTCAGGACATAACCGCGCACGTGGACCTCTCGGCAGTCGCACGGGCGGCTAAGTCCGCCGGCCTGACCCCGGAGGGAGCAACGCGCCAAGGGCGCCTGCTGCGGCGCCTGGGTCTGGCGGACGTGGGCGACGATCTCACGGAGGCGGTGCCCGGCCGCGTGGAGCAGCGTGCCCATCGGGCTGCCCTGCGGCTCCTTTCTGAGCCGTCGCATCTTGGGCGCATCGCCGTTTTGCTCTTCGGAAAGGCGGCTCCGCCCGCGCGGCTGGCGGGGTTCGCGGCAGGGGTCCGTGCGACGGCGCCGCGACCGAGCCTCATCTGGGAGCTCCGGGGAGATCCGCTTCGCCTGGCCGAGTCAATGTGAAGCGCGTTCGCTAGCGTGCCAACGTGCGCGCGGCCACATCCTGGATGCCGAAGAAGAAACCCGAGAGGACGCCGAGCAGGAGCACCCCGGCCACGCAGACCGTGAGTGAGACCGCCAGGGACGGTACCCACGGGGCGGCCGCCTCGACCTCCGGGGGCGCCATATACATGTCGTGGATCACCTGCGCGTAGTAGTAGAGAGAAACGGCAGAGTTCACGACCGCAACGAGCACCAGCCAGATCAGGTCGCTTTCTGCCGCTGCCCAGAAGACGTAGAGCTTGGCGAAGAAGCCCGCGAACGGGGGAAGGCCAGCTAGCGACAGGAGGCTAACGCCGAGCGCGAAAGCGAGCCACGGGGCGGTCTGGTGGAGTCCCCGAAGGTCGGAGATGCGCTCCGATCCGGTTCGATCGGTGATGGCGATGACGGCGATGAAGGCGGCAAGATTGGTGGCAGTGTAGGCCAGTACGTAGAACAACACGGCGGCGAGGCCGCGCTCAGACGCCGCTGCAACGCCCACGAGGATGTAGCCAGCTTGCGCAATGCTCGAGTAGGCGAGCATGCGCTTGATGTTGGCTTGCACCAGCGCCACGACGTTACCCACCGTCATCGTGGCCGCGGCGAGCGCAGCGAACAGCGTCGCCCAGTCGGCCTGGGCGGCTGGCAGAGCGGTCTGGAAAACGCGGATCGCCACGGCGAATCCAGCCGCTTTGGACGCGACCGATAAATACGCCGTGACGGGAGTTGGGGCTCCCTCATAAACATCAGGTGTCCACATCTGGAAAGGGACGGCCGAGACTTTGAAGCCGAACCCGGCCAGCAGCATCGTGATGGCCAGCAGTAACGCCGGGCTCGGCGCGGAGGACACTTCGCGGGCGATGGCGTCAAGTCGGGTCTGGCCGGTAAGGCCGTAGAGCAACGCCATGCCGTAGAGCAGCACCGCGGATGACATCGCGCTGAGCAAGAAAAACTTGAGCCCGGCCTCGGTGGAACGCAGCGCGCGTTTGTGCCAGGCCGAGAGAAACGCGATGGAAAGGCTGGACATTTCGAGCGCGACGAACACGGTTATCAGCTCAGCCGCGGATGCGAGCAGCATCAGCGCAGTGGTCGCGAAGAGCAGAAGGCCGACAAACTCGGCTCGATAGCGCGGTAGGGCGTCAAGGAAGGTAGTGGAGGCCAGGAGGACGATGGCCGTCGCCGCCAGGAACAGGAGCTTGAAATACACGGCGTAGCCGTCGACGGCGAGCGCACCCCCGAACGTCGACCGATCGGCGTTGAGGAGCGAAACGGCAAGCGCCTCCGCTGTGACGATCCCGATGGCAGCGAGGGTAAGGGTGGCATAGCGCCCCAGCCCGCGAGGAACGAACGCGTCGCCGAGGATGATCGCGCTCGCTGCCGCAATCAGGGCGAGCTCCGGCCCGAGAAGTGTGAGGTCGATGTCCGTCGTCACACGATATACCTTGAGGCGAGGGCGGCCACGCCGGGGATGATGATGTCAGCCAGGATGGCTGGGAAGACACCTATCACCACGATAACCAGGACCAAGGCGCCGATTGTTGCCATTTCCAGCCGCGAGGCATCTCCAAGATGGCGCCACTCTTCACGCTCGGGGCCAAAGAAGACGCGCTCGAGCAGCCAGAGTATGTAGCCAGCCGTGACTACGATGGTGAGAACGGCGACCA
>CAYQJS010000092.1:0-11782 GCA_964417895.1 uncultured Chloroflexota bacterium | reverse complement strand
TGACCCTGCCCCGGTTTTCCGGACAGTTTGCTTCTTGACGATCATGCCGCATCCGCGGCGGCTGTGAACAGACGCTCGTAGTCCACGGGACTGAGATTGTCGATCGAGGTGTGACGGCGGCGCGGGTTGTACCAGGCCTCGATCCATTCAAAGATCGCGGACGCAAGCTCCTTGCGCGTCGCCCACTGGCGGCGGTCGAGCAGTTCGCGTTGCAGCGTCCCGAAGAAGGACTCCATCATCGCGTTGTCGTAAGCCGAGCCGACGCGGCCCATCGACCCGAGCAGGCCCGCGTCGCGCAGCCGGTGACCGAAGGCCCACGAGGTGTACTGCGTGCCACGGTCCGAGTGCAGCACCGTCTGGCCGGGAGCCGGACGGCGTCGCCAGCGAGCCATCTCCAGCGCGTCCACGACGAGCTCGCTGCGCAGGTGGTCGGCGATCGACCAGCCGACGATCCGGCGGGCGTAGACATCAAGCACTGCTGCCAGGTAGACCTTGCCCTCGCGCGTCGGGTGCTCGGTGATGTCGGTGAGCCAGAGCCGGTCCGGCGCGTCGGCGACGAAGCGGCGCCGCACGAGGTCATCGTGCACCGGGGCCACAGGACACGCCCGCCTCCGCCGGCGCCGGTAGATGCCGCACAGACGCGCAGCACGCATCAGCCGAGCCACGCGCTTGCGGCCGCAGCGCACACCGCGCCCAAGCCGCAGTTCGGCGTGCACGCGCGGCGCCCCGTACGTCCCGCGCGAGCAGGCGTGGATCTCGCGCATCTGCACGCTGAGCGCCTCGTCCGCCACGGCACGGAGCGACGGCGGGCGGCCGCACCACTCGTAGTAGCCCGAGGTCGAGACCCGTAACACCCGGCAGGCCACCGTCACGCGGACCCCGCGAGCGGCAAGCTCCTGGACCAGCCGGAAAGTCATTTTGGGAGCACGTTCTCCCGCGCGAAGAAGGCCGCCGCGCGCTTCAGGATCTCGTTCTCCATCTCCAGCACCCGGTTCGCCCGCCGCAGGCGCACGAGCTCTACCCGCTCCTCGATCGTCAGCCCATCGCGCCGGTCCGCGTCGATGTCGGCCTGTTTCATCCAGTTGTGCAGCGTCTGGTCGGAGATGCCGAGGTCGGTGGCGAGCTGCTTGATCGGCTTCTCACGCAGCCGCGCTAACTCCACCGCCCTTTGGCGGAACTCTGCCGGATATCGTGTGGCCATCCTGGACTCCTTTCTGGGCGAGCATCTCGCCACAGTCTAGGTGTCCGGAAAACCGGGGTAGGCTCACGAAGCAATTAGGCCGTTCGGCTCTCAACGCTTTTTCGGCCCAGACGCACCATACGAATTGAGAAATGGCGAAGTAAGAAATGCCCGTTCCTGTTGCGAAACGTGAGCCCACCGAGACGGGAGCCCCTATTGAGCTCCTGCAGGCGAGCGACCCCGGGCAGTTCGCCCGATCCACCCGCCCGGATGCGGCGACGCTGCCCCACGCCCTGCCATACTCTGACGTGGCCGCTGCTCTCGATGTGGGGCCCGAGTTGGGTCTGGCCGAGTCCGAGGCCCAGCTCCGCCTAGCCCGCTTCGGACCCAACATACTGCGCGTGACGCCGGCGCCGACTTTTGCCGCGCTGGCGCTTCGCCAGTTCCACAACCCGCTCATCCTTCTGCTGCTGTTCGCCGCCGGCGCAGCTTTCTTCCTGGGCGATCCGCAGGACGCCCTTGTAATCGTCGTCGTAGTCGCCATCAATACGTTCATCGGGGCCGTGGAAGAAATGCGGGCCTCACGTGCCCTCGCTGCCCTCCGCGACATGAGTGCGCCTACGGCCCGCGTACGGCGCAGTGGCGAGGTTCTGCAGATCGCGGCCAGCGAGATCGTGCCCGGCGACATAGTATTTGTACAGGCTGGCGACATCGCGCCGGTCGACGGTCGACTGCTTTCGACCGTCACGCTTCAAGTCGACGAAAGCGCCCTCACCGGCGAGTCGATTCCTGCTGACAAGCAAGCTGATCTCACGCTGCCGCCTCAGACCGCCCTGCCCGACCGAGACAATATGTTGTTCCTCGGCACGTCAGTGACTTTCGGGCACGCGCGTCTGGTCGCCACCAGTACCGGCAGTTCGACCGAAATGGGCCGCCTGGCCCAGGCGGTAGCGGAGGCGAGAGCGCAGGCGACGCCGCTTGAGCGCCAGGTGGTCTGGCTGGCGAAGGTGCTCTCGCTGCTGGCGCTGGCGGCCTCGGCGTCAGTCCTAGCGCTAGGCCTATTGCGCGGACAGCCTCTGGGGGAGATGCTCCTCGTCGCAGCCAGCCTTGCAGTGGCCTCAGTGCCATCCGGCCTCCCGGCCGTTGTCACGGTAGTCCTCGCCCTTGGGGTCCAGCGGATGGCCCGGCGGAATGCGATCATCCGACGGCTCGGCGCTGTTGAGGCCCTGGGCGCTGCGACGGTCATCTGCACCGACAAGACTGGGACACTTACCCTCGGTGAGATGCGCACCGCGGCCCTCATGGTCGGTGGCCGTCTCCTAGAAGTGCGAGAAGCCCACCTGTGGGAGGATGGGCGACGGGTCGAGCCCGACGAACTGCCGATTCTGGGCGTTCTTCTGCGGGCGGCCGTCCTCTGTAATAACGCTTCGCTCGACCCCAGTCCGGTCGGTGACCCGACCGAGCGGGCATTGCTGCACCTCGCCTATGACTTCGGCGTAGACCATCGCGCCACAGAGGTCGCCCGGCCGCGTCTAGCCGAACTGCCCTTCAGTTCTGACCGCAAGCGCATGACGACTATCCACCGTAGCGACGATGGCATCTCCGCGTTCGTGAAGGGCGCCCCTGACGTCGTCCTGGGCCGCTGCAGTCGGATCTTGGCCACCGAGGGTTCCCGGCCTCTGGATCGGGAACAGTTGGAAGGCATAGCCTCAACCTTGCACCACCTGGCCGGTCAGGGGTTGCGCGTCCTGGCATTGGCGGAGCGCCCGCTGGTTGGGGACGAGGGAGCTGCGGCTGTGGATGATCCCGACGCTGCCATCGAGGTGAACCTGACGCTTATCGGGCTTGTGGCGCTGCTGGACCCACCACGCCCCGAGGTCGCGGACGCCCTGGCCGCCACGCGCGCCGCTGGTATCCGTACGGTCATGATCACCGGCGACCACCCCGCCACAGCCGGCGCAATCGCTCGGCGGCTCGGCATCGCCGGGCCGTCCGCCGACTGGCCGATTGTGAGCGGTGCCGATTTGGAGCGGATGGATGAGGCAACGCTGGCTGCGACTTCGGCCACCGCCTCGGTCTACGCTCGGGTGGCCCCCCAGCAGAAGCTGGAGATCGTCCGAGCGCTCCAAGCCGCGGGCGAGGTGGTCGCTATGACTGGCGACGGCGCCAACGACGCCCCGGCGCTACGTCGGGCCGACATCGGCGTAGCAATGGGGATCCGCGGAACCGAGGTGGCCAAGGAGGCCGCAGACATCGTACTCACCGACGATCACTACGCCACCATTGTCGCGGCCGTGGAGGAAGGGCGAACCATTTTCGCGAACCTTCAGAAGACCGTGCTATACCTCCTATCCGGCAACTTCGGCGAGATCTTGGTGCTGTTTCTGGCGATGCTCATCGGGCTCCAACTGCCACTCCATCCGGTTCAGATCCTGTGGGTCAACCTGGTAACCGACGCCTTGCCGGGAGCAGGTCTGGGCATGGACCGGCCCGAGCGCGGGCTCATGGCTCACTCGCCGCGAAGGCCCGGCGAATCGTTCCTGCCCCGATGGACCGCGCCGCTGGTGATCGTGCCGAGCATCCTCCTGGCGTTGGTGACTCTCGCCGCCTTCAGCGTGACGCTAGGTCGAGAAGACGGGAACCTTGTCGCGGCCCAAAGCGCGGCCTTCGCGACCCTGGCGCTGGCCCACCTCGGGATGGCCTGGCCGCTGCGGAATACGCGCGGGTCGGTTCTGAAGGTGTCGCCGCTGACCAATCCCGTGCTCCTAACTTCGGCTGTTGTCGGCGCAGGCCTGCTGCTGCTCCTGCTGTATACCGGTCCGGGTCAAGCACTCTTCCACACACATCCGCTCGACCTGATGACCTGGGCATTCGTCCTGGTGCTGGTTCCCGTGCCCTTCCTCGGGGCGGAGGCGGTGAAGACCGCCTTCTTCGGGCCCAGTCGGCTTGCGGGGGAGAAGCCGCGCTCACCGGGACTCTGAACAGCCGATGCCGAGATGAATCAGCGAGCAGAAATGCGAGCAGAAGCGCAGCGGCGTTTGAACGCGGCCCGCCCGGGGACGGATCCTGCCAGTTCGCACCGTCAGGCCCACTGTACAGCTACCTCACCTAGTCGACCACCTTGCTCTACTTGCGACTAAGGGCCGAGGTTACCACTGGCCGGGGGCCGTTTGGCTCTCACTGAACGCCTAAGCGGCGCGTACGCTGTCACTTAGGGCGAACGCCGGGACAACGGGAACGGCGAGCTAGAGAATGATTGCCACATCGCGACAGTCGACGACCAGTCAAGCCATGCGAGATGGCAGGGTCACGCGAGACCATGTGTCTGTTGCGCTTAGGTTGTGGGTTCCCACGGGGCGGCCCCCCTTCCCTTGCGTGATCTTTGTACACGGGCTCGGGAGCAGCAAAGAGTCTCCCCGGAACGTGGTTATCGCCCAGCGGCTGCTGGAGTCAGGGATAGCTGCGCTCCTCTTCGACTTGAGCGGGCACGGTGAATCGTCCTTCGATCCGCGAGAAGACGAGAGCGCGTACCTGGAGGATTTGGAGGCGACGTTCCACTGGGCATCGCGGCAGCCGGAGGTTGATGCAACGCGTCTGGGGGTTGCCGGTTCCAGTCTCGGCGGGGTAGTGGCGATCCACGCCGCTACGCACCAACTGGTGCACCCCGCTGCCATGGTTCTCCGGGCTCCGCCGGTTGAGCCGCACGATTTCGTCCGGCTCGCAGTGCCCACTTTGGTGGTCATCGGATCGTTTGACCCGCTCCTTCCTGGGGTGCGATCGGCGACGTCGTTGAGCGAAGAGGCGTTCCTTTCCGTGGTTCCGGGCGCGGGACATCTATTCGAGGAACCCGGCACGCTCGAGATGGCGACCAGTGAGACGGTGCGTTGGTTCAAAGCACAGCTCCTCGGGCTGGCTGAAGCGCCCGAACACATCGAGACTGGAGATGTTGACTGACCCTGCGAAGGCCCAATGGAGGTGAAACGATGACCGGCATGCTCGAAGAAGAAACGCGGATACGTGCGCCCCTCTTCAAAGACCGTAAAGAGGCAGGCGAAGTGCTCGCGGAGTGCTTGGCCGCCTACCGGGATAAAGATGCGCTGGTGCTTGGCATCCCGCGCGGAGGCGTTCCGGTCGCCGCTGAGGTGGCTCGGGGCATGAACGCGGAGATGGACATCATCGTCGCTCGAAAACTGGGCTCGCCTGATTCGGCTGAACTGGCTATTGGCGCTGTTACGGCCAACGGCGGCCGCTTCCTCAACGAGGAGGTGATTCGTGAATTGGATGTGTCAGACACGTACTTGGCCCATGTGACCGAAACGGAGATGGCGGAAGCGCGGCGGAGGGAAGAAAAATTCCGAGGGTCGAGACCGGCGCCCACTCTCAAGGACCGGATAGTGATCCTGGTGGACGATGGCCTGGCTACCGGCGCCACGATGCGGGCGGCGGTGCGGTCGGTGCGCAAGGCGATGCCCGCGAGACTCGTCGTGGCGGTCCCGGTGGCTCCGCCGCAGACATGCGGGGAGCTACGGCAGGAAGCGGACGAGGTCATTTGTCCCTACCAGCCAGACCCGTTCTGGGCGATTGGCCTGTTTTACCAGAACTTCGCTCCAACTGAGGACTCTGAGGTCGAGAGTCTATTACGGCAGGCATACGATCGACAGCTAGCGGGACAAGCATTGGGGTAGATCCGGTCACCTTGGGGTTGGGAGCGCAGAAGTTGTGCCCGCGGCATCAGGAGACTCGGAGATGGATTCGCGAGATAGATTCCAGAACGCCTGAAGAGACCGGGGGAAAGGACAGTGAATTCGAGTCAAGGGGTGCCGGTCATGCCAAGGACGTGTAGCGCAGAGCAAGTGGAGCACGTGCAACATGCCCAGCTTTGGGAACTGGGCATTACGGAGTTGGCTGGCCATAACATTGAGGCCCACGGCAGAGAAGAGGTAAAAAGATGCTCAAAGAAGGATGGATGCTGTTGCACATCTGCACGCTTCACTACGACGATGACGGCGTCTGGCGGGAGCGGCCAATGGCAATCCTCGGACGACCCAAACGAGCAGAAGCATGATCAGGCCTGCCTCCGACCGTGCACGGCCACCGGCCGTTACGAAACCTCTCGAAGCGAGCACCAGGTGAAGCTCGCCCTACTTCCCGGCTCAGCTAATCCACGCCTGGCTCAAGCGGTTGCAGGGGCATTGGGCGAGCGACTCACCCAGTGCCACCATGAGCATTTTCCAGACGGCGAACAACACGTCGAGATCCTGGAAGGAGTCCGCGGCCGCGACGTCTACGTCATTCAGCCCACGAGCCCCCCGGTGGACCCTCACCTGGTCGAACTTCTCCTCCTCGGCGACGCTGCCAGGCGAGCGGGAGCGGCCCGGGTTACGGCGGTCGTTCCCTACTTCGGCTATGCGAGACAAGACCGGCGGGCGAAAGGACGCGAGCCGGTAACCGCACGCCTAGTGGCTGACCTGATCGAGGCCGCCTTCGACAGGGTGGTGGCGCTGGACGTTCACACGGGTGCGATCGAGGCCCTCTTTCGAACACCAGTTGAGCACCTTACCGCCGTCACTGTCCTGGCAGAAGCTGTGCGTGCAGTGCGATTCACGAGGAGCGTCGTCGTAGCGCCGGATCTGGGCGCTGTGAAGCTGGCGGAGAGGTATGCCGCCATCTTGGACCTTCCGGTCGCCGTCGTGCGCAAGCGACGCCTTTCAGCCCGGCGCGTGACCGTGAGCGGCATAGTGGGAGACGTGGACGGACGGGCCCCGATCGTAGTGGACGATATGATAAGTACCGGCGCGACCATCGCCGCCGCCATCGAAACGCTCTCCGGTGCCAGCTGTGCTCCAGAGATCATCATTGTCGCCACCCATGGCCTTTTCGTCAGCACCGCCGAGCGCCTCAAGGATTCGCCTGCGTACAAGTTCATAGTGACAGACTCCGTCGCGCAAGAGGACGACCTCCCTCTCCCCGTACAAGTCGCCAGCGTTGCTCCTCTGCTTGCCGATGCGGTTGGCCGGCTCCATGGCGACCACTCGCTGAGAGATCTGATCGTCCATGGCTAGCGACGGGAATTCCTCGCCACCAGGCGGGTTTGCTGCGCTTTCGGTCCAGATGGCCTCCATAGCGCTCGCCAAATTAGCCTGCCAACAACTGGCGCCCCTATTGGCCTGCCAACAGCTGGCGCCCCTATTAGCCTGCCAACAGCTGGCGCCCCTATTAGCCTGCCAACAGCTGGCGCCCCACTGTAGGATTAGAGTGCCCATTGAGCCACAGGAGTGATGTCATCCGCTCAGAGACAATCGCGAGCATACGGAAGAGCCTGGCTGAGACGCCTGTCCAACCCAATCTTAGCGACTACGACAAGGAATGCTCGGGTTTCTCGTGGGACCACGCTCGACTTGAACTTAGCGGTCTGCCTGAGAAGCGCGGGCTGAACATTGCCCATGAAGCCGTCGATAGGCACGCAGCGGGCGACTTGAAGGAACACGTGGCGATCCGGTGGCTGGGCAGAGACGGGGACGTTCGAGGCTACACCTATAGTGACCTTCGCGACCTGTCCAACCGGTTCGCCAACCTGCTTCAAGGACTCGGCGTCGGCAAGGGAGATCGGGTTTACACGCTTGCAGGCCGCATCCCGGAGCTATACATCGCAGCTCTGGGTACGCTCAAGAACCGAAGCGTGTTTTGCCCTCTGTTCTCGGCATTCGGCCCGGAGCCCGTCCGCGCCCGCTTGTCCATCGGTGAGGCCCGAGTGCTGGTTACGACCGAGACTCTCTACCAGAGGAAAGTGGCGCCACTTCGTTCTGAACTTCCAAACCTTGAGTTCGTGATTCTGGTCGCGGATACCCACGGCCCGACTGAGGTGCCGGGAACCATCGACTACCTGGGGCTGATGGAGGCGGCCAGTCCCCAGTTCACAATCCAGCCCACCGATCCCCAGGATCTGGCGCTCCTTCATTTCACGAGCGGCACGACTGGCACGCCCAAGGGTGCTGTCCACGTGCACGAGGCCGTTGTCGTCCATCACATCACGGGGAAGCTAGCCCTCGACCTTCATCCGGAGGACATCTTCTGGTGCACGGCCGACCCGGGTTGGGTGACCGGAACATCCTACGGCATCATCGCCCCGCTTACCAACGGCGTTACGAGCATCATCGATGAGGAGGAGTTCGACGCTGAGCGCTGGTATCAGATCCTCGAGCAGCAGCAAGTCAGTGTCTGGTATACCGCGCCGACGGCGATCCGCATGCTGATGAAGGCCGGCACCGAGCTGGCGCGCCAGTATCGCTTTCCGCGGCTCAGATTTCTCGGTAGCGTCGGCGAGCCGCTGAACCCGGACGCGGTCGTCTGGGGACAGGAGGCCTTTGGGCGGCCATTTCATGACAACTGGTGGCAGACGGAGACCGGCGGTATCATGGTCGCCAACTTCGCCAGCATGGACATCCGCCCCGGTTCGATGGGTCGCCCGCTCCCCGGAATCGGAGCGGCAATTGTGCGCAAGAACGAGGATCGCAGCGTCGATGTGATCGAGGAACCGGACGTCCAGGGCGAGCTGGCGCTTCGCCCCGGCTGGCCGTCGATGTTCCGCGGCTACTGGAATGAGCCTGCACGCTACGCCAGGTGCTTCGCTGGCGGGTGGTACCTTACGGGAGATCTGGCCCGGCGCGACGAGGACGGCTACTACTGGTTTGTAGGGCGCGCCGACGACGTGATCAAGACGGCAGGGCATCTGGTTGGTCCGTTTGAGGTCGAGAGTGTGCTGATGGCGCACCCCGCAGTGGCGGAGGCAGCCGTAATCGGCAAACCTGATCCGGTCGCGATGGAGGTGGTCAAAGCGTTCGTCGCTCTGAAGGCCGGCCACGAAAAGAGCGAGGCTCTCAAGCGTGACATCCTCGGCTTCGCCCGCTCGCGGCTGGGCGCGGCCGTCGCTCCCAAGGAGATTGACTTCATTGATTCCGTTCCGAAGACGCGGAGCGGCAAGACCATGCGGCGGCTACTGAAGGCGCGGGAACTCGGCCTGCCCGAAGGCGACATCTCAGCTCTTGAGACAGCGTAAATGCGGGCAGAGAAGGCGGCCTCGCAGCAGACGCCCAGTCGCGAGCACGCCCTTGGACTGCTCCGCCAGATGCTATTGATCCGCCGGTTCGAGGAGAAGGCGGCTGAGCTATATCAGGTCGGGAAGATTAGAGGCTTCTTGCACCTTTACATAGGCGAGGAGGCGGTGGGCGTAGGCACCATGCAGGCGCTGGGTGCCGACGACGCCATCGTCGCGACGTATCGAGACCACGGGCACGCGCTGGCGCGGGGGATCCCCGCCGGTGTGCTGATGGCCGAGATGTTCGGCAAGGCCAACGGCTGCAGTCGTGGCCGGGGTGGATCGATGCACTTCTTCGATGTCTCCCGGCGTTTCTACGGAGGTTATGCCATCGTCGGCGGAGGGCTGCCGATAGCCGTTGGCTTGGCGCTCGCAGACAAGATGCGTGGCGTCGAGCGAGTCACAGCCTGCTTCTTCGGTGAGGGTGCCGTCTCTGAGGGGGAGTTTCATGAGTCCCTGAATCTGGCGGCACTCTGGAAGCTACCCGTTCTCTTCCTCTGCGAGAACAACCTCTATGCTATGGGCACGGCGCTTTCCATCGCGCAGGCCGAGACGGAAATCGCCATCCAGGCACGCTCCCACCGAATTCCCGCCGAGACAGTAGACGGCATGGACGTGCTCACCGTCGAGGCCGCGACCAAGCGAGCGGCCGAAGCCGTGGGACGGGGCGAAGGCCCCCAATTCGTCGAGTTTCAGACGTACAGGTTCCGGGGCCACTCAATGGCGGATCCCGAGCTGTACAGGACGAAGGAAGAAGTTGAGGAGTGGAAAAAGCGCGATCCGATCGTGCTCTTCCGGCGGAAGCTTGAGGAGTGGGAGATGCTCACAGACCCGGACTTCGCACAGATCGAGGCCTCCATCGATGCTGAGATCGGCGAGGCCGTCGCCTGCGCCGAGGACGGGGAGTGGGAGCCGGTCGAGGACCTGATGAAGGATGTCATGGTGCGCCCATGACAAGGTTGACCTACCGTGAGGCGGTCCGCTCCGCGCTTCGAGAGGCGCTGAGCAGCGACCCCACGGTCTTCCTGATGGGTGAGGATGTCGGTCGTTACGGCGGCGCCTTCGCGGTCAGTCACGGTCTTCTTCAGGATTTCGGCCCGGAGAGGATCCGTGACGCCCCGCTCTCGGAGTCTACGTTCGTAGGAGCCGGCATCGGCGCCGCTCTCAATGGAATGCGACCGATCGTGGAGATCATGACTGTGAACTTCAGCATGCTGGCCATGGACCAGATCCTGAATAACCTGGCGGCTCTCCGCTACATGTCCGGGGGGCAGATGAGCATGCCTCTTGTCGTGCGCATGGCCACAGGGGGAGGACGCCAGCTGGGGGCCCAACACTCTCACAGCCTCGAGGTCTGGTATGCTCACATCCCCGGGATCCGCGTCCTGGCGCCCGCCACGGTCGCAGACGCGAAGGGGATGTTGCTCGCGGCCCTTCAGGAGCCCGATCCGGTCTTCATCTTCGAGCACGCAACGCTGTACCCGATGGAAGACGAAATCGACGACACCGCCGGCCCCGCCGGTATTCAACGCGCGGCAGTGCGGCGCGTTGGCGTGAATGTCACGATTGTCACGTACGGCGGGTCCCTCCCGAAAGCGATGACGGCCGCTGAGGAGCTCGCGAAGGACGGGATAGAGGCCGAGGTGATCGATCTGCGGACCCTGCGTCCCCTCGATACCGCCACGGTGATAGAATCACTCGCCAAGACACATCGCGTCGTAGTCGTTGACGAAGGGTGGCGTACGTGCAGCCTCTCTGCCGAGATCTCCGCGCGCATTATGGAGGAGGGCTTCGACGATCTAGATGCGCCAGTGGCGCGCGTGTGCAGCGCCGAGCTACCGATGCCATACGCGAAGCACCTGGAGCAAGCCGCTCTGCCGCAAGTGGCAGGGGTAGTGGCGGCCGTGCGGCGTATCCTCTAGGTCCATGGCGGAGTTCGCTATGCCCATCCTCGGCGCCGACATGACCGAGGGCACGGTCGTGGCCTGGCGTAAGCAGCCCGGTGAGCGCGTCGAGCGTGGAGAGATCATCGTCGAGGTCGAAACTGACAAGGCGACTGTGGAGGTGGAGTCCCTCGTCGCCGGCACGGAGGAGACGATTCTTGTGGACGAAGGCCGGAAGGTCCCCGTCGGGACGTCCCTCGCAGTGATTCGCGTAGAGGGTGAACAGCCCGTGACGGTCCCGCCAGCTCCAGCCGCCCCTCCCCCATCCATAGCTGCACGAGCGCCAACTCCGCCACGTGCCACGGCTCCCGGAGCTCGCGTGCGGGCCTCCCCGGCAGCCAAACAGCTTGCCTTGGAGCTGGGAGTAGACCTATCGATGGTGGCCGGGACCGGCCCAGAAGGTCGCATTACGCGAGAGGACGTCGAACAAGCTGCGAAGGTGACGGCACGACCTACCGAAGAAGCGCCCGATCGACAGACGCGTATGCGTCAAGCGATCGCTGCTGCCATGAGCCGCTCAGCGCGCGAGATCCCCCACTTCCACCTGGCGCGCGCAATCGACAT
>CAYQJS010000091.1:7846-11821 GCA_964417895.1 uncultured Chloroflexota bacterium | reverse complement strand
GGGCGGACATTTTTACTCCTGGCTAAAGAGGACAGAATCACTTTTGGTCTACACGGAATCCGGGCGGTGTAATGCGCCGAGACGACGGTCGGCGCGCTCGCTGACGAGAGGCGATACGGGTATCACTATGTCATAGGCACGGAGGTGGCGTGTATGCCGGGGCAGGAAGGCGTGGATCTTGCAGTGCTGAGCGATCTGTGCACGCCCTGGTGCGTCCACGTAGTGGCGACACTTCGGATCGCGGACCACATCGCCGTGGGCACCACCGAAATCGACGACCTTGCGGCCGCGGCTGGCTGCGACTCAGATTCTCTCATCAGGGTGCTCAGGCACCTGGTGCGCAAAGGCGTGTTTCAGGAGCCGGTGCCCGGCCGGTTCGCGCTCAACGAGCCCGCCGAGAGGTTGCGCGACCCATCCCAGCTATTGGGGCTCGACCTCGACGGCTTTGGTAGCCGAATGGCGCACGCCTGGGGCAGCCTCCTGACCGCTGTGCGGACGGGCAACCCGGCCTACCATGAGGTTTTCGGACGTTCCTTCTGGGAGGACCTGGACGCCCACCCGGACATCGCCGCGAGTTTCGACGCCCTGATGGGGCCGGCTGGACATGGAGCTCCCGACCCGGAAGTCCTGGCCGCCGGTGACTGGGAGCGGGTGCGGACTGTGGTCGACGTCGGCGGCGGGACGGGGGCGTTGCTCGCCGAGATCCTTCGGGCCCGCCCCGCCCTCCGGGGCACGCTCGTGGATCTTCCGCGGACGGTGGCCCGCTCGGGCGCAACCTTCCAGAGCGCCGGGGTGGCCGAGCGTGTGACGACGATCGGACAGAGTTTCTTCGACCCCCTGCCGGCCGGGGCGGACGTCTACCTCCTGAAAAGCGTGCTGGCCGACTGGCCCGACCGTGAGGCGATGGCGATCCTGAGCCGTTGTGCCGAGGCAGCGCGTCCCAGCGCCCGAGTCGTCGTTCTGAACGGCGTGTCGCCGGACGACGCTCGCGGCGCGTCGCCGGAGCTGCTGATGATGGTGCTGGTGGGAGGCAAGGGCCGCACCCTGGCTGAGTTCCGCGAGCTCGCCGGCGGTGCCGGGCTCAGGGTGCAGGCGGCCGGGCGGCAACCATCCGGCCGCTTCGTCGTCGAGTGTTGCCCAATTTGAGGCCGACGCCATCCCCAGCGCTGGCTCTCAGTTCACCTCGGGCATGATGCTGACGTGGATGGCCCCGGGGGCGCCGGTGCCCGCCAACGCCTCCAGGGCCTCGCGCGCCCGGCTGAGCGGGAAGGTGTGCGTCGAGATCTGGTCCATGGGTAGCTTCCCGGAGGCGATGAACTGGATCGCCAGCTCCACCGACCGGTAGGAATGGCCGTTCGCCTTTATCAGTGAGATCTTTTTCCGCGGAAGGCTGCTGAGGTCCAGCATCTCCCGGCCGGCGGCCGCCAGCACGATGTTGCACTTGCGCTTGTGCGCCGCCGCGACCGCCTGGTCGACGCAGCCCTTGCCACCGCCGGTCACATTGACCACGACGTTGACGCCTTCGCCACCCGTGTGGTCCAGGACCCTGGCGACGACGTCGGGCTCCTCCTCCACGTCAATCGTGTAGTCGGCGCCGAGCAGCCTCGCGACTTCCAGCCGTCGCGTGTCACGGCTGAGTCCGGAGACGATGATGCAGCCAGCCCCGGCCGCCTTCGCGGCGATCACGGCAGCCAGGCCCTGCTGGCCCGGCCCCTGGACCCAGATCGACTCGCCAATGCGCACGTCGCCGTAGTTGTAGGCCCACTCGACGCCGTTGCTGAACGGCAGGAAGGCGGCGGCGTGCGGTGCGGGAATGTTGGCCGGCATCTTGTGGACGACGGCGTTGGGGTGGACGTACAGGTACTGGCTGTAGCCGCCCCAGAGCGACGGCCAGAGGCTCACGGGGGCGTTCCCGTATCGGATCTCGCCACCGCGAGTGCCACAAAAACGGAAGTCGTCGGAGCGACAGTACTCGCAGGTGCCGCAGGGGACATACTCCTCGAGGCAGATGCGATCTCCCTCCTTGACCTTCCATTTCGCTGATGCCGCCTTGCCGATTTTGGCGATGATTCCCAGGTTCTCGTGGCCCATGATGTGCGGCTGGCCCCGCGCGCCAAACCCGTCGCCGCCCTCATCATCGGCTGCCCTGGCGCGGCGCAAGCCGCTCAGGTCGCTCCCGCAGATCCCGCAGGCTTCCATCTTGAGCAGAGCCGCGTCGTCCGGGATGTCGTCGGGGACTTGAAATTCCCTTACTTCAAACTCGCCCGGGCCAACGTTGACCGCTGCGAATGAGGTTTCCGCCATGGTTTCCTCCTCCTATGCCCGCCCACCCGCCCCCTTTTCTCTTTGGGGGCTTCGCCCCCAACCCCCCATTGGCACGGGCTGACGACTTTGGGGGCTTGCCCCCAAGCTCCGGGGTGGCGCCGGTGGCTGATTCTGTGGGCTTCGCCCCCCAGCCCCTGTGGGGCGCCGGTGGCTGATTCTGTGGGCTTCGCCCCGAAGTCCCTGTGTGGCGCGCCGGGGGCTATTTCTGGGGCTTCGCCCCAACCCCCCGTCGGGCGAGCAGACTGTCCTTGGGGGCTGCGCCCCCAGAGCCCCGCCAGGGGACACCAACCTCGTTGGGATCCATGCCCCACTGCGGCGGGACTGGGCAGGCGCGCAGGTTCCTCGAACTTGCTGGACGCTTGTTTCTCAGGCTACTGGTGACGTCTCTGGCTCCTCCTCTAACAGTTGGAGCTTGCCGCGCATGGCCTCGTACCAGTGGACGCCCTTCGGCAGCACCGTCTCATAGGCGCGCAGCCGGTAATACGTGGGCGCGAGGCCGGGTGGGTCGCCGCCTTCCTGGACAGTCATCACGGCCTGAAGCAAAAGCCGTCGGGCCTGGACGATCGCCAGGTCCGTCGTCCCCAGGTGCTCGACGCTCCGGTCGAAGACCGGGCCCATGCTCTCCTGCACCGCTCGGTCCTGGGTGTTGAGCCCCGTAATGCCGGTGAACGTCTGGGTCTTCTGGAGTTCCCGGTCGATCAGGTATCTGTTGTCGCGGTTGCGGAATGACCGGAAGTTGTCGCTGATGTCCACGTCCACGTTGAACTCGTTGCCCGAGCCGACGTGGCGTCGGGAGTCGCGGAACCAGACCGGCATTTCCGGGCCCTCGTCGACGATTGCGGCGGCTGTGCGGCCGCTGCCACCATCCTTCCGCGGGGTGTCCCCGAACATCACGTTCCAGTTGTAGACCATGGTGTTCTCGTCGTCCATGGGCACCCAGATGTGGCCCGAGTTGTCGGCCGTCGCCCTGATTTGGTTCCACGGCATGATCCAGTGGTAGCCGCGGACGTGACGCGTGCCCTCGTCTCCCATGTCGAGCATCGCACCGTAACAGTAGCCATAGTCGGTCGGCACGACCTCCAGGTGGGGCGCCTGCGAGACGTTCCGGCCGCGGTTCCTCGGGTTGCTCTCGTCGTAGCGCAGCCCTGGCGGGCGGCCGCCGTGGAGGAAGGTGGAGTGGACGTTGTCGATGCCGCCCTCCAGGGCCTGCAGCCAGTTGCACTGCTCCCAGACTTTGGACATCGCACGCCGCTCCGGCGCGACCTGCGTCCACTGGAAGAGGGGCGGCGCTGGGCGCTTCTCCGGTGGGCCCATGTAGGCAAAGACCATGCCGGCGACCTCGTAGGTCGGGTAGGCAAGAATATGCACTTTGTCTTTGAAGTTCGATTCCGCCGGCTCGGACGGCATGTCGACGCACTTTCCGTCGACGTCGTACTTCCAGCCGTGGTACACGCAGCGCAGGCCGCATTCTTCGTTGCGCCCAAAGAACAGCTGCGCGCCTCGGTGCGCGCAGCGGGCTCCGACGACGCCCGCTCTGCCATTGGTATCGCGGAACGCGACCAACTCTTCGCCGAGTAGCTTGATGGTCACCGGCGGGCTGTCCGGCTCGGCAATCTCCCAGGAGAAGATCGCCGGCACCCAGTAGCGGCG
>CAYQJS010000091.1:0-7836 GCA_964417895.1 uncultured Chloroflexota bacterium | reverse complement strand
TGGTGCCAGGCCCAACCCTGGTCACAAGCTCATTCTGCTCTTTCGTTAGCATCGCTCACCCCTCCGTTGCATCCTGGTCTAATCCGCCGGTCTTTGTCCCTCGATCCCAGCATCTGAGTTGTTCATGCGCCGTCACGGGGCGCCACCGATAAATCGATATTGTCATGCTGAGCGAAGCGAAGCATCTGGGGTCGGCATCGAGCTGCGAGTCTGCAACCCGTGTTTTCGGCGCCCGCAGACCCTTCGCTGCGCTCAGGGTGACAATTCACAGCAGCGTTATGCTCTTTCATGACTCCCAGTACCACTCCCATAGCTTCCGCTCTCCGCCTGCGCCGGGGGTCAGGTTGGTGACCACACCCTTCAGGGCCGACGAATGGCCGAGCACCCGCGCACGAAAGTACATGGGGATGGCCGGCACCTCGGCGTTGGCGATCCGCTCCATCTGTGCCATGTGCTGGACGCGTTGGGAGCGATCGAGCGTCGTATCCCATCCCTCGACGAACGCATCCATGCTCTCCCTCGCGATGAAGCCGTAGCGGTTGGCGCCAGTCCAGCGGTTCTCTGGGCCCGAGACCTCCTTGCTGTGGAACCTCGGATCCGCCTTGGATCCCGCGAACATCCCAGGGGTCTTGGCCCGATCCTCATTGCTGACGCGCTGGACTCCCCACAGGTGCGACGTGGCCTCGATTCCGAAGCGACGGAGGTTGTCCACCATGATATGGCTCTCAC
This sequence comes from uncultured Chloroflexota bacterium, assembly GCA_964417895.1. Taxonomy (GTDB): domain Bacteria; phylum Chloroflexota; class UBA6077; order UBA6077; family SHYK01; genus CAYQJS01. The sequence continues at coordinate 7,107 of CAYQJS010000091.1, read as the reverse complement.
GCTCGTTGGTGCCGCTCGCCAGGTACCACTGCTCCAACGTGAACCGATCGCCGCTCGGGGTCCTCCAGGCGCCATCGGCGCTCCGCGTGAACCCCGCCTCCTCCAGCAGCTGCTGGGCGCGGCGCTGATCGGGCCGATAGCGTATGGGCGCGGCGCGCGCGACGATGTCGTAATAGTCTTCCTTCGGATGGGTGAAGAGATCCCTCAGAATGGCGGTGTTGTTCGTCAGGACCTCCAGCAACGCCTGCCGATCGATGATGTGGGCGATGGCCTGGCGCACGCGAACGTCAGTCGCCAGCTCCGTGGGAACTGCGAACTCCGGTTTGCCCTGAAACTCCACGGCTCGGGTCGCGATGGGCTCCGACAGGACGATCCCAGCCTTGTTGGCGGCCCAGCCCTGCTCGAGAATCGGCCCCTCATCATCGTGCAGTAGGCTCTCCATTGAGAAATGCACCTCTCCCGAGAGCAACGCTGCGATGGCGACGTTGGTGTCGGGCATATAGACGACCTTGACGCGATCGATCTTCGGCCGGCCAAATACGAAGCCGTCGAACGCGCTCCCCTCGACAAATGCGCCGGGCTCGAAGCGGTCCATTCGCCACGGGCCGAGCCCGATGTACTCTTCTCTCCAGAACTTCAGACCCATGAAGGGCTCCGGCTGAAGCTCCTGGTAGGGTTGCTCCAGGATGTGCCGCGGCAGCGGCGGCACCGTGAGGACCTCCCGGACCGCGTCCGGGAACCCCTGCTTCCAGCGTTGGACGACGGTCCGCGGATCGGGCGCCGTGAGCTCCTCGACGTAGCGGAGACCGCCAGAATTTGCAATGCCGAACGCCGGGTTTGCATACACGCGCCACGCGAAGACGAAGTCCTCCGCCGTCAACGGCTGCCCGTCGTGCCAGGTGAGGTTTGGCTTGAGCCGATAGGTGATCTCCATCTTCCCATCGGGAAGCACCTGCCAGGTGGAGGTGTTGAGCTCGGGGATGGCCTCGGCGAGCACCGGGTACGGCAGGCTCCGCTCGTCCAGGAAGACGAGGTTGGCGTTGAAGAGGTACTTGGCCTCAGCCGTGCGCGTGCCGGCAGTCGTGCCGCCCGCCGGCTGGATCTCCTTCATGGCGTAGCTGATGTTTTCGCCGCCGTGGACCATCACGAGCGTTCTCTGGACGCTTCGCCCCGCGGGCCGCGGCTCGCCGGTGCCGCCTCCGGCTGGGCCCGGAGCGCAGGATGCGACAAGCAACAGCCCCAGCGCGCACGCACTCAGAAGTGAAACGTTTCGTCTCATCGGTTTCTGACCTCCGTCGTCACCGCGCGAGGGGGCAGGCTCCCTCTCCTGCCGCAGCGGGAGAGGGGTGGGGTGAGGGCAGTCCTCGATGGCCGATGAGATTAGCGCTCGGCAGGGGGCCCTCACCTAACCTCTCCCATTGCGATGGGAGAGGGACCTGGTTGCACGCGCCCGCGCGTTCGAGCGCAACCCCTGACTCACTTCCGCCGAGATGTACTAGCAACCGTTCCGTCCCTCTCACTCATCGAGATGAAAGAAGTCGATGCAGTTCCCCGCCACGATCCTGTACTTCTCGTCCTCGGGGACGCCGACGAAGGTCTGCTCGATGACGCGCATCGAATTTGGCCAATCCGACTCGATATGCGGGAAATCGCTCGACCACATGATGCGATCGACCCCGATATCGTGGCGCAACCGTACCCCCAGTGGGTCCCACATGAAGCCCCAGGAGAAATGCTCTTTGATGTATTCGCTCGGCCTTCGGGAGAGAACCGGGAGGCCGAGCCCTTCTTTCGCCCAGTAGCAGTTTCTCTCGTAGTTGTTGTCGGTCTGCTCCAGGAAACACGGAACCCATCCGATCTGGTTCTCAGCGAGGTAGATGTGGAGCTTGGGGAAGCGATCGAACACGCCCGCTACGACCATTTGGACTGCGTTCACCCCGCCGGCGCGCGCGTACCTGGTACACCGTTCAAGAAGATCGCCGGGGCTCTCGTCCTCCGGAGGCTCCACCGGATACTTGAATTCCGGCCGGGGCCGAACACCTCCGAACGAGACGTGGATGCTGACTGGCATATCAAGGTCTATGGCAGCGGCCCAGAACCTGTCGTCCTCTGGAGTCGGATACCCGAGTCCGGTCGGGTACGAGCCCAGATAGACGCCCTTCAGGCCCAGCTCGCGGCAGTAGAGCATCTCGTCGATGACGTCATCGACACCCTTGTCCGGCAACACGCCCAGCCCGATAAGCCTGTCGGGAGCGACCGCGCAGTACTCCCTGGCCTGAAAGTCGTTGTACGCGCGGATCAGCGCTCTTGACACTTCTCGATCTTTCACACCCGTGAGCAAACCGCGGCTTCCTGGGCCCGGATAGAGCACCTCCGCATCGATTCCATCTCGGTCTTGTTCCTGGAGGCGCTGTGCTGGAGAGCCAGTGCCCGGGCAATCCTCCCACCGCTGCCGGCCGGGATAGAAGTCCTCGGGAGCGCTGCCGGCGTAAAGGTTCATCCCGCCCTTCTGCATGCGACCGCCGCCCTCGATCCTGAACGCGTCACCACCGCTGGGGAGGCTGACGCGCTGCGGCGCGAAGGCCCCGTATTTCGCTGGGACCCAGTGCTTCCAGCTGTCCGGCGGGACCTCGAGGTGAGAATCAGCAGATATGTAGCGATACTTCCTGGCCATCAGTGGATGCCTCCACCCGGTCTCATTCTGAGGGCTTCGGCCAGAAGCATTACGCTTCTTCCTTTCTATAGAAGCCCAGCTTGGTCAGGGCGGGCCAGTCGTCGACCGAGAACAGGATCGCGTCGCCACTCGACGTGTTCTCGTGGCTGTGCCACGTCCACGGCGGGATGGCGAAGAGATCACCCTTGTGCCACTCGATTCGCTCACCCTCGATGGTGGTTATGCCTTCGCCGTCGAACACGTTGCAGAACGTGGTGCTGTTGTGCCGGTGCGCCTGAGTTGATTGCCGCGGGTTCAGCAATTGAACGTGCCAGGCGATGGTGGGCAGGGTGGGCCCCTGGTCCACGGGGCTAGCGAACATCAGGTGGAGCCCGTCATAGGGGTCCCCTTCGACCTCGCTCTCCCTCAGCGCCGTGAGCGCCGCCTGAGTCTCGGTCCACGGGTAGCGCATCGGCGGCAGAGGGAACACCGGCCCGTCCGACAGCCGGCGTGCGTGGCCGAGCGTGTTCTGCGTATAGCCCGTGGGCCTGGTGATCTCCTGGTAGGGGGCGTCGTCCGGCAGCCGTTCGTTGATGGAAGCACCGTTGTTGTACCCGTTGTCGAACGCGTCAACCCAGATCGCCGGCTCCGATCCCTGGTTGAAGTGGTCGTGGAAGGTCCACGGCGGGGTGATCACCACATCCCCTCGCTCCATGGGGTAGGCCTCATACTCGCACACGAACACCGCTCCCGGCGTCGCCTGCCAGACCAGGCGAGTCTCACTGCGCATGGTGCGGTGGGCCTGGGTTCGCTCGCCGGGCATGAGGATCTGGTAGTCCATCCACATGTGGGAGTTGTATGCCTCGACTCCCGCGATGGTGCGCATCCCTGCCATGGCGCCCGGGCCCACAGTCACGATCTTGCCCGACTGCATGAGGCCCGCGTAGATGCCCTCCCACTTCCAGTGGCGGGCGGTGTTGCCCGTGCGCCGTGCGCCATCACGTCTCAGCCCGGCGCCCACCAGGTGGTACTCCGCGAGGAACTGGTTGAGATCGTCGATCGTTGTGCCAACGTCGCTCATGGCCGCCTCCTTTTGAGTTGCTGCCGTGCTGTACCCCCCTCCCTAACCCTCCCCCTCAAGGGGGGAGGGGACCATCTCCCCCTTCCCCTCAGGGGGGACCATCTTCCCTCTACCTCAAGGGGGGAGGGGACCATCTTCCCTCCTCCCTCGACGGGGGAGGGCGAGGGAGAGCGTGAAGTCCCTTCCAGGAACAATGCCGGTGACATTAACCCTCCTTGTCCAGGTGGAAGAAGTCGACGGCGTTGCCGGCTACCATGGCGTATTTCTCATCCTCCGGTACGCTCTGGAACAACTCGTCGAGCACTTGCCTCGACTCGGGCCAGTTGCCCGCCGAGTGCGGGAAGTCGCTCCCCCAGAGGGCGTTTTTCACACCCACCTGGTGCCGGACGCTCACGCCGAACGGGTCGCGCAGGAAGCCCCACAGCGCGTGCTCGCGGATGTACTCGCTGGGCGGCTTCGGGGGGGATTCGAGCCCGTAGTAGTCGGCCGCCCAGTGCCGGCTGCGGTCCCAAATGTCATCGGTCTGCTCCATTTGGTAGGGAAGCCAGCCCATCATCGTCTCGGCCTTGTAGATGCGCAGTCGGGGGAAACGGTCGAACACGCCGGCGAAAATCAGCTGGATTAGGTCCTGAGTGGCGCCGGTCCCGAATCGGGTCAGTACCCGGATGGGGTCGGTCCCGAACCCGGTGAGGCCGGCGGGCTCGCGCTCGTAGCGGAAGACGGGCCCGTCGCCGCGCGTGATCCCAACGTGAGTGGCGACCGGCATATTGAGGTCCAGCGCCGCCTGCCAGAAGCGGTCATCCTCGGGAGTTGGAAAGCCCTTCCCATTCGGAAACGTGATGAGCGACACGCCCTTTAGCCCCACGTGCTGGCAGAACTCCATCTCGGCGATCGCGTCGTCCACGCCCGTAGCCGGGATGACGCCCATGGCGATGAGTCGGTCCGGGTACGCGGCGCAGTACTCCTCGCCCACGAACTCGTTGTACCCGTGTACCAGCGCCCGGTACCCCTCGTCATCGGCAAGGCCCCGCCACGTGGTGGGCTGGCTCACCGACGTGAAGATGATCTCGGCGTCGACCCCGTCCATGTCCTGCTCGCGGACCCGCTGCTCGGGCGAGCCGGTCCCCGGACTCCCCTCGTAGCGAATCCCGTCCAGGCGATGCTCCTGGTAGGGCTTCCCCGTCACGGCGAGCCCGAGGGTGTAGAGCCCACGGCCCTCCATGAGAATACCGTCGCCGCCGCTTGGCAGCGTGATGCGCCGTGGGGCCCGATCTCGCCACTTGGCGGGCACCCGCGGCGTCCACCGCCCAGGATCGAACTCCAGGTGGGAGTCCCCCGAGATCACTTGATACCGAACGGCCATCGATCACCTCCCTGCTGTTTGCTAAGCACATACATCCGAAATGTTCCGTAGAAATGCGTCCGGGCTACCCCCTCCCTAACCCTCCCCCGCAAGGGGGGAGGGGACGGCCCGACTCCCTCCTTCTGCTGTTATTGCCATTCCCAGTTCCAGATCCCCCGTTCCTCGCCCGCCTCGGGCACCACATTAGGCAGCACCCCCTTCAGGGACGCGACGTGGGCGATGACGACTGCGGTGTAATAGGTCGGGATCGCGGGCAACTGCTCCATGGCGACACGCTCCATCTGAGCCAGGAGTTCGATGCGCTCCGACCGGTCGAGAGCCGCGACGTAGAGGTCGATGAAGCGATCCAGCTCCGGATTGACGAAGCCAAAACGGTTTCTTCCCTGCCAGCGGTTTTCGGCCCGCGCAACGTCGCGGCTGTGGTAGCGGTCGGGCACGAAGCCGAGGGACCCGCCGAACATCCCCGAGGTCTTGACCCGCTCCTCGTTGCTGCTCCGCTGGATGCCGAAGACGTTTGACGTGGCATCGATTCCCAGGCGCCGGAACGTGTCCACCAGAATGATGCTATCGCGCTCGTTAGTGGCGCCGGCCAGGTACCACTGCTCCAGGGTGAAGCGCTCCCCCGCTGGCGTCATCCAGCCACCATCGGCTCCCCTCCTGAACCCAGCCTCCTGGAGCAGCTGCTCCGCCCGACGCGGGTCGTACGAATAGCGGGTTGACACGGCGCGCAGGACCGCGTCGTAGTAGTCGGCCTGGGGGTGGGTGTAGATCTCTCTGAGCAGCCCCTTGCCAACAGTGACGACCTCCGTCAACAGCGCCCTATCGATAGCGAAGGCGAGGGCCTGCCGTACCCGTACATCGGTCGCGAGCTGGGTCGGCACGGCGTACTCGGGCCGCATCTGAATCTCCTGGCCCTTGGCGATGTCCGTCTCCCAGATCACCTTCCCGCCATTGTTGGCGGCCCACACTCGCTCCAGGGTCAACCCTTCTTCACCGTGCAGCAGGGCGCTGACCGAGTAGTGCGCCTCGCCGGCGAGTATGGTGGCGACGGCAGTGTTGGAATCCGGTTGATAGATGACCTTGACGCGGTCGATCCTGGGGCGTCCGAAGACGAACCCATCAAACGCGCTCGCCTCGAAGAAAGCCCCGGGCTCGCGGCGCTCCAGCTTCCACGGCCCAACGCCCACGTACTCGAACGTCCAGAATGGCAGCCCGATGAAGCTGTCTCCGGTGCGCTGCTGGTACGGCTGCTCCAGAAGGTGCCGAGGGAGCGGCGCAATGATCCTTCCCCCCTGACCTGACGTCGACCTCAGCGACCCTATCTCTGTGTATGGTTCTTTCCAGCGGATGAGCACCGTCCGCGGATCCGGCGCAGCGATCTCCTCAATCAGCCTGAAGCCAGCGGTCTCGGAGACCCCGAACTCAGGCGTGGCGTAAACCCGCCAGGAGAACACAAAGTCCTCAGCCGTTAGCTGATGCCCGTCGTGCCAGGTGAGGATGGGCTTCAGCCGATAGGTGGTCTCCATCCTCCCGTCCGGGAGGACTCGCCAGGTTTCGGTGTTGAGCTGGGGAAGCGATTCCGCGAGAAAAGGCTGAGGGAGACCGCGCTCGTCCACGAAGGAGAGGTTGGCGTTCAGCACTTCCTCGCCGGCTGCCCGGGGATTGGGCAACGTCTGGAGTGGCTTCGCGGCGAAGCTCGGTAGCTCAGCACCGGACATGATCACGAGAGTCCGCCCAGCGCCCGGCGCCGCCGCCCGCGGCTCGCCGCTGCGCGTGGCGCCGGGCGCTGGTGCGCAGGCTGAAGCTAGCAGCACCGCCAGCGTGAGAACGCTGAAAAGCGCGACGTGCCCTCGTGCTAGTGGGGCAGTTCCCGTGTTCGTGGCCCTACCCCCCGCCCTAACCCGCCCCCACCCTAACCGGCCATGGACGGCGCCGCCGCCGCGTTCTTTCTGGCGGTCTTCTTGCAGCGACAGGTGCCGGCCTCGTGCAGCTCGATCAGGTTGCCGTGCG
>CAYQJS010000090.1:0-11840 GCA_964417895.1 uncultured Chloroflexota bacterium | reverse complement strand
GGGCGGACATTTTTACTCCTGGCTAAAGAGGACAGAATCACTTTTGGTCTACACTCAGTATTATGGACAGTATTATGGGCGCGGTGGCTGCCGGGAGGCGCCCGTAGACTTCGATGCGGAGCCGTGCCGCTGGACCGAGGAGATGAGCGCGAGCCGGACTGAGCCACCCCCCGGACGAGGCCCGCTCGCCGGGCTCAGGGTGCTTGAGCTCGGATCGCTTCTTGCTGGGCCGTTGGGCTCCTCGCCGAGCACGGCGCCGAGGTCATCAAGATCGAGCCACCGGAAGGGGGCGATCCCCTCCGCCTCTGGCGCGTAGTCCACGAGGGGACTTCCCTCTGGTGGTACTCGCAGTCTCGCAACAAACGCAGCGTTACGCTCGATCTGCGCGATCCGCGAGGGCAGGAGCTGGCACGGCGGCTGGCCGTCCGCGCCGACGTGCTGGTGGAGAACTTCCGACCGGGCACCCTCGAGCGCTGGGGGCTGGGATGGGACGATCTGCACCGGCTGAACCCGCGGCTCATCATGGTGAGGATATCAGGCTACGGACAGACCGGGCCGCTACGTGACAAGCCGGGGTTCGCCTCCATCGCCGAGTCTATGGCGGGCCTTCGCTATATCACGGGCTACCCGAATCTTCCGCCAGTCCGGGTCGGGGTCAGCATCGGAGATTCGATAGCCGGGCTCTTCGCCGTCATCGGCGTGCTCGGCGCCGTGTACCGGCGGGACGTGGCGGGTTCGGGCGAAGGTCAGATGGTCGACGTGGCGCTCTACGAGGCCGTGTTCGCGCTCATGGAGAGCATGCTGTCCGAATACGATTTTGCGGGCCTTGTGCGAGAGCGCTCCGGAGCCGCGATGCCAGGGATCACGCCGTCGAATACCTATCCCTGTAGCGATGGCAAGCACGTGATCATCGGCGGTAACAGCGACTCTATCTTCAAGCGGCTGATGGAGGCGATCGGCCGTCCCGACCTCGCCGCCGACCAACGCTTCGCCGACAACGCCGGGCGTTCTCTCGAGGCTGACTTCCTGGATAGTGTGATCGCAAGTTGGACCTCTACTCGGACGCTGGAGGACTGCGTTCGAACGCTGGAGGACGCCGGCGTCCCGGTCGGGCCCATCTTCAGCATCGCCGATATCGTGCGAGATCCGCAGTACGAGGCCCGAGAGATGATTGAAACCGTTGAAGTGCCCGGCATCGGCCGGCTGCGGATTCCGGGCATCGTCCCGAAGTTCAGCGACACGCCACCGGCCACCGAGTGGGTGGGCCCACCCCTCGGCGCCCACAACGAAGAGGTCTACAAGGGCATCCTCGGCCTGTCAGAGGCCGAATTCGCGGCGCTTAAGGCCGACGGCGTCATTTAGAGGAACGCAGCGAAGGGTCTCCCGTCAGATGCTTCGACTGCGGCTGGTCTGAACTGTCACCCTGAGCGACAGCGAAGGGTCTGGGGGCGCCGACAACACGGGTCGCAGGCTCGCAGCCCAATGCCGACCCAGATGCTTCGCCTTCGGCTCAGCATGACAGCTTCCTTGTGTCCGTGGCGCGGCGTGACAGCGCACGACAACTTAGAACAACGGGGCTACGGCCAAGCTGCTACGCTCGCGCGGCCGCTGCTTCCGCCTTTTTCTGCTCGGAGGGGAACAGCAGGCTCTTGACCGTGACCGGCAGAACCTCGGACGTACCCACCGGCCGGCCAATGTCGATGTAGTCCAGGTCCCCGACGTCGATGCCATCGATGGCCACCACGTCGCGCTGGACGCCTAGCTCCTCTTTCAGGATCCCGCCCAGCGACTTCGCCACGTCGAGGTTCAGCACCAGGAACAGGGGCGAAGTCTGTCCGTTGGGCGGGGGCACGACCGCTGCCAGGCCGTCGGCCAGCCGCCGCAGCGACTCGTAATTCTGCTGCCCATTGAGCACGAGGGCCAGAGCCAGCCCGTCGATCATTTCATCGAGGTCGAACTTGGCGAGGGCGTTCCTCAGCGCGACTTCGACGGACGCTTCGTGGTCGAGCGCCGGCCGAACCACCTGCAACGCGTACACCGGCAAGGCGCTCGTGCTGGAGATATAGCTGGTCGTGCCGCTCGCCTGAATCGTGTACTCACCGGCGCCGATCACCGTCGCGCGGATCCCCTCGACGGGCTCCCGGACCAGGTCGGCTTTCCCGATACGGTTGAGTTGCTCGCGGATGGCTTTCCCATAGATTGGCCCCAGGTCCCCGTACGCTGTCTGGTCGTGCTCGTAGACGTATTCGGAAACCCCTCCCGAGAAGATGATGCGATCGATCCGCTCCAGGCTGGGGTAACCGGCGATCGGCGGGGTGAGGAGCAGCTTCTCGGTTAGTGGCGAGTAAGGTCCGCCCAGGATCACCTCGAACAGGACTTTCGCCATCATCCCTGCGAACTTCTCGCGGTCCTCCTCGCTGATCCACTCTCCGAGCGCCACCTTGCCGCCGGCCTCGGGCATGATGCTCTTGGCCGGCTCCTCCAACCGGACAACGACCCCTGCGTCGTCGAAGGCAATGAGGCGTGCGCCCACTTCGACGGCCGCTGTCTGGGTCACGACACCGTCCTGGATGATCGAGAGCTTCGCGGTCCCGCCACCGGTGTCGACGTTCAGCACCGTGCACTTGTTGTCCTTCGACATCGCGACGGCCCCGCAGCCGTGGGCCGCGAGGATCGCCTCGTGGTTGGGGCCGGCGGAAGCGCAGATGAACTTGCCCGAGTCTTTTGCGAAGAACTCCACGATCGGGCGGGCATTCTCCTTCTTCAGGGCCTCCCCGGTGATAACGACCGCACCCGTGTCGACTTCGTCGGAGGCGAAGCCCGCCTCTGCATACGCCTGGTGAATGAACTGCGTCACCCTGTCGGTGTCGATGAGGTTCGAGGCTCCGGCCACGTACGGCGTCAGCAAGATGCTCGAGCGGTACAGCACTTCTCGGTCAGTCACGCGGAACTTGGACGAGAATGCCGCCCCCTCGCGCCGCAGGGTCAGACGCGAAAAGACGAGGTGGGTGGTCGAGGATCCGATGTCGATGCCTACGCTGCGCAGCGTGAACATCTCGAGGCCCTCGATGTCCTCGGTGATAACGTCTGGCCCCATCAGCATATCGTGGGAATGATCGAACCCTGGAAGATCGTGGCCGTCGCTCATTTACGTCTTCACTCCGCCAAAGTCTCTGTCACCCTGAGCAGAGCGAAGGGTCCGCTCCTCGGAGTACGGATTCTTCGCCCGCGGCTCAGAATGACAGGTGTGCGCTCAGAATGCCGGTATGTTTGCTAGTCCCCTTTGTAGGTCCAGGCATAGTTCTTGACCTGGTAGGCTCCTTCGGGCATGCGCGACTTCACCCCGCGCTTGGCCAGCTCGTCCTCGAACCTTTGCCGGATCATGGGATCCTCAGCCGTGTAATCGATCTGGCGCTCATCCAGCGACTCGTCGGTGTCGAACGCGGCGCTCGGCCGTGCGATGGCGAGGTACCGAGCAGGCACCGCGCCCGCGTTGAAGTGCTGGTGGTACCACTGATTCGGGGGCACGAAGACGCTAGCCTCATGCCACGGCACGATGATTTTCTCCCCGCCCTCCTGCCAGAGGATCGAGTAGCCCTCCCCATCGGGGATTACGATCACGGTGCCCGGCCCGTGACGGTGGCCCCTCTTGTAGGTACCCACGGGGAACACAGACATATGGCCTCCGCGCCCCGTCCTCGACCGGAAGTCGATGACGCTTCCGCCAGCGCCACGCACGCGGTGCTCCTCGAGCCTGTCCCAGGCTGCCATATCGGGGAAGAAGTTCCCGACCCAGAGATTGCGCACGCCGCGGTCTCCGGCCTCTTCTGCGCTGCGTACCGCGATCTTCGCCTCTGAATACGGGCTCTCGTCCTCGCCGTACACCAGGCTGAGATCGACGTAGTCGTTCTTGAAGAAGAAATCGGGGTTGGGATTGAGCAGCAGCCCGAGCGGAAGGTAGTTGACCTGAAGCACGCGCGCCGCCCGATTCCCCTGGGTGTTGCTCATCTCGTAGGTGTAATTGGGCGGAACCATGAAGAGGCTGTGCTTCTGCCACTCGAAGGACTTCTTCGGGAGGCCCTCGGCCCCCCACACCGTAGTGATGCCACGCCCTTCAACCACGTAGACCATTTCCTCGAGCGAGATCTTCGACGGAGGAACCGTGCCGCCGGGCGGGATCTCCGTTACGCGGGACTCCTGGATGCTTTCCTGTCCGGCCAACTCGAGGAACGCGGCGTGGCATCCGCGCTCCTCCCACCAGCCTACTTCCACGGTGCGCAGGTCCTCGACGAAGTACCCGCGGTGAATCGGGATGCCCCGCGACTCCATCCACTGCCGGTAGGCTGTGTCGGCGTGCCGGTCTCTTCGTGTCGCTTCAGTCGTGGTCGCGGCCATCAGTCTCCTCCTCCTCGGTATGCTTCGTACCTATCGCCTCGTGCCTCTTGCCTCGTGCCTATTGCCTTATTGGGATGCAGCGCTCACTTTATCCGAGCGGCGCACGCCAGTCCAGCGCACCGTGTTGCGGCGCCGGAGTAGAATGGGAGCAAATCTGCCGTGGAGATACGACTTGCCCAAAGCCGATGCCATTGAAGTCAGCGGCGTCATCACCGATTCTCTGCGCGACGGCCAGTTCCGAGTGCGGATCGACACGGGCCAGGACGTGCTCGCCTACACGTCAGGCAAGATGCGGAAGTTCCACATCCGTATGGCGCTGGGAGACCGTGTGAAGGTTGAGCTGAGCCCCTACGACCTGGGGCGAGGCCGCATCACATATCGGCAGGGCGCTCCGGCGCTCACGCCTGAGGCCCAGCCGCGCTAGACCGCATGGCCAGCCGCGCGTGCGCTACGGGTTCCGGGCCAGCACCGCCATAAACGCCTCCTGGGGCACCTCCACGCTGCCGACGCGCTTCATCCGCTTCTTCCCCTCCGCCTGCTTCTCCAATAGCTTGCGCTTGCGCGAGACGTCGCCCCCATAGCATTTCGCCAGCACGTCCTTCCGCAGCGCCCGCACCGTTTCGCGAGCGATGATCTTCGAGCCGATCGCCGCCTGGATTGGGACGTCGAAGAGCTGGCGGGGGATGATCCGCCGTAGCTGCTCCACGAGGGCTCGCCCCCGGCTCTGCGCCCCCTCGGCGTGCATGATGGTGGAGAGGGCGTCCACGGGCTCGCCGTTCACCAGGATGTCCAGCTTCACGAGGTCGGCAGGCCGATCGTCCACATGGTGGTAATCGAGCGAGGCGTAGCCCTGAGTGCTCGACTTCAACTGGTCGTAGAAGTCCACGATCAGGTCAGCGAGCGGCATCTCGTACTGCAGCAGGACGCGCTGCTCGTCGAGATACTCCATCTTGAGGTACGCGCCGCGTCGGGCGAGCACCAGCTCCATTACAGTGCCGATGAAGCGACTGGGGCTCACGATCTCCAGGCGAACCCACGGCTCGTAGACTGCGCTAACGTAATTCGGCTCTGGCAGGCGTGACGGATTCTCCACGAGCACCTCTTCACCCGCCGTTGTGACAACGCGGTACTCGACGCTGGGGGCAGTCACCAGTAGCTCGAGCCCGTACTCGCGCTCGAGGCGCTCCCGCACGACGTCCATGTGCAGCATGCCGAGGAAGCCGCAGCGGAAGCCGAAGCCCAGCGCCGTGGAGCTCTCGGGCTCGTACACGATGGCGGCGTCGTTGAGGCGCAGCTTGTCCAGCGCATCGCGCAGCTCAGGGTAGTCGTTGTTCGCGATCGGATAGAGGCCGGCGAACACCATCGGCTTGACCGGTCGGTAGCCGGAAAGCGGCTGGGTGGCCGACCGCGCCGACGCGGTGATGGTGTCGCCGACGCGCACGTCGCGCACCTCTTTCAGCGCCGTCGCGATGTAGCCAACCTCGCCGCTCGCCAGCTCGTCCAGGGGCTGCATCGTCGGGCGGAACACGCCCACCTCGAGCGCCTCGACGGGCGTGTCTGAGGTCATCATCTTGAGGCGCTGACCCGTGCGCACCGAGCCGTCGACCACGCGAACGTGGGCTACCACGCCCTTGTATGAGTCGTAGTGGCTGTCGAACACCAGCGCTCGCAGGGGCCGATCGGCGTTGCCCGTCGGCGCCGGGACTCGGTCTACGATCGCCTCCAGCACGCCCGCGACCCCCGTTCCCTCCTTGGCGGAGATGAAGAGAATGTCGGCGCGGGGCAGGCCGATGACGTTCTCGATCTCCTTCGCGACCGCCTCGGGCGCCGCGTTGGGAAGGTCGATTTTGTTGACCACGGGGACGATAGTCAGGTCGTGCTCCAACGCGAGGTACACGTTGGCGAGGGTTTGCGCCTCGATGCCCTGAACGGCATCCACGACGAGCACAGCCCCCTCGCACGCGACCAGGCTGCGCGACACCTCGTAGCTGAAATCTACGTGCCCGGGTGTGTCGATGAGGTTCAGCTCATACTCGCGGCCGTCCCTGGCGGTGTAGCTCATCCGGACGGGCTTCAGCTTGATGGTGATGCCGCGCTCGCGCTCCAGCTCCATGGCGTCCAGGACCTGCTCCGCCATATCCCGCTGCGCGACGGTGCCGGTCAGCTCGAGAAGGCGATCGGCGAGGGTGGACTTGCCGTGGTCGATGTGGGCGATGATGCAAAAGTTGCGGATGCGGTCCTGACTCACGGCCAATTGTAATTGCGGAGTGCGGAGTGCGGAGTGCGGAGTGCGGAGTGCGGAGTGCGGAGTGCGCTAGAAGCGTGGGTTATACTCCGACAACACATGTCATCCTGAGCGGAGCGACGGGCCTGCCCTGAGCTTGCCGGGGCGATCTCGCGGGAGATGCTTCGTCGCTGTCGCTCTTCAGCATGATGCAGAAGTTGGAGGAATCACACTTTGGCCAACAAGCGCTCCGCGATGAAGGCGCACCGCGTGGGCGAGCGCCGCCACGCGCGTAACCGTCCGGTGCGCTCCGCGCTCCGCACCTATGTCAAGAAGGCGCGCGTCGGCCTGCAAGGCGGAGCCGTCGACGAGGCGGCCGCCCTGGTGGCGGAGGCGGCCAAAAACCTGGACGAAGCGGCCAGTAAGGGCATCATCCACAAGAACCAGGCAGCGCGGCGCAAGAGCCGCTTGATGCACCAGTTGGCCGTCGCAGCCCGCGCAGCGGCCACGGCCCCGGAGGCCCCGGTCGTGCCGGCGCGCACCCGCGCCCGGCGCACGACGACCGGTGGAACGGTTGCGGGGCGCACCACAGCCGGTGGAACGGGTGCGCGCACCACGACGGCGCGAACGAGCGCCACCAGCGCTACTGAGAGCCCGCCCGCGGTGCCGGCGCGCCGCACCCGGCGCACCGCGGCTCCGAAAGAGCCCACGTAGGCAGATACCTGACATTCGGAGGCGAAGGCAAAGAATCCGTACTCGCGCGCGGCGGTGGGGCGAAATCCCTCCGGATCGTCGACGTCGCCTCCCGACACCGCGGAGGATGAAAAGCGCGGGGGAGGAAGCGCCCTCACCCTGACCCTCTCCCAGAGGGAAGAGGGGATTTCAGAGCAATGACAGTCGTACACGACCAGCGTGCCACGGAGGTAGCCGCCATGGCTCGCATCTATCGCATCATCTCTGGCGATTCCCACCTCGACATTGTCCCGGAGCGATGGACACCGCGTGTGCCCTCTCGCTGGCGCGACCGCGCGCCACACATGGTGAAGCTGGCCAACGGCGGCGACGGTATTGTCATCGAGGGCCGCGCACCCATGGCGCCCGGCCTGGCCATCACCGGGACGCCCTTCGCCGAGCACGCGCCCGACGTCGTCCACTGGGAGGGCAGCCCCGGCACGGGCAGCCCCGGGCAGCGGGTCCGCGAGCAGGACCAGGACGGCGTCGATGCTGAGGTGCTCTTCACCCACCCCTCGTACCCGAACCACTGGCGCGGGATCCGCGATGACGAGGCCTACCGGGCGATGATCCGCGCCTACAACGAGTTCCTGGTCGAGGACTACGCCGCCCACGATCCCGACCGGCTCATCCCTATGGGCGTGATCCCCGACACAGGCGTGGACGACGCGGTCGCCGAGTTGGAGTACTGCGTCCGCGCCGGATTCAGGGGCGTGAACCTCGTCAAATTCCCCAGCGGCAAGGGCTACCCGACCCCCGACGACGACCGCTTCTGGTCTGCCGCGCTCGACCTCAATATGCCGATAACCGCCCATACCAACGGGGGCACCACTCGCTTCTCGCGGGAGGGGCCGGTGTTTCAGTACAAACGAACGCCGAAGGACGCGAGCCCGGGCCGGGACCCAGTGAGCCTCATGGTGCGGTTCGCCAGCGAGAACGCCATCGCTCCCCTCCAGATGGCGTTCGCCGGCGTCTTCGATCGCTTCCCGACGCTACGCATCTACTGGGCGGAGACCCAGATCGGGTGGCTGCCCTACTGCCTCTCCCAGGTCGACGACAACTACGAGCGGAATCGCTACTGGGCGGAGCGGCTGTGGGCGCTGGATCCCCCCGCCCGGCCGCCAAAGGACTACCTACAGGAGCAGCTGTGGGGCTTCGCGCCCTAAGCCGTTACCGCGAGGATCCAGGTGCTGTCGAGTTGATGTTTTACTTCAAAGATGAGGATGCACTGAGAAAAGAAGGCGCGAATAGACAAACCGCCGTCGAGGAATTTCGGACTACCTTGCAGCGGGATGTTCTCGATAGAACTTTCGGCGATTTGCAGGATTTGGCGGCGATCCTGGAGCACGATCTCGGAAGCATCATCCAGCGTTGGTCCCTTCCTCGGCCTGGCGTACAGGAAAAGGTCGAAGGTGAATGAGATTAGCAAGCTAGGCGAGCGTATTTCCGTGACTCACCCCGACGTTTCGAAGGACAGAGTAGAGGCGTTTCTTGAGGACTACCTCAAGAGCCGCCGCGGGATCGGTGCAACCGAGCGAATCTTCCAGCACTTCTCGGCTTACAAGGAGAGCGAGCAAGAGAACGACAACGAGGCCTTCGGCTTCAATGTCGTTCTCCGTAAGGGCCCCCTAGTGGAAGGTTCGAACTGGTTCCCCATGAGGGGGTGGGAATTTGCCGTGGCGGAGGAGCGACGCCTCCTCACCAAGCTTGAATCGGAATTGCGCGCATGTGTCGAGGACACTGGTCGAGTCGAAGCGGCGGAGGTTGGCAGGGAACCCGTCCAGATCCTCGAAAAGGCCGACCGCCTGAGCGACTTTCTGAAAGACGCCGGCTATGCACCCGGATTGGTGGTGCTCGCGACATCGGTGCCCACGGAGGCGATGATCGAGCTAACGAAGCAGCTCGAGGTCCCGGACTGGGATTTGCCGCCCGACCTCAGAAGTAACTGGATCCTCGGGCGTCATCGCGGCAAGCTGATCCTCTACCACAAGGACGCTGCGCTCGACCGGCTTTATGCTGTCGATGTTCGACGGTTCGGGCGCCTGGTCCAATTTGCTCCGCGCGTTGAACTTGCTATTCAGAAAGTTGACCCCGCAGCAGCCCTTCAGCAGGATACGCTCGACTACGAAGACAAGATTCATCTGAGGCTGTACCAGTCGTACGAGATCCAGAGACTCGACTGTGAAGCAATCTGGGCCGCTAATATAGAGCCCCCGGACTAACCGTCGACGCCACCCCCACCGGTGGAGGTTCCACTCTGTGGTGTCGTCTACGCGCTCAGCGGCGGCCCTTGGAGCTGACAGGGGAACTGCGGGCCGCTGGCCGTCGCCTGCCGGATGACGTGCTTCGTTTCCCCATCGCCAGGTGGTCGTCGAACCACTCGAGTTGAATGGAAAAACGTTGAACCCGGCGGCTTGGCTTGCCGGAACGGGAGAGCTCGTGGTTCTCTTCGGGGAAACGCACGAAGCGGGTATCGACGCCGCGGCGCTTGAGAGCGACGTAGAACTGCTCTCCTTGCTCAATAGGGCAGCGCAAGTCGCTCTCGCTGTGGATGATCAGGGTCGGTGTTGCAACGTGCTGCACGTAGTGGATCGGTGAACGGTCGAGGTAGTACAGCGGATCTTCCCAGAACGGCTTGCCGCCAGTCTCCCACTCATTGAAGTAGAAGCCGATATCGCTCGTGCCATACATGCTGTAGAGGTTGTTGACAGCACGCTCGGAGCAGGCCGCCCTGAAACGGTCGGTGTGCCCGACGACCCAGCTCGTCATGTAGCCGCCATAGCTCCCGCCCAGGGCCCCCATCCGCTCGGCATCGACCCACGGGACTTGAACCAGCGCGTCCAGACCCGCCATGACATCCTCGTAGTCCTGCTTCCCCCACCCACCGGTGATCGCCATGGAGAACTCTTCACCATAACCCTGGCTCCCGCGCGGATTCGGGTAGAAGACGCCGTAGCCCTGCCCGGCCTGAATCTGAAACTCATCGAAGAACGTGTAGCCGTACTGGGAGTGCGGCCCGCCGTGAATGTTGTAGAGAACCGGGTACTTCCGGCCCTCCTGGAAGCCGAACGGCTTCAGGAGCCAGCCTTCGACCGGTGTTCCATCGGCGCTGGTGAAGACGATCCGTTCCGAGGCCGCACGGTAGACCTCCGCCTTCCAGCCGGCGTTGAAGTCGGTAAGCTGCCGCTCGCCAAGGCCATTTTCCTCCGTGATGACCGCCACTTCACCAGGGTCGGCTGCTGTGCTGGCAATAAACGCGAGGGTGTGGATACCGGGCGGGGTGTCGAACGAGGCGATTTCCCGCTCACCCCCTGCCAGAAGCCGCGGTTGGCCCCCGGCCGCGGACACGATGTGGATGCTCTGTTTTCCCTGGTCCATAGCGAGGAACAGGAGCTCCCGTCCATCCTCGGACCAGTGAACGGTGGGCGCAGTCCCTACGGACGGACCAACAACCGTGCGGTCGAAGTCCGCCGTCAGATCGCGCGGCTTGCCACCCCGCGCAGGGACCACACAGAGTTTTGTATTGAAGCCGCTCCCCAGCGGATGGCGGTGCCCCAGAAAGGCGATGTGCTGACCATCCGGGGACCAGCGAGGGGCGCCGCATGGCCCCCGGGAACCAGTGATCTTTCGGGCTCTGCCCCCCGACGCGCGGACAACCCAGATGTCGCTTGTGTTGTCCACGTCCCGCGTGTCATGCCTCGCCGACGCGAAGGCAAGCCATTTCCCATCGGGCGACCAGGCGGGGGAGGTATCGCTCCAGTCACCGTCCGTCAGCCGCTGCGCCTCCTGTGGCCCCGCCTCCGAAAAGGGAACCGCCCACAGCTTGTAGGGCCGGTCGTAGGTGAACCCCTCCCCGTTCATCCGGTACTTGAGGCGGTCGATAATCCGTGCCTGGGCCTGACGTTTCTCCTTTTCTTCCTTACTCAGACCATCCTCGGGAGCGACCCGGGAGAGGAAGGCGAGCCGTCGGCCGTCGGGCGACCAGGTAGGGCTCGTGGCTCCATTTGGGACGTCAGTCAGGGGCCAGGCTTCGCCACCGCTTATGTGGATGGCCCAGAGCTGGGGTTTGGCCTCCTTGTTCTCTTTGGTGCTCGTATCCCGGATGAAGGCGAGGATCTGGCCGTCGGGGCTGAAGCGAGGCTGGGTATCGCGTTTGGGGCCGTTGGTCAGCCGGCGCGGATCGCCACCCCGTGTGGGAACGACCCGGATTGCGGAGCGATAGTCGTCAGCTTCCTCGTCGAGCCGGGTGACGACGAAGGCGGCAAGGGCACCGTCGGACGAGAGCTGGACGTCGCTGAGCCAGTGGATATGGAAGAGATCGTTAGGATTCATGCCGCGCTGGGCTGCCATATCGCTTTCCCCTCGTTCGCTGGTATCTCCCGGCTTTCGGACTCCTGATAAAACGTCGCGCAAATTCGTGACCCCTCGATCGGCGGTACGTCACCCCCTCCCTCACCCTCCCCCGTCGAGGGGGAGGGAAGAAAACCCC
>CAYQJS010000089.1:0-12078 GCA_964417895.1 uncultured Chloroflexota bacterium | reverse complement strand
GGAGGACAGAATCACAGACCCGTTAGGGCGGACAAATTCTCAGACCCACGACACTCGACACCAACGATACGTACATTTCCCCGATCACTGGGACCGGCCACCCGAGCGACATGATTCCAGGCATCCTGGCGGCGGCCGAGGCGTACGGAGCCTCGTGTAAGGACCTGATCGTAGCCATTGTTGCAGCCTATGAGGCGTTCGCAGCCCTGGCCGACGTCGTTGCCCTCAGAGGCCGCGGCTGGGACCAGGGTCTCATGGTCGTGCTGGGAACTGCCGCGGGCGCTGGCAAGATCCTCGGGCTCTCACTCGAACAGATGGCCAATGCGATCGCCATCGCCGTGACCGCGAACGTTCCAACGCGCCAGAGCCGGGCCGGCGAGCTGTCCATGTGGAAGGGCGCTGCGACCCCGGCCGCCACGAGCGCAGGGGTGTTCGCCGCTCTCCTGTCCAGAGAGGGGATGACCGGGCCAACCGCGGCATTCGAGGGGCGCCACGGGATATGGGAGCAGGTAACAGGCCCATTCGAGCTGGCTTCCCTGGGCGGGCGAGACGGGCGCAACTTCATGATCGAGCGGGCGAGCCTGAAGTTCTTTCCCGCTGAGTTCCACTCGCAGGCGCCACTGTGGATGGCGCTCAGGCTGCGCGAGCGGGTGAAAGTAGAGGAGATCGAGCAGCTCAACATGCGGACGTACTGGATGGCCTATAGCGAGATCGGCAGTGAGCCGGCGAAGTGGGACCCGCAGACCCGAGAGACCGCGGATCACAGTCTGCCGTACCTCCTGGCGGTGGCCCTCCGCGACGGCGCGATCACCTCCTCTACTTTCGATCTGGAGCGTGTCCAGGATCCCACCCTCCGGCCGCTGATGAACCGGATCAACATCAGCGAGAGCGCGGAGCTCACGAGGCAGTTCCCAGAGGCGCTCCCCTCAGAAATCGAGGTGGTCACGACAGCTGGCGAGCGGATTGTGGAACGGTCCGACTATCCGAAGGGCCACGCCCGAAACCCGATGAGCGACCGGGACGTGGAGGCGAAGTTCCGGACCTACAGCGATCCGGCGATCGGGGCGCAGCGCTGCCGCGAGGCGTTGGCAGCGCTGTGGAGCTTGGAAGAGGTCAGGGGAATCGATCAGCTGCTCGACCTCTTCACGATGGAGCCCGGCGTGGCCCGCACACCGGAATGAGGAATAACGATGAAACGGAAGGGCTGGATCAGTCGAATAGCGCATCGAGGTCAATGGTCACGTTCGGTAGGGCCATCGGGCGGACCGTGCCGCCCGCGTAGTGCGCCTCGGCGTAGCTGCCGTCCGGCTGCCGTCGCCAGGCGATGACGGTACGGTCGAACGGATGAAGGCGCCAGATCTCAAGATCACCGCGCCTCTGGTACTCGGGCAGCTTCGCATCCACGTCGTAGGCACCCGTCGAGGGCGACCAGATTTCGACCACCAGCGGTAGTGGGGCGTCATAGGCTTCGAGCACGTCGCGCCGACCGCGAAGTGGTCGCACAAGGTCGATCGGTATGACGAATACGTCGGGAATGTAGTAGCTCTCTTCCGAGCGCCGCACGTGTCCCATGCCGATCCGGACATCGAACTGACTGCTATCGAGCTGTTGCTTTAGAGAATAGAAGAGCTGACCCGCCACGTAATTGTGCTCCGCGGTCATACCCGGCTTCCGGCGCAGATCTCCACAGTACAGCTCCCAATGTCCCTCCGGGTCCTCTAGCGCAAGCTGTTGGAATGTGCGCTCGCTCACGGGCACTGTGCGCTCCTGGGCAGATGCTACCAGCCCGATTGTACGGATTTGGGGGATGCTTGATCTGCTTAGTCCCCGGCCAGGAGCTGCTGCACCTGCTCCATCGGACGTCGCAGCGACCGACCGCGCCCGCGCATGTCGGACCACAGGTCGCCCACCCCGGCGATGCGGCTGGCCATCGCCCGCAGCGTGAACGTCTGGGGGCCTACGTCGCCGCGTTCGATCTCCTCCCACCTGCACGGCGCGGACACGGGCGCGCCAGGCTTGGCACGCACGGCGTAGGGAGCGGAGAATGTCGCGCTGTAGCCGTTGCGTCCGGTGTCGATGAAGATGCGCCCGCCGCGGTCGGCCCTGGTGAACTCCTGCGTAAGGTTCTTCGGATCGCGCTTGACCAGGATCGCACCGACGGCGTAGGCGAATCGCGCCGCCTCGTCGAAGTCGGCCTTGCCATCGAGCGGGACGACGATGTGGAACCCTTTCGAGCCTGATGTCTTCACCCAGCTTCGCAGGCCCAGCTCGGCCAGGATTTGGCGAACCTCGAGCGCGGCAGCGCTCAGAACGGCTGGCTCGTCTTCGGACGGGTCGAGGTCGAAGACGCAGAGGTCGGGCTGGTACAGGTTCGGAGCGCGGGACGTCCACACGTGCGGTGTGATGCAGTTCTGATTGGCGAGCCAGACGAGCGATCGTGCGTCGCAGGCCAGAGGGTGGTGCACGGTCCCGCCCTTCTTCGGGACCTCAACGCGCTCCAGCCATTCTGGAAAACCCTTCCAGACGTCCTTCTGGAAGAACCCCTTTTCAGTGATGCCCCGGTGGTACCGCTCCATCGTGATTGGACGTCCACAGATGTGCGGCACCATGGCCGGCGCAATCGCCTCGTAATAGGACGCGAGCTCGCCCTTGGTGATCCCGTCGTCAGGGAACAGCACCTTGTCGGGGTGCGTGATCACAGAGGTTAGCGGGCGGATTGGGCCAGGAGCCAGTTCGCCTGCTTGCGTACGATGGTTGTGCACTCGAAGGTGCTCCGGTAGAGATGCCTGGTGGGATCGATCGGCACCCGCCAGGGCTGCGTGCTGTAGAAGTTCAGCCGGAGGAACGATGGGTCCTCCGGCGGGTCCGAGATCACGCTGTGCGCGATACCCAGCGGGATGATCGTGACATCGCCGGGCTTCACCTCGACGTTCTCGAACTCCGACATATCTATCGCATTCCCGCGGAACTGAATGCGGACCTCTTCGCTACGGAGCGCCCGGTGGAACGCGTACTGCTCGCCCTGCATGTTGTAGGTGCGAAGCCGGAGGTGCTCGGCTAGCATGAGCGGCTGAGTCCCCGCATCTCCTCCACCCTTACCCACGATCGCGGTGAAATGATCGAAGGCGTGGACCCTCTTGACGCCGCCGGTCTCTTTAGCTGGACCCCGCAGGCTCGCCGCCCCCACCAGATCCTCGTAGTCCCGGTCGATGATGGTGAAGTCCTCGGGTCCGTCATCCCAGCAATGCATTCGCTCGACGACCCGCCCCGTGGATGCCGGCTGCACCTCCGACGGGATCTGCCAGCTCGGACCACCGATGCGCCTCATCTCGAAGGTAGTGTCGCTGGTGTACTGATCCTCGTTCATCACGTGGTGCACGGCCTCATGGGTGAGGCAGAAGTAGCGCAGGCTGTCAGCGGTCCCAATCGACCGGTGCGCAACGCCCCCGGGTACCAGCATCACCTCGCCTGGCGTCAGCCCGTACACGCCGAGCTCGGTCTCTACGGTCGTCGTGCCGCAGAACTGGAAATAGATGATGTCCGCATCCACATAGCGATGGAAGGCATCCTGCACCCCGCACACGCTCTCCACGCCGATGCGGTGGTTCTGGTTCTCCAGGATGACCAGGAACTGGTTGGGTCGCGCGAGCATGTCGAAAGGCCGAAAGCGCGGGGTGTAGCGAGTGCTCTTGGCAGTGCCCATGAGCCCCGCCTTGCGACGATCCGCCCAGGCCGCCAGGCCTGGACGTGGGAAGTTCTCCCAGGTTGTCATGAACTCGCCGATCTGCTCCTGCTTGTAGATCGCATCGATCGTACGGTTCGCTTCCATGGAGCCTCCTTCAGCAGTGCCCCTCACCCTATGGGACCCAGAGGGAGGGGGGATGCGGCTACCCCTTCTCCCCCTGGGAGAGGGTTGGGGTGAGGGCGTCACCCCGAACTGAGGGCAAGGGTGCGCTGCACCCGTATCTTAACGGGATCGCTCAAGCAACTCTGGCTCTTTTCTTAAAATGGTTGTATACGACAACATTCCGTCGCTTCGGTAGGACGGGGGCTCCCCCGCCATACCGCTCGCTCTCGTGTCGCCGGCGGGAGGGGACAAGGAGCCAGTCTCAGAAGTCGAAAATCGGTATTCATAGATGGGCACACTCGTGGTTTCAACCCCGTTTGACCGTAAGGAACGCCTTTTTGAGACAGGCTCCAAGCCCCTCCCCTACCGGAAAAAGCCATGCACATGACAGTGACCCACTACCATCGCCCATGAGGCAAGAAAGGAAGGGACAGCCCAATGTCTGACGCGATCGAGATGCCTCGATTCTCCCTACAGGAACGAGACCAGCGCTGGGCCCGAGTGCGCAAAGCTATGGCCGAGCGTGACCTCGCTTGCATCATTACCTACCCCCACACCGGGCACAATGCGCAGTGGGAGGCGGATTCTCGCTATCTGAGTCACTGCGGAGGCGGCGGATCGAGCACGGCCTGTGTGTTCCCGCTGGAGGGCGACGTAACGGTCTTCGTCCTGAACCGCCCGGAGTTCTGGGCCGGGTCGCAAAACTGGGTCGGAGACGTGCGACCCTCCAAACGAATGGTCTGGTCGGAGCCGATCATCGAACGTCTGCGGGAGCTGGGCATCGACCGGCACAAAATCGGGATCAGCAGCCTGCGGGGGAACCTGCGCGCCACGGAGGGCACGATCACCCTGACGCAGTGGGAGGCGCTCAATGAGGCGTTCCCCAATGCCACCTTCGAGGACGTGTCGGTGATGATGGGCCAGCTTCGCGCCGTCAAGAGCCCGGAGGAGGTGGCGACGTTGGAGCGCGCCACCCAGATCACCGAGGCCGGCGTCCACGCCATGGTCGAGGCGGCCCGACCGGGCGTGCGCGACTACGAGGTTCATGCCGCGCTCTATTACGGCATGATGAAACTTGGCTGCGAAGTGCCAACCATGGTGATCTATGGGTCCGGCCCGTTCCCCGCGCACGACGCGTTCATTCCCACGCACCGAGTGCTGCATCGGGGCGACATGATCGCGAACGAGATCGAGGGCAAGTACATGGGCTACTCGGCACAGCGGGTGCAGCCCGTCGTGCTCGGTGACGCCCCGGCTGGCTACCTGGACGCTATGGATAAGCAGCGAACGGTTTTCAATGCGGCCCTCGCGCACCTCAAGGCCGGAACCACCTTCGGCGAGGTCGCCCGCGTGGTCGACGAGGCGGCGGAGTCCCTGAACTGCAAGGTGAGCCTCACGATGCACGGTCGAGGGCTCGGCGAGGATCGTCCGATGCTCGTAGGGGGCGCTATGACGCCGGACGCGGCCAGCTACGTCCTGCAGGAGGGGAACGCCTTCATCTTGAAGCCCAGCGTTCGACCCGCCGACGGGCCGGCGGCCAACTGGGGGGACACGGTGGTCGTGACTCCGCAAGGCGGGCGTCGTCTGGGCAAAGACAAGCACGAGCTCGTCGTCATCCCCTGCTGAGCAGGATCCAGTAGCGACGTTAACATCTCACCTCGTCGTGAGACCCCCGGCGGCCGGTAGTCAGCTGATCACAAGATCCGATAGATGCGCATTGCGCGTTTTGACAGATTCACCCGCCTGGCAGTCGAAGATCAAAGAAGGCGGCGTGGTGGAAGCAGCAATCGGAGGGGCGGGGTCCGTAAAACGGCCCCGCCCCTCATACCACCCGGCATGCGGGTCGGCGCCGGGCGATTCACGTCATCGCAATCGTCAGATAGCGCTCATGAAGGCTGCGGAAGCCGGCCTTTACCAGAAGCGCCACCGTGGCCGGTCCTCACCGGTGAGCTGTCGCTTAATCATCGCCGCTCGCTCGTCTTCCAGGATCGTCCCGACGCGGGCGGTTTCTGCTACCTCAACGCTGCCGTGCCGGTGATAGCGCCAGTTCCCAGCACGGTATCGAGGCTGGCGGCGGGATTGACTTTGAGCGTGGCGAGTACTTCTCTTCGGATGCCCCGGTCGGTCGTGCTGGGCTGCATGACTGCTCCTTTGCGTTCGGGCTTTTAGCCCGATGCCTATCGTCGGCATATCATGAACTTCAATACATGATATACTATTCACTGTACGACCTGAGGAAATGGAACCCTAGACGGGCGGGCGAGTCCACCTCATAACACGCACGCAGAACATCCCGGAGGTCGCATTCCGATGGCGCTGTGGAGTTTTCTGACGAACCATGCTCTCGTGCTCATCCACGTTGGATGGCGGCCGGACAGCACGGGACTCGAGATTGCGCAAGCGGTCGGCATCACCGAGCGTGCAGTACGGAAGATCGTGGCCGAGCTGCAAGCTATGGGCTATATCGCGACGGAGAAACTCGGCCGCCGCAACCGATATCGCGTGGACGTGCACCGCCCGCTGCATCGAGTGGGTGAACGCGAGCTGACCGTGGGCGAGCTGCTCACCATCGTCCCAGACGAACAAGGGGCCTCAGCCGAGAAGGCCGGCCCCTCAACTGAGCGTCGGCCGAGCAACCTTGAACCGGTGCACGCTCAAAGCTGAATGCGCAGGGGAGCCAATTTCGTGAGGGACGGATGAAGATCGTGAGCAAAGAGGGGGCAATCGTGCAAGAGAATGATGGTGAGGCCGCTGTGCGCGAGGTAGCGCGTATCGTGCGTGGCAGCTCTATGGAGGACCACCTCGCGCAGGTAACTCCACGCCTGGATGAGACGGTGACGCGGGTGGACATCGCCGGGGTGCTTGAACGCATTAGGACGCCAGAATCCGCGATAGAGTACCGCCAGCTGGAGGCGTCCACGCTAGCGCTACAGACCAGAGCCGACCAGCAGCTTGCGACCCTCCGCAGCCTCGAGCGCGATTACGCCCCCGATCAGGAAGTCTCGGCAGCCGGTCGCGTACTCGGCCATACCGAGTACGCCTATGACTACGCGTGTTGGCGGCTGCGCATGAAAGCGCTCAGGGCTTTGATGGGTCCGACCAGCCCCGTCGCCCGCCTGTCGTGGCCTGAAAGGATCGCTATCGGTTTCCGCGAGGATCGCGAGCTGCGCGACTATACCGACCAAGACGTAGCCGCCATCGCCGCAAACGTCGAGGCTCGGCTGTCGGGACCTGGCACAGTTTAAGGAGTCGCCGCCACATTATGGTCGAGTTGCGGGCTCAGCAAGGGGCAGGTCTCCGGGGCGGATCGGCTCCGGCGTCAGGCGTGAGGGTATCCACACGCGAGTCATAATCCCCGTGCAGCCGAGAATCCGCAGGTCGCGCATGATCCGCTCGTACTCGTCCGATGCGATATAGCGTTGCCATGCCGGCAGGTCGGTGAAGCCGATGACGACAAGAACCTGGGGGCTGTTCTGTAGCGGATTGCGATACGTGGCAACCTCGACCGTACCCTCGAAGCCGAGCGTGGTGGGGATCCAGTCATTCCGGGCGAGGTTGGCATACACGCGGAGCTTTTCCGGCTCCGTGGGCAGGTCCCACGACATCGAGTAGATGACCATCGTCCCTCCGTTTTGATGAGTGAAGCGTCAGGCGCTTACCAGTGCACTAACCTTCGGCGGCGCGTACGCAGCCGTCGGTATTATCCCGCTCGCGCCCGTGATAGTTAACTGCCAGAGTTCGTGAGTGAATAGCGCTAAGATCCACTATACGGACCCATCACGGAGCGAAACCCTGAACACGGCGGACCGGTTCTTCGAGCGGCCGATCCTGAACTCGCCTTATGAGTATCCCGCGCGCTACTGGGAGCTCGATGAGCAGGGGCAGCCGACGCAGCGGATTATCGAGCGGCGCCGCCCGGCCGAGTTCATTACGCCGATCCCCAAGCCGAGAAAGCGCAAGGCGCCGCCTGCGCAGCAGGCATTGGTGTTCGACGAAGGCGCCGGCATCTCCACGGCCGAGCAGCAGTACGACCCGACGTCGCTCATCAACGAGCTGCGCCGTCACGTGGACCAGTGGCGCCTCAGCTCCGCTGGCGTAACCGCGGAGACCGCTCGCCTGCTCGAGCACTGGCGGCACCACTCGTTCTCCACCTTCCGCCCATTCTTCTGCCAGATCGAGGCCGTCGAGACTGCGATCTGGCTGACGGAGGTCGCGCCGAACTCGCGCGAGGGCAAGCGCTTTCTGGATCATCTCGCCGACGCGAACCGGGATGCCAATCCGGAGCTGATGCGTCTGGCGCTCAAAATGGCCACCGGCGCGGGCAAGACTACGGTGATGGCGATGCTCATCGCCTGGCAGACGATTAACGCGGTGCGCCGACCCCAGAGCAATCGCTTCACGCGCGGGTTTCTCGTGGTCACGCCGGGCATCACGATCAAGGACCGGCTGCGGGTGCTCCAGCCCAACGACCCGGACAGCTACTACGCCACGAGCGAGCTGGTGCCGGGGGACATGCTCGACGATCTCAACCGCGCCAAGATCGTCATCACCAACTATCACGCCTTCAAGCTGCGCGAGAAGATGGAGCTCTCGCGGGGAGGACGCGCGCTGCTCAAGGGTCGGCTCGGGGACGACCTGAACACGCTGGAGACCGAGGGGCAGATGATCCAGCGGGTCATGCCCGACCTGATGGGCATGAAGAACATCCTGGTCCTGAACGACGAGGCGCACCACTGCTACCGGGAGAAGCCCGGCCCGCCCGACGAAGAGGACCTGTCCGGGGACGATAAGAAGGAAGCCGAGAACAACAACGAGGCCGCGCGCGTCTGGATCTCCGGTCTCGAAGCGGTGAACCGCAAGCTGGGGATCAGCCGGGTCTTTGACCTGTCCGCCACGCCGTTCTTCCTGCGCGGCTCGGGTTACGCCGAGGGTACGCTCTTTCCGTGGACGATGAGCGACTTCTCGCTGATGGACGCGATCGAGTCGGGCATCGTGAAGCTGCCGCGGGTCCCCGTGGCGGAGAACATCCCGGGCAGCGAGATGCCCATGTTCCGCAACCTCTGGGAGAACATCCGCAAAGACATGCCAAAGAAGGGGCGCGGCAAGTCCGGAGCGCTCGATCCGCTCGCGCTTCCGACGCGGCTGCAGACGGCACTGCAGGCGCTGTACGGCCACTACGAGAAGACGTTCAGGCTGTGGGAGGAAGCGGGCGTCCACGTGCCCCCCTGCTTCATCCTGGTGTGCAACAACACCTCCACGTCAAAGCTGGTCTACGACTACGTCTCGGGCTTCCAGCGCGAGAAGGACGACGGCTCGACGACCCTGGAGAACGGGCGGCTGGCGTTGTTCCGCAACTTCGACGAGCACGGCAACCCATTGCCGCGGCCGAACACGCTGCTCATCGATAGCGAGCAGCTCGAGTCCGGCGAGGGGCTGGACAGCGGCTTCCGGGCGATGGCCGCGGACGAGATCGAGCGTTTTCGCCGCGAGATCGTCGAGCGCACCGGCGATCCCCGCGCCGGTGAGGGCCTCACCGACCAGGAGCTGCTCCGGGAGGTGATGAACACCGTTGGCAAGGAGGGCCGGCTCGGCGGATCCATCCGCTGCGTGGTCTCGGTGGCGATGCTCACCGAGGGGTGGGACGCGAGCACGGTGACCCACGTGCTCGGGGTGCGCGCCTTCGGCACGCAGCTCCTCTGCGAGCAGGTCATCGGTCGCGCCCTGCGGCGGCAGTCCTACGACCTGAACGACGAGGGCCTGTTCAACGTGGAGTACGCCGACGTGCTCGGCATCCCCTTCGACTTCACGGCGAAGCCGGTGATCGCGCCACCGCAGCCGCCGCGCGAGACGGTCCAGGTCAAGGCCGTGCGGCCGGACCGCGATGCCCTCGAGATCCGCTTCCCGCGGGTCGAGGGTTACCGCGTCGAGCTGCCCGAGGAGCGGCTGACCGCGGAGCTCAACGACGATTCGGTTCTCGAGCTAACGCCCGAACTGATAGGCCCGACAGTCACCAGAAATGCCGGCATCATCGGCGAGGCCGTGGACCTCAACCTCGTGCACACGGGCGACCTGCGGCTGTCGACGTTGCTCTTCCATCTGACGCAGCGCCTGCTTATCACCAAGTGGCGCGACCCGGGCGAGGAACCCCGATATCCGCTGTTCGGGCAGCTCAAGCGCATCACCAAGCAGTGGCTGGACACCTGCCTGGTCTGCAAGGGGGGCACCTATCCCGCCCAGCTCATGTACCAGGAGCTGGCGGACATGGCTTGCGAGCGCATCACGGCCGGCATCACCCGCGCTTTCGTGGGGGAGCGGCCCATCAAGGCCGTGCTCGATCCCTACAACCCAACGGGCTCGACCATGCACGTGAACTTCACGACCTCGAGGGCCGACCGCTGGGAGACCGACCCTCGCCGTTGCCACGTGAACTGGGTCGTGCTCGACAGCGACTGGGAGGCGGAGCTCTGCCGCGTGGCCGAGGCCCACCCGCGGGTGCGAGCTTACGTCAAGAACCACAACCTCGGCCTCGAGATTCCGTACCGCTACGGCTCGCAGATGCGCACGTACCTTCCTGATTTCATCGTGCTGGTTGACGACGGCCGCGGGGGCGACGACCTGCTCCATCTCGTCGTAGAGATCAAGGGCTACCGCCGCGAGGACGCCAAGGAGAAGAAGGCCACCATGGAGACGTACTGGGTGCCCGGCGTCAATCACCTGGGCACGCACGGCCGCTGGGCGTTCGCCGAGCTGACCGAAATGTACGGGATCGAGTCCGACTTCGCCGCGAAGGTGGAGAGCGAGTTCAATCGCATGGTGGACGATGTCGTGCGCACTACGACGGCCGAGACAGCAGACGGGGACCCGGTTCTTGCCGAGGTTTGGAACAATGCCAGGCACGCGCAGTACGATCAGGGCTGAGGACGAATCTAGTGTCTCCCGCGTGATACACTCACCAACATGGCGGTAGTATCAGTCCGCGACCTGCGAAATCATGGTGGCGACGTCATCGACCGCGTTTCCCGGGGTGAACGGGTCACAGTGACTCGGGACGGCAAGCCCGTAGCAGAGCTCCGCCCGCTCGTCGCTGCGAGGGTGTCAGCGGAAGCGCTCATCGAGCGCTGGCGGCATCTTCCACGCGTCGACCCCGTGCAGTTCCGTGAGGACGTGGATAGCGTCGTCGACAGCTCTCTGTAATGGAGGCCGCTCAGGGCACTCGGGGGGTGCTGGACACGTCTACCATTATCCTGATTCCCCGCATCGGCGATGCAAGGATGCTGCCCGCGGAACCATTCATCACCGCCGTCACCCTGGCGGAGCTGTCAGTGGGTCCACTCGTCGCGCGGACGGATCAGGAGCGAGCTTCCCGGCAGGCGATCCTGCAGCAGGCTGAAGCAGACTTCGATCCGATCGCATTCGACGCGGCGGCGGCACGCGCTTTTGGACGAGTCTCGGCCTCGCTGCGCCGGGCGGGTCGTACGAGCGCCGTCCGGGCCTTCGATGCGCTGATCGCCGCAACCGCGATGGCAAACGATCTACCCATTTACACGTGCAACCCGGCGGACTTCACCGGCATCGACGGCCTCGAGGTGATCGCCATCACGCACCCGGACGCTTAACGGATGCGAACGACCGTTACCCTGGACGAGGGCCTGCTGGCGGACGCCGAGAGGCTCACCGGTCTGAGACAGCGAACGGCGCTGATCCTCGAGGGGCTGAAGGCGCTCATCGAGCGCGAGAGCGCACAGCGGCTGGCTCGCCTCGGGGGAAGCGAAGGCTCGCCGCAGCCCATCTTCCGTCGACGCGCAACGGAATGAACGAGCGCTGAGGTCAACATGGCGATAAACAAGCGGCCGACGGGAAAATCGGTTGAAACGCTGCTTCACGAAGAGGCGTCGCGCAAGAACATCCCCACCGCCGAATACGAGTCGGTCTTGCAGAAGGAGACGCAGGATCCGGTCCGCGTCGCGTACGAGCGGCGCAACCGAGACCTCGACCCGCAGCTCGTGTGGCGCGGCAAGGACGAGCTGGACTGGAGCGACCTCGTCGTCCAGGCGCCGCCGCTCTACATCCAGGAGAAGGTTCACCCGAAGGTCCTGATCGACGACCTGCTACGCCAGACGAAGGAACGCCAGCCCGATCGCGACGGCCAGCTCGATCTGTTCGCGGACTTCAACGGCATCCCGGAGGGCGCGGAGCGAACCGAGTTCTACCAGCACGACCAGAACTGGTCG
>CAYQJS010000088.1:0-12933 GCA_964417895.1 uncultured Chloroflexota bacterium | reverse complement strand
ACACCGAGGAGTCCAAACAACAGCAAGACATCGATAAGAAGGTAGAGCCACTCCAACGCGACGGAGGGCTCAATCGCGGGAAGGAGCGCGGCAGCTGCTCGTAGTACTCCAGCAAGGATGGCCGCGAGGCCACCGAGACGAATGAGTGCGGCAGAAGACATTCAGCAATCCTCCTGTCCGCGCATCCCGCGTGCCGCCGAACGACCCCGCTCAGCGGCCGGGGCCGCTGAGTGAGCTACACATCTCGAAAAGCTAACATGCGGCCCGGGTCTGCTGCAGCGGATGGTTAGGCCGGTCTTTGCCCCGGCAGCTCCTCCGGC
The DNA here is from genome assembly GCA_964417895.1 of uncultured Chloroflexota bacterium. Lineage (GTDB taxonomy): Bacteria > Chloroflexota > UBA6077 > UBA6077 > SHYK01 > CAYQJS01. The sequence goes on along the minus strand of CAYQJS010000088.1, from coordinate 12,613 downwards.
CTGGGCGGGCGGACACTGCCCACCGAACGCTCGTCGCACGCCCCGAACCGCCGGTAGTTTGCCCGCGCCTGGGTGAGGCTTAGCGCCCCGTTCGGGCCGCCCCGGACCACGTCCGCGTCGTGGTCGTCCTGCCCGTCGTCCTCCCAGAAGCAGACCTCGCAGATCTCGAACCCGCCCCGTTCGCCGAGCGTCTTGCACCCACAGCACGGGCAGCGGAGGGGGAGTTCGGGCGGCTGGCCCTCCAGCCGGGCGGTGTACCCGTGGAACCACGCCACCCGGCGGGCAAGTTCCTCGGGCGACGGGCTGTCTTGCGGCACCTCGGCCATCAGTGCGCCTCCCGCGGCCTAACGCCCAGGTTCACGCACCGAGCGTATGTCAACCTCTCGGTCCACATACGCCCACTCTTGGGATGCACGGAGTTCTGCACACCTCATGAAGGCTTATCCATTGCCTGCAAAGGAAGAACAATAGTCGTTCTTCCGCTGCGGTCATCGAAGACCTCCAGATTGCATTGGACTGTAGGGGCGCTAGTTTTTACGAATGCGCGGACCTGGGTACGGCGTGTCTTGTCGATTAGCTCCCTGGGTAGGTCCTCGGCCCTGAGGTCAACTTCCCGGCCTTCCCCCGGCTCCAAGGTGAAGGAGTCTTCCAGCAGTGACACTGGGTGAGGGTTCCCAGTAAGCGCTCCGTACACAAAGATTCTGAGAGAACCCATATTCACTACGCTCAACCGTAGCGTCTGGCCCTTCGCGATTCCAACCGTGCCTGTCGCCCCGACGCTCCAGCCAACTGTGCTGTGGGTGAGATCTCCGTTGCCGCGCATTGACGAAGCCCTCCTCGCCATATAGCCCAAGGCACCGGGTGGATGCCCTTGGAAGAAGATGCTTGTTCGGGTCATCTAACGGTCGCCTTTGGTTGCCTAACTCTTGATTGTGTCGCGCTGTGCAACATGTTATGCCCTGCACCGGCGATATGCCGCACGGGTGCCCCGGTCACGGCGAAGCCGGAATCGCGCACCGCCGTCGCGACCGGTCGCTAATGCGCCCGCGTCTCCGGTTTGGCCGCCACAGCGCCGGCTATCAGCGCGACCGTGGAGCGGCTATCGCCGTCGATTCGCTTGGTCCTGATCGCAGCCGCCATCGGGAACCCTCTCTGTACTTTGGGTGGTCCGCGTTGGCTCGTCCTGGACCCCCGGCGTCGCTTCGCTAATCCATTGTCCACTTGTGGATGTCCCAGGCGGTGGCCATGTTGAGGACCGGCGCCGGGGCGGGGCCCCGGATGCCCTCACGCACAGCGACACCCAGCGGGTTGTAATAGACCGGCAGCAGCGGCAGGTCCTCGGCGATCATCTTGACGATCTGGACCTCGACTTGCTGGCGCTCGGATACGCCGAGTGTCTGGAGCCGCTGGTCGAGCAGGCGGTCATAGCTCGGGTTGGAGTAGGTTGAGGTGTTCGGCCCAATCCACCGGTTCTCCTCGCTCGGGATGTTGGTGGAGAGGAGATTCGCGTAGTGCTCGCGGCTGCTGGGGAACCAGTTGGCGATCTTGCCGCCGTAGGTGAACTGCTGGCCCCTTCGCCTCTCCGTAGCCGGGAGCGCGCCGGAGACCTCCGGGACAGGGTGCTCGACGTCGATGCCGGCCGCTTTCAGCCCCTGGCCCCAGGCCTGGCTCTCCTTGACGTCATTCGAGTCCGCGCTCGGGTAGCGGCAGCAGTAGAACTTTCCGGCCGTCTCGCCCGCGCTGTTGCGCAACAGCCCGTCCGCGCCCTTGGTCCAGCCCGCTTGAGCGAAGAGCTGCGCCGCCAGGGTCGGATTGTAGTCGTACTTCGGAACCCCCGCTCGCTCCACCAGCGGCGTGATGGGGTCGTCGGCATACACGAACCACCAGGCAGGCTTGGTCATCCCCAGGTGCAGCACGTCGACCAGCTCCTGGCGATCGATGGAGAGGAGCATCGCTTGCCGGAAGCGCAGATCCCGGGCCCACGGCCCTCCTTCCCGGAAGTTCAATCCCAGTATGCGGATGATGACCAGGTTGGTATAGGTCAGGCCCCTGTCCGGTCCCCAGCGCTGGCGCAGCTCCGCCAGCTGGTCCGGCTTGACCTAGCTCTCGGCCGGGGCGATATCCACCGCGCCCGCCAGCATCTGGGCCACCAGCACGTTGTTATCCGGCACCCACTTAACGATCACGCGGTCGATCCTGGGCCGTCCGAGGAAGAACTGGTCGTTCGCCACGGACTCGACGAACTGGGCGCGCTCCCACCTGATCAGCTTGTAGGGGCCCAGGCCGAGCAGCTCCTCCCTCCAGGCCGGGTGGGTCGAGAACGCCAGCGGGTCCATCGTCCGATAGTCGTTCTCGAGTTTGTGTTTCGGGATCGCCGGAACCCAGTCGCGGTTGTTGTGGTTTCCGTAGTAGCTGGTGTGCTTCCAGCTCACGACGAAGGTCTTATCGTCCACGACCTGCACTGACGCGATGTTGGTCTTGACCTGGGCGAGACCAAGGTCGTCGACGACCAGCTCGGGGTTCACGACCACCTCGAAGCCGAACGCGAAATCGGCGGCAGTGAGCGGCGCGCCGTCGTGCCAGTAGGCGTCCGGCCGGATCCTCCACGTCACCTGCATGGTGCCGTCCGGGTTCACCCTCCAGTCCCCGTCCTGAATCGACGGGAGCTTGGCCGCCGCCGACGGTGTCGGGTTGTTCTGGTGATCGTATTCCGTGAGGTTCCCATGCCACAGGAAGTAGCGCATCGCCGTGAACGTCTGGCCGGTGACCCGGCCATACATCACCAGGTACTCCGGCTCGGCCTGGATCCCAAACACGAGGGTCTTCTCGCCCACTGGCTTGCTCTCGGCGCCGATCTGCCCGCCCGAGGGCGACCCTCCCGGGGCACACGCGAGCAAGAGCAGTGCCGTGCCTCCCACCAGCGCCAACGGCCTGAGAAGCCTGCTTCCCTGGTGCAATCTCATGGGAACCTCCTTCTTTCACCCCCGCCCTCCCCCATCAAGGGGGAGGAAAGCACTGTCCCTCTCCCACCGCAGTGGGAGAGGCTAGGTGAGGGCTCCTTCCAATGACGTAACGACAGTGTTTGGGCAGAGGCTCGACCGTTGGTGCCTCCACTGATGGGGGCTGCCCTCACCCTCCCCTCTCCCACTGCGGTGGGAGAGGGATGTACTACGTCCTGCCCGCTTCGGGCGCGTTGTTGACCCGCGACATCCACCCGAAGTCACTGCGGCCCTCCAGCCACCTCCGCACATCCGCCGCGTAGTCCTCGTCTGATGTATCTGCCGGGGGCGGGAGCCGCCCGCCGTTGAACACTCGCGCCGCGTTGAGGACGACCGCCTTGTCACGCACCTCCTGGCTCAGATGCCCCAGGTCCGCCTCGATGATGTTCATGGAATCCGGCCAGACGGACGCGATGTGCGGATAGTCGCTGGACCAGACCGCGCAATCCGCCAGGTACTCGTACTCGGTCAGGAGATGGCCTCCCACGGCATCGCTGATGAAGGTCGAGGTGACCTGCCGTCGGAAGTACTCACTCGGCGCCTTTGGGAGCTTCGTTCGGGCAGCCGAGTAGTAGTCCAGCTCCTGCAGCCAGAACGGGATCCAGCCTATGCCGATCTCCGCGACCGCGAACTCCAACCGCGGGTAGCGCTCCATCACCCCCGAGCAGATCAGGTGGGCGAGGGAAGTCATTCCGTCGAACTTGTGGCCGTTCACCGAGTGGATCTGGCGCAGGCCGGGGGGATCCGGCGCGCGCCTCGTCGCCCGCGCGTTGATGTGCATCCCGAGCGGGACCTCCATGTCCTGGGCCGCCGCCCAGAACCGCTCGTAATGCTCGGAGCTGTACGGCAGGGCATCCGGCGCGGCGATCCAGATCGCGGCTCCTTTCAGGCCCTCTTTCTTGCAGCGCTCCATCTCGGCGATGGCGTGGTCGATGTTGTAGAGCGAGATCAAACCCAGGCCCCATAGACGGTCGGGATTGACGTCGCAGAAGTCGATCATGAAGTCGTTGTAGACCCGGACGCACGCCTCCTCGAGATCGAGGTCGTCCGGATGCCAGACGGAGTTCCCCTTGGTGGTGTAGAGCACCTCGGCGGCCACCCCGTCGAGGGCCATGTCCTTCAGTCGCTCCCGGGCATCCCAGCCGCCCGCCCGCAGGTCCATGGGCGTCTCCAGCGGCCTTACATCCGGAAAACGGGGCGCTCGGTCGCGGAGCTTGACGGGGAGATTCCTTTCCCACAGGTCAGGCGGCTCCGCCATGTGGGAATCGGCGGAGATCAGCATCGGGACGCCGTTCGTCGGTGCGCTCATCGCATATCGCTCCCTGCTTCTATGTCACTCCTGGCCGCGATTGTAGGCCAGGCCGCCAGCGCTATCAATTGCGTTGCCTCTGCTAGAGTTCCGTCGGAGACGCCATCACCAACGCCGTCTACGACGCCGTGGGCGTCCAGATCAACGTGGCGCCCGTAACCGCCGAGCGCGTATACGAGACACTGGAAGCGAAGCGGAGAGCAGAGCGGGTCTGAGGTCGTTTCTTCCGTATGGGGCGTCGCATGCAGTACACCCGCCTCTATGCCGACATGGAAGGCGAGTCACATTTCGAGGACGTGGAGATCGAGTTGTCGGAGGTTGATTTCGCGCCTCCGGCCCCACCCCTGAACCTGTCGCCGCCGGTTGCCACCACGCAGTGCATTTTCTGCGCCCTGCGGGCCGGCTGGTTCGGGGACTGGCATCCTACACCGCGTCGGCAGTTCTTCTTCCAGTTCTCTGGCGAGCTTGAAGTCGAGGTGAGCGATGGCGAGGTGCGCCATTTCCTCCCGGGCAGCATTGTTCTCCTCGAGGACGTGATGGGCAAGGGCCACGTCACACGCGTCGTCGGCGGTTCGGAGGTACTCGGAGCTTTCGTGCAGCTTCCGACGTGAAGCCTCACACCGAGATCAGAACCTTCAGGACGCTGTTGGTCTTCCCACTGTAGAGGTCGTACGCGCGCTGTATCTCTCCGAACGGGAGCCGGTGCGTGACCAGGTGGGCGAAGTCCAGCCGGCCCTGGGCTACCAGGTCGACGCAGGTGCGCACGGCGTCGACCCTATCACCCGCCCGCAGGCTGTTCGTCACGATCATCCGCGGCACCTTCTCGTACATCGCCGTCCAGTTGAAGGGGAACACGTCCTGGATGTGCGCAATGCCGAAGATGACGGCGAGCCCCTGCAGCCGGAGCGTCTCGAACACCTGGTGCGCCGCCTCGGGCCGCCCGCACGCCTCAACGGCCACGTCAGCCATGGCGCCCCCCGTGATCTCCGCGACCGCTTCCGCCACGTTCTCACGCGCGGCGTTGATGGTGTGGGTCGCGCCCAACCGTCTGGCCGCCTCCAGGCGATAGTCGTGAAGGTCGGTCACGATGATCTGCGTCGCCCCCGCGCGCGCCAGCAGCTCGGTGAATACCAACCCGATGGGTCCCTGGCCGAGGACCACCACCCGCCGGCCCAGCACGCTGCCCATCTGCTGCACAGCGTAGATCACTGTTCCCGCCGGCTGGCAGAGCACCCACAGCGACGGGTCCGCAGCCTCGGGAACGGGAACGCATAGGTTCGCCGCCACGGCGAGGTACTCCACGAGACCGCCCGCATTGGTGACCGCGATCACCCGCTGGCCGGGCTTTACCGAATCGTCGAAGGACTCCTCGACGATGCCGAGACACTCATGGCATGGCCTTCCGACGGGAAGTGGGTAGTCCTTCTCGCTGAGGACTCGATCGTAGGTTCGCAGGTCGCTCCCGCAGACTGCGAGGTGCTCCATGCGGACGAGCACCTCGCCCGGCTGGGGCCTGGGCTTCTCGACCTCCAGCAGGTCGAACTCCCGTGGGCTGACGATGCGCGCTGCTTTCAATCGCCGTCTCCTTCTTCCGTCATCCGGTGCCAGCTGCCGCGGCGCGCCACCACCCGTGGCGCGAAGAGTCGTCCAGCGCCGCTTCTCTGGGAACAACGTTGGGGCAGGCTTTCCACACGTTACTGCAGCGGTCGACGGGATTCGAACCCGCACCATCCAGCTTGGGAAGCTAGCGTGTTGTCGTTACACCACGACCGCGAAGCGTGGCAGATTTTACCGCTGAAAGCGGGCTACAGGGTCGTTGCCTGCGAGCGGAAGGGTGCGGGTGGTCAGTCGAACAGAGTATCCAGGTCGATCGCGACGCCGGGCAGCGCGACAGGTTGGACCGTGCCACCGGTGTAATGCGACTCGGTATAGCTGGCGTCCGCCTGCCGTCGCCACGCGGTCAGCGTGCGGTCGTAGGGATGGATGCGCCAGATCTCCAGGTCCCCGCGCCGCTGGTACTCCGGCAGCTTCGAATCAACATCGTAGTCACCGGTCGAGGGGGACCAAACCTCGACCACGAGGGGTAGCGGGGCATCGTAGGCTTCGAGAACGTCACGTAGTCCCCGTAACGGACGGACGAGCTCAACCGGGACGACAAACACATCAGGGATATAGTAGTTCTCCGATGTGCGGCGCACGTGCCCCATCCCGAGCCGTACCTCGAACCGGCTGCTGTCCAATTGTTGTCCCAGGCGAAAAGAGAGTCGCCAGGCCACACGGTTATGCTCAGCGGTCATGGCTGGCTTCCGCCGCAGGTACCCGCAGTAAAGCTCCCACTGCCCCGGGTCCTCCAATGCGAGGTGGAAGAAGGTCCGCTCGCTCACCGGCATGGCCCTACCCCAGCTTCAACCGCACCCATTATCGCTCGTCGATGAGGTGGTGGCGGGCCTCGAGTGACGTGCGCCCGGACTTCGCCATCGGGGTCCCGTCCAGACACCGGACGGCCTTTGTCAAACATGGACGGCTGGTTTTGGAAGGGCGACGAAAAGCAAGGCGCCAGTGTCCGAATAGACGTCGTCTGAGCTCCCAGGTGGAGAGTAGAGGTAGCACCCCGCCTCACACCATGAGTCCTCTACCCGGACCCGTCCTTCTAGGACCAGCACTTCCTCGCCTGCCGGGTGCATGTGCCGAGACATGTAGGAATTCACCTCAAATTTGAGAAGCGACCTCGTTCCTGTCTGCTCATCCCTGCGGAGGTTCTTGCTCCAGACGCCCGGCGATCGTGTTGGCTTCCACTCGAGTTTGTTGCTATCAACCTCGATGTCTCTTGGCATCACACGCTCCTTACGCGCCCTCCTGCTGATCGCCACGCCGTAGCCATCACGCAGGAAGTCATAAGCCTTTACTACGGCAATTTGCTACAGACGCGGTAAGTGTTCCAACCCAGGGTTAGGGGCGATCATCGGGCAAAATCAGGTCGAAGGCAATGTGCCCCTGCGCCATTCGCTACCGGCCCATGCTGTTCCGGTGAGCTGATACAAGGAACCCTTCCGTGGTTATTGGAGCGGTCGACGGGATTCGAACCCGCACTATCCAGCTTGGGAAGCTGGCGTGTTGCCGTTACACCACGACCGCGAAGCGTGGCAGATTATACCGCCGAAAGCCTGCTACAGCGTCACTGCGATGCGGCGGAGGATGGCCTCGAGTGATGCCGCTGCGATGGGAAGGCAATCCTCATCGATGTCGAAGGCCGAGTTGTGGTGCCCCTTGTCCAGCCCCTTAGAGGCATTTGCCGAGCCGACGTCAAACAGGCAGCCCGGAGTGTCTTGCGCGAAGTATGCAAAGTCGTCACCCCATGCCGCGGGGTCGGCCACCAGCACATGCTCCTCTCCGACTATCGGCGCGACGGCCTCTCGCACCAGGTCGGCCACCTCGGGATCGTTGACTACGGGCGGGGCCCCATAGCGGTCCTCGACCTCGCAGGTCGCCTCCATCGACTCAGCGATGCCGCGCGCGATGCGGGTCAACTGGCCGAGGAGGCGCTCGCGGACCGCCGCATCGAACGTTCGCAGGGTCCCACGCATCTCGACCCGGTCGGCAATGATGTTCCAGGCCGTCCCGCCGTGGATACTGCCGATGGTGAGCACCGCCGGGGCAAAAGGCGATCGCGTCCGGCTCACGACTGTTTGCAATGCCGTCACGATCTGCGCTGCCACCACGACCGCGTCGATCGCCTGGTGGGGCATGGCGCCGTGGCCCGAGCGGCCGCGCACGGTGAACGTGAGGTCGTCGACCGCCGCCCAGCAAGCGCCGCTCGCCACGGCCACGATTCCCACGGGCAGGTCCTGCCACACGTGCAGGGCGATGGATCGGTCCACTGTGGGATTCTCGAGGGCCCCTTCCTCAATCATCTGCTTGGCGCCGCCGGCGATCTCTTCGGCTGGCTGGAACGCGAACTTGATCGTCCCGCGAACGTCCTCCCGAATGGCCGCGAGGCGCTCGGCCACGACCAAGGCGATGGCCATGTGGGCGTCGTGCCCGCACGCGTGCATGACGCCATCGTTCTGGGACCTGTAGGGAACACTTGAGGTCTCGTGGATGGGCAGGGCGTCCAGCTCGGCGCGCACGAGGGTCGTCGGGCCGGGCCTGTCGCCTCGCAGCGTTGCCAGCAACCCGGTGGTGGCCATCTGGCGAATCTCGAGGCCGGCGGCCGCCATCCGCTCGCCCACGTAGGCAGAGGTGCGTCGCTCCGCGAACCCGACTTCAGGGTGGCGATGCAACTCGCGACGAAGCGCCACCAGCTCGCTGCGCGCCGGATCCTCGTCGTACGGAGTGAGGTTTGGCATCGGGCAAGAACCTCAGGGAATGACCAGTCGCTGGCCTACCCGTAACGCTGTATCCGGCAGGTTGTTGATGCTCTGGATGGCTTCGGCGGTCGTGCTGAAGCGTTGCGCGATAACGAACAGTGAGTCTCCCTGCACGACGGTGTAGGAGGGCTCCACCTGACGCGCTGTGAAGCGAACGTCGCTCGACCTCGGGGCTGGGGCAACCTCCACTGGGCGTATGGCCTCCGCCGCAGGCAGCAACGCGGGCTCACTTGGGGCCTCTCCTCTGGCTGCGCTCACACTGGTGGCTTCGACGCTCGGCCCTGGGCGCTCGGCGACCATGCGGACCGTCGTAAGGAAGAGGGCCATCGCGGCCACGAGGATACCGGCGAGAGCCATCGGCATCCAGCCTCGTACAACTGGCGCTCTGCGCCGCCTTCGGCGCACGGCACCGCCCTGCTGGCGATCGAGCCCGGTGCGCTTACCCGGCCATGGGAGGATGATGCCGTCTCCGCTGCCGGGGGCTAAGTCGGCCGCCCGTCGCTCCCGAAGCCGTCTCGCCTCGGTAAGCGGGATTAGATTGGTCCGTGCCTGCGAGCGACCGGCGTTCCGCCCGTACCCTGGGGTGCCCGGATAGTTGCCCGGATAGTTTATCGAAGCCCCTCCAACCTGGAAGCCGCGCGGATTATAAAGCACCCTCGCGCCGCCCCGCGATCTCCTGGATCACCGCATCCGCCATTTCCCGCGTGCCGACCGCGTACCCTCCGGCCGCGATATCCACGGTCCGAACGCCTTCCTGAAGAACTTCCTCGACCGCACTCTCGATCACGGCCGCTTCGTGCTCGAGCCGCAGAGAATAGCGAAGCAGCAGCGCTGCGCTGAGGATCGCCGCTAGAGGATTGGCGATCCCTTTGCCGGCAATGTCGGGCGCCGTCCCGTGAATGGGCTCGTACAGTCCCAGCGCACCGCTGCCCAGGCTAGCGGACGGCAGCATCCCCATGGACCCACCGATGACCGCCGCCTCGTCGGTGAGGATGTCGCCAAACGTATTTTCGGTCACGATGACGTCGAAGTCCTGTGGCCGCAACACAAGACGCATCGCGCATGTGTCGGCCAGCACGTGCTCGACCTGCACGTCGGGGTACTCTCCCGCGAGCCGCGTCGCCACTTGCCGCCACAGTTGGCCCGTTTTCATCACGTTCGCCTTGTCCACCGAGGCGAGCTTGGATCGACGCTGCCGCGCCAGGGCAAAGGCGGTTCGCAGGACACGCTCGATCTCGGCCTCGGAATAGGCGCAAGTGTCCACGGCCCGCCGGCCCGACGCAGTGTCCCAGATGCGCTTTGGCTTGCCGAAGTAGAGGCCGCCGGTGAGCTCGCGCACGACGATGAAATCAGTGGACCTCAACTCGGGCGACTTAAGAGGGGAATTGTCCGCAAGGGGGCCGTAGACACGGACGGGTCGCAGGTTCGCGTACAGCGCCAGCCCCTTGCGGATGGCGAGCAGCCCGTCCTCAGGTCGCGTGGGGGCCGCGGGGTCGTCCCACTTGGGGCCGCCAACGGCGCCGAACAGCACCGCGGCGCTGCGCTTGGCGCGGCGCAGGCTCTCGGGCCGCAGCGCGACGCCGTACTCATCGATGCAGTTGCCACCGATCGGCTCCTCAAAAAACGAGAACCGGTGCCCGTAGAGCCGCCCGATCGCCTCGAGGACGCGGCGGGCCTCCGCGGTCACTTCGGGCCCGACGCCGTCCCCGGGCATCACACAGATGTTCGCCTCGCGCAACGCGTCAGCCATTAGCGCCTGAGGCCTCGCGGGCCAGCCTCTCTCGCGTATAGGGCACGAGCCCACCAGCGTCGAGGATGTCGAGCATGAACTGCGGATAGGGGGCGCTGGTGTGCACCGCCCCGGTTCGGGTATTGGTGACGGTTCCCTCGGCGAGGTCGAACTCGAGCACGTCGCCCGTCTCTGTCTCATCGTAGATGGATGGGCACTCCACCGGCGGCAATCCGACGTTCACACTGTTCCGCAGGTAAATCCGGGCGAACGAGCGCGCGACCACGGCGCTACAGCCGGCCGCTTTGATAGCGATCGGGGCGTGCTCTCGCGAGGAGCCACAGCCGAACAGGTTGCCCGCGAGGACGATGTCACCGGGCTGCACCTTGCTCACGAACTCAGCGTCGAGATCCTCGAAGCAATGGCGCCCGAGGTCCGCCTCTTCGGTCATCGTCAGATAGCGAGCCGGGATGATGACGTCGGTATCGACGTTGTCCCCGTATTTCCAGACCCGCCCACGAACCTTCATGTCTGCTCCTCTTCTTCATCGATACGTCATGGCACCCGAACGCCGCCCCCTGTCATGCTGAGCCTGCCCCTGTCATTGTTCTGAGCCTGCCCTGTCATTCTGAGCCGTAGGCGAAGAATCTGAAGTCGGGTATCGCCCAGGGCCACCTGCCTGTACCCACCTTCAGATGCTTCGCCTGCGGCTCAGCATGACAATGTACGTTGCTCGCCACTGGTCACGCAGGGGCTTTCTCGCGCACCAGGTCGTCCACCTCGTCGGGGTGCGGCACGTGGCCCAGGATCGCGGCCGCCGCGGCCATCGCCGGACTCATCAGGTAGACGCCGGCCGTCTTGTGACCCATCCGTCCGGGGAAGTTGCGGTTGCTCGTGCTGGCCGCCTTCTCTCCCGGGGCGAGCACTCCCAGGGAGCCGCCGAGGCACGGGCCGCAGGTGCCGGCGGCGACCGCGGCGCCCGCTTCGGCGAACACCTCGATCAGGCCCTCCTTGAGCGCGTCGACGAAGATCTGCTGGGTGGCGGGGATCACGACGCAGCGGATGTTCGGGTGCACCGTGTGGCCCCGCATGATACTGGCGGCAATGCGGATGTCCGGCAGCCAGCCGTTGGTGCAGGAGCCGATAAACACCTGGTCGAGCTCCGTGCCCGCGGCTTCGCGGATCGCGGACGTGTTCGATGGCAGGAATGGCATCGCCACCTGCGGCTCCATATCGGAGACGTCTATCTCCACAACGCGCACGTATTCAGCATCCGGGTCTGGCTCGTAGTAGACGAAAGGCCGCTTGACCTTTGGGTTGACATACTCGAGCGTCTTCTCGTCCACGAAGTAGAGGCCGCATTTCGCCTGCGCCTCAGTCGTCATGTTGACCATGGTGAAGCGCTCGAAGATGCTGAGGTCGTGCAGGGCCTCGCCGTGGAACTCCAGTGACTGGTAGTTCGCCCCCTCGACACCGATCTCTCCAATGAGCCGCAGGATGAAGTCCTTGCCCGTCACCCAGGGCCTCCGCTTCCCGGTGAAAACGACTTTGATGCTCGCCGGTACCTTCATCCAGGTCTTCCCGGTTGCCATGGCGATGGCGCAGTCCGTGCTGCCGAAGCCCGAGGCGAGGCACTGGATCGCGCCGTAGGTATTGGTGTGCGAATCGGCCCCGAGCACGATCTCGCCTGGCGCCACGATCCCCTCTTGAGGCAGGAGCGCGTGCTCGATCCCTCCCTTACCCGGCTCGAAGAAGTGCGTGATCTCCTGCTCGCGCGCGAATTCGCGCATCTCCTTCATGTTCTGTGCGGAGGCGATGTCCTTCGCGGGGACGAAATGCGACCCGACGAGGACGACCTTGTCGCGGTCGAATACGTGGCTGACACCCAGCTTGCGGAACTCGCGGATGGCGAGCGGCGCTGTGACGTCGTTGGCCATGACCAGGTCCAGGTTGACGTCGACGAAGTCGCCCGGCCAGACCTCGTCCCGATCGCAGTGGGCGGCGATGATCTTCTCGGCAAGCGTATGTCCCATGTGTGCTCCCTCCCCCTCTCCATCTAGGAGAGGGTTGGGGTGAGGGCGATCCCTCACCCGTCCTCGGCTGCCTACGTCGGACTCAGCCGGCCCTCCCCCATGGGGAGAAGCAGTCCTAGATTAGCAGGCTGCTGAAAAACCCGCTCACCCTGAGCTTGTGGTTCGACAGGCTCACC
>CAYQJS010000087.1:0-13293 GCA_964417895.1 uncultured Chloroflexota bacterium | reverse complement strand
CTCTACAGTATTTTCTGCAGCTCCCGTGTCTCACTCATTATTGGCAGAGAGGGGATCGCACCTGTGGATCAACGAATGGTCCTTTGGGACTGCAAGAGCGCCGTGGCGCCCTACGCGCTGACTGAGGCGCGCTGCGCCCAATTTCTCCAATATGTTGACAGGGAAAAGCCGAACATCGTCTCGCCCTTTATCGTGTTTTCGGGGGCCTTCACCGAGGATGGACAAGCACGCGCGCTAACTCTGAAAGCCACGTGTCCCCCCGGTACAGAAGTGTGTTTGATGACAGCCGACGACTTGAAGTGGTTGGCTGAGAAGTGGAACGCTGACTACCCGACTAAACGGCTTCCACTCGATGTTCTCGCTCACACGGGCGTGATCACACGGGACTTAGAGTTTCGGCTCAGAACTTTCGCGGCGCGGGCTGTAGATAGGGAAACCATCCGCGAAACTGCAGCGGGAACGCGTGCACGGCCCGGGCGACCTCGAGCAGGCGATGGCGGATTACGTGCTCCAAGAAACCAGGCCAGCGACCCCTTCACCTAAACCGCCACAACCTTCGACATCCTCGGAGGAGGAAAGTGCGGGCGCACGGCTCTTGACGCGTGATCCCTGGCGCACCACACTACTCAATCACCCCCTGCCCCTCCAGCTCCGCAATCTCGGTCGGGCTGAGGCCCAGACCGGACAACACCTCCGCCGTGTGCTCGCCGAGCAGCGGTCCCGCGCGCTCCAGGCGGACCGGCGTGCGTGACAAGCGCACCGGCGAGCCCGTGGCTCGGACGCTCCCCAGCTTGCTGTGCGCTAGATCGACCACGAAGCCTCGGGCCTGCACATGCTCGTCGTTCACCGCCTGGTCGATGCGGTGGAGCACGCCGCACGGCACCCCAGCCGCCTCCAGCAGGCGATACCAGTGCTCGCTGGGGCGGGTGGTCGTGACCCCTTCGATGAGCGCCGCTAGCTCCTGGTAGCGTGCGCGGCGGGCGGTGACGTTGGCGAAGCGCTCGTCGTGCTCGAGGTGCTCGAGCCTGAGCGCGGCGCAGAACGCTGCCCAGTTGCGGGGGCTGGTGGCGCCGACGGTCAGGTACCCGTCCGCGGTGCGAATCGCCTGGTAGGGCGCCGTGACGCGGTGCGCCGAGCCGAGCGGCTCGGGCACGTCGCCCGTGGCGAAGAAGCCGCTGGTCTCCCATGCCTCGAGGGCGATGGCGGACTCCAGCAGGCTGACGTCGATGCGCTGCCCTTCACCGGTGCGGTCGCGGGCGTAGAGCGCCGCGAGGATCGCGTACGCGCCAAAGAGCGCCGCCGCCATATCCGCGACGGGCACACCCACCTTCACCGGCGGGCGGCCGGGCTCGCCGGTGATGGACATCAGACCGCTCATCCCCTGGACGATGAGGTCGAGGGCCGCGCGCTCGCGGTAGGGCCCCGTCTGGCCAAAGCCGGTCGCCGAGCTGTAGATGAGCCGTGGGTTGGCGGCGGCCAGCACGTCGTATGAAAGCGCGAGGTCATCCATGGTCCCGGGGCGGAAGTTCTCCACCAGGACGTCGGCAGTCCGCACCAGCTGCATGAAGAGCTCATGGCCGCGTGGGCTCTTGAGGTCGAGCGCGACGCTCTTCTTGTTGCGGTTCAAGGCCATGAAGCCCGCGCTCTCGCCATCCAGGAATGGGCCCGTCTGGCGGCTGAAATCGCCCCCGCGCGGATTCTCGACTTTGATGACCTCGGCGCCCATGTCGGCCAGCAGCATCGCGCAGTAGGGGCCGGCCATGTAGTTGCCCAACTCGAGCACGCGGACGCCGTCGAGCGGGTGCCGCGGCCGCAGGGCCGCGGCACTGTCGTGTCCGTCCACCGTTGGATCAGGTGTCACGGGGTGTCGGGGGCGCGGTCACCCCCACCCCAGCCCTCCCCCGTCGAGGGGGAGGGAGGAATCCCTTCCGTCGAGGGGGAGAGGGCAGATAACTCGTCCCCTCCCCCCTTGAGGGGGAGGGTTAGGGAGGGGGGTAATGGCCACAGGGACGACACGCGCTCCACTATCGGCCCGTCCACTGCGGCCGTCTCTTCTCAAGGAAGGCGCTGACGCCCTCCTTGAAATCGTCGCTCAGGTAACACATGAGGATGAGATCGTCGGACTCGTCAGGGGTGGAGTGCTCGAGGACGCGGCGCACCGCCTCTTTCGTGGCGCGGAGCGTGAGCGGGGCGTGCCCCGCGACGACGCCCGCCAGCTCGAGCGTGCGCTCCTCGAGGCGGTCGGCCTCGACGACCTCGTTGAAGAGCCCGATGGCTCTCGCCTCGTCCGCGCCGATCATGCGAGCCGTGAACACGATCTCCTTGGTGCGCGCGGGCCCGACCAGGGCAACAAGGCGAGCGAAGTTCTGCACGGACAAGGTATTGCCGAGGGTGCGGGCGATGGGAAGGCCGAAGCGCGCGTCGGGGCTGGCGATGCGCAGGTCGCAACCCGCGGCGATCAGGGCCCCGCCACCCACGCAGTAGCCGCGGATCATGGCGATTGTCGGCTTCTGCACGGCGTCGAGACGGCCGAAGATGCGGTCGAGGTTACCCTCGTAGGTCAGGGCGTCGTCCGCCCCGGAGAACGAGCGGAACTGGCCGATGTCGGTGCCGGCGACGAACGCGTCACCGGCGCCCAGCAGCACCAGGACCCGCACACGGTCGTCGGCGTCCACGTGGGCGCAGGCGTCGTACAGGCCCTCGTACATCGCCCAGGTCATGGCGTTGCGAGCGGCCGGCCGATTGAAGGTCAGCACGGCGACGGCGCCCCGCCGCTCGTAGAGCAACTCGTCGGTGGCCGGGACGAAATCCGCCCCTTCTTCCGTCGCCGTCGTGAGCTCCGACGTGATCTCGGCCATTCAGTCGCATCTCCTCGCCCGTACTGGCACGAGTATACTTGCGCCCCAGCAGGCGACAGTCGCCCCAATTCACCCTCGGAGGAATCGTCCATGCCATCCGCCGCCGAAAAGCGTCGCGGTCTGAAGGAGATGCTCGCCGGTCCCGACCTGGTCCTGGCCCCGGGCTGCGGGGATCCCCTCACGGCTCGCCTGGTCCAGTACGTCGGCCTGCACGCGATCCACGCCTCAGGGAGCGTCGCGCACCGCACGGCCGGCTATGCCGACGCCGGCATTCTGACGATGACGGAGATGGTCGAGCGCATCACGGCGCTCGCGGACGCCGTCGATCTCCCCGTGATTGCCGACGCCGACACCGGCTTCGGCAACGTCGTCAACGTGATTCGGACAGTCAAAGAGTATGAGCGTGCAGGGGCGGCCGCCATCCACATCGAGGACCAAGTCACCCCGAAGCGGCCGACCCACCAGGGGATCGAGGCCGGCACCATCTCGCGGCGTGAGATGGTGAACAAGATCCGCGCCGCCCTCGACGCACGCACGGACGAGAACCTGATCATCATCGCGCGCTCGGAGGTGAAGGGCGATCAGCAGGAGGTCCTCGACCGCCTGGCGGAGTGCGTGGAGGCCGGGGCCGACGCGGCGTGGATCAGCGGCGGCACCGAAGAGGGGGTGAGAGCGCTGCGCCAGGCTGTGGGCGGGTTCCTGGTCGGCGTGCTGCCGCGGACCGTCACCGCCCAGCAGTTCAAGCAATGGGGCGCCAGCGCGGGAGTGCTGCCCGGAGTGCTCCAGATCGCGGGGCTGCACGCGGGGCGCGAGATGCTGGAGGAGCTGAAGAGCACCGGCACCACCGCCGGCTACTTCGCGCGCCTCAGCGGGGTCGAGGCCATGCAGGAGTTCTACAGCCGCCAGGGGAACGCCGAGCTGGCCGAGATCGAGCGCCGCTTCGGGGAATAGCCGGCCATGGCGGCCGACTACCGCATCATCGACTCGGACGGCCACGTCCAGGAATTGGACGACGAGATCGCCGAGCACATCGGCCCGCCCTACGACGGGCTGGAGTGGCATCGGAGCTATTCGTTCTGGCCAGGGCTGACCGCCGACGGCTACCTGCGCTCGCTGCGCCAGCCGGGAGGCTGGGCGGGCGGCGGCCGCGGACCCGACGCCAGCGACTGGCTGCGCTTCCTGGACATCAACGGCATCGAGCGCACGGTCCTCTATCCGACGCAGGGGCTCACCCACGGCTTCATCCGCGATCCCGACTGGGCCGTCGCGCTAGCCCGCGCCTACAACGATTGGATCCACGAGCGCTTCATGCGGGTGAGCCCGCGACTCCTGGCGGTCGCGCTGCTGCCCGTGCAGGATGTGGGCGAGGCGGTGAAGGAGCTGCGGCGCTGCGTCGCGAACCTGGGCATGCCTGGGGCGGTGCTGCCCGCTGTGATCCACGGCGGACGGACGGTGGCAGGACCCGAGTTCGATCCCCTCTGGGCGGCGGCCGAGGAGCTGGACGTGCCGATCTCGACGCACGGAGGCACGACGCTGGCCCTCGGCCTGGAGGGGATCGGCGCCAACTTCACCGTGGGCCATCTCCTGGAGCACCCCTTCGCCCAGATGCGCCAGCTGGGTTCCATGGTCTTCGAGGGCGTGTTCGAGCGCTTCCCACGGCTCCGCTACGGCTGCCTCGAGTGCGGTATCGGCTGGGTGCCCTACTTCATGGACCGCATGGACGAAGAGCAGGAGCGCAAGGGGCAGTACTCACCGCAGTGCAAGCGCAAGCCCAGCGACTACGTGCGGAGCGGCAACATCTTCTTCGCTGCCGAGGTGGAGGAGAGCGCGCTGCCCCTGGTGATCGAGCACGTGCGGCCCGACGTGATCCTATGGGCCTCCGACTATCCGCACGAGCGCGACCAGCGCGACTTCAGCGGCGACATCCCCAGGCTGCTCGAGCGCCAGGACGTGTCGGATGACGTGAAGCGCCAGATCTGGCACGCGAATCCCACACGCTTCTACCGGCTCGACCGCCTGCCCGACGCGTCGGGCGTCGTGCGCCCCGCCGAGCCCGTGGGCTGAGTGGGCTGTGGTGCTCCATCCCTGGGCGGAACTTCGTACCCTGTTCCCTTCTGACAAATCCCACTCTTGTGGGATAATAACGTCACACTTAAACGGCCGAGGGGCCAAATTCTGTGCCCAGGGAAGTTATGCGAACCCACATTGTCGTCCCCGATGAACTCGTCCAGGAGGTCGACCGCGTCGCTGGGAAGCGCCGGCGCAGCCGCTTCGTCGAAGAGGCGATCCGCGAGAAGCTCTCGCGCCAGGCGCTTGGTACGGCATTGGCCGACACCACCGGCGTACTCAATCCCGCTGATTACCCTGAGTGGGACACTGACGCGAAGGTGGCGGCCTGGGTAGAATCGGGAAGGCTGGCGGACAACGTACGGCTCGCGCGCAAGCTGCGTGCGAGTCGCGAGTGATGGCCCTTTATCTCCTCGACACCGATGCCATCATCGACTACCTCTTGGGCTTTCCCAGTTCGGTTTCCCTCGTCCAGGGCCTTCATGAGCGCGGCGATACCCTCTGCGTCTGCGATGTAGTGACCGCGGAGGTCTATGCAGGCCTTCGCCCACAACATCGGGAGGTAGCCGAGAAGCTTCTCGCTGCTTGTGCTTTCCTGCCCACCTCTCTCGCCATTGCTCAGCAGGCGGGAACATGGCGCTATGACTTCGCCCGCAAGGGAGTGACCCTTTCAACCACCGATACGCTGGTAGCCGCCACCGCCCATGCTCACGGCGCGACTATCGTCACCGGGAATACCAAGGATTACCCAATGCCCGAGATCGCGCTCCTCTCCTTGGAGCGCGCGAAGCCCGCACCGTGACTGCGCCTCGGGTTATTGCGCGCCGTGGCACCTCCCGCCCCAGAAGTCCATGCCAGAGGCAGAGCCGCGCGCTGGTGAGCGCAAGATCCGCAGCGCACCCCAGAGGATGCGGGCTTTGACACGCCTAAGCCCGCTGTGATAATTCATGCTCGCAGAGCCGCAGGTCGTCGGAGCATTCGCTATCCGGCGTTTGGCGTTTCAGGGAGGTGCGGTGATCGAAGCCGACAGCAGTTTGAGCCTCGAGAAGGCGCTTGCCAAGACCCAGTCTGATGCGGACGCCGTCATCAAGACAGCAGCAGCGGTCGGTACCGCGGCGAGGCGCCTGCGGGCGGCGGCACAGGTTGGCAACTTGCGCGCATTGAGTCCCTCCATTACTGCCGCGGAGCAGGCGCTAGCCGCATTAAGGCAGCAATTCGCCAACGCGAAGGACGGCTGGGACTTTGATGAGGATGTCTATTTCGGGAATGGATCATTCACCCGTGAGCTGCGAGAGACGGCCGAGAGGCTCAACGTACGACTCTACGAACAGGACGACAGGCTGTACTGCTATCCCTCGCTGGTCCGTGTGCTTCCCAGTGATCGCGCCGTGGAGATCGACAGGAAGCGAGAACGCCGACTGCGACCAACGGTGCTCATCGAGCAGCTCAGGACCCTCCAGAAGCGGCCGCCGCGCTTCAAGCCGGAGCCCTTCTTGGAGGCGCTCTTCGATGCGTACGAAACAATCGCAGCCAAAGGAGGGAGAAAACCTGGAGACATGTTTGGGCAGGGTCGGGTGGTCAGGCTCCTCGACATCTATCGGCTCCTGACGCTTCTGCCCGGTCAATCGCGGGAATACTCTCGACCTGAGTTCGCGCGGGACATCTACCTGCTGGATCAAAGCGGCGTCACGAGGACGAGGGCCGGACACACCGTCAGCTTTCCAGGACCCAGGACGCCTGCCAACACGATCAGGATTGTTACTCAGGAAGGCCGTGAGAAGCTGTATTACGGCATAGCGTTTAGCGCGGCGTAGTAGGAAAAGCTCGTTGGAGCTGTCAGCTGGGGAGTGGCTAAGCGTTGTCCGTCGAGAGTATCTCGAGGACTTCATTCCGGCCGGCGGGGCCGCCGTGAAGTTCGTCGTCCCTTTTGCTCCGGTGGGACACGACGAACTGCGCGATGGCCTTCGCGAGGCGGCCGAGAGCAGCGGTTTCCAATTTGCGTTCGTCGATTCGGCATCCACCAGGATCCACCGCTTCGACCGACTGTTCCACGACGTTGCGCGCCAGGTGGACTGGGACGATCTGGCCTACGCGTACCTATCCAAGCTCCTCGCCGAGCAGGGCTACAGGTTGCCCGAGGACCGGAATCAATTCAGCCTCTCAGCGCTTGCCAAGCTGAACGAACGCCTGGAGATGTTCCTGCAGAAGGAGATTCGGCGGCTTATCGAGAATGGGGTGTTCCGCGACTACGAGATGAGCCAGGAGTTCCGATTGGCCATGATTCGCCTCTGCGCCACACAGCTTGATCCAAACGATGAACCAACATTGAGTGGAGCGATCAAGGACTGGCTCCTGGGCGATGTGGCGCGCATCGCGAGTCTCAAACACGCTCTCATCTTCCAAAGGATTGCGCGCCACAACGCGCGCCACGTGTTCTCTTCGCTGACGCACTGGCTTAAACTCGCGGGGAAGCAGGGACTCGTCCTAGGGCTGGACGTCACACGCTATGCTCAGGCTGTTCCTCGTGCTGAGAGGGACGCTGCGAACTATTACCTCACCGCGGCAGCGCTGGACGCATATGAGGTACTGCGGCAGCTTATCGATGGCACCGACGAGTTGGAATCGTGTTTCATCGCCGTCATCGCGGGCCAGGAGTTCCTCACGGACGAACAGCGCGGCGCGCGACGGTACCACGCGCTCTACCAGAGAATTGCTGACGAGGTCCATGATCGGTACCGCGAGAACCCGCTCGCTTCTTTGGTCCGACTCCATCAGGGAGGAAGCGACATGCCTACCAATGAAGGGCTGCCATGATTCCTGCGACGTGGTCCAAGGGTTACGTTCAGGATCGGCGCGCGATCGAGGCGCTGCGCTCCGGAGTGCCCAATCGCGACGCCGTACGGGCGCTGGGTTGCGCTCAGCCAGAGATCGAGGCGGCATTCCGGAGTCAGCTTATGGCAGCGACCGAGGGTGTAGCCTCGGGAATCCAGGCGCCCGGCATCCTCGTCTCGGGTGACTTCGGGTCCGGCAAATCTCATCTGCTGGAATACCTGATGCACGTCGCTCTGGAGCAACAGTTCATATGCAGCAAGATCGTCATCAGCAAAGAGACCCCGCTACACGACCGCGAGAAGCTTTATCGGGCAGCCATACGTGAGGCGCTTGTGCCAGACAGGAAAGGGGCTGCCCTCACGGAAGTCGCCTCGGCCCTCGACTTCAGCAGCGAGCCCTACGTGGAGTTCTACAAGTGGGTCCATCGGCCCGATGTCAACCTCAATTCCCGCTTCCCAGCCACGGTCTGCCTCTTCGAGCGCGAAAAGGTGGACCCGGAAAAAGTTGACCGCATCATCCGTTTCTGGTCCGGGGACCCGTTGTACGTAACAGACCTGCGGACGTGGCTGCGGGCCCGCGGCGAGGCCGGCTCCTACCGTCTCGAAAAAGTCACTGCAAAGGACCTGTGGCTGCAGCGATTTCGCTTCGCATCGCGCCTTATGGTCGCCGCTGGATACCGCGGCTGGGTCCTCCTCGTGGACGAAGTCGAGCTCATTCAACAGTACTCGTTCAAGCAGCGAGCGAGGTCCTATGCTGAGCTCGCGCGATGGGCCGGCAGGCTGCAAGGGGAAGCGTGCCCGGGTTTGGTCGCCGTGTTCGCGATCACCCGCAACTTCACGATGATCGTGCTAGAGGAGCGCAACGATATGGAGGTCGTCCCGGGCAAGCTGAGAGCGAGCGGCATCGATGCGGACCGGCTCCTCGCCAAGCAGGCCGAAGGAGGGATGCGGTTCATTGACCGCGAGTCCAAATGGCTCACGGGACCAGAGCCGGCGACTATCCAACAGACGAAGGAACAAATCCAGGAGATCCACGCCCGCGCCTACAACTGGTCTCCTCCCGCGCTGGGCCCCGAGGAACGCCTGACCACAACCCCCATGCGCCAGTACGTGAGGCGGTGGATAAATGAATGGGATTTGAAACGCCTGTATCCCGACCACGAAGTGCATATGGTCGTCGAGGAACTCAAAATGGATTATTCCGAGGACCGGGAGCTGGAGACGCGTGCAGAAGACGACTCGGAAGATCACCCGAACGGGTAACGCCGGCTGAGAGCTGCGGAGTGTGCCGTGCCCATCCCGTATCGCGACGCCGATGAAGTCGAGGAGTTGGGCGCCGCGGGCTTCCTGAAGATTGAGGGGGGAAGCAGCGCGTCAGAGTTCCTGGCGGCGCTCTTCCTGGTCAGCGCCCGGGGCGAGCCACTCGAATTCGCGTACAACAGGATCGAGACTCCAAACACCTTCCTCTGGCGCCAAGCGGACCTGCGTCGTTACGTGGAGCGCAAGCTGACAGCATCGCTGCTCCAGGTCTGCGGTCGCGTTCCCACGCTACTTCTGTGCCTGGCTGACGAAGTTGGAAGCGAGCTGTTCTGCCAGGACATTCACCTATCAATCCCCGTCGGTCGCGTCGGCGATCCATTGAAAACGACGGCACACGTTGCCGGAGAAACCCGGGAAGTCTTAGAGGAGCCGTCGGACTTGCACGTGTTCTGGTTCCCGGGTGGGCCCGCCAGCGAGTCAGTAGAGCGACGTCTATTCAGCCGTCTTGCTCTGCATGGGCTTCTCCTGGAGCCGTTCCAGCGAGCCTCCCTTGGACTGCGTGAGGTCTACTCCAACGGCCGCGTGTCCGCATCGCCGTGAATTCCAGCGCCGCCTGGTGGGATGAGACTAGCGACGCCGAGTCGCGGTCTCGCTGGCTTGGCGTCTTCCCACGAACTGTCCGTTTGGGCGTTGGGCTTCCGAAGAGGGTGAATGTACCGTCTCCGAGAGCAGGAGCCGCTCGGACCCTGGCGTCCATTGAGAACGTGCTCGAAGCAGCGCGGGTCGAGACACCAAGCACGAGCGTCGACGTCGCTGGATTGCTCTCTTCAGACGTCATTCGAATAGGGCCCAGCGGAAGCGTGGACCTTTCGGGATCTGGGCTGAGCGACCTGCCTGCCACCTCCCGCGCGTCGGAACGCTCTGCTGCCGGAACGAGCCACCTCCCAAGAGCGGGGGACGACGCGCGTCAACTCCCGCTGTGGAAGCGGCTGGCGTACCTCCTGCGACCGCCAACGAACCTGTTGCTGTCCGAACACAGCCCCATCGAATGGCCGGCCTCATTTTTCGATTACCAGCTCGATGGCATCCGAGCGTTGCTGTCTGCCGATGCTCTGCTCCTGGCCGACGACATGGGCCTCGGGAAGACCATCCAGACATTGGCTGCCATTCGCATCCTGACCCTGCAAGGGCGCCTGGAGCGAAGCTTGCTCGTCGTTCCAGCCAGTCTGGTCGTGCAATGGCGCCGAGCGATCTACCAGTGGGCTCCCGAGCTTCGCCTGTCTACAGTCCGCGGGGTCCAAAGTGAGCGGGCATGGCAGTGGGCCGCGCCCGCTCACATCTACCTTACGAGCTACGAGACCCTGCGCGAGGACTTCACCGCCAATCCCCAGTCGCCCCCGCGGCGGACCACTTGGGACGTCGTTGTCCTGGACGAGGCCCAGAAGATCAAGAACCACGACACCGAGATCAGCCGAAAGTGCAAGCTGTTGCCGCGGCGGCGGGCCTGGGCGCTCACGGGCACTCCTCTGGAGAACAGCGTTGACGACCTCGCCTCGATTCTCGAGTTCGTCGCTCCCCTCGAAGAGGGCGCCATACCCGCTCGCCTCTTTCCGGGCCCGGCACTCCTGGATCGGCATCGGACCTTGCAGCTACGCAGAAAGAAGGGAGAGGTTCTCCCCCAGCTCCCGCCTAAGCTGATCGGCGAGGTGGCCCTTGCCCTGGTGGGCGCGCAACGTCAAACCTACGACCGTGCTGAGCGCGAAGGGATCTTGCGGCTGCGCGAGCAAGGCGAAGATGTGCGAATCGAAAACGTCCTCGAGCTCATCCTGAGGCTGAAGCAGATCTGCAATTTCTGCCCGGCCACCGGCGTGTCCGCCAAAATGGAAGATTTGGTCGAGCGCGTACAAACGCTGACCGCCGAGGGGCACCGCGCACTCATCTTCTCTCAATTCACCGACGAACGCCACGGGGTCCGCGCCATCGCGGGGCAGCTCCAAGCTTTCCGGCCTCTCGTCTATACAGGCGACCTCTCGACTCCACAAAGAGACAGTGTGCTTGAAGAGTTCAGGCGGGATACCGACCGCAAAGTGCTCGTGCTCTCGCTCCGCGCGGGCGGTCAAGGGCTGAACCTGCAGGAGGCCTCGTACGTCTTCCATTTCGATCGCTGGTGGAACCCTGCTGTCGAGCACCAGGCAGAGGACCGCAGCCATCGGATCGGGCAGGTCTTTCCTGTCAACGTCCTCAAGTACGTGTGCGAGGACACGATCGAGGAGCGCATAGACGAGATCCTCCGCAAGAAGCAGTCGCTCTTTGACGAGCTGGTCGACGACGTAAGCATTGATCTTCGATCGCGGCTCAGCAGCGAGGAGCTGTTCGGCTTGTTCGGGCTTGCTCCTCCTGGCGCGAAACCCGACGCTGAGGCGGGGGCGCCGCACGACTACGCAGCCATGACCGGCATCGAGTTCGAGGGCCACGTGAAAGGTCTACTCGAACGGCGGGGCTGGAATGTTGAAGTCACGCCTCCCACAAGAGATGGGGGAGTCGATCTCATCGCGCGGAGCGATGACAACCTTGGCCTGCAAACGGTCGTCTACGTGCAGTGCAAGAACACTTCGACGCCGGTCGGCGTCGAAGTTGTCCGGCAATTGAACGGGGTGCTGGCGACGAAGGAGCCTGGCGCGCGTGGGATGGTGGTTTGCCCCGCGGGGTTCACCGCTGAAGCCAGCCGGTTTGCGCGGGGCGGGCGAATCGAGCTCTGGGACAGGCATGACCTGTTTCAGCGGGAAGTGTTGTGAGCGCGGCGAACCGAAGGCTCGGTAGTTGAGCGATGGCCGCACTCAGCCCCGAGTGACGGACCGCCGCCGTAAGCGCCTGCCGCGCGCGCTCGCTGCGTTCGAGCAGCGCGACTTCCGGCTCCTCTTCCTATCGGCCATGACCTCCGGGATCGGCGATCAGCTGCAGACGGTTTCCAATCTGTGCCCTTACAGGGTCCGCCATCCACCTGGGGCTCACCGGCCTGGCCCGTGCCGCGCCGATCATTCTGTTCTCACTCCTCGGCGGCGTGATCGCCGACCGCTTCGACCGTCGTACGATCATCGTCCTCGCTCAGGCCGGGGTCGGCGTAGCCGCGCTCGCGCTCGCTGTCCTGAGCGCGACCGGGCTCGTCGAGGTCTGGCACATCTATGTAGTGACCTCTGTGGGTGCAAGTCTCACGTCGCTGAGTGCCCCCGCGCGCCGAGCCCTCATCACTACTGTCGTGCCCCGCCACCAGCTCATGAACGCCATGGCCCTCAACATGAGCGTCAACCAGCTCGACCGAATGATCGCTCCGGCGATCGCGGGCCTTCTGATTGTGTTCGTGGGGCTTCCTGTCACCTATGCGGGAAATGGGATCGCTCACATCCTGACGGCTGCCGCCATTGGCTTCATCGCGGTGCGGCGAACGCAAGCACCGCCCGCTGAATCGCCCCTGCGGAGCCTGCTGGACGGACTGGCCTTCGTTCGCCGGCGCACCGTCATCCTCGCCCTTCTCGCCACGGATGTCGCCGCGATGCTGTTCGGGAGCTACCAGGTGATCCTGCCGATCTTCGCCGACGGGTTTGGCGTCGGAGCCGTCGGGTATGGACTGCTGCAATCCGCGCCCGCGGTCGGGAGCCTGGTGGGGGCGGCCGTCATCCTGGGGCTGGGAGATAGTCGCTACAAGGGCTATCTCATCGTTGGGTCGATCCTGGGCTACTGCGTCTGCCTGGCGGGCCTGGCCGCCGCCCCGTGGTTTTCCCTCGCCTTATTGGCAGGGGCGGGCCTCGGCTTTACCAACTCGATGCAGGCGACCCCGCGCAACGCGGTGATCCAGCTCGTCACCCCGGACGAGCTTCGGGGCCGCGTTACCAGCTTCCAGCAGATGCTGACGGGCGGCGGGCCGGGCCTCGGCCAGGGCATTATGGGGGCCGCGGCGGGCATGCTCGGCCCCCTGGCGCTGGTCGCGGGCGGGATCGCCTGCGCGGCCGTCAATATCGGCATCCTCGTTACCAGGAAGGAGCTCCGCGCCCCCGATCTGGGGGCGGCGCCCGAGGTCACGCCGGCTGGAATGGCTGATATCTCCACCGCCGCGCCGGCCGTTCAGCGCTAGGGGCCAGTTCCTATGAAGGTGGGCGTTACCCCCCTCCCTAACCCTCCCCCTCAAGGGGCAAGGGGGGAGGGGACCAGTTCTCTTCCCCCGAAAAGTGTAGACCAAAAGTGATTCTGTCCTCTTTAGCCAGGAGTAAAAATGTCCGCCC
>CAYQJS010000086.1:0-13343 GCA_964417895.1 uncultured Chloroflexota bacterium | reverse complement strand
GGCGCTCTTAACTTAAACCAGCCCTTTTGCTGTCTTGACAATGGGGGGCACCATACTCGGCGGCGGAGGTTGCGGAACGAGCCCGCGCCGGCCTCACGACGGTCCGAGGATCGGTTGGTGCTGGCGGCGGCGAGGGCGGTCGCCAGGTTGCGTTCGTGGGTGGTACGGTGCGCTGTGGAATCTCGTTCGGGTCCCAGCCGGGCGTGCACACGGGGTTCCACCGACACGGCCCTGGAATCCACGTTCTGACGATCGGCGGCCACGGATACTCACTGCTCAAAGGGCCCGAGGGCGGCGACTTCCGCCGCGTGGATTGGGGACCGGGGACAATCTTCGTCCCGCCTGAGATGTGGTGGCATGCGCATTTCAATACCGGGCCCGAGCCGTGGGACTGGCTGAGGATCGGCTGGGGAACTGATAAGCCCAAGCCCGGCGGCGGGCAGTACGACTACACCCGTAGCCCCAACGAAGGTGGCGACGAGATTCCGCTCGAAGAGGACGATCCCGCGATCCATCTCGAGTTCGAGGAGGAGCTGCGCCGTAAGGGTGTGCCCGATCTCATGCTTCACCATCCGTACTGCTCATTGAAGTAGGAGGCCGATCCTTATTTGACTTGTGCACGATGCAGGTCTATTGTGCAACCTATCGACCATGCGAGCGCGTATTTGCCGTGCTAACCGGGCGGAATTGGAGGCTCGAATGACGACCACGGCTTTCAAGAGCCTGGATGAGCTCAACGACTGGCTGGGCGAGCGCAATCTGGGCGGCATGTGGGATCGAAAGATGGCTCGGCCAGAGATCATTCAACCCTGTCTCTGGAAGTGGGGCGATATCTACACGGGCCTGACCGCGTCTGCCGACCTCGTGCCCATGGATCAGGTCGCCATGCGCACCGTCCAGCTGCGCAATCCCAGCCTCACGGGACAAATGACGAAGACGATTCATTTCTCCGTACAGATCCTAGCACCCGGGGAGCGGACCATCGCTCATCGGGCCCTCACGGCCGAAGCGCGCTTCGTCGTGCAAGCCACTCGTGGAGCGGAGTTCGTCGTCGAGGGCGAGGCGTTCCCCATGCAGCCCGGGGACTTCATAACCACCCCTGGCTGGTGCTACCACGACCATCACAATGGGTCGTCTGAACCGGCCATCTGGATCGACTCGATGGAGCTTGCGCTCGGGGCGCTCAACGGCCCCCGGATCGGAAACCAGCTACCCGAGAAGTACCAGGAGGTGACGAAGCCGTCAGGGTACTCCGGCAAAGTGCTGGGCCACGCCAAACCGACCGGTCTGGAGTGGAACGTGGCCATACCCCCGCTTCGATATCCATGGGCTGACGCATACGGGGCACTTCAGGCGTTGAAGGAGAACGAGGTTGAGCCGGATTCGTATGACGGATACCACGTCACCTACACGAACCCGTTGACGGGAGGGCCCACGTTTCCCACTCGCTCGGGTGGGCTGCAGCTTTTGAGGGCGAAGCAGGCTCTGGGGACCCACCGTCACAACAGCACGACCCTGTACTACGTGGCGGCTGGAGAAGGCGTCACGGTGATCGGCGACGAACGATTCGAGTGGGCGAAGGGCGACATCTTCGTTGTTCCACCATGGAGCTGGCACAACCACCTGAACCCATCGCCCGAAGACGCCGTGCTGTTCACGATGACGGACGCGCCCACCATGCAGGCTCTGGGCTACTACCGAGAAGAGGGCGCGTAGCGCACGCGATTCTGAGGCGGGTCAATCCAGCGCCAGGAGGAGTTCCCGATGGACATTACGAGCGTGAACAACGTCGACGAGCTGGACGCGTGGTTGGGCGAGCGGAACCTGGGTGGCCACTGGCGGGGGCTGGCAGGCGAACGGCTCGAGTTCAGGCCGTTCCTCTGGAAATGGAGCGATATCTACGCGGGCCTCACGCGGGCCGCGGATCTCGTGCCAATGGAGGATACGGGCCGACGGACGATCATGCTCCGGAACCCGAGTCTAGCGGGCCGCATGACCAACACGATTCACATGTCGGTGCAGTGCGTTATGCCGGGCGAGGTGGCTGAAGCCCACCGGCATACGACGGCGGCCATCCGATACGTAATCAAGGGCGTCAAGGGCGCGTACACGGTTGTGGACGGCGAGCCATTTCCCATGGAAACCGGCGACCTCATCACCACACCGGGATGGACCTTCCACGACCACTACAACGAAGGGACGGAGCCTGTCATGTGGCTGGACGTGCTGGACTCCCGGATAACCGCGCTGGGGCGGGGACTCGGAGAGCAATTTCCTGGGCGACAGCAGCCGAGAGAGAAGGCGGTGGACTTCTCGCGGAAGACCCTCGGACACGTGAAAGCGTCGTGGCTTAAGCAGGACGACCCCACCCCGCCGGCGTTGCGCTATCCCTGGGCGGATACCCAGACCGCCCTTGATGCCTTGCGAGACGCCGAGGTCGATCCCGACCCGTACGATGGCTACCACCTCATCTACACCCATCCGGTGAATGGCGGCCCGACGCTTCCGACCTTCGACTGCACGCTCCAGCTTCTGACGCCGAAGCTTTCAACCCACGACCACCGTCATATAAGTACGACGATTTACCAGGTGTTTCGCGGCTCCGGTGCAACCGTCGTCGATGACGAGCGTTTGGAATGGTCCGAGGGGGACATCTTCGTCGTGCCGCCGTGGGCCTGGCATCACCACGAGAACAGCGCGGCCTCGGATGCCCTGTTGTTCGCTGTGGATGACGGGCCAACCTTCAAAGCTCTCGCCCTCTACCGAGAGGAGGGGAAGTAGGCCATATGCGGGACTATCGGATCATCTCTGCCGATTCGCACATCGAGATCGCTCCCGACCGCTGGAGCCATTGGGTGGGTTATCAGCCGGTTCGCTCCTGGGATCCTATAGGGCATCAAGGCAAATGTGTGGCAATGCCAAAGCGCTTGTCGCTAAAAGACGAGCGAGCAACTACTAAGGGGAGGATCCCCGTTTGCGCGTGACACTGTTGGTAACGGCTGTCCTTCTCGTCGGCTGTGCAGCACCGGGCACGGTGTCTGATTCCGGTCCGCTGCCGGGCGAGAATAGCGAGGCCAGGACGCTCGTCATAGCGTTTCGCTACGAGCCAACCGACCTTGCACCGAAAACTTCCGCGCAGGGTGGTGGAGACGCGCTCGACGATCTGTTCAACGCCATGCTCACGTCCCGGGACGTCCATGGGGTCGCCCGGCCAGTCCTTCTCGAGGCTCTGCCCGCGCTGAACACGGATAGCTGGCGCGTCCTCCCGGACGGCCGAATGGAGACCGTCTATCGCTTGCGAGCTGGCGTGACGTGGCACGACGGGCAACCGCTCACTGCGGACGATTTCGTGTTCGCCTGGCGCGTCTATCGTGACCCAGCGCTCGGCGTTTTTACCGCGAAGCCGCAAGACCAGATGGAGGCCGTCACAACGGTCGATTCCATGACGTTCGCAATTCGCTGGCAGTCTCCCTACCCCGACGCCGATGTACTGGGAATCGCTTTTCCCCCGCTACCGGAACACATCCTCGCGCAGGCCTTTGCCAGCTACCTTCAGGATGCAGGCCACCGCGATGCGCTCATCAATCATCCCTACTGGACAACGGCCTACGTGGGGCTGGGCCCATACCGATTGGAGCAGTGGGAAGCCGGCTCTGCCTTACATGCTGTGGGCTTCCCGCAGTACGTGCGGGGCGCGCCAAGAATTCAGCGGATCGTTGCGCGCATCTTCGCCGACGAAAATGCGGTATTGGCGAATGTTCTCGCAGGAACGGTGGCCTTCGCCGCAAACCTTACTCTCCGGTTCGAGCACGGTGTCACGCTGAAGCGGGAATGGGCGGGCCCCGATCGGGGGACGGTGATCTTTGCGAGCGGAAGCACCCCCCATCACCAGCTCTTTCAGTTTCGCCCGGAATATCTAAGAACGCCCGTCCTCCTCGATGTCCGTGTCCGCAGGGCTCTTGCGCACTCGATCGACAAGCCGGCGCTCTTGGACGGGCTCTTTGACGGAGAAGGCACGATCGCCAACACCTCGGCCCCAACGGACGAGCCGTATTTTCAAGATGTGGAGCGGACAGTCACCAGGTATCCGTACGAACCCCGGCGAGTTGACGAGCTCCTGAGCGAGGCCGGGTTCCGAAAGAATGGCGGCGGCGTCTACGCAAGCGCGAACGGAGACCGGTTCCGTCCTGACGTCACGACGCTGACCGGGACGGTGTTTGAGCGGGGCCATGCGATCATGTTGGACACCTGGGGCAAGCTCGGCATCGAGGTGAACGCCACGATACTGCCGGCCGCGCAGGTGCGGAACAACGAGGTGCGGAGCACGTTTCCCGGCCTGATGCAGGCTGGCGGCACCGATTTCGGTGCCGGCTCAGGATTCACCACCAGCGCCATCGGATCCGCTGCGAACGGATGGTTCGGGCCCAACCGAGGCGGTTGGTCCTCTCCGCAATACGATCGCCTGTGGGAAGTCTTCAACACGAACTTGAGCCGACCCGAGCGGACGCAGACCTTGATCCAGATGTTCAAGATGATCTCGGATGAGGTTCCTGCCATTCAGCTCTACTACAACCCGAGCGTCCGTGCTTCCGCCTCGGGCCTCATAGGCCCTGTCGAGTCCGAGTACTACTGGTGGAACATCCATGAATGGGCGTGGAGATGAGGCTCTTCCGTCGAGCATTCAAACATTCAAGAGGAATGCGGAGTAAACTGGACGCCCTCAGATAGACGGTGTCCGGCGGAAAGGAGTTGAAAATGGCTAATCGCTACCACGTGATCTCCGGTGACGGGCATATTGAGATCCCGCCCGAGATGTGGACGCCTCGGGTCCCAAAGGCATGGCGCGATCGGGCCCCACGCCTCGTGAAGCTGCCGACAGGCGGCGACGGCGTTGTCATCGAAGGCCGCGACACGTACGTTCTCGGCCTCGCTATGGGCGGCAAGCCGTACCAGCAGCGCAACGTGGTCGGTGAGGTCTATGAGGATAATCCAGGCACCGGCGGGCCGCAGCAGCGTGTGAAGGAGCAGGACCAGGACGGAGTCGATGCCGAGATCCTCTATCACACCCACCAGGCGATGTGGCGGGGCATCCGCGAGGACGAAGGCTACAAAGCACTGATCCACGCGTTCAATGAGTTTCTCGCCGACGACTACTGCTCGTACGCGCCGGATCGCCTGATCGGCATGGGCCTCATTCCCGACACCAACGTCGACGACGCCATCGCCGAACTCCAGTACTGCGCTCGAGCGGGGCTGAAGGGCGTTATGCTGCGGCAGTTCCCCAATGGGAAGTCCTTTCCCCTGCCGGAGGACGACCGGTTCTGGACCGTGGCGCTGGACCTGAATATCGCTATCACTGCGCATTCGATCTTTGGTGGTGGCCCAAACTCGGGGCCGACCTACAGTTACCGGGTAAGACCAGGCGCTGGTGCGGTCCATACGTCGGGAGCCGATCCGGTGGGCTACGTGACCCGCTTCTCGGTAAACATGGGCAAGAACATGGCACAGATGATGTTCACTGGGGTCTTCGAGCGCTTCCCCAAGCTAAAGATCTACTTCGCCGAGACGCAGGCGGGCTGGATTCCACACTTTCTCTTCCAGGCCGATGACAACTATGCCCGCACGCGCTTCTGGGCGGAGCGGTCCTTCGGCGTGGGTCCTCTGCTGAAGCCGCCGAGCGATTACATTCGAGAGCACGCCGTGTGGGGGTTCCTCCGTGATCCGGTGGGGGTGAAGTACCGGCACGACATCGGCGTGGACAAGCTGATCTGGGGAACCGACTTTCCGCATCAGCAAGGAGACTGGCCAGAATCGCGGCGGGTGATCGACGAAATGTTCGCGGATGTCCCGGAGGACGAGAAGTACGCGATGCTGGCTGGCAACGCTGTGGAGTTCTTCCACCTGGACAGCAACCCGTAGCCAACGCTCCAGGAGCAGAGTGCGGGGCGAGCGTGCCGTTCGACGGCCATGCTCTCGATGAGCGAAGCGAGCGCTTTGTCGCCGATCGGAAAATCGACGACATGGTGATAATGGGCCAGCGGACGACGATGGTTGGGTAAAGAATCAAGCGCAGCAGCTAATGATGCTTCACCGGGAGCATCGTCCCGGCTATTCCCTGTACCACTGCGTGCTACACTCATTACCGTCCCCTGAGTTGGTCCATGACGGCGGTGTACGCAGGCTTGGGTCGGAACGCCTCGTCGAAGAGATGAGCCCAGCCGCGTCCGGGGAAGGCATCAGGTATCCACGAGTCCCCATCGTGCAGATTCCAGAACACGAGCGCCTTGCAGTTGGGTGCTGACAGGCACACTCTCGTCATGTCCCCGTAGATCTGAGCCTGGCGGGCCAACAGCGCCTCTGTGATGGGCGGCTCGAGCCTGACGTCCAGTTCGGTAATGTGTACGTCTAGCCCGAGCGCTCCGAGGCGGGCCATATTTTCAGCGACTGCCTCCGGGCTGACCCCCGCCTGTGTGAGGTGCGCTTGCATGCCGACTCCGTGGATGGGAACTCCTCGCTGCTTAAGGTCGGCGGCAAACCTGTACACAGCGTCCGACTTGGCCCCTCGACCCTCGGCACCAAATTCGTTGTAGAACAGCCTGGCCTCCGGATCAGCCTCGGCAGCCCATCGGAAGGCGAGCTCTATGTACTCGGGCCCGATCCCGCGGAGCCACAGAGTGTCGCGGAGGGATCCGTCGGGCGCGATTGCCTCGTTTACCGCGTCCCAGAATGCTATTCGTCCTCGATACCGGCCAACGACCGTCTGGATGTGCTCACGCAGAACGGCCATGAGCTCATCGCGACTGAAGCCCCCGTCGATTACCCAGGAAGGTTGCTGTTGGTGCCAGACCAGCGTGTGGCCCCGCACCTTCATATCGTTGAGGCTGGCGAAGGCCACGATCTGGTCGGCATCGCAGAATGCGTAGAGACCGCGGCGGGGGTGGACCGGTCCCATTTTCAGCGCGTTCCCCATTGTGATCGCATTGAACTCTCGCGCCGCGAGTTCGAGTCCTCGAGGAGACCGAAATAGGAACCTTTCATTCTCTCCGACTCCCACGAGGCGATCCCGGCTCGCGGCCGCGGAGGCCAGGGAGCCGGCGCTGCGGGGGATTGTTACATCCAGCGGTGCGCGACGCACGTTCGCCTCGTCCCCGAGGGCGGTCTCCACGGCAAGGCTGTGCATAAGCAGCCGAACCCCAGGGCCGACGTTAAGGCCCACGAAGGCAACCCCTCCGGCGAAAAAGCCAGACGCATCAAGGATTCCGATCTGCGCGTCGTTCGCAAGGACCAGAATCTCTTCTCCAGCTCTTCGCAGCTCGAGTTTGCGTACTGGTTCACCGACGGCGTAAGTTCGACCGATAGCCGCTGTTGAGCTCGTACCGTCCCACAGGTTCAATGCCACGCTGCCACCACGGAGACCGAGATCCACTCGCCTAGCGTGCCACGACGGCTCGCCTCGTGGGAGCGCCAATGAGCCGTACAGCGAAAACCCGCCGAACCCGCTGCCCTCCGTCGCCATCGTCGCAGAGACGCCGAAATCGCCTTGAATATCAAGGCGAATCCTGTCGTTGATGATTGTCGAGAATCGATCCGCAGCGGCCGACACAGCCAGCACCCCGTCAGCTCGATTCACAGCTGTTTCGTAGACATTGATCCTGGTACCCGTGGCTGACCTTGTTTCCGTTTGGCAGTCCCATGAGTCGTCCGCAAGCAAGTCCTGTGCGACTCGGTCCGAGAGGGAGCTCCGGACGACCCCGTCCCAGTCGGGCTCCTGAGCTGTTCTAGCCCAAGCAACAGTTCCCTCGCGAGGCAACGAGTTACCCTCGTGGGCATGGGAAGCAGAAGACCCCGCAGCGGTCACAGAAGACGTTAAAACGATCAGGGACGCTATGAGAAGCCGAAACGAAGACGATCCGAGAACTGGCCTCCACCAAAGCGACAAGAGTAGCCACCCAGCAATAATCGACTGTCAGCTACAGGCGATCAGGCGAAACCATCAGCTTTTAATCGATACGACTGGTGCCTCATAGCTCTCACGCAGCTGTAGCTTACTCCCGGTCGGCCCGGCCGCGGGGCAGGACGCGGTGCACCTGGATCGTCTGGCTGTCGCTCAGAAAGACGAAAAGCACGCGAATCGCGCCCACTCGAAGGCGCCACTCGCCGCTCGCTCGGCCCCGCAACGGCCGCACGTCGCCGCTTTCGACCTCTGCCAAATGCTCGACTGCCTCGATCACTCGTCTGGCGTCTGACTGGCTCAGGCGTCGGAGGTCCCGCGTGGCGGTTCGTCCATGTTACTTCCCACGTCAAATACCGAACTCACGTTTTACCTCGTCCATGGAGACCAGACGGCCTTCACGCACATCCTCTCTGGCTTCCTCCAAGGCCCGGCGCTCCTCGTCGGTCTCAGGCTCGTCGTCCCAGGAGGCTGTGGCAAGCGTGAGCAGCAGCCGATCTGCCCGACCACCCTTGAGATATTCCAGGAATAGCTCGGCGGCGGTCGTCTCGTCTTGCGGCAGCTCGTCGACAAGCCGATGGAGCGCGTCCCTGTCGGACGACCCAGTGTTTCTCGGCGGCTTGCGCTCCGGCATGCTCAGGCCCTCGCCGGGGGCCTGTGGTCCACACGGCCGCCGCGAATGAGGTCCACGGCGTGAGGGAGAACCGGCTGGATTACCTCCAGGCACTCGGCGACGGCCTTCGGGCTGCCTGGCAGATTGATGATGAGCGTGCCGCCGCGCACACCCACGACCTGTCGCGATAGCATGCCGTACGGCGTCTTCTGGACGCTCATGGCGCGCATGGCCTCCGCGATGCCCGGCACCTGGTAGTCGATCACCGAAGCGGTGGCATCGGGCGTAACGTCGCGCGGCGCGATGCCCGTGCCGCCAGTGGTGAGGACGAGATCCACCGCCAGGTCGTCGGCGAAGCGCGTCAGGTTCGCTCGCACCTGTTCGCGCTCGTCGGGGATCAGTACGCGCTCGACGAGCTCTGCGCCAATGGTCGGCAAGAACTCGACGATGCGGTCGCCACTTGTATCCTCGCGCTCTCCGCGCGCGCCGAGATCGCTCATCGTCATCACAGCCGCGCGAATTGGCTGGCGCCCTTCACTCATAGTCCCTCCAGGCGGGACGATGACCGAGGCGGTGATAAGCGGACGCTGCGATATGGGGAAAGGCTACCCCGGATCTCGGCGCCACCACTCCGCGTCTGCCCCTCTCCGTGTCTCCCCATCCCCGCGTCTCCGTGTCCCCCCAATTCCCGCGTCTCCGTGTCTCTCCGTCTCACTCGTCCCTCATGAACTCGCCGGACTTGCCGCCGCTCTTGTGCACCAGACGGACGTCGCTGATCACCATGGCGCGGTCCACCGCCTTGCACATGTCGTAGATGGTGAGCGCAGCCACCGACACCGCCGTCAGGGCCTCCATCTCCACGCCGGTCTTACCGACCACGCGGGCCGTCGCCTCGATCTCGATGGCGAACGCCTCACGGTCGAAGCAGAAGCGCAGGTCGACGCCCGTGATGGGCAGCGGGTGGCACATGGGGATCAAGGTTCCGGTCTGCTTCGCGGCCATGACGCCGCCCACCTGGGCCACGGCGAGCACGTCGCCTTTCTCCATGCCCCGACGCTCGACGAGCGCCAAGGTCTCTGGGCGCATCAAAATGCGCCCCCTGGCGGTCGCCTCGCGCACGGTGTCCGCCTTGCCGGAGACATCGACCATGTGGGCTCGCCCCGATTCATCCAGATGACTGAGCTGCATAGTGAAGTGCTCCCCTCGACACGTGTCATCCCTCTCTCGTCGGTCGCAAGTCGCGCCAGATTCTTCGGCCTTCGGCCTCAGAATGACAGTTTTGCGCGCTCCGTGCCTCTGTGCCTCCGTGGTTAACCCAACTCCGGATTCTTGGGCCTCTGGCTCAGAGTGACAGACTCTACTTTGCTCCCATCAGCGTGCGGATGTCCTCCGTTACCGGCGCGAGGTCCAGCCCCTCGTACCCCATGAACCCAGCGAGCTCCTCCACGGGATGCCGCTGCCCGTCGCGCCACAGCTCGACCAGGAACTTCCCCGCCTTCGGGTTTCGGAACCACTCGTCGTCGAACTCGCGCTGCAGGTAGCGTCGATGCTGCGCTTCAAAGATCCACGCCCGCAGATACGCTGCGCAATAGAAGCCGGCGTCCACGTCAGTCAGATAGCTCTCGGTTCCATATCCGACCCCCACGTAGCGGGTCAGCAGCTCGTCGTACAACGGCGCCACGTCGCTGGGCTCGTCGGCGCGGTGCAGCTCCTGCTCGTAGAGCAGCTTCGCACCGTAGCGGCGCAGGAAGTACAGCTTGTGAAAGCCGACGAGCCGAAGGAGGGCCTCCGGCTGCGTCACGCCGAGGTGCCGCTGCAGCCAGCCTCGGTCTATGACCAGGTACTCCAGAAGAAACGCGTAGCTCTCGGTCACCGACGCGTCGCCCAGGCGGCGGTAGGCGAAGGGCAGCGTGCGATCGACGTTCGCATAGTGTTCGGCGTGGCCGGCTTCGTGCAACAGCGTCTCGTAGTCCTGCTCTCCCCCGGAAGGCTTCAGCACGAGCCGAACGTCGTCCGGCACCTGGATGGGACTGCAGAACGCACGCGGCGATTTCAGCGATCTGGGGACGGTGTCGAGCCGAATGTTGGACTGATCCTCAAGGATCATTCCCAGGTCTCGAATTGTGGCGTGCAGCGTCGGCAGCAGGCGCTCAGCGGGGAAGCTCGAGTCAAGCTCTGGAGCTCGGAAGACGCGGGCAACGTCGCATCTGCGTCCGTCATCCCGCAGGATGCGCATCTCGCCCAGGTAGGTGTCCAGGGCGGAGAAGTACAGCTCGTCCGTGTCGGCCAGGAACGCCTGCATGCTCTTCGAGAGGCCGCCGATGTCCAGGCCGCGCAACTCGTCGTACAGCGCCACGTAGTCTGTGAATCCGAAGCCTCTCGCCTCCCGCTGGACGCGCTTCTCACGCTCCTCGAGGGTGGGATTGAGCGTTGCCATCACGTCACAATAGCGCTGTTCCAGATCGTGCCGCCGCACGGCGTCGGCTTCATTTGCGATGAGCACCGGCGCGTCACGGTAGGCCAAGGGATGCTCGTCCCAGTCCACCGCCGCCTCCGACTCGGCGGCCGCCAGGCGCTCAGTTAGCTCCTTGGTTTGGTTCTTGAGGTAGCCGCTGGCGATGAAGTCGAGCAGATAGCGCTCTTCGGTGGGCTCGAGGCCCCATCTCCTGGCCTCCTCGAAGCGCTCTCCCTCGAAGAGACGCAAGTGGCGGGTGTAGATTGGGGAGATTTCCAGGCCGGCCTTCAGCCCAGCGCCCGCGGCATAGTGCTCCGAGTTGATGGCGCGGCAGAACGTCTCAGCTTCGGCGAAGTATTCTTCAGGCTCCATAGGAGTGATTCTATACTGGGGGGGCCAGGGTGCCGCGGCCGCTGTCTGCCCGGGTGTCATCCTGAGCCGAAGGCGAAGGATCCGCACCTGGTGGGTCAGATGTCTTGCGCATGGCCGTCTGATGCAGGGTTCGTAGGGGCGACGCATGCGTCGCCCGCGGGCGCGGCGTGCCGCGCCCCTACCAGACCGACCACCTTTGGCATGGCGACATTCGCAGCGTCTGACCCAATGGTAGTCACGGATGCTTCGCGTGCGGCTCCCATGAAAATACCGCTCGTCCTGAGCCTGTCGAAGGACGAGCCTGGGGGCCGGCAACCTTTCGCCTCATGGTTCGACAGGCTCACCAAGAGCGGTTTTCGACAGGCTCACCATGAGCGGTTTTCGAGAGGCTCGCCATGAGCGGTTTTCATGCGTTTCGAGGCGGGCCGAAGGCCCATGACTCCTCAGCATAACAAAGCGTCGGGGAAGGGCCTCTGAGATGACAGGAAACGGGGCGTACGACGTCCTGGTGCTCGGCGCGGGGCCGGGGGGATACGTCGCCGCTATCCGCTGCGCCCAGCTCGGGCTGCGCACAGCGGTCGTCGAGCGCGAGGACCTCGGCGGAGTCTGCCTCAACCGTGGCTGCATTCCATCGAAGGCGATGCTCCGCAGCGCGGAGGTTCTGGGCCTGCTCCGCTCAGCCGACGACTTCGGGCTGCGTGCAGAGAACGTGGCGGTCGACTACGCGGCGGTCGTCCACCGGCGAGACCGCGAGGTCGCGCAGCTCCTCCGAGGGGTGACCAATCTCCTGGCTGGGAACGGTGTGGTCGTCATTCGCGGCGAGGCTCGCCTGCGCGATGAGGCGAGCGTCGAGGTGGCATCGACGGATGGTGAGGCGGTCGTGGGTTACCGGCATCTGATCGTCGCGACGGGCTCGCGCGCAGCACGGCCCCCGATTGCCGGCGTCGACCTACCCGGCGTCATCGACAGTGACGGCGCGCTCCGGCTCGAGGCGCCTCCTCGCCGTGTGGCGGTGATCGGCGGGGGCGCTGTCGGGGTCGAGTGGGCAGAGATCTGGCGCGCGTTCGGCAGCGAGGTGACGGTCCTGGAGATGCTGCCGCAGCTCGTGCCGACCGAGGATCCGGATGTCGCCCGCGAACTGACTCGCGCCTTTGGCAAAAAGGGGATCGAGTGTCGCGTCGGAGCCAGCGTGGGTGAGATCCGGAGCGCCGCGGGTGGCCTCGAGGTGCTCGCTACCGTGAACGGCACGGACGAGGCTTTCCCGGCGGACACCATGCTGGTCGCGACCGGGCGACGCCCGAACGTGGAGGGGCTGGGGCTGGAACGAGCCGGCGTGCGCGTCGAGGCACATGGCATTGCGGTGGACGGACACATGCGAACGAGCGCCGCGAACGTATTCGCCGTCGGCGACGTCACCGGGCGCTCGCTTCTCGCCCACGTCGCGTCGCACCAGGGCATCATCGCCGCGGACACGATCGCCGGCCGCGCGACGCACGCCTTCGACGACCGCATTGTTCCGGCGGCCATCTTCACCCGCCCGGAGATCGCCAGCGTGGGATTACGCGAGGTCGACGCCGCGACTCAGGGGATTCCCGTCCGCGTCGGGCGGTTCCCGTTCGCCGCCAGCGGGCGCGCCCACGCCAGCGGCGAGACGACGGGCTTCGTGAAGATCGTCGCGGCGGCTGAGTCGGGCGAGGTGCTCGGCGCCCACATCGTCGGCCCGAGCGCCGGCGATCTCATCGCCGAGGCTGCGCTCGCCATGCGCCTGCACGCCACAATCGACGATATCGCGGCCACCATCCACGTCCATCCGACGTTTTCTGAGGCGATGCTGGAGGCGGCGTGGGCCGCCCGGGGCGCGCCGATCCACGTGAGGGGACAGGGGACAGGGGACAGACGCGAGGGGACAGGGGACAGGGGACAGGGGACGGGGGACAGGGGACAAGCGTGAG
>CAYQJS010000085.1:0-14686 GCA_964417895.1 uncultured Chloroflexota bacterium | reverse complement strand
GCGCTCTTAACTTAAACCAGCCCTTTTGCTGTCTTGACAATGGGGGGCACCATAGCTTTCGTCTGGAATAACTCGGGTGATCGTGTGTACCTGCGCCACCCAGACGGCCGTTTCGCCACACAGCCATTCCCAATCCCTTGAGGCACCATGGATTAGCCGGCCAAACAAATGGCCAGAAGGAATGCGAGTAGCGTCGCACGGTCGCAAGCCCGTAGCCCACAGACGATTGGGGAGGACATGGCTGCAGCAGAGACAGGAATGGAACCGCATGACTTCGGAACCATGCCTCTGCGAGACGACAACCCCAGCCGACTTGACCTATTAGGATTCGGCGACATCGTTGCGGCAGTCGAATCAACGGTCACGCGGAAGGACCTGGATCCCATCACGGTCGGTATCAACGCTCCCTGGGGAGGCGGGAAAACCACCATCCTGAGGCTCTTGGAAGAGAAGCTCAAGGCTCGCGGCGACGTGCTGGTGGTGTACGTCAGCCCATGGGAATACGACCGTACCACGGACACTAAGACCACGCTCATCGGGGCAGTCCTCGGACGACTCAACGCAGAAATCCGAGGCTCTCAGACGGCGCTCGACTCCGTCAAGCAGCGTCTTAAGGAACTGCGCGACCGTATCAATATCGCCAAAGTTATCCAATTGACGGCTAAGTCCGCGCTGACCATGAGCTTGCCCAGCATCCAGGACCTCACATCGTTGTTCGATGATGCGGAG
Organism: uncultured Chloroflexota bacterium; assembly: GCA_964417895.1. Taxonomy (GTDB): domain Bacteria; phylum Chloroflexota; class UBA6077; order UBA6077; family SHYK01; genus CAYQJS01. Next base: position 13,957 of record CAYQJS010000085.1, on the reverse strand, counting down.
GGAAGAGATCCAACCCTTCAAGGCTTCCGGGATCAGTTCGCTGCATTGTTGAATGAGGAGGCCCTTGCGCATGTGGGCCAAGTGATCGTGCTAGTCGACGACCTCGATCGTTCCCTGCCGGACACTGTGGTCGACACTCTCGAGGCGATCAAACTGTTCCTATCCGTTGACAAGATGGCTTTCGTCATCGCGGCCGATGAGGGCAACGTTGAGCGGGCCATCAGTCGAAGACTGGAGTCGACCGGCCAGCCCACGACGGCGCGCCAGTACCTTGAAAAAATCGTACATATCCCTTTCCGGATTCCTGCGCTTAGTCGCCACCGCACGGAGGAATACCTAGCGCTCCTATTGCTAAGCGATGTTCCAGACCTCGACCGGCTCATAAGCCAGCTCGCATTCAGCCGCGGCGACGGACGGAGCCTGGCCGCAAGACTCGACGGCCTCGTGCCTAGCGAGAGAGGGGGCGACGTTGAGCTGGCCGAGCGCCTTGCGCCGATCCTGCATAGGCACACACTGGGCAACCCGCGACGGCTCAAGCGGTTCCTCAACGCACTTTGGCTGCGCACGGCGTTCGCCAAGACTCGTGGCGTAGAGCTCAGTCCCGACGCTTGCGCGAAATTGATGGTGGTCGAACTCCTATACCCGGACCTCTTCGCGCAGATGCTTGGGTGGCTCGCGTCTGGGCCGCTCACTACTTTTGTCTCAGACATTGAGGCCGGGACGGGCGATCATTCCGAGCAGACCTTTGAGTGGGGCCGCCTCGAACCGTCGCTGGCGAACGTCGACCTTGCGGCCTATTTGCTACTCGCGGCTTCTCTTCGGGGCGATACCGTCGAGGAGGCCGCGCTGCCTCCAGCGTTACGAGACCTGGCGCACCGGCTCACTGCTGAAAGCACAGCCGTGCGGGATGGCGCGCTGGTCGAGGCGACGAACTTTGGGCCTGAGCAGCGATCACTCTTGGCTCGACACGTAGCAACTCAACTGCGGCATCAGCGTTCGCCGGAGCGACAGAAAGCCCTGGCAGAATCGCTCTCCGGCCTCGCCACCGAGACGTCGATTGCCATGACTGCCGCTCAGGAGCTTGCGTTGATGAACCCCGCGGCCGTGCTCGCGCCAGTCCCCTTCTCATTGCTGGCCAAACAGGCGCCTTCGGAACTGATCGAGGTAGTGCGTCATTGGACGACAGACACTGAGGTGAACGAGCACACACGTCGAGCTGCAATTGAGGCATTGAAGGGATCGGAAGGCTAAATGGGCACTTCCGGCGCCTACGGCGGATCGATCGGATGGAGCGGCACCCGGCGAGACACTGAGGACTGGCTTAACGACTTGCCTGCCCGCAGCGAGGGCGGGAATGGCGGTACGGCGCCTGCCGAACCCGTTCGTCCGCCAGAGCCAGGACGAGAGCAAGATCCAAACGACCGCCCAGACCAGACCAACCCAAGGGTTGCTCGAATCCTGCGTGGAGTTAGTAGACGATTGGCGGCGGTCGCCCGCTCAAGCGCAACCGGCGGTGGCGGTGGCGGAGGCGGAGGAAGCGGAACCGGTGGCGGAGCAAGGGCACGAGGACGCGCGATTACGTCTGGTGGTGTTGCAATTGCTGGCGCATACGGCCTTGGAGCGCGCGACCCCACTGCCCTAGGTGACGCGGGGCTAACGCTAGCCGATCTCGAAGGCTTAAGCCCTTTCTATCAAGCCAAGCGCATCGTAGACGCGGCGTCTGGCCCGTCCGGACTCATTGACCAGGCCGAAATACGCGAAGTGAATGCCAACTTTATGTGGTGGGCGCTGGAGCAGGAAGCACGGCCTTCGCCCATTGAACTGGTCAAGGCGTGGGTGACTGAGTACGTCTACCGGGCCTGGCTAACCGAGGCTGGCTCAACGCTTCGCGACGGCACCCGCGATGGGGCTTCTACTCACGCACTTGAGCGGACGGTTCGGCTGACTCTTGAGGCAGCGGTCGAACAAGCAAACGTGATCGTCGACGGTCTCCGCGCAGCCGACTTTCGCGCCGCCATCGGCCGGTTTCTCGGAATGCTGACGCGGATCTTTTGAGTTCGGATGCCGTGAGCACGAAGCGTCTATGGGTGGGCGACCCGCCGGACCGCATCACGTTAGATGACTTGGTTTGGCGACGACCGTCTCAGGGCCCCTCTTCGCTGTGGACAAACATTGCCCCCGACCTAGCCGAATTGGGTAGTGTCCCAGGCCCAAACCGCGACGCGGTCTGGCTGGCGACGACCGTGTTTCTGGCCGATCGCACGGTACCCAGACGTACAGGATGGCAGCGTGACGTTCAAATCGCAGTCCCGGTTACGGCTGCAGACGCCTGGCTTGCCCTCAGCGGCCAAGTGGAACAAATGCTCGCCTTTCTTACTTCAGATGTGTGGGGGGTTTCAATCGTATCCGGACCAGACGAGCCTACTGAGGGTAGCGACCCCAACGCTTCGGATGAAGGGTCCGATGGAGTCGTATGTCTCTTCAGCGGAGGTTCAGATTCGATGTGCGGCGCTATTCGGGCCCTGGCCGATGGCAGCCGCACCACCCTTGTTTCTCACTGGGACTGGTCAGTACATGCGGGGATCCAAACTCGTCTCGTCACCGATCTCAAGAAGCTGTTTGGCGTGGAGATCCCCCAGGTGCAAGTCAAGATCGGGCGGATGAGCAAACAGATAGGTGGAGCCCCATTTCCGGACGAGCCTAGCCGCCGGAGCCGGAGCCTGTTGTTTATTGCTCTCGGTCTCGCAGTCGCGGCGAGCACGTCATCCTCGCTATGGGTCCCGGAGAACGGCTTCACTTCCCTCAATCCTCCTCTTGCTCCAGAGCGGCTCGGTGCCTTGTCGACACGAACTACCCACCCCACGTTCTTCGACCAGATCAGATCGGTATTGACTGGGGTCGGGGCGTACGCCGACTTCTCGAGCCCGTTCGCTAGTGCAACCAAGGGCGAGATGTTTGCCTCAATTGCCGATACGATCGGCCCGGACGTTGCTGCTGACTTGCTGACGAAAACCCATTCTTGCTCGCACGCTAGGCTGGGGGGAATGTTCGGCCTTTCACCCGATACCCACTGCGGTCTTTGCCTGGGCTGCCTCGTCCGCCGCGGCGCATTCATCAGATCGGGGCTTCAGGATCGCACCGTCTACTTGGCAAACGACCTGCCCGAACCCACACGACGAAAGTTTCTGACGACTGTAGCCCGAGATGACATCGAGGCGGCCCGCTACGCTACGAGTGGCCAAACTGGCCCCGCCGATATCCTGTCGATGCAACTCCCCGATGGGTACGACTTGGACGGCGCCCTCCATCTGGTCAGACGTGGCTTCGCCGAGATTGCTCTGGTGCGCCTGCCCTGATGCTTCCGCTCGACTTGCACGCGCACATTGATCCCCGCATTACTTCGATTGAACTTGACGGCCTCAACGCCTGCGTTGTCGCCGTCACTCGAACCGCCGATGAGTTCGCCGCTGTTCTGAGCAGGCGCGACCAATCGACCGTGTGGGGCCTGGGTGCCCATCCAGGCATCTCTTCAGCTCACGAAGACTTCAACACAGAGAGTTTCCGCAAGCTGCTTCACGAGAGCCCGGTTGTAGGTGAAATAGGGCTTGATGGACGTTCAGATGTGACCTTAGCCGTTCAGACTCGCACCTTTGATGCCATTCTAGCTATTCTCAGAGATCATCCGAGGCTAACTTCAGTTCACAGCGTGGCAGCTACCGCCGCTGTGCTCGAAGTCATACAGAGTCATCGCCCGAAGGGCCTCGTGCTCCACTGGTGGCGCGGGTCGAAGGTCGAGACCAATCGGGCCCTCGACTTAGGCTGCTATTTCTCGATTAATGCAGCCGAAGTGTTCCAACCAAGGATCCTGTCATTACTCCCGCCGGAACGGATTCTGACGGAGACTGATCATCCGTTCGGCGACCGGCGCGAAGCCAAACCTCGGCGGCCTGGGCACGTTGACACTGTAGAGGCGTGCCTCAGTAGACACTGGGACCTCAACGTTGAAGAGGTGCGTAGGCGCGTTTGGGCCAACCTCCTCCAAATAGCTACGGAAACAGCGACTATCGAGAGTCTGCCTGCAGCGTTCCAGAGTGCATTTCTGACCGTCTAGTCTCACAGCAAAAGCGCCGCTGGGTTTTCAGAAACGTCCGTTTATGAGAACATCACGGCCGACGACTGCCAGAGACCCCTTTCCTGGGAGCCCGCCTGTCTCATAACCCGTCTCTAAAACAAATGCCCACCGGCAGTGTGATCCGTTGAGTTCTGAGACGACGGCGGCAACCAGCTCCGCTACTGGGTCGCTTGTTCCCCGAGGGTGGAGACAATCTTTGCGATCCCTCTTTTGCGCCTGGGCTCGGTCTTCATTGAGGCCATTACTCGTTCAGGAGTCCTAACCGGGATCAGGTGAAGGGGGATCCCTTCGTCAATCTGCAGCTCCAGCAGTCTATCGAGCACCAGGTCCCCGACCTCGTCGGGATCATCCACGTCGACGGTAGTCCAAAGAAGTATGGCCTCGGGGTCATCCGCGGCCCGTGCAACCTGGAAGGTCGCGCTCGGGTAATGCTCCCTGACCATCCCTTCAAGCTCCTCTACCGCTCTGACGACGTTCGGTGCCAAATCCTGTAATCGTTCGTGATTCATCCTACACACCCCCTTCCTTTTCGACAGCTTCCACGAATTCCTGTGCCCTGGAGACTGCGCGGGCTGCCCTCACCTCGCTCACTCGGTCCAAGCCATAGTCTGCGGCCTGTCGAAGACGGAAGTTCTGAGGAAGGGTACCCCTCAATTGAGCAGGGTACAGGTGGCGGCGGTTAACCAGCTCGCCATTGAATTGGCCATGGACGAACTCATGGCCCCACTGGCCATCGGCTCTTCGAGGTCCTATTCCAGCGCGGACCAGAGCGTAAATCGCAGCCTGGAAACAAGCGTAATAGCTCCGGTTGGCGCTGCTGTTGAAACGCCGGTTGATCAGCTCAGCTTGCGCTGACTCTAAACTCTCCCGGGCTTTTTCCAAGTAGACTAGTTCTACCTCTATCATGCGTTGATGTTAGCACTGATGGCAAGATAAGTCAAACAATATAGGTCATTGGTCGCACTAAGCTCCATTCGCGGAGGTCACTAATGACGTTATAGGACAGTATTGACATGACCGACGAGTTGTGAGACGATGGGCAAGCCCTATGAAAGTCGGCTATGCCCGTATTTCCACGGAGGATCAGACCCTTGACCCGCAACTCGACGCACTGAAGAGCGCTGGCTGCGAGCGCACCTTCACCGATACCCTGAGCGGCGCCAACATCGAGCGCCCCGGTCTCACCGAAGCCCTTGCGTTCCTTCGAGCTGGCGACACCCTCGTCGTATGGAAGCTCGACCGCCTCGGACGCTCCCTTAAGAACCTCATCGAAGTAATAAGCGACCTTGATCGCCGAGCTGTCGGCTTCATTTCGCTCACCGAACAGATCGACACCTCCACCAGCGGCGGCAAGCTTATTTTCCATGTCTTCGGAGCCCTGGCCGAGTTTGAGCGGGATCTCATCCGCGAGAGAACAAGGGCGGGCCTTGCAGCCGCTCGCGCTCGAGGGCGAGTCGGTGGACGACCCAGAGTTCCAGCACTCAATAACGCCAGGAAGGTGGCCATGGCGCAGGCCCTCTACCAGGATAAGCAGAACTCAATCAGCGATATCTGCCAAAGCCTGGGCGTGTCTAGGGCAACGCTCTATCGCCATGTGGGCGAGAGGACCGCCCAGAGGGATCAGCATGACCCGGCGGGGGTTGCGCCATGAAAGGGGCCCCGTTTCAGAGAACGATATTGGCCAAGGGCCAGATCACCATACCGGCCGCGGTCGTGAAACGATTGGGCTGGCATCCAGGTCAAAGGCTCAACGTGAGAGTCATCGCTAACGACGAGTTCACCGTCAAGAGACACAGGCTGGCGACCTTGAAAGAGAACGTCGTATGAGACTGCCCGCCCGCCAGCCAACCGAGCCAGCCACTTGACAATAACCGCCAATTGTGGTTTAGTGACAAGTAATACCATGAATCAAACAAAGTACACGGTCGAGCTCTCCGTCGACGGGAATCACGCCGTCAGTGTCGAGAGCGATGATCCAGCATCTATCACCGCGGCGCTGGTTTGGGCCAAGGAGACCCACAACAAGCTGGTCCGGCTTGGCCGAGCTCAGCCGGCCACTGAGGTGTTGCACGAAAACGACGAGAGTATCACTCTCAGCAGCGAGGATGTGCCCATCTGCGAGGTACACCAGATCGCCATGGTGTTGATGCAGGGACGCCGAGGCGATTTTTGGAGCTGCCATGAGAAGACCCCCGATGGATCGTGGTGCTCTTATAAGCCGTATGGCCGCTTTGCAAATGACAGGGATCTCGGAGTCAACCCAATGACCTGACCCTATGAGCGAACGCATTCCCCCTCGCCAGCTGAGCCAACACACCCAGCGAGCCCTGGAGCTCGCGCGTCGCCTCGCGGGCAAACAGCCCGTGGTCAAGAGATTGCCAAGCATCCCGGGCGAGGCCCGGGCGATGCTGATTCGGCCTTTGCAGCCCAAGCGACCCTACGAGATTCACTTCGCCCGTGGCCAGGAGCGCGTCCTTGACCATCTGGTCACCCACGAAGTCGGCCACATCGTTCGCCTCCACCAGGTTCCCGAGCAAGAACGATTCTTCGCCGTGGGAACGGCTGAGAACCGACGACGCGCCGCCCAGCAGATTGCCCCGGAGATCGTTGCGGTGCTCGGACGAAGGCTCCCCCAGGAGCTTCTGCCCGACCTCTTCGACGTGTGGTATCGCGGCGTCTGCACTCAGCTCACCAGCTTCCCCGCTGATCTGCGCATCGAACAGTGGATCCACGACCGGTTCATCGGGCTGCGCCAGATCCAGCGTCAATCCCTGATCCACGAAGTCCACCGTTCATTCCCGGGCTTCGCGCCCGAGGTGATTGCGCTTACCCCGCCGACGATCTTTCGAGCCACGATGACGATGAACGCAGCGCAGGCTTATCACGTCGCTGAGCTGTACGCCACCCCGGAGCTGATGCTCCCCTTCGATGTCAACGAGTACGCCGTTGTCGGGACCCATCTGGCACAGATGGTCTTGGATGGTCCGGATGAGGGCCACCGAAGCGACATGGCGGCCACCAACGCATGGGCAGCGAAGCTCAACATCGCTGGCTGGATCGACTGGCAGAACCCATCCGCGGAGCGATGTCTCGGGGTAGAACTGGGGACAAGGTAGTGCCCAGCCCCTCGATCGTATCCGTCATGAGAGCCGCCCGACACCGCCCATCGACGACTTATGAGCCTGAGCCCATAGTCTGAGCCGGAGTCCACGATGACCTAAACCGATGCCTGAATGGGAGCACGAACACAGCAGAGTCGAAGCGACTAACGAACCAGCGAATCCTTCCGCTCTCCCTGGCGAGCTGGCGCAGTTCCTAGCGGGGAGGGAGTTCGTTTGTTTGACCAACCCGTCCGATAAGGGAACCGTCCTCGTGGTCAAGATCCCTGGTGCCGACATTGACAGCCTCCGCGGACCTGTCCCAATTAGCTTTCGCCATGAGCTTTATGAATGCCCAGGCGCTCCAGTGATTCGGATGGTCACTATCATTTATGACGAGCCCGAGCGCCCGCTCAAGCTCGAGACCTTCATCAACGTCGGAGACGCCCAACAGCGAGATGAGTACGAAAACTTGTGTAGGCAGGACCGCGTGATGATGCTCTTTTACGACGAGGGGTTAACCCACCGGCTGACCAAAGCTGTGGCGGGCTACGAGCAAGAGACGATGGACGCAGTGCTCAGGCAGGCTGACCGGATGCTAGCCGCGATTCCGCGAGACGAGCTTGACTTTGACCGAGCCAAAGCGGCGGTGATGGCGACGATTGAACTTTGACGCAGGGCTCAAGCTCAGTCGGCGGCACAGAAGGCAGTCCGCTGGCACCTACGTCGCCGGTGAACAAGAATAAGTCGCCAAAGGACGGAGGCACGATGTCAGTCAGCGACCCAGCGTGGAAGGAGTTCGAGAGGGCCGTGGCGGCATTCGCGGCGGCACTCGACCCTACGGCAAAGGTCACCCATAACGTCCGACTCCCGGATCGCCACCACGGAGGAGGGCGGCAGCGCGATGTATGGATCGAGGCCAAGATCAGCGCGCACTTCCCCGTCTCGGTTTTGGTGAGCTGCAAGCGTTATAGGCGAAAGTTGCACTCCGGAGATCTAGATGCTTTCAACGGGGAGTTAGCTTCATCCAACGCCAGGGTGGGGGTTCTCTATTCCTACTCTGGTTTCACGGCGCCAGCTATCGAAAAAGGCCGCGTGCTCGCGATTCCTTGCTGTCGGCTGTACAAGGGCGAAGGCCCCGAGATCCCTTCCGCGCTGTCCTTTACCTCGTATTGTTGCGTCCCCCAAATAGCGCTGAGCCTATCCTCATACCCTGCCGAAGGATGGGCGCTTAGCACTTGGCACGACGTGTTTGACCTACGCGTTCGAGCTGCCAGCGGGGAGGTGCCTCTACTCGACGAGCTAGTCGCTCAATACCACTCGGCCGAAACGGCGGCGGTCGAAGCCACGAAATCTCACCTTGGACTTCCTAAACCTTTTAGGGTTCAACTCACCCCCCAGCCTGCCACCGGAGCAGTCCCCCTAGAAGTCGCAGCGTCGGGTCATTGGAAGTACTATCGCGCCAAGCTTGAGGCTTACGAGGTCAACGGATCCTATGAATTCACCCGTGGCGACTTCAAAGGCGAGCTTGCAACGCCGTCGGTCGATCGTCTCAGTAGCGAGCCCGGACCCGGCTGGGAACGCCTTAACGAACCACCGACACTGGCGCCGAACGTCATGATGATCGTGCTTCATCATGGCCAAGCCAAGGATGCACTATTGCAGGAAATGGCCTCGAAGCCACTTGTTGTCTACGGTGGCAGGTAACGAGAGGAATCGGACAGCTCTCCATCAGCGCCGCAAAGTAGGCGTCAGGGGAATGAAACGTTGAGGTGCACATAGAGATCGAAGGCTTTCTTGAGTCGGCGCTTGCCCTGCGGGATCTTTCCGAGGTGCTCTGGAACCGATTACACGACGCCAGCTGATAAGCCAGACCATCCGGACCGAGCGCGCGGCGAGACGCTGGTGCTGGTGGTGCGATCAGTCGCCAGGGTCGCGGGGTCATAACCCTTGGCAACGCGCGTGCCGCACGCAGCTCGAGTGAACGAACGCTATAGTGTGCTGACCCCGAACGAGGCCAGGGGCCGTTGGACGAAGAGCGACTCATCTCGCTCAAGGAAGCGGCGGCCCTGTGTGGACTCAGTGCGGGCCATCTGCGGCTCCTTGCGGATAGCGGCAAGCTCCGAGCTCGGAAGATCGGCCGCAACTGGGTAACCACCGCGCAGGCCGTCGCGGAATATTCGAGAGACGCAGAAAAGCGGAGTCGCGACCCGTACAAGTACAAACGCCATTGACACTCCATGCGATATCCAATAGAGTTAACCCGCCGAGCAACGGCGCATTCTCGGACAAGGAGGTGCCCCGATGGAGGGTGGCGGAAGCGGCGGCGGCTGAACGCCTACCAGTCCCACTCAGTCCGCAGGCGTGTCCCCAGCGGGGGCTTTGGGCGGCGCCAGACGAGAGTCATCTCGCTCTTGCGGCGCCTGAAATTACTGCTCATCAGAGTATCCCGACTCCCCGTGGGATACTCGGTGAGCCATGCCCGCTTGGGGGCACGTTCCTGCGGAAACCGAATCTCCACCCTCAGTAGCTGAGTCGGAAGATCAACATCCACCTCGAACCACTCGTGCTCTCCGCTGAAGCAGTCCCGCATCTGGTGCTCCACTTCAATGCTCTCCAGCTCGCCGCGTCGCTTCGGCTCCCGAAGCGATATCAAGCTGTGGAGCACGTTCCCCACCCGAAACTCGTCGACGACAACGCCGGGCTTGACGGCCGTGATCGATGAAGGCTCACCGTCTCCCCATACACGATCTCGGATGACGAACGTTTGGTCGCGGAGGAAGCGGACGCGGGCCGTCCGACGCAGGGTCGCGCTGGCGCCCGATGGATCGTGTAACTCGACCAGGAACTGGTGCTCAAGAATCTCGTAGGGAAATGCCTCAGCTTTACTCCGAAGTGACAGCAGCCGAGCGATGTCTCCCCCCGTCGCCGGGACATTGCGAGAACCCTCGCGGAGCATGAAACGCCCTGAAACCGTTGCGACGGGGGCCTTCGCCTTGTTCACCCGAACGGCGACCACGACTCCTCCGCCGTGAAGCCGCACTTCTGAGGTGCGCACGCTAACGGGTGGAGTCACGCATTCGCGACCGGCGATGGCGACCAGGTCTCGCGCCGCGGTGATTGACTCAACACCGACCAGCGTGCCGAAGTCGTTGACACCAACCAGGACGATGCCGCCCCGGGTGTTGGCCAAAGCAGCGAAGGTCTCGGCCAAGTCCGAGGGCTTGATGTCCGCCTGCTTGAACTCGAGCGTGAGCCCTTCCCCATCCCGAACCAGAGCGGTGAGCTCACGGACGGTCATTTAACGGATCCTCTTTCGCATCTTCTCTATTGCATAGCTTTTCTCGCGCTTCGCCTGGTAATCCTCGAGCAGCATGTGAAGTGCTGATCGGACCAGGTCGTTCTTATTAACCTTCATATCGAGATCCCGATGGATCTCCCCCTTCAAGTCCTCCAACGCATTGAGTTCTTCCTCGGTATAGCGATAAGTGGCGTTGAAGAGCGCTGGCTCAGCCAGATCGAAGGCGCGCACCGAAGGCGCAGGCGGCCGGTCCGGAAGTCTATTAGCTGGTGCCCGCTCAGACGGCGGTCGGGCCTGAGGATCGCTCTCCGGGGGTCCGGAGTCCTTCGGGCCATCAAGTCCAGAGGGCGAGGTTGGTTTGTTTTCCCGGCGAGAGCTGACCAGCTGCTGGTCCAGCTTCCCGGAGCTGGCCTCGACCAGCTCGGACAGTTGCAGCCCGGTGAAGGGATCATGCCGTGGCACTGATCTCCTCCTTCCCTGCCAGGTCCTGGCGCCGAGCCGAGGCTGCTTCCTCAACAAGCTGCCGATCGATTCCAGGCTGCTTGCGGAAAAACCCCAGTAGCAAGGTGTTGTCGGCTAGGATAGTGGCCTCCCTCGGAACTCCCTCCGAGTACTCAAACAGCGCTTGCAAGGCGTCCTCAGTGAATGGGTGAGCCCCCCCACCCGAGGCAACGTTCCACCGGAAGGAGATCATGTCCGCTAGCTCCTGTGCGCTCAGGCGCTCGAGAGTCGAGGCCATCACGATCCGACTGCGCAGGTTCCGCCCTCTGGCGTGAGCCAGCTTGCCCCTCAGTTCCTCCTGGGCAAAGAGAACCACTTGCAGGAGCTTGGCGTCGTCGGTCTCGAAATTGATCAGCTGGCGTAACAGCTCCAACTGACGAAAACCCATGGTCTGGGCTTCATCGATAATGAGGACCACCACTCTCCCCTGGGTCAGAGCCTGATCGAGAAGGAAGGCTTTGAATACGTCGAGCATCCCCTTAAAGCTCCGGTCGGTGCGGGGGGTGCCGAACTCCTGCGCGATCGTACGAAGTAGGCTGTTGGGGGTCGGGTAGTTGGGATTGGTCAGGAGAACTGAGACGAAACCGCCATCCAAGAACTTCTGGTGGAGTAGCCTGGCCAGGGACGACTTCCCGGTGCCTGTGTCCCCGAACACTGTGGCCAGGCCCTTGCCGGCGCTGACCACATAACTCGTCTTCTCCAAAGCGGTCGAATGAACGCCGGTCAAGAATAGATACCGTGGTGACGGTACGGTCGAGAAAGGCTCCTCTTTCAGGCCATAGAACTTAAGATATGGACGGTCATCCATTAGTATCTTCATCTATGACATAAATGACCCGAGTTGTCAAGTAGTCAATCGCCACCGGCCTATAATTCATACCAATATGGTGACTCGACCTCGTAAGTTGGTGTCAACTTTGCAATTGCAAGCTTTATTTCTTGCTTTCTTTCAAGACAGCTTTCTTTATTTCTTTCTTGAAAGCTTTAAAGCTTGATTGAAAGCTGGTTTACAATCGCCTTTCGACCTGCTAATGATGGAAGTCCATGCTTCAAAGGGGAGTCACTAACGGATCAGATCGAGCGTTCGAGTTCCGCCACCGCAACCAGGCGGCGCTTGAATACGTGGTCGTCTCCAAGGTCATCTTGATCGGCTACCCAGCCCTGTCAGACGGCGCCAAGGTCACGTACTGGGTGATCTACTCCCACGACTGGTCCGCCCGGGGCGGGGGAGGTCGGAAGGGCTACGTGTATCCCTCGGTCAAACGATTGGCGGCGCTGCGCCACGCAAGCGAGCGCAGTATCCAGCGCCACCTCGCCGAGCTTATAACCGCCGCACTGATCACGCGGGAGATCCGCCCGGGCAAACCGAGCGTGCTCTACATCGAGGACCCGAGCGAGAAGGGTGTCAACGACTACATCACGGAGACGAAAGGGGGTGACATTTTTGTCGGGGGTGGGGTGACAAAAATGTCACCCCACAAGAAAGAAGAAAAGAAGCAAGAAGAACTCGTTAACGGGGTTGAAAGTAAGGTGATGGAGGAGAGGAAGGCAGCGGCGGCTTCAGGCTTGAAGCCCATGTCCCAGCTCCTCCAAGGCAAGAAGTGGACGGCCATCGACCGCACGAGTTGGCTAGCTGATGAAATGCTGAGGCAGACTGGGGACCGCCAAAACCTGGGGTGTTACCGAGTCGCGGCTCAGAAATGCCCGGAGCACGTGATCTTCCAAGCGATCGCGATGCTTAAGGATGCCCGGACGGGCGGCGGGGTCAGGAACCGAGGCGCCTGGTTTGTCGCCGCCTTGCGCCGGCTCTGCCGAGAGCAAGGGCTCCTCAATCCGTTCAGACCCCTAAACGATCGACAAGCCGTTGATCACGGACGAGGGCTGTGGTCATACAATCGACCCGATGCGGAGCTTTAAGTCTCGACCCCACATTTGACGCGAAGACGAGCGGGGTGCCATGCTCTGCGCTCGGACATTTCGACCACCGCCAGTCTATGACGCGGGTTAGAGGGAGGCGATGTGGCGCTCGGGAAGCTTGAGGGCCGCCTCGAACTGACCTGGACCAACAAGCATCTCCGGCTTCTCGCCTACGACGACGGTACGTATGAGTGGGTCCCTCCATCCGATTACAGGGTCGCAGAGGTCCGTCTGCTCCGTGACGTTGTCAAGGTGGGAGAGACGCAGCCAGATCGCCTGCGGGCGAAGGACAACCTTCTCATCCGAGGAGACGCCCTCAACGCTCTGACCTCACTCCTGGAGCTTCCGGAGTTTGCCCAAGAGTACGCGGGCAGGGTCAAGCTGGCATATCTCGATCCTCCGTTTAACACACAGCAGAGCTTCCTCCACTACGACGATGCGCTAGAGCACTCGGTATGGCTCACGATGATGCGGGACCGGCTTCTGAGTATCAGGACATTGCTAGCAGCCGACGGGTCAGTTTGGGTGCACTGCGACGACAGTGAGCAGGCCTACCTCAGAGTCATGATGGATGAGGTCTTCGGGCGGGAGAATTTCGTGGCGTGTGTGATCTGGCAGAAGATTCACGCACGCAACAACTCGGCCCAACATTTCTCCGCAGATCATGACTACATTCTTGTGTTCGCGAAAGAGAAGCGCTTGTGGCCGCGCAACCGAATCGATCGGACGGAACTAAGCGACAGTGACTTCTGGAATCCTGACGCCGATCCCCGCGGATTCTGGCGCAGGTCTGATCTCACGGCCTCCCACGCATACGGTCAAGGCAAGTACGAGGTAGTCGGCCCGTACGGGGAGAGCTTCGTTCCGCGGCAAGGTCGCTGGTGGTCGGTGTCCAGAGCCACGTTCGATCAGCTTCTTTCAGAGAACCGAATTTGGTGGGGCCGAGACGGCAGAAGTATAGTGCCCCCCGAAAACTGGACAGGCGGTGAAGTTAAGATCGCCGGGTCG
>CAYQJS010000084.1:0-14899 GCA_964417895.1 uncultured Chloroflexota bacterium | reverse complement strand
GGAGGACAAAATCACTTTTGGCTTAGGGGAGGACAGAATCACTTTTGGCCCACAGTGCGGCGTCGCTTCGTTTGACACGCGGACGCCGGCGGGATATAAGGCGTAGGCCAGAACGATCCAACTCGTTCCGAGAAGGAGGGACAGCGATGCCAAGCGAAGCTGAACAGGCACCGGTTCTCGAGCGGATCGACCCCTACCAGGATTGGCGGCAAAACGAGGAGGTGCCGCTCGTCGGGGGCATCTACATCCGAGACATGAAGCAGGTGGAGGTGGGAGACTGGCCCCGAAAGGGCGTGAAGGGCGCTCTCATGTACCTGGATGGGGACGACGAGCAGGACGAGCACATCGTGGAGATCCCACCCGGGAAGTCCACAACCCCCGAGCGCCACATGTACGACGAGGCCATCTACATCCTCTCGGGCCGCGGGGCCTGCAGCGTCTGGTACGACGAGGCGCACAAGCAGACCTTCGAGTGGGGTGAGGGCAGCTTCTTCTGCCTCCCCACCAATATCAACTACCAGTTCTTCAACGTCAGCGGCACACAGGCCGCCCGCTACTTCTCAGTCACCAACCTCCCCGCCATCCAGCGGCAGTTCCACAACGAAGACTTCATCTTCAACAACCCCTTCGCGTTCTCCGACCGTTGGGCTGGTGAGAGCGACTACTTCACTGGCGAGGGCAAGCTCTACAAGGGCCGACTCTGGGAGACGAACTTCGTTCCCGACATTCGGAAGATGAAGCTCTACGAGTGGAAGGAGCGGGGGGGCGGTGGCACCAACGCCTTCTTCATGCTGGCGGGCGGCACCATCAACTCGCACGTTTCGCGCTTCCAGCCGGGCACCTACAAGAAGGGGCACCGACACGGCCCAGGCGCGCACCTCTACATCATCCAGGGTGAGGGCTACGTGCTCACGCAGCGGGAGAAGGAAGAGCGCATCCGCTGCGATTGGAGTGAGGGGAGCCTCTATCTGTCCGGTGCGGGACCGGGCCTGTGGCTCCACCAGCATTTCAACGTCGGGCAGACACCCGCGGCCTACCTGGTGCTGGGCGTGAATAAGTCCAGGCGCTTCGCTACCAGCCGCTGGAACGCCGACGTTCGCACGGACAGGAACACCGCCGACATCAGCGAGAAAGAGGGCGGCATCCAGACGGAGTACGAAGATGAGGACCCGGAAGTCCACCGCATCTTCGAGGCCGAGCTGGCGAAGCGCGGGGTGGAGTGCCGAATGCAGAGCCTCGTGGCCGGGTGCACTGGCGTCCCGGGTCCCACGAAGGCCGGCGAGTGGGGGGACGAGCACTAGACGCGGCACTGCGTAAGTCCGTGACCCTCCCCCTCTCCCCCACCCTCCCCCTCGACGGGGGAGGGTGGGGGAGAGGGTGAAGTGCCCGGGTCACGAATTTACGCGACGCCGTACTAGCCGCGGGGTTCCGAGTTCCGGGTTCGGGTTCCTGCGAGTCCCGAAGTTTGAGTCCCGAGTCCCGGGTTGCAAGATCCGGGTCAGATCCTCGTGTTGCGAGCTCGACGAGGGCGGAGTCTTGAGACCCCGAAACGCAGCGAACTCTCAACCAGGAACTCGGAACCAGGAGCTCGGAACCAAGAGCTCGGAACCAAGAGCTCGGAACCAGGAACTCGGGAACCAGGAACTCGGAACTTCAGACAGGAGGAAGGATGCCTAGCGACGCGGAAACGGCTCCACTGGTCCAGAGGATCGACCCGTACCAGGACTGGCGCCAGAACGAGGAGGTGCCTCTCGTCGGGGGGATTTACGTCCGCGACATGCGCCAGGTGGAGGTGGGGGACTGGCCGCGAAAGGGCGTCAAGGGCGCCCTCATGTACCTGGATGGCGACGACGAGAACGATGAGCACATCGTCGAGATCCCGCCGGGCAAGTCCACCACCCCGGAGCGCCACCTGTACGACGAAGCCATCTATGTGCTCGGCGGCCGGGGCACGTGCAGCGTGTGGTACCGCGAGAACGAGAAGCAGACCTTCGAGTGGGGTGAGGGCAGCTTCTTCTGCCTCCCCACCAACATCAACTACCAGTTCTTCAACGTCAGCGGTACGCAGCCGGCCCGCTACTTCTCGGTAACGAACCTGCCCGACATGCTGCGGCAGTTCCACAACGATGACTTCATCTACAACTGCCCCTACGACTTCACCGACCGCTATTCGGGCGAAGCCGCGTACTTCAGTGGCGATGGGAAGCTCTATCGCGGCCGCCAGTGGGAGACGAACTTCGTCCCCGACATTCGGAAGATGAAGCTCTACGAGTGGAAGGAGCGTGGCGGCGGCGGCACCAACGCCTTCTTCATGCTGGCGGGCGGCACCATCAACTCCCACATCTCGCGCTTCCAGCCGGGGACCTACAAGAAAGCCCACCGGCATGGCCCGGGCGCCCACCTCTACATCATCCAGGGCGACGGCTACGTGCTCACCCAGCGAGAGCAAGAGGAGCGCATCCGCTGCGACTGGAGCGAGGGGAGCCTCTACCTCTCGGGCGCCGGCGAGGGCCTATGGCTGCATCAGCACTTCAACGTGGGACAAACGCCTGCTGCCTACCTGGTGCTGGGCGTCGGCAAGTCCGTCCGGTACGCGACCAGCCGGTGGAATGCCAACCAGCGCACGGACAAGCGAACAGGCGAGGTGAGCGCGAAAGAGGGCGGGACGCAGACAGAGTATGTGGATGAAGACCCCGAGATCCATCGAATCTTCGAAGCGGAGCTGGCGAAGCGTGGGGTCGAGTGCCGCATGCAACACCTGTCGCCCTATTGCACGTCGACTGTGGAGGGCGGCCCCACACAGGCGGGCGAATGGGGAGACGAGCACTAACCTGAGGGACGTATTGTGGACGATATGTTCGGGCCGGGCTACGAACCCGACGAGCTGGAGGAGATCCACGGCCTCTGGGACCTGGACACGGTCACGCTCACCAGCGTCGGCATCGACATCGGCACCGCCACATCTCAGGTGCTGTTCTCCCGCCTGATCCTCAGGCGGATGGGCGCCGAGCTCTCGAGCCGCTTCGTTGTGGTGTCACGAGAGGTCCTCTACCTGTCGCCTGTCCACCTGACCCCGTACACGCCAGGACGGGAGCGCATCGACGACCAGGCTCTAGGAGGCCTGGTCGACGATGCGTATCGGGAGGCGGGCCTCACCCCCGATGACGTAGACACGGGCGCTGTCATCCTAACGGGTGAGGCGATCCGGCGCGATAACGCCCGGGCCATCGCTGATCTCTTCTCCTCCCAGCGGGGCGACTTCGTGTGTGCCAGTGCCGGGCACAATTTCGAGGCGCTGCTGGCCGCGCACGGCTCGGGCACAGTTGCCCTCACCGAAGGGGATCCCCGCCGGCTCCTGAACATCGACATCGGGGGCGGGACAACCAAGCTGGCGATCGCGGAGCACGGCCGCGTGCTGCAGACAGCGGCGCTTCACGTCGGGGGTCGGCTGCTCGCCACCGACGAAGAGGGGCGCATCAAAGTCCTTGAGCCAGGGGGCGAAGCCATCGCGCGCGAAGCTGGCTTCTCCTGGAAGGTGGGCGATCAGACGACGCCCGAGCAATTGGATCAGATGGCCAACTGGATGGCGGACGCAGTGCTCAGCGCAGTGCGGGACGACCCGGTGCCCGATGAAGTCGAGCGGCTGTTCGTGACGCCGCCCATGAGCCTGCCCAAGCGCTATGACGGCATTGTCTTCTCCGGTGGCGTTGGGGAGTACGTGTACGGCAAAGAGAAGCAGTCCTACGGCGACCTGGGGCAGCCCCTCGGCCGCGCCCTCGCTGAACGCACCGCCAATGGGGCCTTCCCCTGGCCGCTGCTGCCGGCCAGGGAGTGCATCCGCGCCACCGTCATGGGCGCCTCACAGTACAGCGTCCAGGTGAGCGGCAACACCATCTACATGTCCGATGCCGACAAGCTGCTGCCTCAGCGGAACGTTCAAGCGCTACGGCCCGCCTGCGATCTGTCGGCTGCCATCGACCCAGAGGCGGTGGCGACCGCTATACAGAACCATTTCACCCGCTTCGACCTGGAAGAAGGGACGAGCGGTGTGGCGCTCGTGTTCGAATGGCGGGGCGACGCTTCCTTTCAGCGCCTGAATGCCTTCCTGGACGGGCTGGTGCGTGGGATCCCGGCGACGCTAGCCAGCGGGCGGCCCGTCGTCCTAGTCTTCGACCGTGATGTGGGTGGGATCGTAGGAGCGTCGCTCAAAGAGGACAGGCGCCTGTCCAGCGAGGTCCTGTCCATCGACGGCATCACTTTGCGCGACTTCGACTTCATCGACATCGGTCGGGTGCTGGAGCCGTCGGGGACGGTTCCCGTCACGATCAAGTCGCTCGTATTTCAGCTGTAGCCTCAGCCGCGGACGACCACGGGAGTGCCCACGTCCGCCCAGTCGAAAACGACCTTGGCGTTCGCGTCGGTCATACTGATGCAACCCGCCGAGCCCGGCCGTCCGAACACGTTGCGCCACCAGGCGCCGTGGATCGTGTAGTCGCCGTAGAATGCCAGCACCCAGCGCACGTTCGAGATGTCATAGCGGCTCCCATCGGGGTTGACCCCGCGGAAGCGCGCCGTGGGCATCTTGTAAAGCACTTCGTACGTCCCTGGCGGGGTTTCGGCGCCTCGCACCCCGGTGGCGACCGGCGCGCTCCAGACGACCTCGTCCTCCTCGTAGAGCGTGATCCGCTGCTGGCTCAGCGAGACGTCGATCATCTTTAACTTGCCCGTGGTGAATTCTGCTCGCACCGGTTCGGCGAAGTAGCTACCCGATTGTCCCCGTACTCCCGCGAGCCCGTGCGCCAGGTGTATCGTGATGGACGTCTCACTGGGGAATGGCGTCTCAGGAAGAAAACGTACGCGGTTCGGCGCCAGCCACTCGAAGTCACCCGGCACCGGCGGGTCGAACAGGATCGCCGCCTCCGCGGCTGCCCGATCCGCGATGGGCTCGCTGAAGCGCAACGTCGGGTCTGCACGGGGAGGGACGCCGGCGGCGCCATCGGCTGGCCAGAGAGCGGTCACCTGGAGGGCATCAGGGACGAACAGATCCACAGTGATCCGCCCGTCGAGCCACGCGCCCGTATCCGCCTGTGCGTCCTCGATGACGAGCGACGCGCTCTCGCCCTGGCTGAGCCGCACCGGCAGCGCAACCTCCGCTGCCGGTGGCCCGTCCCATGCAGCAGCTAGCCCTCCCACCCTGTAGTCCACGCGCGTCACGGGGACGCTCCACGTGAGGCTGATGGCGATATCATGGGGGACAGCCACGCGCCCGGTCGGCCTCGCCCCGCCCACTCCGACCAGCTCAATTGGGTCGGGGGTCTGTACTTCAACGATCTGGCGGGGAGCCTCGGCCCCGTTTTGCCCGACGACATCCGTCAGGTGAAGCGCAAAGGTCGCGCCCGCCGGAGGATCGGCCACGTCAATCTGAATCAGCTGAGGATCGCCGGCGGCAATCCTGCCTCGAACCGACAAGCCGGGCGCGGCCACGCTCATTCGGGCGAGTGGCTCCGAGAACCGGACCTCCAACGGCTGGTCGCGAAAGACGACCAGCCGTTCGTCCGGCTCCACGACAGCTGGGGCGCGGACCGTGCTGAACACGCGCTCCACGGAGAGAACGTCCGGGGTTGCCTGCTGCCAGGGCAGTGTAATGCGACTGGTAGGTTCAGCCCTCGCCAGCAACCGATACTCCGCATCTGGCTCCAGCTTCACCGAGAGCCGGGCGCTGTTCTCGGTGTGGGGCAAATCCACGGGGGGCGCCGTCGTGTCGATGCGTTCGAGCGCCGCTCCGCGCAGCAGGGCGCTCACAGCGGTCACCTCCAGCGAGGCGTCCAACGGAACGTCGCGGGCTCCCTCCGCCAGGTTGACGCGCAGCGCGGGGCTACCGGCACACGCGCTCAGGGCCAGCGTCAGTGCGACGACGGAAGCTACGGTTAATACACGTCGGCGCAAGAGCACCGATAGTCGAGCGAGCAGGCAGGCTCCCTCTCCCGCTGCGGCGGGAGAGGGGTGGGGTGAGGGCAGACCTCGATGGCCGATGATACCGGGGTTCGGCAGGGGGCCCTCACCTAGCCTCTCCCATTGTGATGGGAGAGGGATTTGCTTGAACGCGGTGCGGCGTTTGAGCGCAACCCCTGACTCACTTCCGCCGAGCTGTGCTCGCAGACAAACGGAAGTCTGCACGGCTGCCTTCCCCCTCCGATCTCACCCGTTTTCTACTACTGTAGCACCCGAAGGGCCTCTGGCTAAACACGGGGCGACAGGAATTCTCACCAGAATTTCCGGCTTAGATGGCCGCGCGCCCCCCGAAGCGCTGCTGCCAGAGCGGGATGACATCGGTGTTATAGACATTGTCGGGCACCTGGCCGCGCAGCGCGGCGAGCACTGAATCCGTAGCCCACTCGATGCCGGGGCCAAGCCCACTTCGCAGGTTGCTCGACGCCATATGCGGCGAGAGGAGCACCTTGTGCCCCAACTCTCGAAGGGGGCTCTCCTGTGGCAGCGGCTCGTCCTCGAATACGTCCATCGCCGCGCCGGCTATCGTCCCTCGATCGAGCGCCTCGGCGAGTGCATTCTCGTCGACCACTGGCCCACGGGAGGTATTGAGGAGGATGGCGGAGGGCTTCATCATGGCGATCTGGGAAGCGCCGAGCATGTGGTGAGTCTCCCTGGTCAGGACCACGTGGAAGCTGACGACGTCAGATTCGCGGAGGAGCGTCTCGTAGTCGACCGACTGGACGCCCGCGAGCGCGAACTTGGCCTTCGGCACGTAAGGGTCGTAGGCGATGACCCGCAGCCGCCAGGGCCGGAGCAGGTCGGCGAACCGGCTGGCGACGCGCCCGAGCCCTACCAGGCCGATGGTGATCCCGTCGTAGCCATCCTGGCGCGTCCCGAGATACGTCCCCATCAGCTCCTCAGCGCGCCAGCCGCCGGCTTTCATGTTCTCGTCGCGCTCCCTCACCTTCTTGAGGAGCGTCAGCATCATCGTCATCGCGATCTCGGCAACCCCTCCCCAGTTGGACTCGGTGGGGCCGTGGGTTACCAGCACTCCCAGGTCCGTGGCGGCATCCAGGTCCACGTCGTCGACGCCGATGGTGTACTTGGCCACAATGCGGAGGTGGGGGCTGGCCTCCATGATGCGGCGATTGATGGGTGAGCTTCGGATGGAGGTGCCCATCAGCGCGTCGGCATCCTGGGCGAGAGACACGATCTCGTCCTCGTTGTTGCCCTTGGGCGTGTGCCAGCCGGCCTTTCCCAGGAGCAGCTCGCACCCGTTCTGTTCGAGCCGTCTGTGCGTCGCTTCCGTGGGGTCCGAGGGGGCAAAGATGAAGACCTTCGCCATGATGTCACCTCAAGCATTTCCTGATCAGAGCGAGAGCCCATCTTATACGATTCTGAGGTTGGAGGATTCGAAGTTGCTTTGCTTGAATTCTTTTCGCCTGAACGCAACAACTCCTCGAGATTGTTGTGTTATACTTAATCGCGCCTCTAGACAACAACTCCTCGAGATTTGTTGTGTTATATTTAATCTCGCCTCGGAGCAACAACTATCTCGGAGACGGGCTGTGTCCCAAGGACATCGCGGCCGGCCATCGCGCGATTCCATCCACGAACGCCTGGCGTTCGAAGTCGGCGAGCTGCGGGCACACCTCGGCGGATTGCCTTTGCCCGACGAGGCAGAGGGCATCTGGACCGAGATCTGGCACCAGGAAGCCCACAGCTCCACAGCAATCGAGGGGAACACGCTCGTCCTCCGCGAGGTCGAAGTCCTGCTGAGCGAGGGGCGGGCGGTCGGCCAGAAACAGCTGAAGGACTACCTCGAGGTCAAGGGCTACGCGGACGCGGCCCGCTGGGTATACGGCCAGGCCTCAACCCCCGACGGCTGGACGAACGGCTCCCTACTGACCATCACGGAAGTCCGTCACGTGCACGCGCGAGCGATGACTTCCGTCTGGGAAGTAGCTGCCCATCCGGATGCCAGCCCGGATGAGGGACCCGGCGCCTGGCGCCGGCACGACATTCAGCCGTTCCCCGGAGGCATGCAGCCGCCCGACCATACGCAAGTGCAGGCCTTGATGACCGACTGGGTCGCGGACGTCAACCGCATTGCACAAGACCCCCGCCCGATCGCCGAAGCGGTCGCCATGCGCCACGCGGCCTTCGAGCGGATCCATCCCTTCCTGGACGGAAACGGACGCGCGGGGCGGCTGATAACCAACCTCGTCCTGGTGCGGCTGGGCTATCCCCCGGCCATCGTTTATAAACGAGAGCGATCCCGCTACCTCGAGGCGCTGCGGAGGGCAGACGACGGAGACGCGGGCCCGCTCGGCGAGCTGTTCGCCCGCGCTATCCTCGACAACCTGATGCGCTTCGTTCTCCCGGCAGTCGCCGGACCAGCGAGGCTAGTGCCCCTCGAATCACTCGCCACTCGTGAACTGGGTGTGCTGGCGCTGCGCGCCGCGGCCGAACGTGGACGGCTGCGTGGTGTGCGTACATCGTCGGGTACCTGGCGCAGCAGCAGACAGTGGGTCGACGCGTATCGCGCGAGTCGCTACACGTCGATGAGGAAGTCCGACCAGCGTACGAGCGCGGGTGCAGCCGCCACTTCATCGCCCGGCGACCGGTCGGGCGAAGCGGAGGCGGGCTGAGCACATGCGTATCGCCGTCCCGGATCTCATCTCCAACTCGTACTTCCCGGCGGTCGCCGCCGTCGAGCTCGGCTTCTTTGCCGCCGAGGGGCTCGACGCCGAGCTTCAGCTCCTCTTCCCCGTAACCCGCGCGATGCAGGCCCTGCGCGACGGCGAGCTGGACTTCGTCGCCGGAGCGGCTCACGCCCCGCTGCACGCTTTCCCCGACTGGCGGGGCGCTCGACTCCTGTGCGCTCTCGCCCACGGCATGTACTGGCTGCTCGTGGTCCGCGCGGACCTGGGGGCGCAGCGGGGCAGCCTGGAGTGCGTCCGAGGGCTGCGGATCGGGGCTGCGCCGGGTCCGGATGCTGGCTTGCGGCGCATGCTCGTCGAAGCCGGCATCGACCTGGAACGCGACGGGGTGCAGATCGGGCCGATCCCAGGCGCCAGCGAGGCGGGCGTATCGTTCGGCGTGACGGCCGCGCGAGCGCTGGCGGAGGGCACCCTGGATGGTTTCTGGGCCAACGCCATGGGCGCCGAGGTCGCAGTGCGCGGCGGCATCGGGACGGTCGTCCTCGACGTACGGCGCGGCGGCGGCCCAGCGCCGGCCTGGCACTACACGTTCCCCGCTCTGGTCACCACCGAGTGGCAGATCGAGCGCGATCCCGACGCTGTGGCCGCCGCCATCCGCGCGGTGGTGCGGGCTCAGGGGGCACTTCGCGAGGACCCCTCGCGAGCCACAGAGGTGGGTGAGCGCCTCTTTCCGCCCGAAGAGGCGTCCCTCATCGCGGAGCTCATCAGGCGCGATCTGCCCTACTACGATCCCACCGTCTCTGAGGATGCTGTACGGAGACTCAACGCCTTTGCCCAAGACGTAGGGCTGCTGAGCGCAGCGGTGCCCTACGAACAGGTCGTTGCGACGCAGTTCCGGGAACTGTGGACACTATGAGGCGTCGCTCTACCTGCGTCCACCTCCATGTCATTCTGACATTCCGCGCTATTGCGGCCGCCACTCCCACTGGTGCACGTTCCAGATACCCGAGCCCGTCGGCGCGTAGTTCCGCGGGCCCGTCAGGGCTGCGACGTGCGGCGTGACGCTGTAGTTGTAGTAGAGGGGGAATACGGGCAGCTCATCTTGGACCAGCCGCATTGCGTCAACCACCGCCTGGTTGCGCTCGCTCCGATCCAGGCTCTGAGTGAGGGTCTCGTAGAGCCGATCGTACTCCGGGTGTGCCCATGCGCCGCGGTTCGAGCCAGTCCACCGGTTGGCGGGCCCGGGGATGTTGGCCGAGTAAAGCTTCAGCAGGAGCGTCTCCTCCTCGAGGCCGCTATTCGCCTGAAGAAACGCTGGAAACGTGGACCGAATCTCGCGGTCGCGATCCTCGACCTCTGACATGAGACGCGTGCGCACGTCGACGCCCGCCCGACGCCACGCGTCCGAGAGGATGGCGTTCTCGCGCTCCTCCTGTCCGCTGGCCACCGCCCGCAGCTCAGGACTGAACCGCTGACCCCCCGTGTTCACGTACGCGCCGTCGCCCCCACGCCTCAAGCCAGCCTCGGCGAGGAGCTGCTCGGTGCGCCGGAGGTCATAGGCGTAGCGGGTGATGGCACGCTCTACGGACGGGTAGTAGTCCACGGATGGAGGCACCATGGTCTCGGCGGCGGGCGCCTCACCCGCGAGGAGCCCTTCGACGAGTCCCTGGCGGTCAATGGCATGATTCAGGGCCTTCCGCACACGACTGTCGATGATCTCGCGCGGGTTGGTGTACTCGGGCCGGTACTGCACCTGGACGTAACGCAGCTTGTCCGCCGTGAGGAGCACGGTGCCGCCACCCCGGCTGACCCACTCCCGTCTCAGGATGAGGCCTTGCTCGAAGCCAACGGTGAAGTCGACGGCGATCTGCGCCTCTCCGGCGAGCAGGTTGGCGACCGCTGTGTTGGGATCCCCCACGAACCGGGCCTGCACCCGCTCGATCCGCGGCCGGCCCAGCGCGTGCCCGTCGAAGGCTGACCCCTCGATGAACGCGCCGGGCTCCCAGCGGTCGAGCTTGAACGGACCCAGGCCGACGAACTCCCGCGCCCAGTAGGCGTGGCTCGCGAACTGGTCCGGCGCCTGCTGCTGAAAGGCCGCCTCCAGAATATGGCGCGGCAGAGCGGCCCAGTCGCGGCCGTCCATGGCGTCTGCCTGAGGGTAGGGGCGATTCCAGCGGACGAAGAGCGTCCGGTCGTCAAGGGCCGTGACCTCGTCCATCAGTTTGCGGGGCAGGAGGTCCGCAACGCCGTATTCGGGCGCCATCGCCACGCGCCATCCGAACACGAAGTCCAACGCCGTGAACGGCGTACCGTCGTGCCAGTGGAGGCCGGATCGGAGCCGGTAGGTCGTTTCCATGCGACCATCCGGGAATACGCGCCAACCGTCCGTATTCAACTGGGGTCGGGCCTCCGTCAAGTACGGCTGAGGCACCGCCCGCTCGTCGTTGGTGAACAGATGAGCATTGAAAAGCCGAACCGCATCGCTCGGAACGGAACCTGTGCCGGTGAATGCCCGATGCGGTGACAGGACGGCCGGTTCCACATGGGTGAGGAACACGAGAGCGCGGGCGGGTGCAGCAGCTGGTTGGGCCTGGCTGCCACCGGACCGCGTTGTAGGCGCTGGGCCACACGCACCGAAGATGAGGGGGATGAGCGCCAAGTGCATACCAATGCGCAAAACGGGCACACCCATGGAAATGTTTCGTAGCCATGAGCCGGGGCTACCCCCCTCCCTAACCCTCCCCCTCAAAGGGGGAGGGGACAGGCGCACTCCCTCCCCCTCGACCGGGGAGGGCTGGGATGGGGGCGAATCCCGGCAGGCAAAGCTGGGAAACATTCGTCTCGACTCGCTTAGCAACTCCAGGCCTCCAGACATGAAGAATCGTGCGACGGCCCGATTAGCTCGACAGAGCGATTCGACTGGCCCCGGCGTAGACGTTGAACCCGTCGCGCTTGAGAAACCCTACGAGGGTCATGCTGAATGCTTGCGCTGTGTCGACGGCCATACTCGATGGGGCGCCCACGGCCGCGACGACGGGTATTCCCGCCATGGCTGCCTTCTGGATGATTTCGAAGCTCGCCCGGCCGCTCACTACCAGGACATGATCGCTCGCCGGCAGTTCCCCCGCCAGGCATCGGTCACCAACAACCTTGTCGACGGCGTTGTGGCGGCCCACATCTTCCCTGGATACGACCAGCTCGCCGCCAAAGGTGAAGAGACCGGCGGCGTGCAGCCCGCCAGTCTGTTGAAACACGTCCTGGGAGCGGCGCAGCTTGTCGTGGAGGCGATACAGAACTGCTTCGGCTACCTGGGAGCCGCCAAACGGTACTGGTTGGCACCCCTGGGCGCGCAGCGCGTCCAGAGACGCCTTCCCGCAGACTCCACAGCTCGAGGTCATGTAGAAGTTGCGCGCCAGGACCGACTCGTCGACCGTAACCGTGGGGAGCAACTCGACGCTGACGACGTTGAACTCCTGGTCCCAGAGCGTCTCGCCCAGGCAGTAGTCGATCCGGGCGATGTCGCGGGGCGATCGGACGATGCCCTCCGTGACCAGAAAGCCCGCGGCCAGCTCGAAATCGTTTCCCGGCGTCCGCATCGTGATCGATGCGATCGTCGTGATCGGGCCGCCGGGCCCTTCCCCCACGATGCGGATCTCAAGCGGCTCCTCGGTCGCGACAACGTCCTCGAGAGACAGCGTGCGGCCGCCACCTACCCTCGCAATCTCGACCTGGACGGTTCGTCCCAGGCTCACGACCTTACCCCCCTCCCCCACCCTCCCCCGCAAGGGGGGAGGGGGAAGTCTTGGTTCCCTCTCCCCCACCGGGGGAGGGTGAGGGTGAGGGGGCAAACGGGACTCGATCCCAATCTGCGAAGCACTTTCATCCGCCTGCCACGGGAAATACCTGCACCGGCGCATTGTAGTCGGGGATTCCACATACAGGATCGCACTGCCCGCGCCTCAGGAGCGCGTTGGCCTCCGGCCAGTAGACCTGGACGTTCCTCGAGCGGATGGGCACGATCTTGCAGTGCCCAGCGAGCTCACCGACCTCGGATCGAAGCAGGACGGGGTCGCCATCCCGGAGGCTCAGCTGCTCGGCATCTTTCGCACACATCAACACCGCATCGCGGGCTGCGCCGACCAGCGGGTCGCGCGCTCCATGAACCATGCTGTTGAACTGCTTCCCCCTGCGGGTGCTCAGCAGGAACCATCCATCGGGTAACGCGAGCTCCGGCGGCTCGACAGGCGCGAAGTGGGCCTGCCCGTCGGAGGTCGGGAAGTGCCCATCCTCGCAAAGCAACCGCCCGCCCCATTGCACGGCGTCACCCTTTTTCCGGAGGTGCTGAATTCCGTCGTAATACGGGACGGCGCGGGCGATCTCCTCTCGAATGGCGTCGGCTATCATGGAAGTGGATGCGGTGCTGGCGCTCCGGATAGGCGCGTTCCGCGACCTGCATGAGGATCTCCCACTCCGTGCGGCTCTCACCGATTCGGCGCCCCGGGATCTCTGGACTGAAGTAGATCCGCCGCTCGGTGGATGTCTCGGTGCCACCGCCACGCTGCTCGTAGCGCGTCCGCGCGGGGAGGATGACGGCGGTATCGGCGGGATCGGTCAGCATCTGGGATGTGACCACAATATCCTGGTGGACGCGCAGCGGGATGCGCTCCAGCGCCTCCGCCACGTACTTTGGCTCCGGCAGCGTCTCCAGGAAGTTGCCGCCGACGGAGTAGAGAATGTCCAGGTGCCCGTCATGGGCGGCGTCGATCATCTGCACCGCCGACAGCCCCCGCTCGGACGGGACCTCGAAGCCCCAGAGGTCCTGGAATCTGGCGGCGGATTCGGGGTTCACAGGGTCACCATTGGGGAAGGTCCACGGGACCGCCCCAACTTCCGCGCCGCCCTGCACGCCGCTGTGACCCCGGATTGGCATGAGGCCGCAGTTCCTTCGTCCTACCATGCCCCGGGCCAGCGCGAGATTGGTTATCGCTTTCACGTTCTCCACGCCAAAGCGATGTTGAGTAATGCCCATGCTCCAGACGAAGACAGCGGATCTCGCCTGCCCGTAGCAATCAGCAAAGCGAGCCATGTCCTCACGAGTGGCCCCGGAGAACCGCTCCAGCTCATCCCACGACTGGTCCGCGATCGCTTGCTCCAGCGAGTCGAACCCACTCGTGTGCTCATCGATGAAGGTTCTATCCAGCTGCTTGTGCTCGACCAGGTGCTTCAAAACACCATTGATGAACGCGATGTCGCCGCCGGTATGGATCTGGAAGAAGTCATCGGCGATTTTCGTACCAAACACCGCGCTTTCGAGCACAGAGGGCACCCAGTAGCGCTCCAGCCCCGGTTCTCGAAACGGGTTGACGACCACTACCTTCGTCCCATTTTGCTTGGCGTAGTAGAGATACTTGGTAGTCACCGGCTGATTGTTGGGAACATCGGCCCCGAAGAAGACGATGAGGTCGCTGCCGATCCAGTCGGCGTAAGAGCACGTCGACGCTCCGACGCCGAGCATTTCCTTCAACGCCGTCGTGCTCGGAGCATGGCAGACCCGAGAGGAGTTGTCGACGTTGTTGGTCCCGAGGAAGCGCGCCACCTTTTGCGCCACGTAGTAGACCTCGTTGGTGATTCCCCGAGACGTGAGGTAGAAGGCGATCCGTTGGGGATCGACCTCGCGCAGCCGGGAGGCAATGACCTCCAGCGCGTCGTCCCAGCCAATGCGACGAAAGCCCGGCTCGCCCCGACGCCGAATCATGGGGTATGGCAACCGTCCGAGGTCGCGAAGCTGGCTCGACGTGAGCGACCGGAGCGCCGCGGCGTCCGCCATGACCCCGATGTCCAGAGCAGACATAGTGTTCAACGGCAAGAGATTCAGGCGGACGGTGCAGAGGTGTATGCCGTCCATCGTGAAGTCGTGCAGCCCCGTCGCGCCCAGCGCACAGCCGTCGCAGACACCATCGTTGAGGATGCGCCAGGCAAAGGGGAGTTCC
Organism: uncultured Chloroflexota bacterium; assembly: GCA_964417895.1. GTDB lineage: Bacteria > Chloroflexota > UBA6077 > UBA6077 > SHYK01 > CAYQJS01. Next base: position 255 of record CAYQJS010000084.1, on the reverse strand, counting down.
CGGCGGTTACTCCAGATACTCTTCGCCATATCCAGATAGTGGCTAGGCTTGACCTGGCCCATACCGTTCGGGACCAGTCCCGCCCAGCGAGACGGATTCCACATCGGCTCTGCCTTCCTGCCCAATGTCATTCTGACACAATGTCATTCTGAGCCGCAGGCGAAGAATCTGGGGGGCGACTTCGAGTCACGTGCTTGGAGCCCGCGTTGTCGCCGCCCGCAGACCCTTCGCTCGCGCTCAGGGTGACAGCTCGTG
>CAYQJS010000083.1:0-15070 GCA_964417895.1 uncultured Chloroflexota bacterium | reverse complement strand
ACGATTGTGGCGGAGGAGCGCGACGTCGACTTCTACCGAAGCGTCGCGGCGGTGATCGGAGACCTGGCTGGAAGCCGGTTGCGCCCGATCGAGGTTGTCGATCGTCTCGAGGCGACGATGGAGCGGGCCGCCACTGTGGTAGCGGGGCGAGTTGCCCTCTACGTCCCTCTGGCCGGAATGGTGGACATCCCGCGGGAGCGGGCGCGTCTCGAGCGCGAGCGCGAGGACGCCCTCGCCGAGATCGACCGGGCGGAGACGCTATTGTCGCGGCCGGGCTTCGTCGAGAAGGCGCGGGCGGATGTCGTCGATCGCGAGCGCCAGAAGCTGGCGGGTCTCCGTGGCCGGGTGGCCAAACTGGACGAGCGTCTCGCCGCGCTGGCGTGAGTCGTATACTCGACCCCAAGACCAGCACGGGAGGGCGTCCAGTGCTTCCTCTCGTCTCTAAAGACCTGTGGCAGTGGATCGAGGAGAACCGCGAGGCGTTCGAGCCGCCAGTCGGGAACAAGTTGGTGTGGGAGGACTCGCAGTACACCGCAATGGTGGTTCGCGGTCCGAACGCACGGCGCGATTTCCACATCGACCCCTCTGACGAGATCTTCTTCCAGCTCAAGGGCGACATCGTCGTCGAGCACCTGGACAGCCAGCGCAGGAGGCAAAGCTCCATCGTCAGAGAGGGCGAGATCTTCTTGCTGCCCGCCCTCGTGCCGCACTCGCCCCACCGCCCGGCCGATACCTGGGGGCTGGTGATCGAGATCAAACGTCGTCCGGATCAGACCGAGTCGCTCCTCTGGCTGTGCGACCAGTGCGACGTGCCGCTCCACGAGGTGACGATGCACGTCGCGGACATCGAGACCGAGCTGAAGGCTGCGATTCAGCAGTTCGACACGAGCTACGCACTCCGCCCCTGCAAGTCGTGCGGCTTCGTCCAGCCTGCTGCCGTGGCGCCGATACAGGCGCCGCGCCGACAGGGGCTAACGGCCTAGACCACCGCTTTGGCTGGAGTGCCGGCGCACCTCTCGATGGCGACACCCCCCGTCCGGCGATGGCTGTGGGCTGCCCTGAGTGATGGGCGTTCGATATTCCCGGCCACGTTTCCTGCGCTGTGGCTCGGCTTCGCCTTCTTGCCGGGTCTCCATGTCGCGCTCCAGGTGCCGGTCACGCTTGCGCTAGCGACGCTGGTGGGGGTGGGCGCCGAGCTTTCGAATCGAACCTCGGCCGCGCCAAGCGCCTGGCGCCAGGCGCTTGGTGCGTTGTGGTTCGTGCCTTCGGGCTGTGCCATCGTCGGGGTTCTCTGGCTGTCTGCGGCGGGCACTCCACCTCCCGCGCTGGCGCCGCTCGCGGCCCTTGGGGTTCTGGGGCTCATGTCCCTGCAGCGGCTCGAGTTGGGCGGCCCGCGTGCCATCCGGGGCATCGCACATGCAGTGAACATCGGCGCGGCATTCGCCATCGCCTTTGCCGCGTACGCCGTCGCTGCAAGGCTCTCCGCCACCACGGGCGCGGCGCTCGTGGTGGCTTCCACCCTGCCGGCGGCGCTGGTCGTCCTCCGCGGCACACGCTCTTTGTCGACCGAATCCCTTATCTGTGCAAGCGTGACAGCTCTCGCGGTAGGCGAGCTGGCGCTCGTGCTCCACGCGGGGACAGCGCCTGTCTTCCTCTCAGCTGCGGTCCTGGTCGTGGCTCTCTACGCGGTCTCTGGGATGTGTCGCGCTCGCCTGGACGCCGGTCCACGGCGTGTATATCTGGAGCTCGCCATTACGAGTGTGGCCGCTCTGCTCGCGGTGGGGGCGGCCGCCATTCGCCTGTAGCCTGTAGCCTGTAGCCCGATGGTAGAATCCGGAAACTAGCCCATGGAAGGGAAAGGGAATGGCGATTTTCCAGTCAGAGGACCGGGCGCGAATCAAGCGCGTGAAGGTGGAACAGGCGGTAAATCTCGCGATGCAGAGCCGATGGGCGGAGGCTGCTGAGCTGAATCGGCAGCTCATCGACACTTACCCCAAGGAAATCGAGGCGCACAATCGGCTCGGCAAGGCGCTGATGGAGCTCGCTCGCTTTGACGAGTCGCGCGAGGCGTACAACCATACCCTGCGAATCGACCCGACGAATACGATCGCCCAGAAGAATCTCCAGAGACTCGAAAAGCTGATGGAAGAGGCGGTCGCCGTCGATCTCCCAACCGGACCGGTCGATCCGAGTCTGTTCATCGCGGAGACGGGGCGGTCGACCATCACGTCCCTCGTGGAGCCCGCCCCAGCCGACGTTCTGGCGAAGATGAATGCCGGCGACCTGCTCAGTCTGGAAGTCCAGGGCCGGATTGTGAACGTCCGAAATGCCGCCGGGGACTTCGTCGGGAAGCTGGAACCGAAGATCCGTCAGCGGTTGATCCGCCTTATCAACATGGGGAATCAGTATTCAGCGGTCGTGACGGCGGTCGATGAGGGCGCGCTCCGCATCATCATTCGCGAGACCCATCGTGATCCGTCGATGGGCAATCGTCCATCGTTCCCAACCACCGGTGACGCCTTCCGCGGCTACGTCCGCGACTCGTTGCTGCGCTACGATCTGGATGACGAGCTGGACGAAGAAGACGACGAACTGGAGGGGGGTGAGCCCGAACACGACCGCGACCCGGATGCGGTCGCGGATGCCGAGTCCGACGACCCGGGCCTTGGGAACGGGCACGACGAACCCCACGACGAGGACGAGGAAGACAGGTAGCACTACTACAACGTCGCGCGCGACAATCGCCGCCGGAGAAGTTTAGGGCTCGTAATCCTGGCTGCTTACAGGAGGGCAGCTTCCGCTTCGATCCCCATCGGATCCCAATCCTTGCGGATTTGTCTGCTGATCTCCCGGAAGTCCTGGCGGAGCTCCTCGGGCGCTGCCCGTCCCATGTACCAGTAGCCGTTGTAAATCTTGTAGATCGTGAGGTCCGGATAGAGCACGAAATCGCAGGGCAGGAGCGGCCTGCGGTTCGGCGCCGTCGGGTCGTGGAGGCCCAGTTCGGCCTGCGCCGTGTGGTCGGCGTCCGAGAGGATCGGGAAGTTTGCTCCAAGGCCCACGCGGAAGGCGGCGTTCTGTTCTACCGGATCCACGCTCACGGCGACGAGCTTACAGTACGAGACCGCGAGCTCCTTCTCGAACTGTGCTAGGAGGCGCAACTGCACCACACACTTGCTTCAATACCAGCCGCGGTAGAAGACCACAGCCAGCGGATCTTTGCCGCGTGTGATCTCAGAGAGCCTGACTTCGGCGCCGCTGTGATCGGGGAGCGCGAGGTCGGGGAACTTGTCGCCGACGGCGACGTTGAGTGGCATTATTCCCTCCAGCCAAGTAGTAGTCGGCCCGGCTGAGGATATACCGCTTTCTGCGAGCGATCAAGAGGTAGCCCGGCGAACGATCTGCTGGAGCGGTCCCTGGGCCCGAGCCATGGCCCAATCGTGATTGAACTGAAAGATGGTCTGGGCCATCCTCCCATCGCTGACGGCTCGTCGCCACATGGCGCTCGGCTGTTTACGAGACCCAGTGCCAGTCCCGGACGTTGTCCCAGGAGGTATCACCCGAGTAACCGCCAGTGGGCCCCCTCAATGAGGACGTGAAGGCGGCAGCCAGGGACAGGTAGTAAAGCGGGAGCACTGGTAGCTCCTGGCTTGCGATCTTGAGCGCGTCGACGGCCGCCCCGTTCCGTTCACCTCGATCCAGCGAGCTCAGGAAGATGTCGAGGAGACGATCGTATTCGGCGTTGATCCAACCGCCGCGGTTCACGCCGCCCCAGCGATTCTCCGGCCTCGCGACCGCCGCTCCTGCCAGTTTATTGACGGCCGTGGTCCCGGTGAGACCGGTTTGCTCGATCCGGAGCCCAGGATACGCGGAGACCTGCTCGAGGTTCTGCGATTGCGCCGCCGGAATGACATGCGTATTGACGTCGACGCCGAGCTTACGCCACTGATCTGAGAGGATCGCAGCTTCCTGTGGACCCGGCTCGGCAGCGAAAGCGCGCAGCTCCATCGCGAGCCGTTGCCCGGCGGCGTCGGCGAAGAAACCGTCGCCCCCTTTGCTGAAGCCGGCCTGGGATAACAGGCCCTCTGCCTGGCGCGGGTTGAACGCGTACCGTGTGAGGCCCCGGTCCAGGTCCTGGAAGTACTCCTCCACCGGCCCGGTGATCGTGTGGGCCACCGCCACGTCCCCGTCGAGGATTGCCTCCGAAAGCGACACTCGGTCCGCCGCTTCTAGCAGCGCCCTACGGACCCGGAAGTCCAGGATGGCCCGTGGGTTGACATAGTCGTTCTTGAACTGGATCTGAATGAAGCGGGCCTTATTCGGCGTCAGGAGCACGATCCCTGCGCCCGACTTCTCCCACTGCTTCTTGAGGACGGTGGCCTGCTCGAAGCCGATCGCGTCCTCAGCGGCCAGATGGATCTCCCCAGAGAGGAGGTTCGCCACCGCCGCGTTTGGGTCGCCGAGGAAGATCAGCCTGATCTGGGGGATGCGGGGAGGGCCTTCGACGAAACCGGGGAAGGCGGACCCCTGAATGAAGGCGCCCGGCTCCCAGCGATCGAGCCGGTACGGCCCCGCCCCCACGAACTGGCTTGTCCAGTAGGGGTCGTTGGTGAACGCCTGTGCGTCGCCGGCGCGGAACTTGGGCTCGAGCAGATGGCGGGGCATGGGAGGTACGGCGCCGTAGCGGCTGGTCCCGAGCGCGCCGGCTTCCCCGAACGGCTGCTTCCAGCGGATTAGCACCGTCCGTTCGTCGGGAGCGGTGACCTCCTGGATCATTCGGATGGGAAAATCGCTGGGGACGCCCAGGTCTGGCCAGCTGAACACCCGCCACCCAAAGACCACGTCCTCCGCCGTAAGGGGCGCGCCATCTTGCCAGGAGAGACCGGGCCGCAGGCGGTAGATGGTCTCCATCTGGCCGTCCGGGAACAGTCGCCAATCGCCGGTGTTCAGCTCCGGTAGCTTCTCCGCCAGTTGCGGGCGAGGCACATTCTGCCCATCGGCAACCACGAGCCAGGCGTTGAAGATCATGGTGGGCGCAGCGGGCGTGATGCCGCTCGTCGTGATGGGCCTGCCCGCCACGGTCGTCGGCTCGACGTGCATGGCGATCACGAGCGGTCGCGTGGGAGGCGGTCCAGGCACGGTCGCCTGCGACTTTGCGGCCTGAGGGCCCGGCGCACAGGCCCCAAGCGCCAGCGCGGCTGCAATGAGGAGCGGCGTCCACCGATGTCTGCTGCCCGCGACGATCACGTTCATGTTCCCTCCCTCTGGCCTTGGCCAGGTCCCTGTGTCACGAGCCGAAATTGGCCCGCCAGACCATTTGGATGCGAGCCATGTCCTCGGGTGCCAGCGGTCCCGCGCCAGAGGCGGCAGCCACCTCTTCGAGCTGCTGCGCGTCGGAGAAGCCGCCGAGCACGGAGGTCACGCCCGGCTCCATGAGGATGAAGCGGATGGCCGCTTGGGCGAGTGACTGCTGCCCAGTGCGAGACAAGAAGCTGAAACCGCCCGCCTGATCCGCCTGGCGCCGGCGCTGCTGGAAACGCGCGTTGTCACCCGCGTCGCTCTGGGCCGCGGCGGCGAGAGGGTGGGGCTCGCCGCCGCTCACCATGTTGTCCGTCAGCACACCGCCGGCCAGCGGGCTGTAGATCGCCGTTCCGACTCCACGCTCGTGGGCGTATGGGATCACCTGCCCGAAGTCTGTGTCGATCCTCATGCCTCGTGGAGGGGTGACCGCGCCCGACGGATTCATCAGGGTGTAGATGATGTTGACCAGATGGAACAAGCCTGTATCGATGAGCTGCCGCACCGGCCCGCCGTCGTTGCCTCGACAGCAAAAGCCGAGATATCGTGTCTTTCCCGCGCGCCTGATCCGCTCGAGGCCCTCCAGGGCCCCATTGCGGCCAAGGTAGTCCTCGATACCGAGGATTCGGTACTCGCGCCCCCTCAGGTCGGGCCGGGTCGCCACAGGTCCGTTGTGGATCTGGACGATATCCACGTAATCGACGCCGAGGCGCTCGAGGCTGGCGTCCACCGATCGCCCTACGTGATCGGCGATGTCGCCCAGGTTCGCCGCTCGCACCTCGACCTTGGTCGTTATCACCGGGCGCATGCGCAGCTCGTGCAGGACCTTACCCAGGTTGGTCTCCGAAACACCGTCGCCATAGTCGGGCGAGGTGTCGAAGTAGTTGATGCCCAACTCGATGGCGCGCTCCATGGTGCGCAGTTGCTCGTCGAATGAACCGTGAACCATCAGACCGGCGTTGCCGCCGGTGCCGAAGCCGATCTCGGACACCTTGAGTCCGGTGCCACCCACTGTTCTGTAATGCATGGCTAGCCCGCCTCGGCCGGCTGCGTGGCGGCGGCCGAGGAGCGACCATAGAGGTTCACCGCGTACTCGGGCGGAGGCCCATTCGAGAAAGCCTCGCGCCAGGGTGCGGTGGCCTCGACCCAGCTCACGTCCTTGGGGAGCCGGCCAGCGGTGCCGCGCACGCGATAGAGGGAAGGCTCGTCGACCGTGGGCGGCAGCACGCCGCCATCGCGGAATGCCTTCGCGGCCTGGAGCATGACGCGCCGGAAGGCGATGATGGCCTGGTCCGTTGTCCCCACGTGCTCGCGCGTCCGGTCGAAGAGCGACCCCATGAGGACCTGGACCGCGGAGTCCTGTAGCGGGTTGGAGTAGATACCCAGGAAGAGACGGTCCCGTTCCAACGATCGGTCGCGCAGCCACTCGTTGTCGACGTCGGCCTTGAGGCGCCAGTTCCCCCAGGGGATCATCGGGTCGTCGGGCTTGTAGCCCCATGGCTGGCGGGCCGACATCATGTTCGCCGTCTCGTCGTAGTCGCGAGGCGTTTCGGGCGCACGTGACGGCCGCCATTCCATGATGAGCGTGTTGTAGTCGTCGATCGGCATCCAGACCTTTCCGCCAGGCCCCGTGACCATCGTGTAGAAGGGCATGACGAACTGCGTGATCCGCCAGTAGTAGTTGTCCCCGGTGTCGCGACGGGCCCCGTAGAAGTAGCCGTAGTCCGTATTGACGATCTCCAGGTGCGGGTTGGGGTCTGCCTGATGGAGGCGGTTGCCCTCCGTCCGGAACTCCCGGTCCAGCCGAGTGTGGAGGAAATTGATGTGGACGGTGTCGATATCGCCCTCCAGCGCCTGCGCCCAGTTGCACTGGCGGACGTACTTGAAGGGCACGCCTCGACCCTGACCCGCCAGCCCCATGTTGACCTCGAGCTCCGGCAGCGGCGGAGGGCTCTCGCGCTGACCCATGTAGACCCAGACGATGCCGTTGCGCTCCTGCGTTCGGTACGCCTTGATCCTGACTTTGTGCTTGAAGCTGCTTTCGGCGGGCTCGCTGGGCATATCGATGCACGCGCCGGTGCAGTCGTACTTCCAGCCATGGTAAGCGCAGCGGAGGCCGCCCTGTTCGTTGCGGGCCAGGATCATCGAGGAGCCACGGTGGGGGCAGTTCTCGTCGACGAGGCCCACGCGGCCCTCGGTGTCGCGAAACGCGATCAGGTCTTCGCCGAGCAGGCGCACGCGGCGCGGCCATCCGTCCGCCTCGAGCTCGGACGACACGAACGCCGGAATCCAGTAGTGGCGCATCAGATCGCCCATTGGGGTGCCCGCACCCACCCGACACAACAGCTCGTTGTCTTCTCTCGAAAGCATTTCTTTTCCCCTCCGTTGCGACTTGGCCAGATCAGGAGGCTGCGGCGGCCTCCCGGCGCGGCAGAGGAGCCTGGTGGCCGCGCGCCATCACCGACTCCCCGCTGGCGACAACCATCGCGCCGTCGAAGTCCTCCTCGTCGACGCCAGCGTCGATGACGCAGTTGCGTCCGATGTGGATGCCAGCCGGAACGTGAGCGCGCTTCCCGACGATGGTGATCCCCGTGTTCAGGCGCGGCTCGAGACGATTGGCGATTTTCGCGTCACCGTAGCCGACGACGGCCCCGCGCCCGACGACCACCTCTTTGTCCAGGATGCTGCGCTCAACGACTGCGTCCGGTTCGATGACCGAGTCCGTCATGAGGATGGAATCGCGCACAAGCGCTCCGTCCCCAACGATCACGCCCGGAGACAGCACTGAGCGTTGGACCGTGCCGTAGATCGTGCAGCCATGGCTGATGAGGCTTCGTCCAACGCGCGCCTGCGCCAGTACGCGCGCCGGTGGGCGCTCTTCACTTCGCGTATGGATCACCCATTCCGGGTCGTACAAGTCGAATTCCGGTGGGTCTTCCACAAGGCCCATGTTCGCGGCCCAGTAGCTCTCGATGGTCCCAACGTCCCTCCAGTAGCCGTTGAACCGGAACGCGTATATCCGATCCCGCCCGACCATGCCGGGGATGATGTCCTGCCCGAAATCGTGGCTCGACCGAATCGCCGCGTCCTCGGCCAGGCGCTCCTCGAGGATGGCGCGGTCGAATACATAGATCCCCATGGAGATGAGGTTGCTTCGGGGCCGCCGCGGCTTCTCGTCGAAGGACACGATGCGCTGGTCCTCGTCGACGACAAGCGTTCCGTAGCGGCTTGCCTCGTTCAGCGGCACCTCGAACACCGCGACGGTGGCCTCCGCACCTGTCGCCTCGTGGAACTCCAGCATTCCCCGATAGTCCATCCGATACACGTGGTCCCCGGAGAGGATGAGGGCCAGCTCGTCGGGATGCCCGGTGACGAAGGGAAGGTTCTGGTGGACGGCATCCGCGGTCCCCCGATACCAGTCAGAGTCGCGCCTGCCGAGGAACGGCTGCAAAAGCCGTACGCCGCGGTGGGTGCGGTCGAGATCCCAGGGCCGTCCGATCCCAATGTGGTCGTTCAGCGAGTGCGGCCGGTATTGCGTGAGCACGGCCACGTCGAAGATGCCGGAGTTGACACAGTTGCTGAGCGTGAAGTCGATGATGCGGTACTTGCCGGCGAAGGGCACGGCGGGCTTAGCCCGCTCGCGAGACAGGACGGAGAGTCTTTCGCCCTGGCCGCCGGCCAGGATCATGGCCACAACGCGTCGCATCATCGACCTCCTGGTCGCTGCCGACCGGCCGTTGCGCGCCTAGCGTGCTCGGGCCAGCCGGATGGGTTCGAAGCCTGACCGATCGACCTCCAAGGCGATACGGAAGGAGCGCTCCACCAGCGCGCGCAGGAACGGGTGCGCCGGCCGCAGCGGGCGCTCCTCCTCAATAGTCGCAGCGGCCGCCACGGCGCGCCGCGCGTCTGTTGGGCGGTCCGTCCGCTGGAAGATATAGGCGGTCTCCTCCAGACGGCGGCGGAGTCCGCGCCGCTCGCGGGGAGGCAGAAGCTCGCCCATCGCCTCTTTTACGAGACGCTGTTGGCGCTCACCCTCCGACTCTGGTGTCAGGATGAGCCGCGACGTCGCTGACTCCGTGAGCTGCTGCACCCACTTGCGTACCTGCTCCGGAGGGAAGAACCACGGCTCGACTTCAGGTTGCTCGAAGAGACGGGGCCCCTCGGCCTCGAGGGTCGGATGCATGCGGGCCTCGAACGCGCTGATTTCCGCGTATATGAGCGCCTCCCGAAACGGCTCACTCGGCGCACCGATCATCTCCGCCCACACCGCGTAGCCACTCGGCACCCCGCTTCCAGCGGAGCGCGACGTCTCGACGGCTTCGCCGATCAGCTGTCGAGCGTAGTCGAGCGGAAGCTCGACCCACGCCATCGGATCCTTGTCACGCATGGTTTGCTCTTGCTCGGCGAAGCGCTTTCGGGTCGTGTCGCGTCCGACACAGTCTGTCAGCCCTCCAACGTCGTCGATCGCTGTGGCGATCATGTAGATGCCGCCGAGGGGTCGCTCGGCGGCGAGCCAGAGAGAGCGAGTACCCGTGCCGTCGAACGAGCTGGCGATAGCCCGATAGAGCGTGGCACCCCTCCCGCCTACGCCCGCAACAGCGCGGGGAGCCACGGGGCGGGGCCGGACCCCCTGGCTCGACAGACGATGGAGGGAGCGCCGCGCGGCCTTCTGCACAGCTCGGTCGGAAGACGACCGGGCCAGCTGGTCCAGCGCATCGGCTGCCGCCGCTTCCCGGATCGACGCGAGCGCCTCCGCCGCCGCGACCGCGAGCTGGGAAGGCGCGGAACCCGCGAGCGCGGTTAGCACGGGAAGCGCCAGAGGGCCGCTGAGCGCAGTAAGCCCGCGCACGCCGGCCGCGGCGTCGTCGGGCACCGCGGCGACAATCCGATCGGCAAGCTCCTCGGGGGATGCTCCCGCGGCGAGGGCTTCGGCCCACTCTCGGCCGAGTGGGCTCACCTGTGATCCGCGCGGCCCCTGGCCAGCGGGAGGCTCGGCCATGACTGTCACCCGCTTCGGGAATCTCGCGCGATTATAGCCAGGGTACGGGGGTCTGGGGCTGTCCCCTCCCCCTCGACGGGGGAGGGAAGGGGTCCCGGGCTGTCCCCTCCCCCTCGACGGGGGAGGGATAGGGAGAGGGTGAGAATTCGTGCCCGTGCGGCGGCCGGTTCGCTACTTGATGGTCGCGAGGGCATCGAGCACAGCCTGGTACTGGGCTTCTTCGCTGACCTGATATGCCCGATTAACGTGTCGGAGGACTCCGTCGCGGTCCACGACGAATAGCGACCTGCGACAGCCGTTTCCACGGTCGTTCACCACGTCGTACAACCGGGCTGTCTTCAGCTCGCCGTCACTCAGGTGTAGGAACGAAAGGCCTCCGAGGGACTCGGCAAACTTGCAGTGTGAGTCGATGTCGTCGTTGCTGATGGCGACCACCTCAGCATCGAGGTCCAGGAACTTCTGGTGGTCCGCCCGAAGGGCGGTCAGCTCACGCGTTCAGCCGCCGGTGAAGTCTCGTGGATAGAACGCGATGAGCACTTTCTTGCCGCGCAGACCGCTCAGCGACAGGTCGCCGTGCTGCGTTGACGGCAGCGTGAATTCGGGGGCCTGGTCTCCTACCTCGGGCGCTTGCGTCTCCATGCCTTTTCCTCCCAACAAGTCAACGGGCCAACAATCCAACGGGCCGATTATGATTCGTGCGCGGGTGCTTGCACAATGCCTGGCGCGCGCGCATAACGAGTCCTGTCAGCGACACCGGCCTCGATAAAGCCGCGCTGGCGCTCGGCGCACTTGTTACAGTCACCGCAGTGCCACTCCCCGGCCGGTCGGATACACGAGAACGTCAGCTCCAGGGGAAGGTGCGCTCCCATGCGAACGACCTCAGCCTTATGAAGCGCGGACAGCGGGCGTTCGATCCGCAGATCGAGGGCAAGCCCGGCGCTTATCGCGCGCTCCAGGTGGGTGAAGAAGTGGTCGGTGGCGTCGGGAAACGGGTTTGCCGCGAGCAGGCCCAGAGCGATGCGATCGATGCCGTTCAGCGCACAGTACACCGCCGCCTTACTGATGAGGACGAGGTTGCGACCGGGGAGGTAAACGGCCTCATCGGGTGCGTCGTACCCCGGTCCACCCTGTCCGCCCAGGCTCCAGTGTGACTCGTAGACGTCGGCGAGAGGAAACGACAACGTCCGAAGCGGGCGGAGCGTCGGTGCGGCGATCGCGTCCAGGTAACGCTCCAGCCAGGTCTGCTCGACGCTCTCCCAGGCCATGCCCGCGTGCACGTAGACGGGATGGACCTCGGAGCCATCTTGCATGAGCTTCCACGCGAGGATGGCGCTGTCGACCCCTCCGCTCACCAGTGTGCAGACGCGGTCGCTCAAACGATCGATCCGGCAGACGGGGATGCGAGTCAGCGTCCTGATCGCAACCCTCTTTGCAGTAGGGGAACAGCCGATGCTCGGTGGGGGGAGGCCCGGCCCACTTTACGACGCGCCGGCCCATCGTGCAACATTACCCTGAGCCAATGTGAGACCGCCCATTCACCCTCTCCCCAGCCCTCCCCCGTCGACGGGGGAGGGAGTACCGGTAGCCCTCCCCCCTCGCGGGGGAGGGTTAGGGAGAGGGAGCGCCGTAGCTGATTTCTACGAAACATTTCGCTGACCCTGCTTGGTGGGGCCGATGGGGCAGGATGAAGGTCGAGGGGCGAACGGCTGTCGTTACGGGGGGCGCACTCCGCGTGGGGCGGCAGATATGCCTGGAGTTGGCGCGCCGGGGCGCAAACATCGTCGTCAACTATCGGACGTCGGCCGGCGCCGCCGCTGAGCTTGCGGCCAAGATCAGCGACCTGGGCGTGGGAGTCCTGGCTGTCCAGGCGGACATCTCGAGCGCAGATGGCGTAGCGCGGCTCAGCGAGGAGGCCCGGAGCGCTTTCGGCCGAGTCGAGATCCTCGTCAACAACGCCTCGATATTTCCGCGAACCCCCATCGCAACGCTCACCGAGCGCGACTGGGATGAGTCCATGGCCGTCAATCTGAAAGGCCCATTCCTCTGCTCCCTGGAGTTCGGGCGGCGCATGCGGGAAGAGGGCGGCGGAGCCATCGTGAACCTGGCCGATTGGGCAGCCTTCCGCCCATACCCCGACTATCTGCCCTACCTCATAGCCAAGGGCGGCATCGTTACCATGACCAAGGCGTTCGCTCGCGAGCTGGCGCCCAGCGTGCGGGTGAATGCCGTCGCGCCCGGCCCGGTTGCCCCGCCTCTTGACCTGAACGCCGAGGAGGTGGAGGAAGCCAGCGCCGGCACCCTGCTGGGGCGCTGGGGGTCACCCGACGACATCGCCAGCGCCGTGGCGTTTCTCATCGAGGGCTCCGATTTCATCACCGGCGCGATCCTGCCCGTCGACGGCGGGCGGCTCATCGCATGAAGGGAATCCCTGTGTATCGAGTCACCACCGAGCTGCACTTCTCCTATGGGCACCGCCTCCTGGACTACGACGGCAAGTGCGCGCATCCGCACGGCCACAACGGCCGCGTCGAGATCGAGCTGCACGCCGACGTGCTGGACCGCGCCGATATCGCGGTCGACTTCACCCGCGTTAAACACAGCGTTCAGGACTGGATCGACCAGAATCTAGACCACAAGATGGTGCTGCGCGGTGACGATCCCCTCGTGCCGCTCCTGGCGGACTTGCATGAGCCCACGTTCGTCATGGACCACAACCCCACGGCAGAGCGGCTGGCCGAGTTGATATGCGATGCGGCGACGCGGCAGGGCTTCCCCGTGGCGTGCGTCCGCTTCTGGGAATCGCCCGGATCTCACGCGACGTTCGAGCCGACGGCGGGGGGTGCGACGCTTGATGGAGCAGCGTGGCCGGCCGGGGCGCGGGTGCCGGAACGATGAGCGAGCCGGCCCCAGTCCAGGAGGTCCCGCGGCGCATCATGGTCGTTGCGGCCCATCCCGATGACGCCGAGTTCGGCTGCGGGGGAACCGTGGCCAGGTGGGTGCGCGAGGGTGCGACCGCCTATTACCTCATCTGCACGAACGGAGACAAGGGGACTGACGAGACAGGGATCAGCGCAGAGGAGCTGGCCGCGATCCGCGACCGCGAGCAACGGGCGGCGGCCGAGGCGCTCGGCGTCAGTGAGGTGGTTATCCTGCCCAGGCGCGACGGCGAGCTCGTGTACAGCATCGATTTCAGAGGCGACGTCGTACGGTGGATCAGGACCTGGCGCCCGGACGCGGTGTTCACCCACGACCCCACGGTGATGATCAGCGCGAGCGGCTTCATCAACCACGCGGACCATCGGGCGACCGGGGAGGTCACCATCGACGCCGTCTACCCTTTTGCGCGGGGGCCGCTTCAGTACCCGGAGCAGATCGCCGAGGGCCTACCGACCCACACCGTCTATGAGCTGTACCTCTGGGGCGCCAGCCCGCCCAACTTCTGGGTGGATGTAAGCGCCACGATAGACACCAAGATCGAGGCTCTCCGCTGTCACCGGAGCCAGTTCAACGACTTCGAGCGCGTGGGGCAGTTCGCAAGGGGGCGGCTAAAGCAGGCCGGCGAGGAGCACGGAGTCGCCTACGCCGAGACATTCCGGCACGTCAGCTTGCGTCGACGCTAGCCGCTGGACGCGACGAATCCGTCTTTCGACCGCGACGCACGAAAAGGAGCAGGCCAACGTCGGCCACGATGAGGGCGAAGGCGCTGAGCGCCAGGGCCCAATGGATGCCGATAAAGCCGCCGACGAGGCCGACGGTGAAGCCACTGCCCACCTGCAACCCCGCCTGGGCCATGTGGTAAGCGCCGACAGTGCGCCCGCGCACGTCGGATGGGGCCAGCAACTGGACGAGGGTCTGCGCCATCGCACTGAAGGCCAGGCGCAGCATGCCCACGAGCACGAGCACGCCGACCGCTACCACGTAGCTGGGGGCTCCGGCGAAGGCGAGGGCGGCCACGCCGAAGAGAGCGCCGCACACGATGGCGGTCTCAGCTCGGGGCCGGAGCAGGCCAACGCTCTCGAGTAGCACCCCACCCGCCACTGCTCCTGCAGCCTGCGCCGTTTGGAGAACGGCGTAGCGGCCCGGATCCTCAGGGCCAAAGCCCTCGGCGAACTCCGGCATCTGGGCCTGGAACGCGTTGCCAACGAGAAGGGCGGTGCACCCAGCCAGGCCGATCATCGCGACCAGTGGGCGGTTGGCGGACAGCTCGCGGAGGAGCCGCACGATGTCCGCGAGTCCGCCACCGCCTGAACGGGGCGCCCGCTCCTCTGCGTGGCCGGTGTGCGGCACCGCCAGCGCCCAGATGGCGAGCGGCGCGTACGCCAGCGCGTTGACGAGCAAGCCAACGGCAGGCCCGAAGGCCAGCATCAGGGCGCCGCCGACGCCTGGCCCGAGGAGCAGACCGAGCCGCCGCCCCGTCGAGGTGAGGCGGATCGCGCTCTGCAAGTGCTCGCGGCCCACCACATCGTGGAGGATGAGCTGACCGGCTGGCCCCCAGAACACGCCGGCGAACCCGTGGATCGTGAGGATCACCATTGCGTGCCAGACCTGGAGCGTGTCGGTGAGAAAGAGGATGCCCCAGGCGAGCGATGCCGCGGCGAAGAGCGCCATCGAGAGCTGGAGCAGGCGGCGGCAATCGAAGCGATCGGCCAGAGAGCCAGCCCAAACGGAGAACAGCAGAAAGGGCATCCAGTGGCTGATGACCGCGTAGCCGCCGAGGAACGGCGACTGGAACGTATGGAAGACGACCCAGTAGCTGATCACATGCTCGATGTTGTC
>CAYQJS010000082.1:0-15421 GCA_964417895.1 uncultured Chloroflexota bacterium | reverse complement strand
GCAGGAGAGAAAGCCTGTCCGCTCGCTCAACTATCGGTGCTCTTGCGCCGACGTGTACTAGTGGGTCACTTCTTACGGAGATCGCCATTGCGTCGGTTACGTCGTTCCGGTAGGGCGAAAAAGGCCATGCTCGTAGGGATTGACCTACTGGTCGTCTCGCTCGCCATTGTGTCTGCCTGCGCGCCAACCCCCACGCCGCGCTCGCCGACCAACGAGGGGGTGTCCGCTCAGTCGCAGGGCTCGTCCGAGCAGCAGAGCGGATTCGCCTCGAACCGTACCCTCGTCATCGTGAATAGCAATGAACCGGCCAGCCTCAACGCGCGGCCGCTTGCGGAGACGTTCATCTCCTACTTCACCGTGCGGCAGATCTTCAATGCCTCTCTGGTGGTGCTGGACGACAAGGGGCTGCCGCGGGCCCGGCTGGCGGAGTCGGTTCCCCAGGTGAACACCGAATCGTGGCGGGTGTTCCCGGATGGGCGCATGGAGACCACGTGGAAGCTAAAACCCGATCTCGTCTGGCACGACGGAACACCGTTGGTGGCCGACGACTTTGTCTTCGCATGGCGTCTCTACTCGACCCCGGAGTTGGGCGTTGCCGTGGCGGCGCCGATCAACCAGATGGAAGAGGTCGCGGCCCCAGACCCCCGCACGGTGGTGATCCGATGGCGGCAGCTCACCGCCCAGGCCGACCAGCTCGAGCCCGACGCCTTCGGGCCGCTGCCCCGCCACATCCTCCTGGAGCGATTCCAGCAGGCCGAGTGGGAGGCCATCATCACCCACCCATTCTGGAAGCGCGAGTTCGTCGGAACGGGCCCTTTTCGGTTGGTGAACTGGGAGCCGGGCGCTTTCATCGAGGCGGAGGCGTTCGATCGCTTCGTGGAAGGCCGGGCGAAGATCGCCAGGCTCAGGATCGTCTTTCGCACCGATGTCAATGCGGCGCTGGCGACCATTCTGGCCGGCGAGGCCGACCTCTCCCCGGACGGCGTACTGAGCTATGTGCAGGAGGGCGCCGTCCGCAGCGAGTTCGTTGGCGCCGGGCGCGGAAACGTGTTCCTGCACCCCGCGTTCTGGCGCATGATCCGTTTCCAGGCCCGGCCCGACCTTGCGACGCCGCCGTCCTTGCTGGACCCTCGCGTGCGAAAGGCGCTCGCCAGCGCCGTGGATATGGACGCCATCAACGAGTCCCTGTACGGCGGGAACGCCCTGCTGGCCGATACGATGATTCCGAAATCAGACCAGAACTATCCTCTCATTGAGCGGGCTATCACGCGACATCCGTTCGACCTGCGTCGCAGCGAGCAATTCATGGCAGACGCGGGCTTCCGCAAAGGCGCGGACGGGATCTACGTCAGCCCGACCGAAGGCCGGTTGAGCTCCGACCTCCGGGGCGCGGCCAACCAGCCTGATTTCCCGGTTGTCGCCGTCGGCTGGCGTCAGGCGGGATTCGATATCCAGGAGACCCTGGCCCCAGCGGCTCTCAATCAGAATCCGGAGTACCGGGCGACCTTCCCGAGTATGAACCACTTCAACAGCTTCCTCGGGGAGCGGGGCTCCTACGATTTCACGAGTCGGGAGATCCCGCGGCAAGAGAACCGGTGGACGGGGGGCAATCGCGGCGGGTGGGCCGATGCCGAGTACGATCGGCTCGCGGCCCAGTTGACGACGACGCTCGCGCGTGGCGAGCGCGGCCCAATCCTCGCTCAGATGATGAAGCGCTGGACCGACGAGCTGCCTGCGATCCCGATGAACTTCTCTACGAGCGTCTGGGTGTGGGTGAAGGAGCTGCAGGGCCCCGCGGACACCGCGGCCGGCTCAGCGGTCGCATGGAACATCAGCCAGTGGGAGTTTCGCTGAGCACCGACGGCTTACTCCCTGTCCCACTCCCAGACATTGAACGTATGGACCCGCCCGGGCGCCGTGGGCTGTGGTAGGCCCCGGACGCCGGCTACGGCCAGAATGGGGTCCAGGTCCCAGTACATGGGCATTAATGCGATCTCGGTCATCGCTACGCTCACCAGGCCGCGCATAAGCTGGATGCGCTCGCTTTGCGGGATGGTGATCTGCAAGCGGTCGATGTACGTGTCAGCTTCCTGATTGCACCAGGCGGCGCTGTTGCGCCCCCTCCAGCCGTTGCTCGCGCTCGGGATGTTCTTGCAGCTCAGCCGCAAGTCGAACAGCTCGTCGTAGCTGCCGCCGGCCAGCTCCACGCCCGGGTATTTGGAGCGCTCCTCTTCGTCGGCGACCGCGGCGGCCGGACGGACGAACTGATCGACCTGGATGCCGAGCTGTTTCCAGCCGCTGACGGCCGTGTTCGATTCCCTCTCTGTGCGCGCCGAGGCCACGCTTCGCGCCTCGAGTCGGAGCTCCTGGCCTGAGCTGTTGCGAAGCACCCCGTCAGTCCCCCTCGTCCAACCCAGCTCCTGGAAGGCGCGCTGGGCGGAGCTGAGATCGAAGGGATACTGGGGGATGGCCGACTCGACGTCCCTGCGGATCTCGTAGCTCGGCGGCACCCAGCTGTCCGCGATCGGCGCGGTCCCGCGGGTCACGGCTTCGGAGATCGACTGCCGGTCCACGGCCTGGTAAAGGGCCCGACGGACGCGAGGGTCGAGCAGCTCGCGCGGCCGCACGCTCTCATCGCGGCTCTGCGGGTACATGAAGCGCCCCTGGCCGGGCGATCCGAGCAGCACCTGGTTGCGCGTGCCTTCCCAGCGCTCTTTCATCGTGAGCGCTACCTCGACATCCAGTTGAACCGGGAGCGTCACGTCGACCTCCCCTGCCAGCACGTTGGCGATGGTCGTGTTGGGATCCGGGATGATGCGGACCACGAGGCGGTCCAGTTTGGGTCGACCGCGGAAATAATCGTCGAAGGCGGCGAACTCGAGGCGGTCGCCCTGCGCCCAGCGCTCGAGCTTGAAGGGTCCAGTCCCGACGTAGTCGGTCGTCCAGTACGGCAGGTTCATGAACGCCTCGGGACTGCGGCTCGCCAGCTCCTTCTCCAGGATGTGCCTGGGAAGGACCGGCAGGTTGTCGCGTGGGGTGGCGGCGTTGACGTTGATGCGTGACCACTTGACGGAGACTGTGTAGGACTCCGTAGCCAGCACCTCGCGGATGTCGCGTAGATAGGCGCCGCCCAGCGAGACGACGCCCGGGCTGGTCACCGCCTGGTAGCCGAAGACGAGGTCGTCAGCGGTCATGGGTGTGCCATCGTGCCACTTCACGTTGCGGCGGAGCTTCCAGATCGTCTCCATGGATCCGTCATCACCGATCGTCCAGGTGCCATCGGTAGTCGAGGGCAAGGCCTCCGCCAGATCGCCAAACGTGCGCCCCTTGTCGTCCACGGCCTGGAGCTTGGCCGCCGGAATGCTCTGCACCTGGAAGGCGCCGCCGGACGTAGTGGCGCTCGGCGTCATGCTGATAACGAACCCATCCGGCTCGCGGCCGATGGCCACGCGAATGATCTTCTGGGCGCGAGGTTGCGCCTGCGCTCCCCCTGCCACGACCCCGCTGGGGCCCGGCTGCGTCGATGGACCTGACGCCGGCGCACAGGCGCCGATCGCCAAAGCCAGAATCAGAAGTGGTGCTAACCCCCTCCCCCCTTGTCTAACCAATTGTTGCACGCTCTCTTCCTCCTACATCGTGAGCACAACGTCGCTGATTGTAGGGTGGGTTGATCCCCGACTCCCACACCTCTCCGAGAGGCTGAGTGCAGGTATATCGGATTCTTGACTCGTAGGCCTTAGCCCGATTAACGTGGAGACTGTACCCAGGGCGGGGCAGAAAGGGGACATAGGCACATGATCATCGATGTGGATTCCCACCTGCGAGAGAACTACTTCCTCGACGAGATGTACAACCTCGACGAGCCCTTCGCCGAGTACACACCGCAACGCATCGTCGATGGGCCCCCGCCGCAAAGGAAGTTCGCGTCCAGGATCCCCCCTGGACCGTCGGGCGCCCGCGGCTACAACCACAGCTACATGTACGACCCCACGGTCGGCTGGCGTGGCGGGGAGATCGCCGCGCGCCAGGTGACCGGCTGGGACATGGCCAGGCGCGTCGAGGCCAATGCCCGCGAGCGCCTCGACAAGCAGTTCATCTTTCCGACCTCCATCTGGCCGCCAACCATGACCGAGGGACCACTTGGAGGGGCCATCGCGCGGGCCTACAACAACTGGGTCACGACCTTCGTCAAGGACTACAGAGATCAGCTTTACCCCGTCGCGCTCATGCCCGCTGGATGTCCCGAGCAGATGCCCGGCGAGCTGCGGCGCTGCGTCATGGAGCTGGGGGTGAAGGCCGTGCACCTGGTGTGCTATCAGGGCGACCGGAACCTCGATGATCCGTCATTCTTCCCGTTCTACGAGGCCGCCCAGGACCTGGACGTGCCCCTCTTCTGCCATCCGAACGGGCAGCAAGGATTCATCACGCAGCGGTTCGACAAGGGCGAGGCAAACAACTTCCTCGCTATGCACATCCTGGGACGGCCGACGAACTGCACCCAGGCACTGGTCGCGCTCGTCGCGGGCGGCGTCTTCGAGCGGTTCCCGCGACTCAAGGTCGTCTTCTTCGAATGCACCGCGGAGTGGCCGTTGTACTGGATGCACCGTATGGACGACGACTGGGATTGGATCAAGGACGACCAGGAGCGCCATATGCCTATTCCCCTAACGATGGCGCCCTCCGAGTACGTCAAACGCAACTGCTACGTGACGATGGAAGCCGACGAGCATCCCGGCGTACTGGCCCTGGCCGTGGAAGAGATCGGAATTGGGCACATCATGATGGCCACTGACATGCCGCACTTCGATTCCGAATTCCCGCACACGGTCTCGACCATTCAGAACCGAAGTGACCTGACGGCCGAGCAGAAGGATCTGATTCTGGGAGGGAACGCGCAGCGAATCCTCAACCTATAGGGAGGAGAACTGGTTCCCTCCCCCCTTGCGGGGGAGGGTGTAGATGATCCCCCCCCTTGCCCTTGCGGGGGAGGGTGTAGATGATCCCCCCCTTGCCCTTGCGGAGGAGGGTGTAGATGATCCCCCCCTTGCCCTTGCGGGGGAGGGTGTAGATGATCCCCTCCCCCCTTGAGGGGGAGGGTTAGGGAGGGGGGTGACCCCCTGCTCGCCGCTCGCGGGAGGGAATGAGCATGCTTCGTTGGACTCGTGTTGTGCTGCTTCTAGTACTGCTGGTCGCCGGATGCGCCCCGCGGCCGAGCCCTACCGCGGAGGGCGCCGCGCCTCCACCGCCGGCGCCCAAGCGGATCACCGTTGGCGTGCAGAGCGAGTTCAACGCCGTCGCTACCCGTGTAGTCCGGAGCGGCGCCGCGTCTCGGCCGGGCGTGACCGAAATCGAGGCGCTCGTACACGCCGGGCTGACGCAGACCGACCATGCGGGCATGCTACAAGGTGAGCTGGCGGAGGCTGTGCCGAGCACCGCGAACGGGCTCTGGAAGGTGTTCCCCGACGGACGCATGGAGACGACCTGGCGGATTCGAGACGGCGCCGTCTGGCAAGACGGCACCCCGTTCACCGCGGAGGATCTCGTCTTTACGGCCGCGGTGGGCCGCGACCCGGAGCTGCCGCTCATGCGCAACTCGAGCCTGGCGCTCGTCGAGGGGCTGTCCGCGCCCGATCCCCGCACCCTGGTGGTCGCATGGAAGCAGCCCTTTATCGACGCGGATACGCTCTTCGCGGCGAATGGGAGCGTGCAGCATCTGCCGCTGCCGAAGCATCTCCTCGAGGCTTCCTACCGTGAGAGCAAGCCGGCGTTCGAGTCGCTGCCCTACTGGTCCGCAGATTTCGTCGGCCTCGGCCCCTACCGTGTCCAGGAGTGGACGTTCGGGAGCTTCCTGATCCTGCAGGCGAACGACCGGTTCGTGCTCGGGCGACCGAAGATCGACAGCATCGAGGTGCGCTTCTACCCTGACCCGAACGTCCTCCAGGCGGCGATGCTGGCCGAGGCGGTCGATCTGCCGCTCGGGACCCAACGCAGCACATCGTATGACCTGGCCCAGGATCTGCAGCAGCGGTGGAGTGGCACGGTCTTCTTCGCCCCGGGCAACGTGCTGGCGTTCTGGCCGCAGCTACTGAACCCAACCCCGCCCATCCTGGCTGATGCCCGCCTCAGGCGGGCGTTGCTCCAGGCTACCAACCGCCAGGAGATCGTGAACGCTTTCTATGCAGGGACCACGACGGTCGCCGATACGTTCATTGGACCGCAGGACCCGGACTACGTCGATGTCAAGGGCAGCGCGGTCCATTACGAGTACGACCCGCGACAGGCGGCCGCGGCCATCGAGGCTCTGGGCTTCATTAAGGGCGCCGATGGCATCTTCCGTGACACGGCGGGTCAGGCGCTGGAGGTCCAGATTCACTCAGGCCCAACAGATCTTCTCCAGAAGACGAAGCTTGCCGCTGCCAGCCAGTGGCAGCAGATCGGGGTCGCGGTGACCCCCGTCAATGACTCCGATGCGCAGCGGGCCGACGTGAGGTACCGCGCCGCGATGCAGGGATTCGATACGGCGAGGTTTGGGACCGGCGCGCCGTACAGAAACTTCCGGAGCTCGGAGGCGCGCACTCCTGAGAACGGGTACGTCGGCCTGAACACCAGCGGCTACATGAACTCGGAGCTCGACGCGCTGATCGACCGCTTTCACGTCACGATTCCCCGCCCGGAGCGAATGCAGGTTGCCGGCCAGATCGTGCACCACCTCTCCGACCAGGTGGTGCCGCTCCTGATGTTCTACGATGTCACCGCGACCGCCATCGGCCGGCGGCTCCGGAACGTGGGCACAGAGGGCAACCAGCTCTGGAACGTCATCGCCTGGGATATCGGCTGACTGGGGGGAGGGGGAAGACAACTGGTCCCCTCCCCCCTTGAGGGGGAGGGTTAGGGAGGGGGGTAACCCCCACATTCATGCTAAGGGACCCGCTAGCCACCGACCAACCCGCCCTGCTTTCGCCCGCCCGCGGGATTAATGTGCAGCTAATCCGTTCCATCGCTCCACGCCCACGGAAGGAGACCAAATCATGAGCGCTACGATCCTAAGCAGCACCTCAGACGAGATCCTCATTTCGGGGGACGGCCACGTGGCAGAACCCCCTGACCTCTGGGAGAAGCGCCTCCCCGAGAAGTACCGCGACCGAGCGCCCCGCTTCCCCAACATCAAGCTGGGCCAGTTCAACCACGCCCGCACCGGCGGATGGGAGCCACTGGAGCGGCTCAAAGACATGGCGGTGGACGGCGTGTCTGCCGAGGTCCTCTATCCCACGCTGGCTAACGCCGTCTACAAAGTGAACGACGTGGAGCTGGAAGAGGCGTGCACCCGCGTCTACAACGACTGGATGGTCGAGTACTGCAGCGCTGCGCCCGATCGGCTGTGGGGACAGGGCATCATCACCATGTGGAACGTCGACCACGCGGTGCAGGAGCTGGAGCGCACCAAGAAGGCCGGGCTGGCCGGCGCGATGATCTGGCTCATCCCGCCGGACGAGCTGCTCTACCGCACCAAGCACTACGAGCCGTTCTGGGCCGCGGCCCAGGAGCTGCAGATGCCGATCAGCATGCACATCAACGCGGGCCACGGGCACTACTCGACGCGCGGTCAGCTCACGCCATTCACACGGCAGCACCACAGCGTGAACCTGAACAAGCTCGCCGCCTTCACCGCGCTGACGGACATCATCTGCACCGGCGTGCTCGAGCGCTTTCCTGAGCTGAAGATCGTCATCGCGGAAATCGGTGTCGGGTGGATCCCCTTCTGGCTCAGCGAGTCGGACGACTGGTTCGACACTTCCCCAATTCCCGAGCTGGAGATGAAGCCCAGCGAGTATTTCTGGCGCCAGTGTTACGCGACCTTCATCGACGATCGCGTGGGGACCTTCCTGGTCCAGAAGTGGGGCAAGGACAACTTCATGTGGTCCAGCGACTACCCCCACGTCAACGGACTGTGGCCGACCTCGCGCGAGATCATCGCGAAGTCGATGTCCCATCTGCCTGAGGAGATCCGGCGCAAGGTGCTCTGCAACACGGCGGCGCACCTCTACGACCGACCGATCCCGGCGCCTATCGGCCCCCCGCCAGAGTCGGTGGGCAAAGAGGCGTGGTCGCGCCGTGCCCAGTTCGAGCGGTAGGAAGGACTGGTCCCCTCCCCCCTTGAGGGGGAGGGTCCGGGAGGGGGGTCAAAGCCCAGGAGCGCCCAAAATGTTCTCGAGGCAGGCAACCCGTTTCACCATTCTTCTCGTCGCCCTCACCGTCGGCCTGGCTGGCTGCGGGCCGAGCGCCGGGCGCAGTTCCGAAGGGGCAAGCGCACCCGGGCAGCCGGACCGACCGGCGGCGCCCAAGGTGCTCACCATTGGCGTCGCCCGGCTGCTGAACACACTGCAGCGCCGCATCGTCGGCGCCGTGGCGGGCGCCGGCGAGCCACAGATCTGGCACATCGCCCACGAGCACCTGTACGCCGAGCGGGGCGATGAGATCCTACCGCGCCTGGCCGAGCTGCCCGCCGTCGACAAGGGCTCGTGGCGCATCAATCCGGATGGCTCGATGGACACGACCTGGAAGATCTACCCCAACATCAAGTGGCATGACGGCGCTGCCTTCACCAGCGCCGACATGGTCTTCACCTACGAGGTGTACAAGGACCCCGAGCTGCCGAACCAATCCCAGCCGGTGATGGCCCTGATGCAGTCGGTCAGCGCGCCGGATCCCCTCACGTTCGTCGTGCACTGGTCCGGTGTCTTCGTCGATGCCAACCGCCCGGGCGGCCTCTATCCGCTTCCCAGGCACCTCGTCGAGGACGCGTACCGTGCAGACAAACAGAGCCTGCTGAACAGCCCTCGGTGGACGAGCGAGTTCGTGGGTCTTGGCCCCTACCGCGTCGATCGGTGGGAGGAGGGGTCACGGATCGACTTCGTCCGCTTCGACGGATACTGGCAGGGGCGCCCCCCGTTGGACCGGGTGATCCTGCGGCTGATCCCCGACGCGAACACGATGGTCGCCAACATCCTGGCCGGCGACATCGACGCGATCATTCCGAATGCGCTGACGCTCGACGCCGCGGCCGAGCTGAAACAGCGGTGGGAGGGCACCGGCAACCAGGTGTACGTATTCTTGGATGACCAGCTGCGCGTGCTCGACATCCAGTTCCGCCCGGAGGTCGCTCGTCCGCGCAATGGACTTACGAGCCGGACTGTGCGGCAGGGGCTGTACCAGGCCACGGACCGGGCGACGCTGGCGAACGTCATCACCCACGGGTTAGGCGTCGCGGCTGACAGCTGGTTCCGCCCCAACGAGGACATCCGCGGCGAGCTGGAGTCGTCGATCCCCCAGTTCCCATACGACCCGGCACGCGCTCGGCAGGTCCTCGCCGAAGCCGGCTGGACCCCGGGGCCCGACGGCATGCTTACCCACCGAGAGACAGGTGACCGCTTCGGGATCGAGGTCCGTGGCGACCCGACGTTCGAGCGAGAAGCCGCGGTGATCGCCGACAACTGGAAAGCAGCCGGCGCCGACCCGAGCATCTACGTCATTCCCGCCGCGCTGGCCGGCGACCGCAGCCAGAAGGCCACAGCCTCAGGGGTATTCTTTACGAACGTCCGCGGGCCCGTCTTCTACGTCGATCGCCTGCACTCCAAGCGCACAGTAACCGCTGAAAACCGCTTCACGGGCACCAACAACGGCGCGTACCACAACCCGGCCGTGGATGCCATCCTCGACAGGCTGGTCGCGACGATCGATCCCAAAGACCGGCTCGTCCTGCACCGGGACCTGCTGCGGGAGCACCTCGCCGACATTCCCGCCATGATGCTCTACTGGAACCCCGAGCCGGTGCCCGCGCTCAGGGGCGTAACCGGGATCAAGGGCCCCCAAACGTGGAATTTCTTCGAATGGAACAAGACATAGGGAGACCTGGTTTATATCGGGTCCGGAGGACTCTACCCTCTACTCAGGGATTTCCACGGGGTCGCTCTCCTTCACCACATTGGCCAGTTCTATTGCCTCGTCCCGAACGTGGCTTCTCGGAATGTGCCAGTAGTGAAGACGCCAGCCCGCACGCCTAGCAGTGACGCTGAGCCTCCAGGCCTTTGCACCATCGCTCGCCCGGGTCACCTGCCCGCTATTGGGGTTTGGACTCAGCCGAATCTGACGAAGGCCCACGTTCAGTTCGCTGGCGATATTCGCCTTTAACGCAGCTCCTAGCCGAAGCAGCTTCTCTAACGACGCTTGGTCGTCGGCGATTCCTGAGCTCTGCACCGACCCTAAGAAACCATCCCCTAGCCGCAGCGGCAGGCTCTGACCGTGCGACAGGTTCGCAGCATGCCTGTCGACCTCGCGAATGACCGCAGCTGCTCCAGCACGGAGAACATCACGTGCGCTTGCGAGCCCCAGCAGATCGTCTGGGCTAGAGATCGTCTCAAAAAACTCTTCCAGGCTACGTCCCTGGAGGGTCCCTTGAAGATGTGTGGGATCGGTGGCCCCTATCGTCGCTCGCACAAGTACCGGCAGCCGTCCTGCCACGAACGGCCTGGTAACCACTTGAACACTGGAGGCGAAGGCCTCGCCCATTTGCCTGTCGCACGCCAGGCAGACCATGGCGTTCGAGAGCTCCGGCTCGACCGAGTTGTCGTTTCTGGCAAGAAACTCGGACGGATGAACATCGACTTCCGCCAAAGCATATTGGGTTAGAACTGTCATCATGAGGTCGTGCGTTCTATCCTGGAAGAAGCGATCGACGGCTCCGGAGAGATGAGCTATGTTCAGTTCATACCCTGTCTCTTTAACCGTTTCTCTCAGCGACCGGAACGTGGGGAACCGGTTGACGATAAGCAACTGGTGCGTGCAGGCTAATACGTGGCGCCACTCGTAAGGAGATGCCGTAATCTCCGCCGCCCAGGCCTCAAGGGACACCAGCCAGGCCTTCTTCTCGTCGCTGGAAGACTCTGGGAGTGGCGTCGTGATGATCAGTGGATCAACGACGAAACAGGGCGTCAAGCAAAGCCCATCGCCTACGAACTGACACCCCGAGGTGTCCGCGCCAGAACGGACGCCCGAGTGATTCGGTCCTCCTGATGTAGGCTCTCATCGAAGAATCCGTCAGGCCAGTTGACTATGTTGCCTCGTTCTGATATTTCGACCGGTACGAAATGGGCGTCGCCCTGTTCGTCCTGCTCGATGAAGTAAATGACAATGTCTTCCTCTTCGGAGACCGATCGAGAGACGATTTGATAACGGAATTGGTTGACCAGACAGTCGCTGTGGGTCTCAATTAGGCACTGCTTTCCGACCTTCGATAGCCCCAGAAAGAAGTCGCCTAGACGAGCTTGCGCCCTGGCATGGAGATGCAGTTCGGGCTGCTCGAAGAGGAGCAATGCACCCGTCGGTGCTAAGAGGCCGGCAACCAGAATCGGCAAGACCTGGCTGACGCCCACGCCCACTGACGGCAGCGTGCGTTCCCGGGACTCGGGCAGGGGCTGGATCATCCACGAAACGCCAGAGAGTCCAGCTTCCGCGGTAGAAACGCGGTGGGCCACGCCCAAGTGACGAACCCAGGCGTCCATAGCTTCCGCCAGTGAGGAAGTAACCTGGTTGCCTTCAGTGGGATGCCACCAGACAATCCGCTGAGCCCTATTCGCGTCATATACCGCCGCGGCGTACTCTCCCTTCGCTCCGACGTCATCCGGCTCGCTTGACGGCGCGAACCGCTGCGCGGTCTGAGGATCTGCCCGCAGCGGGCCAAGGTAACGTACCATCGCGGTCAGGAAGTTCGTGATGTGTCGAGCGCCGGAGTCCAACGTCTCCAACTCATACTGGCCGCGGATCGTCTCAAGGCCGGCGCTGCCATTAAAGTGGGGACTGGTGCTTAATTGTTCGGCCACGAGTGACCGAAGGCGCCTCGTAAAGAATGACCGAGAGGCACTGCTAAGCGGAGTCTGTCGAGCCCATTCCAGCAGGTCGCCTAGAGTCCGCCCTTTGAATAATTCAATGCCTCTGTGTCGCTCTTGCAGGCCACGTATTCCTTGACTCAGCTCAGGCTCGACTGTTTGGCTGAGCAGCTGCAAGACCGCTTCAAGGTGACGCCGCGGTCGCACACGGTAAGGCTTAGCGTTGAGCAAGCGCAAGACTGTGTCGATGCTTGCTTTCTGCTCTACATCCTGGCGGGTCTTCAGGTTGAACTTTCCCACAAACCTGGTGGGCAGAAAGTGCGCGAGGCCCGTCAGGTATTCCTCTTCGGTCCGGGATCCATCGGCCTTAGACTGGACCCTGCCCACGTAGTTGCTGCTATTTGGATAGGGAAGTAGTCGGGTGAAATCGGAACTGACATCCTTTAGAAAGGCCGACTGTTCCTCCTCGTTCAGCCGCCGAATGTGAGCCTCGATTCGCCGAGGCGACTGAGCGCTCACCGGGTCCAACTCTCCCGCTCGGCCGAGGGCTCGGCTCTGAGCCGGAGAGGATCGCGTGTCCACTATGAGCTTCGCTTCGCTCAGGATTACCTTGACTGCCTCAATTGCAGCGGCTTCAGCCGAGGGTCGGACTGTTCCCACGAAGGAGGCGGACACGGATACTGACTGAATGAACTCATCGAAGGGAGTGACGCGGACGCCGTAAGGAGGAAGGCGGGTTCCCGGAAACCTCGGATACTGTCGAGGGAATGAGTACGTGAAGGCTATTCTGATGTATGGACCACTTGCATGGTCATTCAGAATGCCATCAAACGTTCCTAACTGGACTATATTTCCATTAAGGATGAGCGGCCTATCCAAGTTCGGATTACCGAGCGTTTGAGAAATAAGGAGTATGGATTGAAGAAGACTGCTCTTACCGGAGCTGTTAAGACCAGCAAGAACTGTTATGCTAGCGATCGGCAACTCTAGGGAACCGCTTACCGGCTTAAAGTTTTCTATCGTCCATTCCGTCAGCATTGTCCTAGCCGACCCTCTATCACTTACTGTGACTTCCAATCTATTCTAAGGCGTGGCGCCCGGGCGGCGTCACGAGCCTATCGTCCTCTGACGCGTGTGCAGAAGAAACCTCACTGGGTTTTCATCCTGTTGCATCCATCCAATAATGGGCCATCGTGAGATTGGGGTCACGCCCAGAAGGACTCTCATTGGCCGACCGACATCACCATTGGCTGGCAGCCCATCGAACAATCCGAGTCGCCGTTTAGGGACAGACCATTCCGGGCACGTTTCGGACAAGGGCCACAAGGCGGATCGCTACCTGGCGAGCACAGCAGGAGACGGGTTGGAACACGCCCAGGCCTGCTTAAAAAGGTACAAATTCTACCTGCCGAGCTAGTTACTTCCGAGCGGCATCTGAAGTATACCCAGGGCCAGCGGGAGGGTGGCGTTCGTTGTGGATCCCTCCCCGCTCGAAGCCCTTTTCGCCATGGCTAAGTTCGAGTCGGATTCGTAACCGCCGTAAGTGCGGCCCTTTAACGCCTCTCCTGCCGCAGCGGGAGAGGCCGGCGACGCGCCGCAGGCGCTAGCCGGGTGAGGGCTGCCCCCACCGTCGCAAACCTGCGCGCTGCACGGTCCGGATGCCGGAAGGCGTCGCTACCCCGCCGCCGGGAACCCCTGATCGTGGTCGATGACGACGTCGATCACCGTCGGCGTCCTGCGATTGGCCAGCGCCCGCTCCAGCGCCGGGCGGATCTCCTCGGGGCGCTCCACGCGGATGCCTTCGCACTTCAATCCGCGCGCAACGGTGGCGAAGTCGATGCCGGGCAGGAAATCCATCTCCTCGCGCAGGGGGCCGTGCATCCGCCTCTTCTCGTGGAGGAGCGATCCATTGTTGAACACTATGACGGGGATGCCGAGGTTGTAGCGCGCTCCGACCTCCAGCTCGGCCAGGATGCCGCACATGATCCCGCCATCGCCTTCGAAGCAGATCACCTTCTTGTCGGGCGCCGCGAGCTTGGCGCCCACCGCCATCGGGAAGCCCGTGCCGATGGCGCCCGTTCCACGCGGACTGATGAACGTTGGCCCAGCGTCGACTTTCAGGTGACTGCTCGCCCACATGAAGGGGCTCGATCCGTCCGAGACCAGGATCGTGTCCGAGTCGATGAAGGGGCGAATCTCTTTGATTAGCCGCGCGGGCTGAATGGGGATCGCATTCGAGCCCTCCATCGCCTCGTTATCCCGTTCCCATTCCTCCAGCAGCCGCTCGATTTCCGGCGCGCGAGAACTCTTCGGACGATAGCTCTGCTCTTGTAGAGCCTGGGCGAGCGCCCGCAGGGCGAGCCTCGCGTCGGCGACGATGCCGAGCTGCGTCGTGTAGTTACGCCCGATTTCCATCGGATCGATGTCCACGTGAATCAGCGTAGAGCTCGGATCGGGGACGGTCCAATTGCTCGTCGCCATCTGGTTCGTGCGGCTCCCGACCAGCAGCACCACGTCGGAGTCCTTCACGATCTTCGCCGCGACTCTGCCGCGCCCGAGCCTTCCGCCCTGGATCTCCCCCAGAGCACCCGCGCACAACGGATGAGCCTCGCGGAAGGCCCCTTTGCCCGAGATCGTCGTAGCGACCGGGAACTGAGTCAGCTCGACGAGCGACCGCAGCTCCACCCAGGCCTGCGACGTGTTGACGCCGCCGCCGGCGACGATGCAGGGGCGTTCCGCCTCGGCAAGGAGCCTGGCCGCCTCCCGAATGAGGTCGGGATCCGGTGGGAGGCGCGTGGCCGGGAACACGCTGAACTGGCGCTCGGCGAAGATTTTCGCATTCGAGATCTCCCGCTCGGCGATGCCGCGGGGAATGAGCACGACGGGCCCGGGGCGGCCGGACGTCGCGATGCGAAACGCCTTGCGCAGCATCTCCGGCATCTGTGCTGGTACGGAGACCTCGGCCACCCACTTCGCCAGCGGCCGAACCAGGCTGACCTGGTCGTAGGCATAGAGGGCGTTCCTGCCCTCCATCCCGACCGGAAGCCCATCGAGCAGAACGATGATCGGTATCGAGGAGTTGTAGGCCTCGGCCAGACCCATCAGGATATTGGGAGTGCCCGGCCGATTGATCGCGCACACACCAGGCTTGCCGCTGACACGGGCATAGCCGTACGCCATCAGCTCGGCGGTCGTCTCGTAGTGGATGCAGATGGGTCGCGTGCGAGAGGTATCGAGATCAGTGTAGATGCGCATCCCGAAGACGTACTCCACGTCGTACTCGGATAGGGTCGCGCACACCGCCTCGTCGACGGTCATCGTCGTGTCACTCATGGCAACGCTCCAAGGAAGAAACTGGTTCCCTCCCCCCTTGAGGGGGAGGGTTAGGGAGGGGGGTAACGCCCACGTTCATGCGAAGCGCGCTCGCAATCCCCACACTGGGCCTGGGGGGCCGGGCGTACGCCCCCACGGTAGGCCTGGGGCCGGCGTACGCAATCCCGACGGGGGCCGCGGGGGACGGGCGTACGCAATCCCGACGG
>CAYQJS010000081.1:0-15524 GCA_964417895.1 uncultured Chloroflexota bacterium | reverse complement strand
AGAACCGGCTCAGCTACGAGCTGAACGAGAAGGCGATCGAGGAAGGCGTCTTCGGCGACACGCTCTTCGTCAATGGGGTCGCCACGCCGTACCTGGAGGTGGCAAACCGCAAGTACCGCTTCCGCATCCTGGCGGCGGCGAACCGGCGAGCTTTCCAGCTGAGGCTCGGGGACGGGGATCCGATGATGGTCATCGGGTCAGATGGTGGGCTGATCGAGGCGCCCGCTCCCGCGACGCAGCCCAACCTCTTCAACGGCGAGCGATTCGACGTGGTTATCGACTTCTCTCGCTACCCGGCGGGGAGCTCGGTCGTCCTGCACAACACCCGCGGCCCCGGCGTGACCTTCCCGTATCTGCTGCCCGAGGTTATGCGGTTCGACATTGTCCGGAACGAGCCGGATCCCAGCGACGTCCCACCACGGCTCGTCCCAATGGAACGCCTGCAAGCGGACGATGCGGTGAAGACGCGAAAGTTTGTCCTGGATTGGACGGACGGTCACTGGACGATCAACGGCCTGATGTACGATCCCGCGCGCACCGACGCAGATCCGCGCCTGGGCACGACCGAGATCTGGGAATTCGAGAATCGCTCGGACCTGTCCCACGGCATCCATCTGCATTTGGTCCAATTCCAGATCCTCCGCGGAACCTTTGGCCCCCCAATCCCGATCCGGCGCGGGTGGAAGGATACCAAGCACATCGCACGACACGAGACCGACCAAATTATCGTGCCGTTCGACGGCTACAGCGGCGTCTACGTGTTCCACTGCCACATGCTCGAGCACGCGGAGCACATGATGATGGGGCAGTTTGAGGTCGTTGGGCCTGAAGGTCCTGGCGCCGCTTCTCGAGTTGCTCTCCATCCCTCGCATCACAAGGCGCCCCATTACCCTCGGTGAGGGCAGGACCGTGAATTACGACGTGGGAGTTACCCTCTCGTAGGAGAGGGATGGGGTGAGGGCGGCGCGAGTCCGCCCTTGTACGCCCCCGCGGGAGGATCCTGCTCACCGCCAGGCGCGGACCTATAATGCGGCGCATGGGGGTCTTTTACGTCCTGATAGAAGTCGCCAATCCGCAGGACGCTCGTTTCGAGCAGGTCAACGCGCTCGTCGACACGGGCGCCTCCTACCTGACTCTTCCGGCGCCGCTTCTGGAGTCGCTCGCGGTCCCTCGTATCACGACGCGCCCCTTTACGTTCGGTGACGGCAGGACCGTTGAGTACGACGTGGGGGTCGCTCTTCTCCGCATCGACGGCGCCGCGTTTCCTGTTCTGTGCGTCTTTGGCGATTCGGAAAGCCAGCCCCTCCTCGGCGCGGTGGCTATGGAGACTTTTGGCGTAGCCCCGGACCCGCTCGCCCAGCGGCTTGTCCCCGTGCCTGGGCTACTGGGTCGCTTCGCATGAACGTGGGAGTTACCCCCCTCCCTACCCCTCCCCCGCAAGGGGGGAGGGGACCCGTACAGCTCGGCGGAAGTCACTCATGGGTTGCCTTCAAACGCCCGGACGCGTGCAACCAGGTCCCTCTCCCATCGGAATGGGAGAGGTTAGGTGAGGGCCCCTGCCGAACCCTAAATATCATCGGCCATCGAGGGTTCGCCCTGACCCCACCCCTCTCCCGCTGCGGGAGAGGGAGCCTGCCCGATCGCCCAACCATCGGTGCTCCTGCGCCGACGTGTACCAGCCCCTTCTGTCCCCTCGTCAAGAGGGGAGGTGACAAGCCCTTTCCCTCTGCTGGTCGACGAGGGAACGTCAAGGGGGCGGTGACCGTGACCCCGACCTTTGCAGGACCTGGCTCACTCGCGCAGTTGGAGGGACCCCTTGAGTGAGCCCCCAGCCGCCCTGGAGGGGCTCCGCGTCCTGGACCTCGCCGGCCCGATGGGCGTGTACTGCGGCCGGCTGCTGGCCGACCTCGGGGCCGACGTCATCCGGGTGGAGGCCCCCGGGGGTGACGCGGCGCGGCGCCTCGGGCCGTTCTACCAGGACGAGCCCGGCGTCGAGCGCAGTCTGTTCCACTGGCACTTCAATGCCAGCAAGCGCGGTATCACGCTCGATCTCTCGTGCCGGGACGGCCAGGCGCTGTTCAAGCGGCTGGCCGCCACCGCCGACGTGGTGGTCGAGACCTTCCAGCCGGGGTACATGGGCGATCTGGGTCTCGGCTACGATAACCTCCGCGCTGGGCGGCCGGGCATCATCGTCACGTCGATCACCCCCTTCGGCCAGACGGGCCCCTTCAGCCAGTACCAGGGTGAGGAGTTGATCGGCCAGGCCGCCGGCGGCCTGCTGTGGATGTGCGGCTGGCCGGACCGGCCGCCGGTCATGATGGGCGGCTGGCCCGCGCTCCACCAGGCATCGACGCAGGCGGCGGCGGGCACGCTCATCGCGCTCGAGTTCCGCGACCAGACGGGCGAGGGGCAGCGGGTGGACGTGTCGGTCCAGGCCTGCATGCCCCTGAGCCTCATGGCGTCCATGCCTGAATACCATCGCATCGGAGTGCTGCGACAGCCGCGCGTCGGCGATTTCCACGGCAGCGCCCTCAACGGCATGTTCGCGTGCAGCGACGGCTACGCCGACTTCCGCTTCCGTGGGCGGCCCGGCCAGTGGGACCGCATCGTGGCCTGGTTGGACTCCGCGAACATGGCCGACGACCTGGGCGATGAGCTTTACCGCGACCCTGCCTACCGACGGAAGTCCGACGTTTTCCCGCACATCGACGAGGTGTTCCAGCGCTTCATCGCGCGCTTCACCCGCGAAGAAGCCATGGACACCGCGCAGCGGCAGGGCATCGAGGTGGGCGCGGTCTACACCGTCGAGGACATGCTGCACGACCCGCAGCTCGAGGCACGGCGCTTCTTCGTCGAAGTCGAGCACGACGAGCTGGGCCGATCGTTCCTCTATCCTGGGCCGCCGTTTGTCCTCTCCGAGACGCCGTCGCGCATCCGCCGGCGGGCGCCGCTGCTGGGGGAGCACAACGTCGAGGTCTACGTAGGGGAACTGGGACTGTCGCCGGCCGATCTGGCCTCGCTCCGCGCGGCAGGAGCCATCTGAATTGCTGATTGCTGACTGCTGATTGCTGAATGAGGGGCGCGCGCGCCCGAAGCTCGGGCGCGGGATTGGGCATTGCACAATGGGAGGTTGCGTAGTGCGGACTGTGGTATGTGTGGGAGGTTGCGGAGTGCGAGGGTGTGGAAAATGAGGAATGAGGAGTTCGCGCGCCCCAATCAGCAATCAGCAATCCGCAATCCGCAATCCGTTCTGCCCCTGGCGGGAATTCGCGTCGTGGACTTCAGCCTGCTCGCCGCTGGCCCCGCGGCCGCCAAGATGCTCGCCGACTACGGCGCCCAGGTCGTGCTCGTGGAGTCGGAGGCCGCCATCGCCAGTAGCGGCGGCAGCCGCCAGAATGGCCCTCCGGGCCTGTCTCCCATCAACACTGCCTACTTCCATAATAAGTTCAACCCCGGCAAGCTGAGCGTCACCCTTGACCTGAGCACATCCCAGGGCAAGGAGGTCATCAAACGGCTGATCGCCATCAGCGACATCTTCATCGCGAACCGCCGCACGCAGGTGCTGGCAAACCTGGGCCTTGCGTACGAGACGTTGCGCGCTGTGCGCCCCGATTTGATCTATCTCGCGATGCCCACCATGGGCGAGGGTGGCCCGCGCAGCTTTTACGGGGGAGTGAGCTGGGGCATCCAGGCGCTCGCCGGCGTGAATGTGATCTCGGGATTCCCCGACCGGCCGCCGACCAGCCCCTCCCCCTACTCGCATCCTGATGTCAGCTGCAACCCCCTCCAGGCCGTCGTCGCGATCCTGGCGGCGCTCCGCCACCGCCGACGCACTGGCCAGGGACAGTTCATCGAGCTATCGCAGTATGAGTCAACGATCAACTGGACGGGCCCGGCGGTGCTCCAGTACACGGCTAACGGCCAACCGATGGAGCGCTCCGAGAACCGCCACCCGGGCGCCGCGCCCCACGACGTCTATCGCTGCCAGGGCGACGACGCATGGTGCGCGATCGCCGTCTTCAGTGACGAGCAGTGGCGTAGCCTGTGCGCCGCCATCGAGCGCCCAGGCTTTGCGGACGATCCGGCCTACGCCACGCTGCTGGCGCGGAAGGCTCACGAGCCCGAGATGCGAGCGCTCATCGAGCCGTGGACGTCGCAGCGGACGGCCGAAGAGGTTGCCGACACGCTGCAGGCCACCGGCGTGCCGTGCTCCGCGGTCAACAACTTCGAGCAATTGCTGCGCGGCGACCCCCAGCTCCAACACTGGGAGCTTTGGAAGGAGGTGGATCACCCCGAGCTTGGGAGCGCACTGGTGGAGGGGTGGGGCTTTCGCCTGTCGCGCGCTCCCGCGGCGGCGCCGAGCCGGGCGCCACTCCTCGGCGAGCACACCGACTACGTCTTCCAGGAGGTCGTCGGTATGGACGAGGATGAAGTGAACGCCTACCTGGTGGAAGGCGTCTTTCGGTAAGTCCCGGGTCCCGGTCCCAAGTCCCAAATCGGAAGCCAGGTGGGATACTGATCCCCTCCCCCCTTCCCTTGCCCTTGAGGGGGAGGGTTAGGGAGGGGGGCCGTCCCCCATTCCACGCGTATTCTGTGAAGCCTACTGCTGCGAAGCTCGCGGATTCTTCGTTTTCAGCTCAGAAGGACAACAGGGAGGGGGATGTAATGCCTGCACAAGCGACTGACATCCTGGCGGCGGCACAGCGGCTTGCGTCGGAGGTGGTGGCGGACCGGCGCGCGATCCACCAGCATCCGGAGCTCCTCTACCAGGAGCACCAGACCTCGGCCCTGGTAGCGGCCAGGCTTCAGGCGCTCGGAATCGAGGTCAGGACCGG
Organism: uncultured Chloroflexota bacterium; assembly: GCA_964417895.1. Taxonomy (GTDB): domain Bacteria; phylum Chloroflexota; class UBA6077; order UBA6077; family SHYK01; genus CAYQJS01. The sequence goes on along the minus strand of CAYQJS010000081.1, from coordinate 10,689 downwards.
CGTGGCGGGGACCGGCGTGGTCGGCCTGCTGCGAGGAACCAGGCCCGGCAAGACCGTCCTCCTGCGGGCGGACATGGACGCGCTCCCCATCGAGGAGCAAAGCCAGGTGGACTATCGGTCTCAGAATCCTGGCGTTATGCACGCCTGCGGCCACGACGCACACACGGCCATGCTCCTGGGTGTGGCCCGGCTGTTGAGCGATCGGCGCGATGAGATCCGTGGCTGCGTGAAGCTCATGTTTCAGCCGGCTGAGGAGGGGGGAGCGGGCGCGCTCCGCATGATCGAAGAAGGACTAATGGATGAACCGGCGGTCGATGGCGCCTTCGCCCTCCACGTGGACGCGTTGCACTACGCGGGGGAGGTGGGCCTCCGGGTGGGGCCGACCAACGCTGCCGCGGACCGCTTCACCATCACCGTGCGCGGAAAGGGCGGCCACGCGGCGCGGCCGCACCTCACCGTCGATCCGGTCGTCGTGGCTGCCCACATCGTCACCGCGCTGCAGACCATCGTAAGCCGAGAGGTGGACCCCACGGACAAGGCCGTCATCACCGTGGGCAGCCTCATTTCGGGCACTGCCTTCAACGTCATACCGGACATCGCGACCATCAAGGGGACAGTGCGCACCTACAACCCGGACCTCCGCGCGCAGATCGAGGGCCGCCTTGGAGAGTTGGCGGGCGGCGTGGCAGCGGGGATGCGCGCCACAGCGGAGATGGAGTACTTCCCGGGGTATCCGCCCCTCGTGAATCACGAGGAGGGCATCCAGCTAGTCCAAGACGCGGTCCTCGAGCTATTCGGGCCCGACGCTATCGTGCAGAAAGAGCAGGCGATGGGGGCGGAGGACTTCTCGTACCTGCTCCAGCGCGTGACGGGGGCCATGTTCCACCTGGGCGTTCGAGACCGCTCGTGGGCGGAGCCGCGCCCGACCCACAGCTCGTCGTTCGACATCAATGAAGAGGCGCTGCCCATCGGTGTCGCGGCCATGGCTGCGACAGCGCTGAGGTTCCTCGACGCCGGGTAGATCAGCCACTGGTGCTACGAGGAACTCACGTTTGCAATCTGCGCGAAGATATCGTCCACGGCCACGTTGAAGCCCGGCAGTACTTCGTGGCCGTCAAGCGTGTCACTTGGGCTCAGCGTCCGGCTCTCCTGGTCTGGCGACAGTACCGCGATCGTCGCGGCGTCCGGATCGATGATCCAGACAAGCCGAACGCCGTTCAGCAAGTAGAACTGTGTCTTGTCAAAAAGGCGGGCCATGTTCTGGCCCGTAGAGAGGATTGCGATGGCCAGATCGGGCGCGGTGCGTAAGAACCGGTCGGCCGCCGTGAGCCGCTCGTTTGATACGTAGACGAGGTCGGGCACGTAGGCGCGCTCCCTTCCGGGCGGGCCGAAGATACAGCGAATCTCTGGGAAGACTTCGCCGAGCCGGGCTTGCTCCAGAAAGCGCGAGAGCACGAGAGTGAAGTAGCGCGTGAGAATCGAATGGAACCGCGTGGGCAACGGCTTCTGGAACACCTCCCCGCACGCGTACTCCAGCGCCGGCTTCTCATCCTCCATGCGCAGGAACTCATCGAGCGCCACCCCGGACGCCACAACCAACCAGGGTTCGCTCCATCTCCCATCGCTGAGGAATTGCTCGTCCGGCGCCACGATAGCCTTCCTCGTCCCAGCCAGGTGCCGATTACCAGCAGCTGTGCTCCCAATCGGGAGTCTAGCACAGCTATTCTCGCCTGCTCGGTTATCGTGCCTCGCGGCTCTGTGTCAATCTCGCCGACAAAGCTGCCGCGGACCGCGACGATGGACTGTCCTGCTTGTGGGGCAAGGAGTATTCTGTCGCTGAACCGCGGAAGATGAATGTGCAGCCGGCGCTGCGGCATAGGGCTGCTCACAGCATGACGAGTGCGGCGGGAGGCGGCGCCTATCGGTGACGCTTATGGAACAGCGGAATACGGAGGGTCAGTCCGACTATCGCACGGGGAGGTTTTGCAGATGTCTCACTATCTCTGGCGCGGTTCCTATACTCCGGAGACCTGGGCAGCACTGATCAAGAACCCGCAGAACAGGCGCGAGCCTGTTCGTGCCCTCGTCGAGGCGGGGGGCGGCAAGCTGGAGGCGCTCTACTTCGCATTCGGCGAAGCGGACGCGTTCGCGCTGCTGGAATTCCCCGATAACGTGAGCGCCGCTGCCGTTGCTCTGACCGTCGCCGCCAGCGGGGCTTTCAGTTCACTATCCACCACGGTCCTGATGACGGCCGAGGAGGCCGTCGAGGCGATGAGAAAGGCCGGCGGCATCGCGTACCGGCCTCCGGGCACCTGATCACTCTATCTGGAGTAAGCGTTTCGTGAAAGGAGCAGAGCTATGTACCTCTTGCGGACAGAATTCAGCGTCAGGCCAGGAGGCGCAGGCGAACTCGAGGCGAGTATGACCGGATTCGGCGAGATGAGGAAAGGCCAGCCAGGGTACCAGGGGCAGACCCTCCTGCGCTCGTATAGCTACCCCGGCAAATACGTGGGTACGAGCCGATGGGAGAACGTCGAGACAGCTTGGGCCTTCAGCAAGAGCGACGTGCTTGCCAACTACGCCAAGAGTCTTACGAGTGGGCTGTCCAGTGTCGTTCACCAGGAAGGGTACGAGAGCGTCTTCGAGGTGGATGCCGAGGGCGCCGTGGCCGGTCAGAGCGGCTGCGAAGTGCTCGTGGACTGGATGCTCGATCAGCGGCCGGGCGTCGTCGCGGCGTTCGAGCGGACACGCCGGGTGTTCTTCGAGCTCCGGAAGCAGCACACCAAGGGGTTCGTCTCCAACCGCCTGCGCAGGTCTGGCGGCAATCCATTCAAGTACCTCGCCCTCAATATCTACATGACGGTCGAGGACGCGCGGGCCGCGGGGTCGGCGCCGGAGGTGCAAGCCTTCCAGGCCGCACACCCGTACACGCTGTACGCGTCGGCTCCGCCCGCCATCGAGGCCTACGCCGTGGTCCACCGGATGCCGAGCGCATAGGAGCTCAGAGTGTTTCGGTAGAACGCGCTTCACCGCCTCCCTGACCCTCCCCCGTCGAGGGGGGAGGGAAGAAACCCCCTCCCCCCTTGCGGGGGGGTGGGGTGGGGGGTGACGAACTTCGGAGGAGGTGGCATCTGAGCGGATTCTCTCGGGGCTCGAATAGCGCAGGTTGCTCACCGCCCAGCGATCAAACTAAAAGCTGAGGTCTAGGGCGAAATGAACTGCCTGCTCGATCTCGCGCATCCTGTCCGGGCCGAGGTTCGTGATTCGGGCGCCGAGCCAGCTCTTGTGGATCGCCTGGATGTTATCCAGGGCCGCGGCGCAGGCGCGGGGTACGCCGTCAACCTCCGCGTTCAGGGCCACGGCCGTGGGAATAGGCCGCACATTGGTCGTAATCGGCACCACCATGATCCAGGTGAGAACGCTATAGGCTTCGTCGCGAGCGAGAAGCAGCACCGGGCGCCGGCCCCAGGGCTCGGGCAGGTTCGCCCACCAGACCTCGCCCCGCCTCATTCGGAGGGATGCTCGACCCAGAAGTGGAGGGCAGCCACGTCCGCCCAGCCGAACTCCTCCTCGGTCTGGGGTTGCGCCTCGTACCCGCGCACGAAGCGCTCGACCTCCTCGCGCCGGCGCGCTTCATCCACCGCGCGCTGCAGCGCCTCGCGCACGGCCGCGCTTCTGCTCGTTCGCGTCGCGAGGAAGCGATCCAGCGCTTCGACCAGCGATACGGGCAGGCTCACCGTCAGTCGGGTCGATGGGTCGGCAGCCGACATTGTGATGACCTCTCAGCGTAAGTTTGTGCATACCGATATGCATATCGTACCAGCTGACAGAACAGAGTTGCACGTGGCGCGGGCTCGGGCTAGCGCGACTCAGTAGCGGTCGATGTCCAGGTCCAGGAGCGGGAACGCGCTGGTGACGTGCCCCGGCACCGTCGGCGGCGCCGCGTGCAAGTACGACGGGTTCAGCTCACGCAGCGAGCACACTCCGAGCAGGCCCATGGCGATGCGGATCTCATCCTCCAGAATTTCCAGCGCGCGCACGAGGCCCGCTTGCCCGGCGGCGCCGAGTCCCCAGCACTCCAGCCGCCCGATACCCACGATCGTCGCGCCGAGGGCGATGGCCTTGACGACGTCGGTGCCGCGTACGAAGCTGCCATCCACGATCACCGCGGCGCGCCCCGCGACGGCTTGCACCACCTCCGGCAGCACCTCGATGGTGCCACGGCCCTGGTCGAGCTGACGACCGCCGTGGTTCGACACGTACACGCCGTCCACACCAGCCTCGCAGGCGATCGCGGCGTCCTCCGCGGTGGCAATGCCCTTGATGATCAGCGGCAGGTCGTAGGTGTCCTTGAACCGCTTCACCTGGTCCCAGCTGAGTCGCGCCTGGAATTCCCGCTGGGCAGCCCCAACCGACGCGCGCCACGGCTTGTAGAAGCGCCGCGACAGGTCCCGCTCGCGGCGACTGTAGACGGCCGTGTCGACCGTGAAGCAGAACGCGGCATTACCGTTGTCGCGAGCGCGCCTGATGTAGTCGTCGACCCAGGCCTGGTCGCCCCGTACGTAGAGCTGGAAGATGCGGAACGCATCGGGCGCGGCGGCAGCGACGGCCTCGAGGCCGGGGTTGCATACCGAGGAGAGCATCTGGGGGATGCCGAACTGGCCTGCGCCCGAGGCCGCGTCCGCCCCGCCACCCGGCGAGAAGCTCTCGATGGAGCCAACGGGCGCCAGCATCACCGGCATGCGGATCTGCCGACCGAGCCAGGTCGTACTCCAGTCGATCTGCGAGACGTCCCGGAGCACGCGCGGGCGGAGCCCGAGAGAATCGATGCCGAGGCGATTGCGCCGCAGCGTCGTTTCCGTCTCGGCGCCGCCCATCAGATAGTCCCACGGGCCGGGCGGCAGGTTGGCACGCGCGGCGCGCACGATCTCGTGAAGCGTGGCGAATCGGTCCTCGAGGCCCGAGCTGGCGCGAGGCGGGGTGACTGTGGTGGGCGCTGTGGTTTGCACGGTCATACCCTCCACTGCGAAATGTCGACGGTCGCCGACAGCGGGATGAACATGTACCGCCTGGGCCCCTCGATCACGCGAGTGATGTGGCCCTGCCCCGTGGTGTCGTCCGCGAGCATGATGGCCCCCGCGCCGAATCGCTTGCGGGTGCCGTCGCCGCACTCCAGCTCAGCCAGGCCGGCGAGCGTCACCACGAACTGCCGCTGCGGCGCGGGGTGGAAGTCAAGCGCACCGCCGGCTGGCGCCTCGCGGAAGATGAGTCCCTCGCCGGGTATCAGCGACGACTGCTGCCCGAGGCTGGCAGCCGCCATTGGGATGTTGAGGTCTTCGAAATGCGAGCGGGCATCGTCGCCCGTGTAAATGCGGACCACCCTCATGCGCGTACTCCCTCCGTTCTGCCGTTGTTCACCGGCCGGATCTGGCCCCGCGTAGGGGCGCGTCCGGCCTCGTGTAGGGGCGCGGCACGCCGCGCCCGCGTTCGCTGAGTTGGTATAGGATAGCGCGGATTGCGGATTGCGGATTGCGGATTGCGGATTGCGGATTGCGGAATAGGGACGGATTGCGGATGGTGGGTTGCTGATCGGGGATTGCGACTGGGGACTGCTACTGGGCCAGTCTATGAATGTCGTGATCACGGTCACCCCCACCCAACCCTCCCCCGTCGAGGGGGAGGGGGGAAGAGAGTTGGTACGTCCCCCTTGAGGGGGAAGGTAGGGGTTTGGTCCCCTCCCCCCTTGAGGGGGAGGGTTAGGGAGGGGGGTGACATGGCGACTTACGTGTTTTCCGGGATGCTGATCGTCGTGTTGTTGGCAGCCGCCTGCGCTCCGCCGGCGCAGCCGGCGGGCTCAGCGGACAGCACACAGGCCGCGGCAATCGCAGGGCCGAAGCGGATCGTGGCGGCGATCAGAGGCACGCCCGCCTCGATCGCCCTGCAGCGGACGAACCGGTCCGTGGGGAGCCCGCCGGGCCTCGACTCCATCGAAGAGATGGTCCACGCCGGACTGGTGCTGGCCGACGCGAAGCGCAACCTGCATGCCCAGCTCGCCGAGGCGGTGCCGTCGATCGAGAATGGATCGTGGCGGGTGTTCCCCGATGGCCGCATGGAGACCATCTGGCGTATCAAGCCGGCCGCGCGCTGGCACGACGGCGCACCTGTCACCGCCGGCGACTTCGCGTTCGCGGCCATGGTTGACCAGGACCGCGAGCTAGGCATCGCGCCGTATTCGGCCTACGACGCCATCGAGAGCATCGAGACGCCCGATCCTCAGACGATCGTCGTGAATTGGAGGCAGCCATACATCGAGGCGGACGCCATGTTCAGCCACACGGTGGGGCTGCCGCTGCCCAGGCATCTCCTGGAAGGCCCGCTCGCCGAGGATAAAGCGGCGTTCTTCGCCCTCGATTACTGGTCCCAGGGCTTCGTGGGCGCCGGTCCCTTCACCGTGCGCGAGTGGGCTGTGGACAGCCACGTGGTGCTGCGCGCCTTCGATGGGTACGTGCTGGGGCGACCGAAGATAGACGAAGTGGAGGTGCGTTTCATCGCCGATCCCAACACGCTTGCAGCCAACCTCCTGGCGGGGGCCATTGAGCTGACGCTGGGCCGGACCCTCATTCCCGCGGAGCAGGCCCAGCAGGTCCTCGAGCAGTGGCGCGAGGGCACAATCGCGGCCAGTATCCGCGGCTGGTTCCCGATCCACTCGCAATTCGTCAACACGTCACCACCCGTTGTTACCGACGTCCGCTTCCGCAGGGCGCTGCTCTACGCCCTGGATCGGCAGCAGATGGCGGACACTTTCACCCTGGGGCAGAGCTCCATCGCGCACACGTGGCTGGATCCAAACAGCGAGGAGCATCGCGACGTCGATGGCAGCATTACGCGCTATGACTACGATCCGCGCCGTTCCGTGCAGATGATCGAGGGGCTGGGGTATACGCGGGGGCCTGACGGTGTCTTCCAGGACGCGAGCGGCCAGAAGCTCTCTGTTTCCATCTACACCACGATCCGCAGCGAGATTCAGCCGAAGATCACGCTGGCCATCGCCGACTACTGGCAGCGAGTGGGAGTGGGCGTCGAGCCCGTGTTCGTCCCCATCCAGCGCATCGGCGACCGTGAGTACCGTGCCCAGTTTCCCGCGTTCGAGATGATCTCAGGCGCACCGAGCCCGATGCCCGAGGACGTGCGTCGCTTCCACAGCGCTTCAACGCCCTTGCCCGAGAATCGCTTCCAGATCACGGGCAACAACGCACGCTACCGCAGCCCCGAGCTCGACAGCTTCATCGATCGGTACATCACGACGGTCCCGAAGGCGGAGCGGATGCAGGCCCTGGCTCAGATCGTGCGCCACCAGACGGACCAGCTCCCCAACATGGGGCTGTTCTACGAGATCGACTCGACGCTCATCGGGGCACGTCTCGTGGGTGTCGGACCCAGGAGCGCGCGCACCAGCCAGGCGTGGAATTCCCACGAGTGGGACGTGCGGCGGTAGTTCCGAGTTCCGAGTTCTGAGTTCCGAGTGGCCCGCACGCCTATCGCGGAACTCGGAACTCGAAACCTGGAACTTGGAACTCGGAACTCGGACCCTGGAACTCAGAACTCGGAACCTGGAACTCGGAACTCGGAGGTAGCATGGCAGCGACGCAAACGGGGCGTACACGCGCGCGCTGTCCGATTTCGCTTTGAGCATCGACGTGGACCGGGTTCCCGAGGAGGTCGCACATAAGACGTCGCGCATCGTCCTGGATTGCCTTGGCTGCGCGGTGGCGGGGCTGATCACCGACGCCGACGCACAGCAACTGGCCCACCGCTGCTGGGACTTGCGGAGCCTCAGCAACACTCGCGAGCCTACGGAGTGCTTGCCGAGCAGGGGCCTGTGAAGAGAACGTGTTGAGCAATGGCCAGGATCTACAGGCGCACGGCGCTCCGGAGACTCATCAACTGGGTGGTCGCTGCTCTGGTACGCGTCGGCGCGACACGCGGGTCAACCTATCTGCTTACCGTGCCAGGACGGCGGAGCGGCGTGGTGCATACGACCCCCGTGAGGCTCATAGAGAATAGCGAACAACGCTGGCTTGTTGCTCCATACGGCGAAGTCAACTGGGTGCGCAACGCTCGGGCGGCAGGAAGGGTGACACTGACCCGTGGCAGGCGGTCCGAGGAGGTGCAGGTGGTCGAGGTGGGGCCGGACGAGGCGGCACCCGTCCTGAAGCAGTACGCGACAGAGGTACCCATCACGCGGCCGTTCTTCGTTGCGAAGCCAGAATCGCCCGTGGATACGTTCGCCCGGGAGGCTGCGAGCCACCCTGTGTTCCGGCTGGTCAGGCCTGAAGCGATGGCCTCGTAGGACTGAGGGAGGGGATTTTCAGGGCAATGACGTGCATGTAGGGTCCTCCGTGTCCTACACCCGAGACCTCGCCGAGTTCGCGCAGGCCCTGCGGCCTGCCGACATCCCGACCGAGGTTGGCCATCAAGCCCGGCGGGTGCTGCTGGACTGCCTTGGCTGCGGCGTGGCGGGGCTCATCACGCCCTCGGGGCGGATTGCCGTCGATCTTTCCCGAGGGGAGCGTGGCAACCTGCAAGCGCGGATCATTGGTTCGGACGAAGCCAGCCTGATGCCGGCCGCCTTCGCCAACACCGTGCTGGTGGGCGCCATCGAAGCTGAGCCCCAAGATGCCGAAGGACACGTCCCCGCGGTGGCGGTGGGAGCGGCCCTGGCGGTGGCTGACGCCGTGGGCGCCAGTGGCGTCGAGCTGCTCACGGCGCTGGTGGCGGGCTTGGAGGTGGGCGGGCGCATCGGCCGCGCCGTGCGTCGCCCATCCCGCTCCAGCCAGGCCGGCTTTGGGCGCGGGCATTCCCACGTCGTGTTTGCCGCGACCGCCGCGGCGGGCCGGCTGCTCGGTCTGAGCCGCGAGCAGATGCACCACGCCTTCGGCATCGGCGGCTACAGCGCCAACGTCCCCACCCTCGACAAGTTTCTGGCCTCGCCGCACTCCCCGATGACCAAGTACGACCACCTCGGCCTCATGGCCCAGAACGGCATCCAGGCGGCCCTGCTCGCGGCGCGCGGTTTCACCGGCGATCTGGAGGTGTTGGAGGGCGATTTTGGCTTCTGGCGCCTCGCCGGCGCGCCGTCGTGCGATTGGGACCAACTGACCCGCGCCCTCGGCAGCCAGTGGACGATTCCAGAGGTTGCCTTCAAACCCTACCCCGCCGCGCTGGCCGCGCAGACGAGCATCGACGTGGCCAGCCAGGTGGCATCGGAGCATGGCCTTCGGGCTGACGAGATCGAGCATATTGAGATCCGATCGATGCGGGCAGAGGGCCCGACCACGGAGGTCCGCTCCCCGGAAGACGCATGGCGCAATCGGCGGTATAACGTTGCGGCGGCGGTGTGTGATATACGGCCGCGTCGCTCCTGGCAATCGCCGGAGGCATTCCGCCGATCCGACGTCAGAGGGTTGATGGAGAGGATCGAGTTTATGCGGCTCCGAGACAACGACGTCTCGGGCAGCGGAAATTACTGGGAAGGATGGGCGCCGGCGCGGGCCGAGATCGCCGCCCGCGGCCGCACCTTCAAGGGAGCTGTGGACTACTTGCGCACAATGGATGACTCAGAGCTGACTGCGAAGTTTCGGGAGAACGTGGCCGGGCTGCTCGCCGATGCCGACGCCGCGGCGCTGGATCGAGCCTGCTGGAATCTCTCCCAGGTCAACACCGTTCGACAGGTCACAAACCTCATGCAAGCGATCCACACCGATGCATGAGTCGTCGCGCAGCCCTTCTTGTACGGTGAATGGAGACTTGTTCGATGAGCGCGTAGGGGCTCGGCACGCCGAGCCCGCGGGCGATGCGTGCATTGCCCCTACGCCCGGTTGCGATCAACCTCCGTAACCGCCGGGTTTCGGTCGGACGTCTGACTCGGGACACTGGCGGCAGGCCCGACATTTGGAGTAGAACCGGGATGCAAGGAGCGGAACAACGAGAGTCGGTCTGATCTCGGACATTCACTGCAACCTGCCAGGGCTCGAGCGGGCGCTCGATCTCCTGGGTGACTGCGATGAAGTGCTCTGCGCGGGTGACATCCTCTACCAGTACCGCTTCTCCAACGAGGTGCTGGGGCTGCTCGCTACGCGTGGCGTGCGCTCCATTGTCGGGAATCACGACAAGACGGTCCTTTACACGCCGGCGCTACCGCTGCGTCAATCGCCGTCGGTGGGCCCGGGGCACCTGGCCTACCTGGCTGCGCTCCCCGACAAGCTATCGCTCACGCTCGACGGGCTGCGCGTCGCCATGTTCCACGGCGCGCCGTGGGACGAGCCGCATGCGACTTCGGCCTCTTACCTCTACCCCGAAGACGAGCGGCAGTTCGGCCGCCTCGCTGAAGTCGACGCCGACGTGATCGTGCTCGGCCACACGCACCGCGCCTTTACGGCTCGCCTGGGCGAAATCCTGGTGGTGAATCCCGGGTCGTGCGGGGAGCCGCGCGATGGGACTCGCAACCTGACCTGCGCCGTGCTCGACACGGCCAGCCGAGACGTGGAGTTCCATCGCTTCCCCATGTAGCCGAGGCCTCAAGAAGCGCGAGCGAACCTCTGCTGTTTCGTCAGGTGTGACGCGGAACGTGTAGCGCGGGGGCTTGTCCCCGAAAGCGCCAGTAAGCTGGCGAGGTGTAGCGAGTGAAAG
>CAYQJS010000080.1:0-16625 GCA_964417895.1 uncultured Chloroflexota bacterium | reverse complement strand
ATCACGGTCACCCCCACCCCAACCCTCCCCCGTCGAGGGGGAGGGGGAAGAGAACTGGTTCCCTCCCCCCTTGAGGGGGAGGATTAGGGAGGGGGGTAACGCCCACGTTCATGCGAAGTGACCCACTAGCGGAGCGATGACACCTCCTCGCGGCCGTCACCGGGCGACATGTCCTCGCCGACGCCGGTGCCGGTGAAAGAGTCACCACCCTGCCCAGCCCGCCCCCTCAAAGGGGGAGGGTTTCTCAGGATTCGGGCAAGAGATGGCCGTTTGCGAAAAGCTGAGACGAAACATGCGACTGAACCGCTTGTCCCAACCGCCGCCGAATGGGACTATAACGACAGCCAGGCGATTACGCGAGTCCCGCGTGTGCTGGCAGTGCACCGCCGCCATCCATTTCGGGGGAACGGCGGGCCGTGTGGCGCAGGAGAGAAATATGCGTCGCTCTACGAGTCTCTGGTTCACGTCGCTGGTCGTTGCGCTCCTCACCGTCAACTGCGCACCCGCCACCCCCGGTGGCGCCACAGGTGGAGATGTTCCCGGCCACCCCCTCGCGGTCAAGCGCATCACGCTCGCCCTCGCGGACGAGCCGGACGTGCGCCCGACCACGCAAGGGGTGGGGAGCATCATCGCACCGCTGGTGCACTCAGGCCTGACCGTGCTCGGCGACCACCGTACGCGGCGTCCGAGGCTGGCCGAAGCGGTCCCCAGTCTGGAGAATGGGCTGTGGAAAGTGCTGGCGGACGGCCGGATGGAGACCACCTGGAAACTCCGCGAGGGCGCCCGTTGGCACGACGGCGTGCCGCTGACGTCGGACGACCTCCTGTTCAGCCTGGAGGTCGGGCGGGACCAGCAAATGGCGGGGTTCAACAGCGAGGCCTACGCGTCGATCGAGGAGGCGCGGGCCGCGGATGCGCGTACCCTCACCATCATCTGGAAAGAACCGTTCATCGAAGCCGACGCCGTGCTCGACGCGCGCGATCGCCTGCTCCTGCCCAGGCATCTGCTGGAGGAAGCGTATCGGGGCGACAAGGGGAGCCTCCTGGATCTCCCCTACTGGACCTCTGAGTTCGTCGGGGCGGGGCCCTACCGGGTGCAGGTGTGGACGCCGGGCACCGGAGTCCAGCTCATCGCGAATGACGACTTCGTGTTAGGCCGGCCCAGGATCGACCAGATCGAGGTGAAGCTGATTCAGGATGCCAACACCCTGACAGCGAACCTGCTGGCGGGCACAGTAGACATCACCAACAACGTCGGGTCCATCGACCTCGGACTCCAGCTGCGGGACCGGTGGCGCGCGGGCACCGTGCACTTCAATCTGGGCGGGGACACGATGATCCGCGTTTCGCCGCAGTTTGTCGAGCCCCGTCCGGCCGCCGTGGCCGACCTCCAGGTCCGGCGCGCGCTGGTCCACGCCATCGACCGCCAGGAGATCGTGGACACGCTGGTGGCGGGCCTATCGTGGGTGCCCCACACGGTCTTGAGCCCGAACCAGCCGGCCTACCGAGACATCGAAGCCGCCGTGCCGCGGTACGAGTACGACCCCCGAAAGGCCGCCCAGATGCTGGAGGCGAGCGGCTATCGGAAGGGACCGGATGGGACCTATCGGGACGAGGCGAACCGGCGGCTGGAGCTGGAGGTCCGCAGCGGGCCGCTGGATGCGATGTTCAAGCCGGCGTCCGCCATCGCCGATTACTGGCAGCAGGTGGGGGTGGATGCCACCGTGGTACGGCTCGCCCCGCAGCAAGTCCAGGATCAGCAGTACGTGGCCACGTTCCCAGCCTTCTACGTCTCCGGCGGCCCCAACGATGTAGGGGCCCTGCCTTTCCTCCACAGCTCGAGAGCGCGGCTGCCCAGCAACAGCTTCCGTGTGTCGGGCGCCGGAAACGTGAGCCGCTACATGAGCCCCGAGTTCGACGCCCGACTCGAGCGGTACTTCAGAACCGTGCCGATGGCGGAGCGGATCCAGGCGCTCGGAGAGGTCGTCCACCAGATCGCCAATCAGGTCACGCTCGTTGGGCTCTTCTACAACCCCCTCCCTGGCGCAGCCGCGGACCGCCTGCTCAATGTGAGCAGCGAGTGGCCCCGCCTCGTTATCACCTGGAACGCGCACGAGTGGGACGTGCGGAGCTGAGGGGGCGACCAAGAGTCTGTCAAGCGCCAATCAGACCGTCAGGAAGCCCTGATCGGGAGGCACCCCTCGGGCTCGTGAGATAATAACCGTGCCGCGTTCGACAAGGAGTTGACATGCGCGAGCGACAACCTATGACCCAGATCATGACCATGCACGATGCCGAGCGTGACTTCGGAAAGCTCGTCAGAAAAGTCTCCAAGCAAGAGACACGCGTCATTGTTGAAGAGAACGGCCAGACCATGGCAGCCCTGGTTTCGCCTGATGACCTGGAACGGCTGAAGCGGCTCGATGCCCGTGACGATGCTTGGCGGGTGGTGGATGAAATCCGCGCACGAAATCGCGATAAGGATCCGGATGAGGTCGAGCGCGACATCGCCGAAGCAATAGAAGAGATGCGGGCCGAGGACCGAGCACGTCAGGAGCGCGGCGAGGAGGCGTGATCAGCGCCGTCCTCGATGCCAATACGATTGTTTCAGGCAGCATTGTCACCCTGGGCGCATCTGCACGGATTCTTGACGCCGCCCGCGCGGAGCAGTTCGCCCTAATCACGAGCCAGCCAATCCTGACTGAGGTTCTTCGGACCCTGGGCCGCGCCCGAGTCCAGCGCAAGTACCCCGTCGGCCCCACCGAGATTGAGCACCTCCGTTCCCTCCTTGAACAGGACGCGCTGTTCATCCCAATCAGCAGGCAGGTGCACGGAGCTGCGACGCACCCAGAAGACGACCGTATTTTGGCCACTGCCGTCTCCGGAAGTGCTGACTATCTGGTGACCGGGGACCGCCAGCTTCTGAAGCTAAGCACCTATGAGGGGGTCAAGATCGTCAGCCCCCGAGAGTTCCTGGGCCTGCTGGAGGAGCAGGCATGAAGCCGATCGCTGTGAGCAGGATCTCTCGGCTTAGCAAGTTCCGCGAGGCCGTACGGCCGTTCTACGGATAGTAGCGCAGTGATGCGCTTCCTATGTATCGCGACCGATCATGCCCTATCGCGTGGAGCGGGAGACGGGACTCGAACCCGCGACAGCCTGCTTGGAAGGCATCACGCCGCGGGACGAGGCATTTTCCCGGGTGACCGAGGAATACCCATTTGGCAGACTATCTGGGGACTTGTCTGCCGGACAATGTCATTGTACGTCCCCATCCGGCCGCTAGCGCTAATGGTCCAAATGCTCGTCCGCAAGCAGCTCGCGTTCGCCATGCTGATTGCTCGGCGGTTGAGATGATCGTTAACCGCCAGGTTGCAGGTTCGAGTCCTGCTCGGGGAGCCCTCACCCCGGCGCCGGACGTCAGCCTCCGGAGAGCGTTCCCGGTGCCCCCCCGAGCACGACGTCGGCGATGCCCAGGCCCAGGAAGTAGCGCCCGGCCCGCTCCCACTGCCAGGGGGAGACCCCCACATGCTGGCTGACCACGTGCACGTCGCGGAAGCAGCGCTCGAGGCGGCTCACCAGTAGGTTGCCACGAGGGGCCAGGCTGCGGGATCGCCTGGTAGGGCCCGGGCTATGAGGGGTAGGCGATCAGCTCCAGGCTGTGGCCGTCAGGGTCGGAGAAGAAGGCGGTGCGCTTGCCCTGGTCGTCCACGAGCAGTTCCCCATTCAACTGATCTCTGGCCACGCCATGGGGAATGCCGAGCATCTGGATCCGCCCGAGCACGCCGTCGAATTCCTTTGGCTCCAGCCGGAACGCATAGTGGCTGCTGACTACCGGTTCAGTCGCCCGAAGCTGCAGCTCGAGGCTGTCACTGAGCCAGACGCCCACTACTCGTCCCCGGGCGGCGCCCTTTCGCGCTCCAAACACCTCGGTGTAGAAGCGCACGCTCGCTTCCTGGTCGCGTACGGGCACGGTCAGGTGGTCAAGGACAATTGGCATGTGACACACCTTCTCCTGGTTGCACGCGATAGAGTAGCCTAAGATGAGGCGGCACGCGCAATAGCTATATCTGCAATTGCCGCGCTGGAGCTACTCCAATACACTTGCAGCAAACTTGCTTGGGCCGCGTTCCGTGTCGAAGGCAGAGAGGCCTGACGCTGGAGGGGATTCGATGGCCGACCCGGACTACCAGGCCAAGAAAGCCGACCTCGAGAACCGGATCAGGGCGCTCGGCCCGCGGGTGATTCCCTTCTGGACGCGCAATCGAGGGGAACAGAAGGAAGACCCACAGATCCTCAGGTGGCGGGACATGTACCCGTTGCTGCTGGAGGCCGGCGAGCTCATCACCCTGGGTGACGAAGCCTTTCGCCGCGCGTTCGGCGGGTATCAAATCGTGATGCCGGGCGAACAGGCCGCCGCGCACCGCCACACCGCGTCCGCGGTCCGGTTCGTGGTCCAGGGGGACGGGCTCGGGTACACCACCTCCAACGGCGAGCGGATGTTCATGGAGCCGGGCGACTTCCTGGTGCAGCCCAGCATGACGTGGCATGACCACGGGAATCTGGGCAAGGAACCGGTGGTCTGGATGGACTTCCTCGACGTGGAACTGATCTCGCCCATGGAAGCCAGCTTCCACGAGGACTGGCCGGAGGGAAACCTCCAGCCGGCCATCCACCCGGAGGGCTATCACACCCAGCTGTACGGGGACGTCCGCCCTGCCAGGCTGATTGGCGCTCAGGTCACCTCGCCCGCACACTCGCCACCGATTACCTACAAGTGGCGCGACACGCAGGCAACGCTCGAACGCCTGGTGGCCGAGGAAGAGCACGATCCGCACTACGGTGTCATGCTTGAATACGCCAATCCGGTCACGGGCGGACACACGCTCCCGACGATGAGCGCCAGAGTCCAGCTGCTCCGTCCTGGCGAATCGACTCGGCCGATTCGCCACACCGGCTGGGTGCGGTTCAATGTGGTGCGCGGGCACGGAGTCACGACGATAGACAAAGAGGACGCCACCGAGCTGAATTGGAACGAGCGGGACATCATGAGGATCCCGCAGTGGCGCTGGTACCGCCACCGCAACCTGTCGACCACCGAACCGGCCATTCTCTTCTCGATCAGCTATTCGCCGCTGGCGCAGTCTCTGGGGCTCTATCAGGAAGAAAGGAGCTGAACGTGCCGTACACCTGCGACGAGCTCAAGGGCGTCTACGCCATGATGCCGGCTTTCGAGACGCCCGACGCCCACGACATTCGGACCAAGAACAGCATCGACGTCGACAACCTGCACGACGCGGTAGACGCGGTGATCCGGGACGGCGTGCAGCTGATCGCCACCATGTCCGGTTCCGGCGAGGGGTGGAACCTGCTCTGGCCTGAGTTTCAGACCCTGGTGCGCGAGACCCTCGATGCCGTGCGGGGCCGGGTGCCGGTCTTCTTCGGCTGCCTTTCGGCGAATCCACGGGAGACGGTCGAGAAGATCGAGTTCGTACGCGAGGCCGGGGGGCAGGGCATCCTTCTAGGGCTGCCTTTCTATCACCAGCTTACGGTGACGAACGTCATCGCCTACTACAAGACGATCGGGGAGATGTTTCCGGACCTGTCCTTCTCGATCTACCACAATCCGATCGAGTTTCACGTCCACATTCCGGTCACCGCCTACCGCGAGATCGTGAGGATGCCCAACTTCGTCTGCACGAAGGACAGCCATAGGCAGCCGCTGGAGTTCCAGCGGATGATGGAAATCACCCATGGCAAGATCGCCCACTTCGTGAACTACCCGCAGCTGTATCCCTACTACGAGATGGGCGCCTCGGGGTGCTGGGCTTTCGACCTGTTCTTGGGCCCATGGCCAGTGCTCCGCGCCTACGAGGCGGCGGTGGACGGGGACAAGGAGACATTGATTCGAGTGATTCGCGAGATGACGGGCGGCCGAGCAGGAGGTGGCAAACGGGAGCAGGCTGAAGGCGGCTCGGGTCGCACGCCGCAGGAGCTGGCCGGCTACATCAAGCGAGGCCCTCCCCGTCCGCCCCACTTTCACGCCCACGTCGACGACGAGGGTGCAGCCGAGAAGGTCGCGATGTGGCGGAAGCTGTGCGAGAAATACCGCCCCGAGGTGGAAGCGTGGCGGCGGGCGCACGGAGAGCTATAGAAGAAGCCCCAGGGGAGGAAATGAACCGTGCGAACGTATCGATACGTTTCGGCGGACAGCCACATTCACAACAACCCGGAGCGGTGGGCCCAGAGGGTACCCGCCGAATACCGGGAGCGGCTGCCTCGCCGGGTCGAGCTCCCAGGTGGCCGCGAAGGACTCATGGACGAGGAGGGGCATGTCAGCTCCGGCGGCACCGGGCACTTCTGCACGCTCGGCCGGGAGGGCTTTGACCCCACCATCATGCGCTACGAGTCCGAAGCCGGTTACGGTCCCCCTGACCAGCGGCTGCGCGAGATGGACGCCGACGGGCTGGATGCCGAGATCCTGTTTAGCTTCACGGGCTCCGTGTTTGGCCCGGGCGTCCGCAAGGACAAGGGGTACGCGGCGGCGGTCTACCAGGCCTACAACGCGTACCTCGGGGAGGAGTTTTGCTCCTACGCCCCGGATCGGCTCCTGGGGATCGGCCTGCTGCCCAACAAGGGCGTGGACGAAGACATCGCCGAGCTGGAGCACTGTGCCAAGCTCGGCCTTCGGGGAGTAATGCTCCAGATCTATCCGAGCGGCAACCCCTGCCCCACCCCGGAGGACGACTCCTTCTGGGCGGCGGCGCTGGACCTCAACATGCCCATCACCATCCACACGGCGATGAGCCATCGGGGCAACGTTCGCGGCGAGTTCCTTCTTAAGTACCCGAAGGAACCTGAAGGCTACGAACGCCCCCCCGTGGACCTTGTGCACCTGATGTCGCGGTACATGCACCACCACTGCGGAGGCCTGGAAATCACCCAGATGGTGGTGAGCGGCCTCTTTGACCGGTTCCCCAAGCTCCGGATCTACTGGGCGGAAAACAACTTCGGTTGGCTCCCGGAGTTCCTGGAGCAGATGGACATGGCTTACGAGGCGAACCACATCTGGGCCGAGCGGATCTTCGGTGTGCGACCGCTCGCTCGTCGGCCCAGCGAGTACGTGCGGGAGCACGCCTACTTCGGCTTCTTTGACGATCCGTTTGGCGTTCGCGTTCGCCATGAGGTCGGAGTGGATCACGTCTTGTGGGGGAGCGATTTCCCCCATGAGGTGAGCCGATGGCCGCACTCGATCGAATACATGCAGCAGCAGCTCAGCGGGGTTCCCGAGGAAGAAGCCCAGAAGATGCTGTGTGGGAACATGGTGGGGTTCTTCCACCTGGATCAGTAGGCGCAGCAGGCCGCGAACCGGTAGCCAGGAGCAAGGGCATGGAGAACGACACGGAAGAAGACGGACGCAGGCGGGGGTTTCGGTACGACACTGTCTACCAGCAGTGGCAGCGCGAGGAAGGAATCCCCTGCTACACGGGGGCGTACATCAGCGATCTCTACAACCTGGAAGTAGCTCCCTGGCCGCGAACAGGCCAGAAAGGCGCGTTCGTCAATCTGGCGTCTCAAGAGCTCGATGATGGGCAGCTCCTGGAGGTCGGGCCGGGCGGCCAAACGTCCGTCCAGCACCACCTGTATGAGAGCATGATCTACGTGCTCGAGGGCCGTGGCGCCACGACGGTATGGCAGAGCGGTGGGTCAAAGCAGACGGTAGAGTGGCAGCAGGGGAGCCTGTTCTCGCCTCCGCTCAACTGCTACTACCAACATTTCAACCTGGACGGCAGCCAGCGGGCGAGGCTCTACGCCGGCACCACCGCGCCCGCGGCCATGAATCTACTCCGCGATCCGGACTTCATCTTCAACACCGCCCACGGGTTCACCAATCGGTTCAATGGCGAGGCCGACTTCTTCAAACCCGGCGAGCGCGTGGGGCGGGGCCGATGGAAGACGAACTTCGTGCCGGACCTGCGCGCGTTCGACCTGGATCCGAGCCTCTATCGGGGCGCCAACGGGACCAGCATGGGCTTCGCGATGTCGGACAACGCCTCGAACGTACACATGAGCGAGTTCCCGCCGGGCACCTACAAGAAGGCGCACCGCCATGGGGCCGGCGCCCACGTGATCGTCCTGACCGGTGAGGGCTACTCCTTGGTCCATTTCGAGGGCCACGAGCGGATCAAGGTCGATTGGAAGGACGGGAGCATCGTCTCGCCTCGGCACTGGGAGTACCACCAGCACTTCAACAGCGGCCCCACTCCCGCGCGGTACCTGGCGTTCACTTTTGGCGGCGCGGTGGTCGTCTCTCAAGACGCACACGTCGCCGAGAACCAGATCGAGTATGAGGACGAAGACCACGAGGTGTACGATCTGTTCGAGCGCGAGTGCGCCCACCATGGCGCGGAGGTCGTGCTGCCCCGTCCGGCCTATGCCCGACGCTGAAGGACCGCTCCTTCGCATATGCGTCTCGAGAAGGGCCTGCTCATCCTTGACCAGCTCGGGATGCACCGGCTGATGAGTGCGGGATCGTGGTGCGCCCAGTGACTAGGTGGCGGCCTGCATCCATCATGCTCACCGTAGGCGCCATACTCGCCACTGCCTGCGCAGCTCCGCAGGTCCGACCCATCCAGGATCAGACTCCGGCTAGCGCGCGCGAGAGCCGGGTTCTCACCTTCCCGGTCACCCGCGAGGTGACATCTCTCTATCCGGGCATGAACACCGCCGGCGGTACCGCGGCAACGCAGAGGCTGTTCAACGCCGGGCTGACCGTGGTCGATGACACAGGCACTGTCCGTCCCGAGCTTGCGGAGATTCCGCAGTTCGATAACGACACTTGGCGAGTGCTGCCCGACGGGAAGATGGAGACCACCTACAAGCTGAAGCCCAGGTTGGCCTGGCACGATGGGCAGCCGTTGGATGCCGAGGATTATGTTTTCGCCAAGCGAGTGTACGCGCTGCCCGGAGTCGAGATGACCAGGCCGCGGCCCGAGCGACTGATGGAATCTGCGGTCGCAGTCGACCCGATTACCCTGGTCATTCGATGGCAGAGACCATATCCCGGCGCAAACAGCCTGGTGATGGCGGACTTTGACCCGCTGCCGCGCCATCTTCTCGGCGAGGCGTTCGCCACGGTAGAGCGGGACCCGTCGCAGGCGGCAGCCTTCAACAATCTGCCCTACTGGAAGTCGGAGTACATTGGCACGGGTCCCTACCGGTTGGTGGCCTGGGAGCCGGGCTCCCACTATGAAGGGGCGGCCTTCGATCGTTTTGCGCTCGGTCGGCCCAAAATCGATAGGGTCATTCACAAGGTGATGGACGACCAGGTCGTCATCACCAATATCCTGGCCGGCGCGATCGATATGGGGCAGATGAACTTCGAGCATTTTGGGCTGCTCGAGCGCGATTGGGCGAAGAACGGCAGAGGCATCCTCCTGATCGGGGAGGGAAACGTCCAGCCCAACGAGATTCAATTGCGACGAGAGTACGTTGGCCACCCCGGCTTGCTGGACGTTCGAGTGCGACGCGCGCTCGCGCACACGATCGATCGTCAGGCTCTCAACGATGGGGCCTTTGATGGTCGAGGGATCATGGTGGAAACCATCGTGCCGCCCCGGGCGCCGAACAACCTGCTTGAGCAGGTCGAGCGGGCCATCACGCGCTACCCGTACGACCCGCGCCGGTCCGAGCAGCTAATGAACGAGGCCGGCTTCACCAAAGACCGTGACGGCTTCTTCGCCGATGCAAGCGGACAGCGGTTCGTGGCCGATTTCGAGCGGAATCGAGCCTCGGACCGGGAGCGACTGCAGCTCATCATGGTTGACATCTGGAAGCGGGCCGGGTTCGAAGTCCGACCGTACGAGCTCCCGGTGGGCGAGCCTCCGCGCGAGGCGCGGTACACCTTCCCGGGCATACAGGGACAAGGGAGTGCCAACGAAGGTACCTGGGCGAGCGCCAATATTGGCTCGGCCCAGAACCGCTGGACGGGCAACAACCGCTCCGGGTTTTCCCATGCCGAATACGACCGACTGTACGACGCGTTTGGCGGCACCCTTGACCAGGCCGAGCGGACGCAGCAGTTCATCGGCATGATGCGGATCTACAGCGAATACCTGCCCACCTTCATCACCCATTTCAGCCTGAACACTTGGGCGGTAGCGGGGCACTTGAAGGGTGTAAAGAACGAGACCAAGCCGATTGGCGAGCTCACCCTGGGGACGGTCCGCTACTTCAATATCCACGAATGGGAATGGCAGTAGTGGCCCACCCACCGACGCTCCCCCGCGGCGCTTTGCCGCCATTTCCCCCGCCGAATCCTGGGGGGTGCGCGCTTCGGAAAGGATCGGTACGCTCTCTGGTCCTTGGGATAGCGGTCGTGCTCGCCGCGGCGTGCGCCCCGCTGCCAGCGGGCTCGAACGGATCCGCGCAGGGACCGGCTAGTACGCAAGCCCCTCAGCGGACGCTCAACTTTCCGGTCTTCCGGGAGGTGACCAACCTCTACCCGGCCATGAACGCGGCTGGGGGTACGGCAGCTACCTTGAGGATGTTCAACGGCGGGCTCACCGTTACCGACGACCAGGGGAATGTTCACCCCGAGCTCGCCGAGTGCCGCAGCTGAACACGGACACGTGGCGAGTGTTTCCGGATGGCCGGATGCAGACCATCTACAAGCTGCGGCCGGGCCTCACCTGGCACGACGGTCAGCCCCTTGAGGCCGAAGACTACGTTTTTGCGAGGAGCGTCAGCGCGAACGGGAATAGCGGCGCTCGGGCGTCCAGGGCCGAGCGCCTTATTGAACTCGTGGAGGCGCTCGACCCGGGCACACTGGTGATTACCTGGCGCAGCTCGTACGCGGGCGCCAACCGCTTGGCCATCGCGGACTTCGCGCCGCTACCGCGCCACATCCTGGAACAGGCCTTTGTCAACCTCGAGCAAAACCCGGGCGGGGCAGAGGCGTTCCGCAACCTCCCGTACTGGAAGGCGGAGTACGTGGGGACCGGTCCGTTTCGCCTGTTGCACTGGGAGCCGGGGGTGAGTTTCGAAGGCGCCGCCTTCGAGGCCTTCGCCAGCGGGCGTCCCAGGATGGAGCGCGTCGTGCACAAAGTGATGGCGGACGATGCCATCATGACTGAGCTGCTGGCCGGAACGATGGACATGGGGCAGCTCAACTTCGAGCATCACGCACTCCTCTCGGACTGGGTCCGAGAGGGCAAAGGAAGTCTGATCCTGGCGCCGGGGAACATCCAACCGAACTGGATTCAGCTGAAGCCGGAAAACGTAGGACACCCAGCCTTACTGGACGTCCGAGTGCGGAGGGCGCTCGCCCATTCGCTCGACCGCCAGGCGATCAACGACGGCGTATTCAATGGCCAGGGCATCATGATCGAGACGCTGGTTCCTCCAAACGCTCCGTTCTTCCCCGAGGTCGAGCGGACCATCATGCGCTATCCCTACGACCCGCGCCGCTCGGAGCAGCTCATGAACGAAGCGGGGTTCACCAGGGACCGAGAGGGCCTCTTCACAGACGCGAGTGGAGCGCGGTTCGTCCTGGATTTCGAGCGGAACATGGAGTCGGATCGAGAACGGATGCAGCTCATCATGATGGATACCTGGCAGCGAGCAGGTTTTCAGGTTCGACCGGCTGTGATTCCGGCGGGGGCCACGCCTGAGCACCGAGCGACCTTCCCCGGCATCCAGGGTACCGGTAGCGCGACGGAGTCCAGCTTCTACAGCCGCGAGATTGCCAGCGCTCAGAATCGATGGACAGGCAGCAATAACGGCGGGTTTTCCAACGCCGAATACGACCGTCTCTTCGAGGCGTTCAACGCGACGCTAGACCCGAACGAGCGCACTCGATACTTCATCCAGATGCAGCGAGTTTTTACGGAGCATCTGCCCATGTTCATTACCCATTTCGCTCTCAACACCTGGGCGGTGGGCTCACATCTGGACGGGGTGAAGAGTGAAGGCAAGGCGATTGGCGACCTCACCTCGGGCACTGAGCGGTACTTCAACATCCACGAGTGGAACTGGAAGTAAGCGCCCTTTAGTTGGCCTGCCGTTGGATCGACGCTCGTTCGTTCTCACCACCACCCCAGGTGGGGCGAATGGCGCGACTGTTCAGCGAAGCGTTGCCAGCGCTGACACTGAGCTCGCGCGAAAGGACGCTAAGGGAGGCGCGGCCGGCCCCCGTCGGCTGTCCGGCCTATGTCCTGCCGGGTATCGTAATTGATGTGGACGTTTGATCCGTCACTTGGTCCCGAGCGGTTCCCCATGAGAACCATCGGTCCATCCCCAGTGTTCTCCAGCTGATAGAAGGATCCGCCGGTGATGAGGGCCGCTGTGCCTGGTTGCATCACCTCTGACTGGCCGCCCGGCGTGTGAATAGTGCACTTCCCCTCGATCAAATACCAGGTCTGGTCTCGGTTATGGCAATGCATATCGTCCTTATCGCCCGGCTTGGGATAGACGTGCAGCCATGCGTGCATGCGGGGTGTATTGAAAATGACGTGGCGGCGCGGGTCGTCGTGAAAGAGTTTCACCAAGTCAACCACTTCGACGGACATGCCAGCCCTCCCAAAGCAAGTTAAGCTATATTACGCGGGGCCATGCCCTAAACGGAGGACGCCATAACAATGGAGACCGCAACAGACCATCGGACCACCGACGAATATCGAGACTTTGCCCATGTCGGGCCTGGGACCCTGGCCGGGCGCTATCTCCGGAAGTTCTGGCAGCCGGTGTACATCGCCAAGGACCTGTCAGCCGGCAAGGCAACGCCCCTCCGCATGTTGAGTGAAGACTTCACTATCTACCGCGGTGAGAGTGGCGTCCCCCACGTGCTCGGCTTCCGCTGCGCGCATCGGCAGAACCAGCTCAGCATCGGCTGGGTGGAGGGCGACAACATCCGCTGCTACTACCACGGCTGGATGTACAACGGCTCGGGCCAGTGTGTGCAGCAGCCCGGCGAGTTCACGCCCTTCTGCGACAAGATCAAGATTCCCGGTTACCCGACCGAGGAGTATCTTGGCTTGATCTGGGCCTATTTCGGAGAGGGAGGGCCCCCGCCCCTGCCTCGGTATCGCGACCTGGAAGAAAACGGGATCCGCAACCTCAACAGCTACGTCCGCGGGTCAAGTTACTTCCAGAGCCTCGAGAACACTCCGGATCACGTTCACATCTTCTTCGTCCACTACGCGCGCGCCGGCACACGCCGGGCTGACTCCCCGGTTCCCGCTCACGACCTCGAGGCCTACACCGAATGGCGGAGGCGCGGTGGCGTCGAGGGGTTTGAGGAGTTCATGCCCCACATCAGTGGGCACGAGACCGACTGGGGCGTCGCCGTCACCTACACGTACGACTTTGGCGAGTATCTAAACGGCGTAGCGATGCCCAATATCGCCCGGCGGGGAAGTGCGTGGGCCTGGCGCGTCCCCATCGACGATGAGTCGTACGAATCGTTCAACATCACCCAGGACATCTCGCGGGTCCTAGGCAGGCCGCCCCGGACCGGGCGGCCCCCCGCTCCCGAGTGGACGGGAGACCCGCGTCCGGTCAACGACATCATCGAGGCAATCAAGCGGGGCGAGGCCCACATCGACGAATACTTCGGTCATCCCGACGCCGGGAGCATCCAGGACGGCATCGCGCAAACCGGCCAGGGCCGGATCACCGATCGTACGAAGGAGCATCTGGGCGCGTCGGACGCGGGCATCATCGAGCTGCGGCGCGTCTGGAGCCAGGAAATGCAAAAACTCGCTGAGGGGAAGCCGCTCAAGCAGTGGGCGATTCCACCCAGCATGGCCGGCCACGAAGGCTTGACCAGGGATTAGCCATTACTCTGATCACGCCGGCGTAGCCCACGCGGGGAGGAAATCCTCCGCTAGGAAGGGTGAGGTGCGCGATGGTCGAGCCGATTCGTATCGGTGTTTCCCTCCCCCAAACCGGTCGGGACGCGAGAGGCGCGTGGGCAGAGCACTACAACACCTACCGGCTCTGGGTCGATGAGGTCAATAGCAGCGGTGGGATGCTCGGACGCCCGGTCGAGCTCGTGGTCTACGACGACGGTAGCCGGCCCGCCCGGTCGGTGGAGAACTACGAGCGACTGATTGCGGAAGAGGTGGATCTGCTCTTCGCACCCGCCCGCACTCGTACCATCGAGCAGGTGGCACCCGTAACAGAGGAGGCGCAACGGTTGCTCCTCGTTGGCCACGGCAGTGGCCATGGGATGTTCCAGCAGGGCCGGAAATATCTCTTTCTCTGCTGGTCGGGGACTGATTTCGATAAACCCCGCAGCTTCTTCGAATGGGCCACTACCCTCCCCCAGGGCCAGCGGCCGCGGCGGGTGGCGCTTCTCCACCCTGATGATCCCCGACCCACCCACCTGGATGATCCGTTTCACGGAATCAACCAACATAACGTTTGGATCGTTCTGGGCACTCGGCACTACGCCGATGAGTTTGGCGTAGAGGTGGTTCACGACGAGCCCTATCCCGACGAGCCCTCTGGTGGCCACGAGGCGCTCTACGCAACGCTCTTCGCGCGCATCAAAGCTGCCAGACCCGACGCGGTGGTCATCTCCAACTATCAATTGCGGGGCGGGCAGCCACAGACCGAGTCGTTGATCCGGGCCTACCGCGAGGCTGGATTGGAGGATGCCCTTCTCTGGCTGTTCCGCATTCCCGCCGCCCACGGTCAGGACGGGGGCGATCGGACTGCAGATCCCCTGGCTCCAACCAGAATAGACCCCCTGTATGAAGGAGCCTTCACGTTCGATGAGTGGGACCCCCGCTCCCCATACCCCCCTTCGCGGGCCTTCACCGACGCGTTTTTGGAGGCATATGACTACGCCCCGGGTAACATCGCTGCCGGCGTATATACGGCGTGCCAGGTACTGCAGCAGGCGGTGGAGGGAGCCCGAACCTTTGAGGGTCCAGACTTGCGGGAGTATCTGCTCGACAACTCCTTTGAGACGGTGATGGGCACTTACCGCTATCAGGACAACGGGGTGCCTCGAGCCCGGATGTGGCTGTTTCAGATCATCGACGGCGAGCGTCGGATCGTGTACCCGGAAGAGGCCCGAACCGCGGAGGCCTCGATGTCGGTGCGGCTATAGGGCGTCCATCTCGCGGGCCTTCGACCACGGTCGAGCTTGGTCCGGGGAGCTGAGGAGGGCAAGCGTGCAGAGCTGGCGAGCGTTCTCACTGCTAATCGGCGGTGTCCTCCTGGCCTCTTGCGGCCCGCCTCTGGCGAGTGGCGCCGATCGGGGCGGTGCCGCGGAGCGGCCGCGCGCTACCAAGCAGATCACGGCGGCTGTCCTGTCCGACCCGCCAGTCCTGACGGGGCGGCTCACCTTCTCCAGCGAGCCCGGCCTCGAGGTTCTCAAGAATCTGACCAATCCGGGCTTTGCCATTCCTGGCCCCGAGGGTCGCCTCCGTCCCGTGCTGGTCGAGCAGGTGCCGAGCATTGAAAACGGATTCTGGACAGTCCTCCCGGACGGTCGCATGGAGACTACTTGGAAGCTTCGCCCGGACATCTTCTGGCACGATGGAACGCCGTTCACGGCCGAAGACGTGCTCTTCACGCACCGAGTTATTCAAGATCCTGAGGTTGACCTCACCCCGACCGTCGCGTATCGGTCCGTCGAGAGCATCGAATCGCCCGATCCGCGGACCGTAGTGGTCCGCTGGAAGCAGCCATTCATCGAAGCCGACACGGCTTTGGACGACGGCTACTTCCCCCGGCATCACCTGGAAAAGGCCTACCTGGATAGCAAGCACAGCTTCAACGTGTTGTCGTACTGGGGCGGCCCCATCGTCGGGGTTGGCCCCTATCGCGTCGGAGAGTGGGTTCGCGGCAGCGGCATGCGGCTGGAGGCCTACGACCGCTACGTCCTGGGTCGCCCAAGAATCGACCTTATCGACGTGAAGTTCATTCCGGACCCGAACGCGCTGATTGCCAACATCCTTAGCGGGAGCGTCGAGGTGACGTTCGGGAAAACGCTCACCGTCGAGCACGGGGTGCAGCTGATGGAGCGATGGGGCGCTGGACGAATGGAGCTCACCCCTTCCAACTCGCTCCAGATGTTTCCGCAGCTGTTGACCCCCAATCCGGCGCTCGTGGGGGACGTGGAGTTCCGCCAGGCCCTCTTCTACGCCATCGACCGCCAGGAGATCGCCAACAGCTTGCTGTTCGGTCTCGGCACGCTCGTTCACAGCTATCTCGGCCCCTCGGAGCCGCCCGAGTTTCAGGCTGTCGCCGATCAGGTTGTCCAGCATCCCTATGATCCTCGTCGCGCCGAGCAGCTACTGCGAGGGCTGGGCCTGAGCCGAGCCCCGGACGGAATGCTTCAAGACGGCGCCGGGCGACGGCTATCCGTTGAGATCCGAACCATTACCAGCGACAGCCAGCGGCAGGCCATGCTGGCCGTCGCCGACTATTGGCAGCAGGTCGGAGTCGCCGCGGAGCCGGTGGTTATTCCCCGCGCGCAGGCCCAGGATGCCGAGTACCGAGCCACCTTCCCCGGCTTCGAGATGGTCCGCAATTCCGCCGATCAGAGCGGGTTGAAAAGACTATAGTGCCCCCCGAAAACTGGACAGGCGGTGAAGTTAAGATCGCCGGGTCGGA
>CAYQJS010000079.1:0-16798 GCA_964417895.1 uncultured Chloroflexota bacterium | reverse complement strand
CGCAATCCGCAATTGAAGGTGGGAGGGCAGGAACATGCGAATCGTTGATGCCGATACGCACGTAGACGAATGCGATGACACCTGGCGCTACATGGCCGCGTCTGAGGCCCGGTACAAACCCATCACCGTCACGCCGATGGAGGAGATGGCGCCTGGTAGAGCGGCGCCTGGCTACACCCGCTACTGGCTGATCGACGGGCAGTTGCACCTTCGCCGCATCCGCGATGACAGGCGCACCGGGACCACCGAGGTGACCCGCGAGCTGAAAGATGTCGACGCCAGGGTACGGCACATGGACGAGCTGGGGGTGGACCTCCAGGTGATCTACCCCACCCTCTTCCTGCATTACCTGACGGGCACCCCCGAGATCCAGGTCGCGCTCTGCAAGAGCTACAACCGCTGGCTGGCGGAGAAATGCGCTCAGAGCGGCGGCCGTCTTCGCTGGGTAGCGCTCCTGCCCTTCCTGGACATCGACGCGGCGGTCGACGAGCTGCGATGGGCGAACGAGCGGGGCGCCGCCGGGTTCTTCAAGCTGGCCACCGACCTGGGGAAGCGCGTCACCGATCCGTACTTCTTCCCCGTCTACGAGGAGGCCAACGATCTCGGCCTCCCGATGTGCATCCACACCGGCTCCGGGGACCCCGGCCCCGCGAGCCTCGCGCCCTCCGAGGGGATCCCCGTCAACATCCCGGAGGCCTTCTACAGCGTGGTGTTCCACGGCCTCGCCGATAAGTTCACCAGGCTGCGCTTCGGCTTCATCGAAGCGGGGGCGTCGTGGATTCCGTACGTGCTGGACCGCCTCACGGCCCGGCGCGAGCGCATGGCGTGGGCTTACACGTTGGAATTGAAAGACGACCTGTTTCGCCAGAACCGCCTCTTCGTTACCTGCCAGACGGTCGAGGACCTGCCCTACCTGTTGCGATTCGGTACCGAGGACAACCTTATGCTCGGCACGGACTACTCGCACGCCGACGCCTCGGCCGAGATCCAGTCCTTCGAGATCCTCCAACGCTGGGGCGACGAGGGGAAGATCAGCAAAAACGCGGTGCGCAAGATCCTGGAAGACAACCCGAGGGCCTTCTACCGACTGTAAGGGTCACCCCACCCCAGCCACCCGCCGTCGAGAGGGAGGGGAGAGAACAGGTCCCCCCTTGAGAGGGAGGGGGAAGAAAACGGGTCCCCTCCCCCTTGAGGGGAAGAGAACGGGTCCCCTCCCCCTTGAGGGGAAGAGAACGGGTCCCCTCCCCCCTTGAGGGGGAGGGTTAGGGAGGGGGGTAACTCCCGCGTTCATACGAAATGACCCACTAAGCCACTACGGTCCCGTCCCCATTGTGGGGAGGGTTATGGAGGGAGATACAAATGGCTACTGACCAGCTGCGGATTGGATTCACCAACGCCGGCGCGGGCGGCGTGAGCGGTCACCTGGAGGATTTCCGGGCGCTTGTGCCGGCAGGCGTAAGCCTGGAGTTCGAAGGGCTGCACGTCCTCGACGAGTCTACGGACAACTTCGATATTCGCTACGACCTCCATGGGAACCTCCAGCCACTCCTGGACAAAGCAGTCGATCTCGTGTCCGAGCGCGGCTGGCACGCTCTCATCGTGCCGGCAGCGCCCCTCGAAGTGATGAACCTCGGGCTCCACGATGCACTGCGCCGCGCGCTCTCCGTGCCCGTCACCACGGCCCTCAACGCCTGCAGCGTCGCGCTCAACGCGTTCGGCGCGAGCCGCGTGCTGCTGATGACGCCCTTCACCGAGCGGATGAACGCTCGCATTCGCGACTATCTCGCGACGCGCGGCATTGAGGCGAGCACGTTCGGGGAGTTCGACCGCGTGACGGAAGCGTCCATCCTCGACCCCGATGAGGTCCGCCGGCGCGCCAGGTCCGCGCTGGACCAGGCCGGGCGCGTGGACGCCATCTACTTCCAGGGCGCGGTGCTCGACCCCCTCAAGGTCATCGAGGTCCTCGAAAAGGAGAGCGAGCTTCCTGTCGTCGCCAGCAATCCAGCGATGCTGTGGTTCATCCTCTCGCAGCTCGGCCGGCGCTACAGCGTCGAGGGCTACGGCAAGCTGCTGCGCCAGTGGCCGGCGGTGCCGGATCGGACGGGCTCGCAATGATCCTCATCACGGGCGGCCTCGGTTTTATCGGCCTGCACACGGCTCGCGCCTTTCTGGACGCGGGGGAGAGCGTCGTGCTCACCCAGTACCGGTCCTCCCGGGTGCCCGAGTTCTTGAAGGATGAGGTGGGCAAGCGGGTCTTCATCGAGCCCGTGGACATCAACAGCCCCTATCTCATCATGGATGCCATCCGAAAACACAAGCCGACCGCCATCTGCGATCTCTTTGTGCCTCGCCGCGGCACTCTGCCCGCGGGCGAGGACTACCGGGTGAAGATGGAGGGCTTTCTCCACGTCCTGGAGGCCGCCCGTCTCAACGACGTGCCGCGGCTCTCGCACGCCAGCTCCGTCGCGGTGTACGGCAGCGTGACCGAGGGCCCCTACCGGGAGACGATGCCTCTGCCGACCACCTCTCGGAGCGAGACCGAAGCCTTCAAGAAGGCGGAAGAGGTGCTGGGGAACTACTACGCCGGCGAGACCGGGCTCGATATCGTGTTCTTGCGCATCGGCAACGTGTATGGGCCGCTCTATCAGCGGGAGAACCGCAGGAATACGCGCATGCTCCGGGCGGCCATATCGGGCACCCCGGTCTCCTGGGAAGGGGTGCTGGGCGGACCGCCGTACGCCGAAGACCAGGAGGACGCCCTCTACATCCCGGAGTGCGGGCGGGCCATCCAGATGCTCACGATGGCGCGGAACCTCCCCAGCCAGGCCTACAACATCAGCGGTGGTCGGCCAGGGACCTACCAGGAGATGGCGGACGCCATCAAGCGAGAGTACCCCGAGGCGGAGATCGACCCGCTGCCCGGCAAGTCGCCCCGTGGCCGCTCGTACATTGGCATGGACATCAGCCTGATCAAGCGGGACGTCGGCTGGGAGCCCGAGTATGACCTCAACCGCGGCATGGCCGAGTGGATCGAGTGGCTGCGGAAGTACCCGGAGGAGCTCGGACTCGGCTGAGGCGGCCCGCGCCGCTAATCACGCAGCAATGGCCCCAGAGGCACTGATGGATCGAGCGGATCCTTGCGCTTCGTGGCCGCTATGTAGCGCTCGGCGTCCGAGTCCAGGAGAAATCGGTCGGCGAGGAGTTGCTCCACCGCTTGTGTCACGGCTCGGACGTACCCCTCGTGGCTCCCGTAGCGCTCCTCAATGGAGAGCCGCTGCTCCCCTCTCCCTTCCCGCTCGGCCTTCGTCCGCGCGAAGGGGATGAAGCTCCCGTTCATCGACAGTAGGTCGCCTTCGCCGAAGCCAGGCTTGCGCAAGTTCCAGCCCGTATACGTGCCGAGGGGCACCGCGACGTCTGGCGTGCGCAGGCCTGCCACCTCGTTGCCATCCTGGTCTACTTGCCGGACCTGCACCGGGTATCCGTCGCCGCCGACGCGCGTCGCGCATCGTAGCCTCTCGGCAAGCAGCCGACCACGATTGGCAACTACCCCACGACCAGGACGCCGGAGCGGCAGGCAGGACTCAGCCGTCGAATCCAGTGTCCTTGACCTTGGCTTCATCAATTATCCGTAGGAGAAGGCTCGCAAACGCGAGCAGTTCAAGGACTCGCTGTGAGTCGGAGTATCCGACTGACCGATGACTCAGAGGGTTCTTGAAGGCTCCGATGGCCCCGCGAAATAGCGCATGAATAGCCTCCTGCTCAGCGGAAACGTCGCTGACCCAAAGTTTCGGATCTTTCTGGCCAAAAGCTGCTGATACCAGCAAGAGGCCGAAATCGGTTGCGGCCGCACCTAGTTTCTTGCGCAGCTGCTCCTCCACAACTCGAAAGGCATGGAAGACCGCGCTGTCGTACTCGCCCAGAGCGTAAAAGGTCGCGCACTTTTCGACGATAAGGGGGTGCAGCCCATCGAATGGAACCGCCTGGCCGGGACCTCGGTCCGAAGGGAGGGCTGCCAGTTTGATCTCAGTTAAGGTT
Organism: uncultured Chloroflexota bacterium; assembly: GCA_964417895.1. Taxonomy (GTDB): domain Bacteria; phylum Chloroflexota; class UBA6077; order UBA6077; family SHYK01; genus CAYQJS01. The sequence goes on along the minus strand of CAYQJS010000079.1, from coordinate 12,763 downwards.
CCCAGTGAGTTGGCCAGTAGATGCACCGGCCAACTCTCTCCGCGCGGGGAGTCGCCACGATAAACGGCCTCCCAAGAGCGTCGTTGGGATTCGTCAACGCCCTCGCGCCACATTCTGAGCTCGAGTGACCCCTCGCCAAACAGGCCCATTAGCGCTCGCCCCACCCCAGCATACCAGCCCTCGAGCTCGGCTACTGTGACCCGTTCATCGACCGGAAGGGTGTTCGGATCTTGGAGATAGTGCCTCCGGGTCTTTTCAAGAAGCCTCCGACCCTCGCTCATGAGGTTGTCCAGCATAGCGCATCCTTCTCAGGCGTTTCTTGCACTCACCTGACGGTACCAGACCGGAACCGTCCACCGCCTTCACCGCGAGCCCTCGTCGCACCAACAGGCGATGAAGCGGACCCCCGGATATTACAGAACGCATGTTTTATGATTAGGCGCCTGGGTAGTCGTAGAATGAGCGACTCACGGCGTTGGGTCGAGCTCCATGAAATTCGTTCTTTTTTCAGACCTTCACCTCGACTCCCACTTCGCGTGGCTGGCGTCAAAGCGCGAGGTCGGACGACGGCGAAGGCAAGCCCTGCGCGACGTGTTGTTGCGCATTACACGCCTCGCTCAAGAGGAGCAGGCTGATGCGGTGCTTTGCGGCGGCGACCTATACGAGCATGACCGGGTGTCTCCCGACACTGAACAGTTTCTCCGCTCGGCCTTTGCGGAACTCCATCCGATCCCCGTTTTCCTCGCCCCTGGAAATCACGATTGGTATGGACCATCGAGCGTCTACCGCCAAGTGGAATGGACTCCCAACGTGCATGTGTTCACGACAACCCGACTGGAGCCCTTCGCTCTCGCAGATGGTTTCACACTGTGGGGTGGTGCTCATTGCGCGCCGAAGACGACCGCCGGATTTCTCGATGAATTTAAGGTTGACCGCGACGGGGTTAACATCGCACTTTTTCATGGTTCGGAGCGGGGATGGAGCGCCGCCCAAAGGGAGGAGGGCAAGGAACACCATGCCCCCTTCTCGGCCGAACAGATTGAGCAAGCGGGGCTCGATCACGCATTTCTCGGCCACTACCATAGTCCCAGGGATACGGCGAGATACACCTACCCAGGAAACCCCGACCCGCTGACTTTTGGAGAAGACGGCGAACGGGGAGCGATCATCGCTACGGTCACAGATGGGGGTATTGTCGACTCCCGGCGCCACTCTGTCGCGATTTCCGAAGTACATGACATCGCTCTTGACGTCAGCGGCTGCAGCAGCAGGCAGGAGGTACGGGACCGGCTGGCCGAACGGCTTGCCGGACTACGCGGCGTCGCGCGCGTCACCTTATCTGGAGAGTTAGCCAGCGAAGTTGATCTGCAACTGAGCGACCTGGGGGACGTGGCCCCAGATATGGATGCGATCGTTCCGCGTCCCGGCAAGATTCATGTCTCCTACGATCTGGAGACCATCGCGAGAGACATGACAGTCCGCGGCCAATTCGTGCGCTACGTCGAGGCCAATGCGAGCTTGTCCGAGTTGGAGCGGCGACAAGTAATCACCACCGGGCTTCGTGCTTTCGACGGGCGGGAAGACCTCGAGGCAATCTAGACGAGAATCGAGTCGGTCACCGCTGAAGCATTCGGCCCTCTCGCCGGAGCCACCTTGCAACTGGCTCCCGGCCTGAGCGTCATTTTCGGATGCAATGAAGCGGGCAAATCTAGCTGGCACGCGGCCCTCTACGCTGGACTTTGCGGGTTGAGACGCTTCAGGGGCGCTCCAAGCCGCAGAGATCGACAGTTTACTGAGCGGCATCGTCCGTGGGATATCCACGGATGGCAGGTGAAGGCCACCATCCACCTGGCAGACGAGCGGCGAGTTGAGCTCATCCATGACCTCGATCGGCGGCTCTGTCAGGTGCGAGATGCCGACTTGCCTGGCCACGATTACGCTGCAGAGATTCTGAACGAGGGTACGCCTGACGGCTCGAAGTGGCTGGGCCTCGATCGGGCGTCATTTCTCGCGGTGGCCTGCATTCGACAGGCCGACATTCTTGGCGTCATCGAAGACGCCGGGGCGCTTCAAGAGCACATTCAGCGGGCCGCAGCGGGCGGAGATACTACGGCGGCGGCTGCGCTAGCCCTGTTGCTGGAGTTCAAGCGAGATCGCGTGGGGTCTGAGCAGGTGAACGCTCGCGGGCCCCTGCGAATGGCAATGAATCGTCTTGCTGACGCCGAGCTCACCTTCACCCGTGCGGAAGGGGACCACCGGGCCTACCTTGAGCTAGCTGCCCAAGTAGACGAACTGGCGCTTAAGACCGCTCAAACTGAGAGTTACCTCCAGATTGCGAAGGCGGCGGCTGCACTTGAAGCTTGGAATCAGCGTCCGGCGATCCCCGTCATCCGGGGGCGAAAAGTGGATGAAATAAGGAAGGATCTGGACGGACTGCCGGAAGTCGGAGATGGAGACGCAGAGGTCCATACGGATGTGCAGTCCGCCGAAGGTGTCCTGGGCGTAGCCCGACTCAGCCTCACTCTGCATGCCGACAGTGAGCCGCCTCGGCCTGACGAGGATGAGCCAAGCGAGTCAGGGAAGGCGTTCCCCATTGCTGCCGCTGCACTGTTTGCAGTCGGAATCGTCGCATGGTTGCTCGTGCATCCACTAGCTGGTGTCTTGCTCATGTTCGGGGGGGTTACCCTGTTCGTTCGGACGCGGGGTGACGGCTCGGCGCGCTCAGTGTCTCGCCGCGAGTGGGAGCGCTGGGAGCACCAGAGGACGGCCCTCGAGAAGGGGGTGACCGACGCCAAGTCCAAGTTGGCCGACGCACTCGGGCTTCGTGGAGTGGCAGTTGGAGATGACGTCGACGACGCTCTTCAGAGTTACAGAGAAGACTGCCAGGCTCGTGCTAAGAAATCGCAACTGACCGTTGAGCTTGCGGATCGTTTGGAGGCCGAACGACAGGCCGCCGAAGTGGACAAGCTACGCGCCCGCGCCGATCAAGCGCTCCTTACGGCAGCCGCTCAGTGTGGCGTGGTGGGCACCAGCGTGGATAAACCGGCCGAGTCCCTGCGAAAGTGGATTGACGACAAAAGCCAGGAAATCGGCATCGGACGCGATTCTCTCAAAAACGTCGAGGAGATAGAGCACGATCTTCAAGAAGCGTCGAGCAGCTTAAACGTGGCCCGGGGGAGGCTCGCGGAACGGGCCCGCCAACTGAAGAGCGTGGCCGAAGCGAAGGAGGAGCTAACCGCCGCGCAGGATGAACTGCAGCGGATTCGGGAATTGGGACGAGTTCTGGATCTCACCGCTGGATTCCTTGGACAGGCTCAGGAACGGGCTCATCGCGACATCGCGCCCGTATTGAGTACCAGTGTTTCCCGATGGCTGCCGAGCGTGACCATGAATCGCTACGCTGACGTCCGCGTAGACCCGGAAACTTTGGATGTGCAGGTTTACGACCGACTCGGGCGGTGGCGCCGGGCCGTACGCCTGTCCCACGGGACCACTGAACAAGTCTATCTGCTTCTGCGAGTTGCGATGGCAGAACACCTCACTCGGGCCGGGGAGAGTTGCCCACTGCTGCTTGACGACGTTACCGCACAGAGCGACCGGATGCGGACCAAGGCCATTCTCGAGGTGCTGCATGGAGTGAGCCAGGAACACCAGGTGATCCTCTTCACCCAGGAGGACGAGGTACTCGAATGGGCACGATCTAGCCTGGGGAACGGAGACCAGTTCATAGAGTTGTAGGCCCGGTCGCCCGAACCCCTCTCACTGAGGGAGCGCCGTGGCCCTCCGAGCGAGAGCTCGCTGATTAACCCTGGTGGCTCTATCGCGCGCACAAGACCGGCCACCGTGTAGGGGGCAGTGCGTGCGATGTCTTGACGGGCATCCAGAAGGTTGCAGCACAAAGCTATCGTTCGGGCGTCGGCAGTCAAGGATCTCCGACGAGAGACCACAGACCCGGAGATGCTCGCTTTCCACGAAAGCATCCTCCCGAAGCTGGCTCAGTCCCAAGAGAACGGGCCAGTCCCGATCTGCGAGGTGCACCAGACCCCAATGGTGCGCATGAAGGGCAAGCACGGGCACCCGTTCTTGAGCTGCCATCAGAAGGACGACGATGGTAGATGGTGCGACTACCGACCAGACCATTCGTGGATGAACCACGGCCGATCGTCTCAGACCCGAGGCGCTCGGTTTTTTATGGTCGCGCCGACCCTGGTCCAACCCTATGATGTTCCCCGAACGCCGGGGGCCTCTCACATCGCTAGCCGGGGGCTGAGATGTATGGGTGGATCGTAGGGCCGATCGACGGAGCACTGCTTCGCCTATTCAGATGCGAGCCCGTCGCGCGTGAATTGGACAACCCCGTGGACGAGTGGAACGAACGGCATGGAGCGCGTGCGTTGGTCAGAGGTCCCGCCCACTTCCACGATATGACAGACGAGCAACTCCGGGACTGGCCGACGCGAGACGCTATCCACTGGATCGCGGAAAAGCTACCTGTTGTCGTACTGGTTCTGATCGCAGGCCCCCTTGTCGCCACTGCACTGTCCCTCTCCCTGGCGCCTGTGTTATCCATCACAGGCTTGGTGCTGGATGTTGTGGGTGTCTGGTGGCTGGCCGGGAACATTCTTATCTCCGATGCAGAGGCCAACAGATTCTCATCAATAGGTGCGTTCGAGAAGGTTGATCTAACCGTAAGGCGCGATCGGAAACGAGCGAGCTTCTCGCTAGCCGTCATCACCCTGGGGTTCGTGGGCCAGGCGTCGAGCCCACTACTCGCCCTCGCACGGCCCTGAGTGGGGATCACGAGCGCAGGTGCCGCCTCCGCCGCGGTTCTGCGCTCCCATATTCGGAGCCTGGGACGGCGGCTCATGAAATCGCCAGGGGATGACCCTGTCCTGGGACGGGAAGCACACGGTCGTTTGTCACCCAGGGCGGCAGCATCGAAACCGAGTTCTAGTACAAGGATCCGACGCAGACGTTGCACCATAACCAAACGATTGCAGCGTGGCTATTACCCGCGATCTGACTCGGGTCGGGGTGCAGCTACTCACTGTGATGAGAGTCTGTCATGTGCTGCATGAAAGTTACCGATGTCTCGCACGTCATTTCGGTGACGTTACGCTGGAGAACCCGGGCGGACGCACGAAAGAACCCGCGCCGCCTGCTCTCGCTTGCCGCGATCTCGGGTCCGCCGGCGTGTAGGGCCGCGTTCCTATTTCTGTCAGCCATCGTCCTAGCCGCCGCGGCGTCATTCTCCCCGGTGAGTAGGGCGCTGGCGGTCTCGGGCGCTGCACAACCTGCGCCGGTCGTCCGCGACGTCCGCTTCGGCATCAACCAGGCCTGGGAGGCCCCTGACGCCTCTGACCTTGCTGGCGCTGGCTGGTCCCGCTTGATGTTCTGGTGGAGCGCCTTTCAGCCCACAGGGCCAGCAGATTGGAACAGCTTCGCGACCGACAACGATTCCTATATCGACGATGAGCTGGCGCGGGGGCGCGAGCTCGCGGGCGTTATCGTCAACACTCCGAGATGGGCCAGCGCCTCGCGCTCCCCCAACGCAGTGCCGCACAATCTGTCCCTGGCCTGGGATCACCCACAGAACCATTGGGGCCGGTTCGTTGAGCGCCTCGCGACGCATTACCGAGGGCGCATCAACGCCTGGATCATCTGGAACGAGGTGGACATCCCGACGGGGCCGTGGCGTGCCTGGGACGGGCCCGCAGAGGAGTATGCGCAACTCCTGGGCATAGCGTAGCCAAGAACCTCTCCTTAGGATGCTTCACGTTCGGCGCAAAGGTCGTGAATGAGGTGATCTTTGACTTGCGGCCGAGGGGCCCTTCGCCCCTCTTTCGCAAGGGTCAAGATGAACTCGCTACGCTCGCCCTTGCGAAATTCACCCCCTGCATGCGTTCCAGAAGAAGTCGAGGCGCGGGATCCAGACGCCGAGGCAAAGAGGTCGAACTGATTCGGCGACGACTGGCAGCCGCCGAGGCCGACTATCGATCGAGGAGTCAAAGACCAGGAGAAGAGCGGTGAATGTCGTGGACGTAGTTGAACCGGGCAGCGGGAACGTGTTCTCGGACCTTGAATTTGAGGAGCCCGAGATCGAACTCGTAAAGGCTCGTCTTTCCGCGAAGATCGCGGAGGAGATTACCAGGCGTGGATGGACACAGCATAAGACAGCCAAGGTTCTGGGGATCGATCAGCCGAGGGTATCCCTGCTGGTGCGTGGTAAGACCGGTCAATTCTCATTGGAGCGCATCATCGAGTTTCTGGAGCGCCTTAACTTCGACGTCCGGCTTGAGGCGACGCCCACCGCAGTCGTGTCTTCGCGAGGACATCTGGTGGTAGCGGTCTAGCTGCCGCCGCGGCGGGACGTCGAGCTGACCCACGTGAGCCGTGCCACCAATCGCGCAGCGATGGCCCCAACCGCACCGACGGATCGAGCGGGTTCCTGCGCGTCGCATACGACATCGTGTCTGACTTTCGTGCTGGCCATCGCCTATCCCAGCGTCCGAAAAACGGCTCGCCCGTGACTGTGTGTGACAAGGGCCCCAGGTCATCCGGCCAATTGTTCGGTCCGCTGAACGGCGCATCGACGCGGGGCGCACCTGGCCGTCCCAGCCAACTTGTTCCATTTAGTAGTAAGGCTCCAGGCAGTGGCCGTCCGGGTCGACCGCACGCCATACTCACGGAGGAGGCTCACCGCGTCCCTGAGCTGGCGATAGTTGGCCACCCGAAGCCCGAAGGACACACGGCGAGGTACGGCATCCGAATAAGGGTTCATCGAGGAGACGAGGTCGCCGACCAGCGACTCCACCAGCGTCACGGCCGTGCCTCGGGCGGAATGCGGGCGAGGATCGCATCAGAGGCTTCGCGGGCAAGCGTTAGGGCGCTTTCTGCCTCTTCCCGCGTAGCCGGTTCAACCTCTGCGGGATAGCGGAAAGCCCACGCGTACTCGGTGAGGGGAATGGCCGCTTCCACAGTCGAGCGCATAGATGGATCGATGTCTAGGCACTGTTGGCCGACTTCATCCAGGCTGTGCGTCCGGTGGAAGGGTTGATCGTGCCACACGAGAAAAGCTTTGAACGCCTTCTCGACCGCCTGCTGGCTGTGGAAGAGGACGTCTTCCAGTAGCGGGGGCTCGGCTGTAAGGTCGAGCTCGGCAGCGCGAAGATCCGCGGCGCCACGTTGTAGCCAGGCCTTTGTTTGACGGACGCGGGCGGCTTCACTCTGCATAAAGCACGCGGCCCTCGCGCTCCACGGTCGCAGGCAGTGAGGCGGCGGCCCCCAGCATCCAGTCGAAGTACTCACGGGTTACTACCACTATGTCTGTTGGAATGCGCGATCCTATTAATGCCTCGTAGCCGAGGCGGCTGCGTCGCCGCTCTTCTGACGCCGAAGCAGGAACCACTACGAGCACGTCGTAGTCGCTGTCCGGACCGGCGTCTCCTCGCGCGCGAGACCCGAACAGATGGATCCGCTCCGGCCGATAGGCGGCGACGAGGCGGCGAACGAGCTCCGCTAACCGCGGGTCCTCGTCCTGAGGATTGTCCAAGTCGACGGATTCTTTGCCCGGCGTCAGCATGGGCTGATCATCTCTTCACGGTAGCCATTTCCGGGTCTTGGACGGTCGGATACAAATCTTCCCACGCCACCATCTAAGTCCGGCGCGTACGCGGGTCCGTTCCGCTCACTTCCCATAGAGGAGTGTAGGGACCTTCAAGCGGCGGCGGGTGCGGTGCTGGAGCTCGTCGCCGCGCTCGATTCGTACTGACCGATTGTACTGGGGAAGAAACGCGCAATCGCGGGCAGATGGACGCCCTGCGCGCCCACTTTGTGCTGGCCATCGCTCAGCCCCACGGTCCCAGAAACGGCTCGCCCGTGAATGTGTCGGATAAGGGCTCCAGGTCGTCCGGCCAATTGTTCGGGTCCACTGAACGGCGCATCGACGCCGGGCGCACCTGGCCGTCCCAGCCAACCTGCTCCATGTAGTAGTAGAGCTCCAGGCAATGGCCGTCCGGATCGAACGCATATGCCGCATAGTCGATTCCGGGGTGCAGCCGCGGCGGAACAATGTCGGTCTCGACGCGCACGCCATGCTCACGGAGGAAGCTCACGGCGTCCTTGAGCTGGCGATAGTTGGCCACCTGAAGCCCGAAAGACATGCTCGAGGTGTCCGAGCTCAACCCGAGCCTCTCGCGCCAGGATCTGGGGAAGAGGCCAACCGAGTGGTGCTCGCCGCCACACCGCAGGAAGGCGCACTGTTCCCCCTGCCACTCGACCTCCTCGGACAGGGTGAAGCCCATCACGTCCTGGTAGAACGCCTTCGTGGCGCGAAGGTCATCCACGAAAAGGTTGACGGGGCCGATGCGGGTGATCTTGTAAGGGCGAGGTAGCAGGATGCCGTCAACGTCGTAGGTCGCCGGCAGCGTCTCTGCGTACCGGTAGCCCGACGTGGGACTTCCACCCCGCGCCAGCGCCTCGTCAACCTCCTGGTACTCAGGGATGTGCGGCTCGGGTGTTACCTCCGGCATAGACGAAGGGCGCATTTCGAGCGGCTTGCTGTGACCATCCCAGCCGATCTGCTCGATCCCATAGAACAGCTCGATCACCTGGTCGTCGGGATCGTAGAAGTAGAGATGGTAGTTGGAGCCGGCGCCGCGGCCACCGGCGCGGCCCTCGCGGCTCACGTCGATCTCCAGGTCGCGCAGGTATCTGGTAGCGTCCACGACCTCGCGCCGGCTCTGGACCTGCCAGGTGATCTGATTGATGGTGTTCTCGGGCCTGAAATGCCGCGGGCCAGTGGCGAGCGCCAGAAACTGAGCCTGTGCATCCTGCCTTTCGGCGATAACGAGGGCATGGTGATCGCTCCCGTAGCGCCCGAAGAATCCGCCATCACGGCGCGGGTCCGAGATCCGGAAGCCGAGGAGATCCACGTAGAAGGGCGCACTGGCCTCGATATTGACCAGGTTGAAGCCAAAGTGGCCGAGGCGGCGCACTTTGAACGGGCGGTCCAGCAGGATCCCGCCCACGTTGAATTTCGCGGTGGCGGCCATCGTCATCGGTAACGGCCTCCTCTCGGTGACGTGTGCCCTGGCACAAGGATGACGTATGGAATATTCTCAGTCAATCGGCGGGGGAGTAGGAGGACGGTTGAAGCGTAGCACGGACCGGATTCTTACGACGCACGTCGGGAGCCTGGCGCGCCCCAGGGATCTGCTCGACATGATGGACGCCCGGCTGAAAGGCGATCCGTACGACCGCGAGGCCTACGCGGCGCGCGTCCGGAACGCTGTCGCGGACAGCGTCAGGAAGCAGTTGGAAACCGGCGTCGACGTGGTCACCGACGGTGAGCAGAGCAAGCCGGGCTTCAACAGCTACGTCGTGGAGCGCTTGACCGGCTTCGAGCGCCAGGCGAGTGCCGGCAGACCGCCGCGCCTTGATTCCGAGGAGGGACGCGCTTTTCCTGAGTACTACGAGCAGTATGTTAAGAGGCGTCCTCCCATTGGGCCGAGCGGCGCACTCGTCTGCGTGGGGCCCATCACATACACGGGGCACGCGGCAGTGCAGACCGACATCGAGAATCTGAAGGTCGCACTCGACGGCCTGCAGTGCGAAGAGGTATTCATGCCGGCGATTCCCGCCGGCTTTTTCGTGCACCCGAATGGCGGGACCCGCAACACGCACTATCGGACCCAGGAGGAGTTCCTCTATGCGCTGGGCGAGGCGCTCCGCGAGGAGTATCTGGCTATCACCGATGCGGGCTTCATTCTGCAGATTGACGATCCGTCGTTGACCAGGCTCTACCACTTCGACCCCTCCCTGTCGCTGGAAGAACGACGCAAGGGATCGGAGCTCTACATCGATGCCCTCAACCACAGCCTCCGGGGGATCCCACCCGAGCGGATCCGCTATCACACCTGCTATGGGATCGACGAGGGCCCGCGAGTCACGGACATTCCGCTCAGGGATTACGTAGGCCTCATGCTGAAGATCAACGCTCAGGCATACTCCTACGAGCAGGCCAACCCGCGCCACGACCACGAGTGGCATGTGTGGGAGGAGGTGAAATTGCCCGACGGCAAGATCCTGATCCCGGGCGTGGTGAGCCACTCGACCAACATCGTCGATCACCCCGAGCTCATCGCCGAGCGGTTGGTCCGTCTCGCCAGGCTGGTCGGGCGCGAGAACGTGATCGCGGCTCCCGACTGCGGCTTTGCCACGGTGGCCAGCTACGATCTGGCCATCCACCCCACCGTCGTGTGGGCTAAATTCCAGGCCATGAAAGAGGGGGCGCAGCTGGCGACGCAACAGCTCTGGGGTCACAACTAACATCGAAAGGAGAGCAGCCATGGCCGTAGCGACGAGTGTTCTCGATTTGCATCTCCTCACGGGCACCGGCGTGATAAAGGCCCGTACCACGCCCGGCTCGCACCGAGCCGAGGTGGTAGCAAGCGGGCTCGACGGCGAGAACATCCGGAGTGTCCTCCCGGATCCGTTCAACCCGCGCCGCCTGTATGCCTGCAGCGTCACCGACGTGTACAGCAGTGAAGATGCCGGCGAGACCTGGGAGTGGCTTCCCGCCGGGGGCGTGGACTATCGCGAGATCTGGTCCATGGCGGTCCATCCGACACGGGCGGACCAGATCTATCTCGGCACGATGCCGGCCGTCGTGTACGCGAGCGAGAACGGCGGTCGCTCGTTCCACGAGCTGTCTGCCTTCCGCCAGCTTCCTGACTACAAGAAGTGGTGCTTCCCGGTGGCGCCCCACATCCCCAACACCCGTTGGATCACGCTGGACGCTCGGGTGCCGGATGAGATCCTGGTCGGGATCGAGGAGGGCGGCGTGGTCCACAGCCGCGACGGCGGCGCAAGCTGGGAGGACATCAGCGGGCCGCCCAGCGACGAGGTCTACCCGAAGGAGATCGACCCTGAGTTCCGCGTGCGGCCGGCGCCCGGCAGCCGCGTCGAAGGGCGCGTCTATCGCGACGTCCACCGTGTGCTGCGCGACCCGGCGAGCCTCAACCGCATCTACGCGACCACCGGCCAGGGCCTTTACATGACCGACGATGGCCGCAGCTGGACACGGCCGGACTACGGCCTGGACCAGGGGTACGCGGTGCCAATGGCGATCCACCCCGAGGTCCCGAACCGCCTGTTCCTCGGCGCCGCGGAGTACGGTCCGCCAACCTGGCCCGGGTATCGGTACGCTCGCACCGGCCCCTTCAATAGCCCGCGCTCCACCCCCGACCGATCGTCGCAGACCGGTGGGGCGCACTCGGCGATCGTGCGTAGTGACGACCGGGGCGAGACCTGGCGACGCCTGGGCGGCGGCTTGCCATATTCCAACCCCCAGATGGTGTCGGGTGTCGTCGTCAACCCGGGGGACCCAGATAACGTCTTCGTCACCTATACCGACGGCACGGTCTACGAGAGCGCGGACGCCGGCGAGAGCTGGGAGCTGCTATTGCAGGCGCGCGACCGACTTTACGGGATCGTCGTTCTCAATTCGTAGCGCGGCTCGCACGCGCGGGGAGGTTGCTGTGGAAACGACAAGGGAAGCTGTGAGCGTGTCTGATCCGACAAAGTCGCGCTACGTCAAGTCGTACGCGGTCCGCCGCGCCTATCGAGAGGACGTGCAGCACCCGCCGGCGGTCCCCGCCGTGCAGGGCGCAATCGACCTGCACTGTCACGCACACGAAGGCCAGCAGGACGCCCTGGACCTGGCGAAGCACGCCTCGAGGAACGGAGTCGGCGGCCTCCTCTACAAGACGATCGTCGGTGGCCAGCGACCGGCAGAGTCATTGCGCCGCTTGCGGGACGCGCTCAACCGCTGGTGCGAGGCAGAGGACGTGGCGCCCATGCAGTCGTGGGTCGGATGGGGCGTTGCTCGTGGCGGCGTCCCGATCTCGCTGGAGAGCACGCGCGCGCAGCTGGACGACGGCGTGGACGCCATCTGGATGCCGGTCGCTAACAGCATCAACACGCTGACCAAGGTAGGTGTCGGAAGCCAGGGGCCGATGCCGGAGGAAGAGGCACGCAAGATCGGCTACAGCGTGGTGGACGGGAATGGTCGCCTCCAATCCGAGGTCCGGGACATCATCCATCTGGCGGCGGACCGCGGCACGGCGCTGTTCTTCGGCCACGCCAGCCACCCTGAGATCTGGGCCATGGCCGAGGAGGTCGACAAGCTGCGCTTCGACCGGGCGGTGATCGACCATCCGTTTAGCCCGTTCATCGACCTCACCGTCGACGAGATGCAGCAGCTCGCGGCGATCGGCATCACCCTGAATTTCACCTATGACGAGCTGTCGCCACTCCTCGGAGTGGACCCGGCGCGGATGTACGACGCGATTCGGACCGTCGGCCCGGAGCACTTCTCCCTGTCGAGCGATGCCGGGGAACCGCTCTTTCCGAACTCGGTGGAGTGCCTCCGGCTGATCCGCGGCTACATGCGTGCGTTCGGCCTGAGCGACGCGGAGGTCCATCAGGTGAGTGTGGCCAATCCGGCCAGAGTTCTGGGGGCGGCGGTGCCGGCATGAGAAGCGCGCTTGCGCCCTCAGCCCGGCGAGGCGCCGAAGGCGCGAGCCGGGTGACGCCCCCTTGTGCAGTTCGGCGGAAGTGAGTCGTGGGTTGCGGTCAAGCGCCAGGGCACGTTCAACTAAATCCCTCTCCCATCGCAATAGGTGAGGGCCCGTTGCCCAACGCCAATATCATCGGCCGTCGAGGTCTGCCCTCACCCCACCCCTCTCCCGCTGCGGCAGGA
>CAYQJS010000078.1:16929-17048 GCA_964417895.1 uncultured Chloroflexota bacterium | reverse complement strand
CCTGCGGCGCGTCGCCGGCCTCTCCCACTGCGGTAGGAGAGGCGAGACCAGCCTGTGGCCCCAGCGCTCAGGCTACGTCCTCACCCCAACCCCTTCCGTAGGCTCAGGGCAGGCTCTCT
>CAYQJS010000078.1:0-16919 GCA_964417895.1 uncultured Chloroflexota bacterium | reverse complement strand
AGGGAGAGGGAGCGCGCCCCTATTCCGCAATCCGCATTCCGCATTCCACACTCCGCATTCACGTCTTGTCCCACTCGAAGATGTTGGTCATTGGCCGTTTCTGGTTCTGGCGCGGGCCCTTGACGCCCTTCAGCATCAGCACCGGCGTGACCTGCCAGTAGAGCGGCAACATGACGACATTCGCCATGTGCTCGCGCACCAGCTCCTGGTGGAGCGGCACTCGCGCTCGCGGATCCACCGTCTCTTGCAGCCGGTCGATCAGCTCGTCCACCCGTGGGTTGCTGTGGGCGCCATAGTTCGAGCCCCGCCAGCGGTTCTCTGCCGTGGGAATCGAGCGCGTGTGCAGCTTGGCCACACTCTCGAAGTAGGCCGTTCCGGAGGGATTGATGACGAGGAACCCGGGCCTCGTCGACTCGTATTCACGATCGCCAAGGAGGGCGGTGGGCTCGAGCATGACGTTTGGGGCAAGGCCAATGGCCTTCCAGGCATCGCCGATGATCGCGATGATCTTGTCGTTGCCGCCTCCCTGCCTTCCCCAGACGTCGATCTCGAATCGTTCCCCACTGCTATGCGCGTAAACGCCATCGGGCCCCGGCGTCCAGCCGGCTTCGGCCAGCAGCTCCCGCGCCCGTGCCGGAGCATACGGATACTGCGGGATAAACGGTTCCAACTGCGGCCGCAGTGGATCGACGGGCAGGAAATAGCTGTCGGCGACAGGCGCCAGGCTGTGAGTCATGGCTTCGGCGAGCCCCTGGCGATCGATGGCGTGGTAGAGAGCCTGGCGCACCGCCAGGCTGCTCATCCCGTTTCTCGGCCGTGAGTACTCTGGCCGGAATTGCGGCTCCGCGACCATGACTCTTCCCGTCTGGTTGGTGCCCACCTGGTTGCCCGTCCCAGCCCAGCGCCGCTGCACGTCGAGAGCGCTGTCCAGGTCGACGCCCTCCGTGGACGAGCTCGGCACGATATCGACAACGCCGGCCAGGATGTTGGCGATGGCAGTGTTGGGATCGGACACGAACCGCATGATGACGGTGTCGAACGGCGGGCGCCCCTGATAGTAGTCGTCGAAGCGGGCCGCCTCGATGTGCGAGCCCGGCTCCCAGCGCACCATGCGATAGGGTCCCAGACCGACGAACTCGTGCGTGAAGTAGCGAAGACCGGTGAGGCGGGTCTTGTCCGCCAGGTAGGCCTCTTCCAGCAAATGCCTCGGAGCGATCTCGGCGAGGGTGTCGCGGTCCGCGATGACGTAGGGAGCGTTCCAGTGGACGATGAACGAGAGGTCGTCGGGAGCGCTCGCCGATTCCATGCGGCTGTTTGCACTGGTTGGCTGGACAAGATCGCGGTCTTTGTTCAGCTGGAACGTGAACATGAGATCGGCCGACGTGAAGGGGTGTCCGTCGTGCCATTTCACGTTGGGCTTGAGCTTCCAGATGGTGTCCATCGTCCCGTCAGCATTCAGGCGCCACGTGCCCTTATCAACAGAAGGAAGCTCGGCGGCGAGCTGGGGATAGCTGGTCTCGTACTCCAGCTCGACCACGAGGGAATCGTGCATGATGTACTGCTGCTCTCGGCCCGTGTCACCCTGGATGCCCGTGTGCAGGTTGCGGATAAAGGCGACGGGCTCGACCTGCGTTGCCATGGTGAGGGTCTTCTTTTGTGAGGTTTGTTGTGCGGAGCGGGCCCCGGCCCCGCCAGAGTCCGATCCCGGAGCGCATGCGGCGAGACAGACAGCCAGGGCAAGCCCAAAGGTTGTGATTCCAAAGAGCCAAGCGCCGGAACCTGCCCTGTGCAGGGTCGAACGGAATCGGTTCCTCGTGGCCACGGACAGATGAAATCCGCTCATGGTGAGCCTGTCGAACCATGAGCCCAACGTTGCGCGAACCCGGGCCCGTCCTTCGACAGGCTCAGGACGAGCGGCGTTTTCGGAGCAGCCGTCAGGCGAAGAATCGTTCCTCGTAACTGTCACCATTCCAATCCCCAATCCCCAATCCCCAATCAGCAATCAGCAATCAGCAATCAGCAATCATCGATCCGCAATCCCGTACAGGGCCTTGGGGTTGTCCTCGAGGATCTTGCGCACGACCCGCTGGGGGAGCGCCGTCGTCTGCTCCAGGGTCTTGAGCGCCTCGAGCTCGCTCGACGTGTCGGAGTGGCCGTAGTCCGATCCGATGACCAGGTTGTCCTCCCCGACGCAGCTGATGATATAGGGGAGGTCGTCGTTCGTCTGGCAAGCGACATAGATCCTGTTGTCCGCCAGGGGGCGGTCCTTCAGCGGAGGCCGCCCATCGCGCACCAGGCGACGGCGCAGGTCGGTGATCATGTAGGGCAGCCACCCGGCGGCAACCTCGATGAACCCCCAGCGCAGGCGGGGGAACTTGTCTGGAAGGCCGTTGTACAGCACGTGGTGGAACGCGCTCAACACAGGCACCTTGGCGCTGTTCCAGGCGCTGCCGGCAACGAGGGCGGCGTAGCGAGGGTTGGCGTTACCCGCGTGGACGCAGATTGGCACGTTCAGCGCCTGGGCCACCTCGTAGAGCGGGAAGAAGTACGGGTCGCTGACGAGGCGGTCGCCCTCGAAGCCGCGCAGCATGATGCCGCACGCGCCATGGTCCACGCACCATCGGACCTGGTCCAGGGCGCAGCCCATATCCAGAACACCGGGCACGGCGATCCAGCGAAGGCGTCCGCCGGCCTGGCGCCAGACCTCAGCCATCCAGCGGTTGTAGCTGCGGCTTATGGCGACGTCAACCTCGGGCTTCGGGGTGATCTGGCCCAGGGCCATCGTCGTCGGGTACAGCACCTGGATGTCAACGCCCAACTCGTCCATGTGACGCAGGCGCCCTCCGATGTCCTGCATCGTGCGCATGGCCTCGGTCGTCCGGGCGAACCCGGCCATATCCTCGCGCGCTTCCCGCTTGCCGGGGACGTTCCTTCCTCGTGAGTCCTCGTCGGTCGTTCCGCCGCGGATGCGGCCATCGATGGCGAGGTACTTCCTTCCGTTCCTGGACGAGACCAGTGTCAACGGCTGGTACCTGGCGTCGGCCTCGTCGAAGTACTCCCAGGCCTGCTCTGGTTCGATGACGTGGCAGTCGGCGTCGATGATCGGCATGGCGGCGGTCCTCCTTCGAATTGGCCGTAAGGTTCTTGGGGTCGGGGACCCCCACCCCAAAAAAGCTCCGCGACTTCTGAAAGAACGTATAGCGAATATACTGGCGAACTGGCTCGCGTGGAAGGCCAAAAGAGAAGATCGAGGCGAGATACAATGGGAGGGTTAGGGAGAGGGGTCACGAACTTCTGCGATCTTGTACTAGGCCAGTGGAGGTGGGTGTCATGAGCGCGAACGGCTACAGGGTCATCGACACGGACTCGCACACCCGCGAATACGTCGATGTGGATCGCAGCTACGGTCCATACATCGACCCCGAATACCGCGAGTCGTTCGAGCGGCTCTCGCTCGCCGTCGCGAAGCGGAGGGAGACGGGCCGACCGACCGCGCTCTTCATGCACCCCGAGGCTATCATCGAGGCCTCTGACGAGTCGCGCCCGCTCGGGGTCTACGACACCTTTCGGCGCGACCGAGACGCTCGGCCGCCCAGCCGGAGCAGGTCCGCTGAGATCCCCAGGGAAGTCCACTGGGAGCCCTCCATCCGCCTGCGCGACATGGACGAGGCCCACGTCGATGTCAGCGTGATCTTCCCGAGCCACGCCTCCAGCTACTGTACGCTGCGCGACGTGGGCCTCGAGACCGCTCTCCATCGAGCACACCATCGCTACATGAGCAACTACTGCTGCGAGGCGGAGGGCCGCCTGAGATGGTCCGGCATCGCCAACATGCGAGACGTCCGGGCGACCGTCGACGAGCTAACGTACTGGGCCGAGCGAGACGACAACTTCATCGGCATGCTCGTATCTCCCGCGTGCCCGGATGGCACGCTGCTCGACAATCCTAATCTCCATCCTCTCTACCGTCGCTCCGAGGAGCTCGATCTGCCCATCCTCGTCCATGGCGGCGTGCTGCGCCCCCCGTACACAGCCGGGGCCACTGAGCTGGACAACTCGGGTTTCCTGATTCGCGCCATGTACCAGCCGTGGGCCGGGATGACTGCAATTGGCGCCATGATCGGCGGCGGCGTGTTCGACCTGTTCCCGAAGCTTCGCGCAGGCGTCTTCGAGACGGGCGCCGGCTGGATGCCGTGGCTCATCGAGCAGCTCGACGACCAGTACGAGGGCCGGCAGGACCTCGTACCGTACTTGCAGCGCAAGCCGTCCGAGGTGCTAGCCGGGGGCCAGCTGTTTCATGCTGTCGATTCGGGCGAGCGCTACATCGAGCACTGCGTGCAGGAGCTGGGCGAGGACATGTGGCTGTTCGGGACCGACTATCCCCACCCGGGAACGGTGTGGCCGGACGGGGTGCCGCAGATCATGGACCGCCCCGCGCTTTCCGAGTCCGCCAAGCGCAAAATCCTCGGCGCGAACGCCGTGAGGTTGTGCCCGCGGTTGGCCGACCAAGAACTGAAGTAACTTCCTCTCGCCTGTAGCCAGAGCTCCGCCGGTCGCTCGCCGCGCGGGCGAGGTGACAGCTGCCCAACGGACGCGCACCTCCAAGACCTACGCGCCCCAAAACTGTGCGCGGGGTAGGTAATCGGCGGCGGTGAGCACCCGCTGCATACCCTCTGCGCGGCCACTGGCGGCGAGCTTCACGTCGTACTGGACAGCCACGCTCGCGATCCAGAGGTGGTTCCTGGATACCGGGAGCCTTTCCAGCTCACCTCGGAAATGGGTTCGGTGCTAGCAAGTTTCGGGGGAGCGAGGTAGTCTAGTCTCCATCAAGCGAGGTGCGGCCGTGGGCGAGCGGGTGGACCGAACGAGCCAAGGGCCAACCGCGGAGAGGGCGGTTGGGAGACCGCGCACCAATCTGCCGCTCCAGCCGACGACCTTCGTGGGCCGGCAGCAGGAGATCGATCAGCTGCTTCGTCTCCTCGCCGACGTGCGCCTGCTGACGCTGACCGGGGCGGGTGGGTGCGGCAAGACGAGACTCGCGCTGGAAGTTGCCGCGCGCGCATTGCCGCGCCATCCGGGCGGCGTCTGGCTCGTCGAGTTGGCGGCGCTGAACGATAGCGCGTTGGTGGCGCGCGCGGTTGCCTTGGTGCTCGGGGTCGCCGAACAACCTGGGCGTCAGCTGGTCGACGTGCTCGCCGATGCGCTGGTCTTCCGCGATCTGCTCCTCATCCTGGACAACTGCGAGCACCTCACCGCCGCCAGCGCTGCGCTGGTGGAGCACCTGCTGGGCACCTGTCCCGGTGTGCGCATCCTGGCGACTAGCCGGGAACGGCTCAACGTGGCCGGGGAGACCGTGTGGCGTGTAGCTTCCTTGTCTTTCCCCACTCCGTTGGAGACATCCGACGCCGGCATCCCCGCGGCTGGTCTGTCAGACCGCCTGATGAAGAGCGAGGCTATCGACTTGTACGTCCAACGCGCTGTGAGTGTGCAGTCGGAATTCCGACTGACGGACGAGAACGCGCCCGCGGTTGCGCGTATCTGCCAGCGGCTGGACGGGATGCCCCTGGCCATTGAGCTCGCCGCCGCACGGGCAGCGGTGTTGAGCCCCCAGCAGATCGCGTCCCGGCTGGACGATTGCTTCCGCCTGCTCTCGGGTGGAACGCGTGGCGCACCCGAGCGCCAGCAGACGCTCCGCGCGACGTTGGACTGGAGCTATGGGCTGCTGAGCCCTCGGGAACAGCAGGTGCTCGCCGGTCTGTCCGTGTTCAGCGGAGGCTGGACCCTGGAGGCTGTAGAGGCAGTCTGCGCGCACGGCGATATCGAACCGCACGATGTGCTCGACCTGCTGGCCCAGTTGGTCGACAAGTCGCTGGTCCAGGTCGAGAGACGGGGCGGCGAGACGCGGTACCGCCTGCTGGAGACGATCCGCCAGTACGGGCGGGAGCGGCTGGAGGAGGCGAGCCAGGCCCAGGGTGTTCGCTCCCGACACCGAGATTGGTACCTGGCCCTGGCGGAGCGGGCGGAGCCGGAGCTGTGGGGCGCGGAGGTGCGGCTATGGCTTGATCGCCTCGACTTGGAGCACGACAACCTGCGGGCAGCCCTCGACTGGTCTATGGCGACCGATGCCGAGTCGGGCCAGCGACTGGCGGGCAGCCTCTTTCTGTTCTGGGAGCGGCGCGGGTACCTCACGGAGGGGCGCTCGTGGCTCCGAGGGATGCTGGCGCGGTCCGCGGTGCCCGCCGGCGCGCGCCCGGCAGCCCGCGCTAAGGCACTGCTCGGCGCCGGCTATTTGGCGCGCGATCAGGGCGATATCGCGGCGGCTCGGTCCTGGTTCGATGAAAGCCTGGCCATCTTCCAGGAGGTGGGCGACAAGTGGGGTATCGGCTCGGCGCTCCGCGGGCTCGGTCTCCTCGCTCAGTCCGAGGGGAACTGCAGCGAGGCTCGGGCACTGTTCGAGGAGACGGTGTCGCTTTTCCGCGAAACCGGGCATACCATGGACATCGGCTGGACGCTGCGCAACCTCGGCATTCTTGCGCAGATCGAGGGCGATTACGCGCGGGCAAACGCATTCTTCGAGGAGAGCCTGCCTATCCTGCGGCAGCTCGGCGACAAGACTGGTACCGGGCGGGTGCTCGGCAGTCTGGGGATCCTGGCCCGGATCCGTGGAGACTACGGGCGAGCGAGCGCCCTCCTGGACGAAAGCCGCAGCCTCCTCCTGGCGGCCGGGGACCAGCGCGGTGTCAGCATGGCGCTCGGTGCTCTCGGAAGTCTGACCCGGATCGAGGGCAACTGGGCGGGGGCACGAGGTCTCTTCGAGCAAAGCCTGGTCCTCGGGCGGGAGATGGGGGACAGGTCGTGCATCGCTCACGGACTCGCCATGTCGGGCGTCGTGGAGGTACAGCAGGGCGCGCATGCGCGCGGGGTTCAGCTGATCGGGGCAGCGACCGCGATCCACAAGCTCCTGCGCAGCTCCCTCGAGACGGACGAGCGCACTGATCTTGACGCCACCCTCGCCGGGGCGGAGGCGGCCCTGGGAGCCGAGACCTTCGCCGCGGCCTGGGCGCACGGCCAGGCCATGACGGCGGACGAGGCCATTGCACAGGCCCAAGCGCCGGAGGACGCTGCCGGGGGTGCTCCTCCGCCCGGCGCTTCGGCGGGCGGGCGCTGGCCCACCACGTCGAGGTCCGACACGGAGACCAGCCCGTCTCTCACTGGAGCCCACCCCGCCGTTCCCGGAGCAGCCACCAGTGCCGCGCAGCCGGCCGGCGGGCCGGCAGCCCCTATTAGCGAGCCGCGCCGGAAACGTCTACCCGGCGGGCTCACCGAGCGCGAGGCCGAAGTACTCCGGCTGGTCGCGCGCGGCAAGACGAACCGCGAGATCGCTGCCGACCTCGTCATCAGCGAGTACACCGTCATGCGGCACCTGAGCAACATCTTCCACAAGATCGGGGCCTCGTCGCGCGCTGCGGCTGCATCCTTCGCGGTGCGCGAGGACATCTCCTGAGCCACACCTGCCCTTGCTGCCCCGGCGTGTTCGCATGGCTAGAACGAGCCATGCTTCGTCTTCGGACCTCGTGGTTTTCCGTCCAAAGATGACTGATTGCCTCGATGGCGACGTCGGTTCGAACCGTCTACGCTACATGTGTGATCTCCGCCGGCCACCGGTGGAGATGCGAAGGGGGCGTCATGATGACCGCTGGCGGAGCGCTTGATGAGGGGCTGGTGCAGGAGCTCAAAGCCACATTTCGCGGCGAGCTGCTGGGGCCGGGGGATTACGGATACGACGAAGCACGGGCTGTCTGGAACGCCATGATCTCCCGCATGCCCGCGCTCATCGCTCGGTGCGCAGGAGCGGCCGATGTCATCCGTGCAGTTGACTTCGCCCGCACCAACAACCTTCTGGTCTCCGTCCGCGGGGGCGGCCACAGCGTAGCTGGCTACGGCGCGTGCGATGGCGGTTTGATGATCGACCTGTCCCGGATGAAGGGTATACGGGTTGACCCGGCCGGCCGCACAGTGCGGGGCGAGCCAGGGCTCACCTGGGGGGAGTTCGACCGGGAGACCCAGGCCTTTGGCCTCGCGACCACCGGTGGCGCCGTGTCCTCGACGGGTATCGCGGGACTCACCCTCGGCGGCGGTCTCGGCTACCTCATGCGTCGCTTCGGCCTGGCGTGCGACAACCTCATGTCGGTCGATATCGTCACAGCTGACGGCGAGCTTCGCACCGCGAGCGAAACGCGGAACGAGGATCTCTTCTGGGGCATCCGAGGCGGCGGCGGCAACTTCGGCATCGTCACCTCATTCGAGTACCGGCTCCATCCGGTAGGGCCGACGGTGTTGGGGGGACTGATTCTGCATCCATTTTCCGTAGTCAGGGATGCCATGCAGTTCTACCGCGAGTTCACGGCGACGGCGCCGGACGAGCTGACGACGCCTTTCGCCTGTATCACCGAGCCTGACGGTAACCAAGTCTGCGGCTTTGCCGTCTGTTATAGCGGCTCGCTGGAGGAGGGGGAGGCGGTCATCCGACCCCTTCGTGAGTTCGGCTCACCGATAGCCGATACGGTCGGCCCGATGCTCTACACCGAGCTTCAGCGCCTGGACGACCCCCTCTACCCGCCAGGTCGTCTCAACTACTGGAAATCGAGCTTCATCCACGACCTGAGCGATGCGGCTATCGAGAACATGGTTGCCCACTTCGAGTCAGTTCCCTCGCCCCTCACCGCGGTGCTGCTCGAACAACTGGGCGGTGCGGTGAGCCACGTCGCCAAGAACGAGACGGCGTTCAACGAGCGCGACGCTCCTTACAGCCTCATCATCACCGGTGAGTGGATCGATCCGGCAGAGTCTGCCGGAAACATACGGTGGGTACGTGACGCCTGGGAGTCGATGCGGCCGTTCGAGAGCGAGGCGGCGTACGTCAACTACCTAGGCGCGGAGGAGCAGGATCGGATCCAAGCGGCCTACGGCGCTGAGAAATACGAGCGGCTAGTTGCTCTGAAGAACAGGTACGACCCGACCAACGTCTTCCGCCTCAACCCGAACATCAGGCCGACCGGCTGAGGACACTCCGCAAGACTAGGCACTCAGAGGTAATTCTTTCGCAGGATGCCTTGGAGGGACGACCCCTCCCTCACCCTCCCCGTCCAGTGGGGGATTGGCGTCCTTCCCCCTCCGCCTCGACGGGGGAGGGTGCGGGTGGGGGTGAGCCCCCAGGCGTCAAAACTGCGAACCATTTCGCTCGACCTGAGTTGGCCCCGACTGTCATTGCTCTGAGATTCCCCCTCTCTCTGGGCCCCTCTGGAGAGGGTGAGGGCGCTCACTCTCCCATGCCGAGCAGCTGCAGCATGTTGCCGGCCATGATCTTGTGCCTCTCCCCGGGCTGCACTCCGGCCGCCTGCATCTGCTCGTCGACTACTTCCAGGGAGTGGGGCCAGCGAGTCGTCTCGTGCGGGAAATCACTGCTCCAGATGATGCGATCGAGGCCGATCTCGTTCCGGAGCTTCAGGCCGATGGGATCCTCGAAGAAGCCCCAGTAGGCGTGCTCTCTGATGTACTCGCTGGGTCGGCGAGGGAGCTGGGGCACGCCCATGATCCGCTCCGCCCAGAAGCGGTTGACCTCCCACGCCAGGTCCATCTGCTCGTAGTAGAAAGGAAGCCAGCCGATCTGGTTCTCGGCCCAATACACGTTAAGCTTGGGGAAGCGTTCGAACACGCCGAATACCGCCATCTGGACGGCCTCCATGGCACCGCAGTGTCCCTGGCCGTGGCGATAGAGCTTGTCGATGTAGTCGTTGGGCGGCTTCTGCTCGCCCTCCGGCTTCCTGGCGTAATCGAATGTCGCCGCGTTTCGGGAGTGAGACATCTGAGTGTGCACGGTGACCAGCACGTCCATGTCGATTGCGGCGGCCCAGAAACGGTCGTCCTCGGCGGTGGGGAAGTTCTTGCCACCCGGGAAAATCGAGAGAACGACCGCCTTGAGACCGAGCTTCGCGCAGTGCTCCATCTCCGCGATGTCGTCGTCGACGCCTCGGTCGGGGAGGATAGCGACGCCGAAAAAGCGGTCAGGCGCGTGCGAGCAGAAGTCCTCGGCCAGATAGTCGTTGTAGGCGCGGATGACCGCCACGTAAGTGTCGCGGTCGCGGATGTTGCGGTAAACCCGATTCGCTGTTGGGCTCGGAAAGAGGACTTCGGCGTCGAGGCCGTCGGCGTCCAACTCTTTGATGCGCTGCTCCGGACCACCGGAACCGGCGGCCTCATCAAAATCCAAAGCGAGCGGGTCAAACTCCTCTGGCGTCTTCCCAGCGAAATGCCCCGTTCCGCCATAGATCAAGGGCACGCCCTCGCCGATGAACCCGTCACCACCGCTGGGCAGCTTGATGCGCCGCGGCGCTCGATCGCGGTACTTCTCGGGCACCCTCGGCGTCCAGAAGTCGCACGGGATCTCCAGGTGGCTATCTCCTGAGATATTGCGATACTCGCGCGCCATTTACAGGCCTCCTTCAGGTGTTCGTTGTCATTCTGAGGCGCAGCCGAAGAATCTGTCGGCAGATCCTTCGCTCCGCTCAGGATGACAGCGGGGGACTACTCTTTGTCCCAGTAGATGAAGTCCCAGGTCTCCAGATTGGGGGCGACGGGATGCGTCCGGACGCCCTTCAGCGTGATGGTGGGCACGATCTGCCAGTGGAAGAGCATGACGGCCACATCGCCGAGCCCCTCCTGCAGTAGCTCCCGGTGGATGCTGATCCGCTCTCGCGGATCGATGGTCACCTGCAGCCGATCCGAGAAAGTATCGAAGCGGGCATTCAGGTAGGCGCCCTTGTTCTTCTCGTTCCACCTGTTGGCCGGTCCCGCTGTGTAGCGGGAGTTCAGGCGGCTGGTGGGCAGTTGGTCGGCATTCCCGCCAATCGTGTGGGGCCCCGGTAGGGTGGCCTCGAACTCGCGGTCCCCCTGCCGGGAGACCGGGATTGTCTCGAGAGAGGGCTGCACTCCCACCGCCTTCCAGTAGTCGGCGATGATGCTGATCATCCGCTCCCCGCCCATCGTGGTGGCCTGAGTCCAGATGCCCTGCTCGAACCGCTCGCCGCTGGTGTGGGCGAGCACGCCGTCGCCTCCGCGGACCCAGCCCGCCTCAATCAGGAGCTGCTGCGCACGGCCGGGGTTGTAGGGGAAGCGCGGGATCGAGGACTCCACGTCCTGCCAGATGGTCTGGCTGGGGCGGAACCACGCTTCGGCCACCGGGGCCAGCCCTTGCGTCATCACTTCCGTCAGCGCCTGGCGGTCGATGGCGTGCATCAGGCCCTGCCGCACGAGACGGTTCGTGAGAGCATTTCTGGGGCGCGCGTACTCAACGCGATGCTGCATCGAGAACTGCTCGACCCCGCCGGTGAAGTCGCCGCGCACCTGGTTGTCGGTTCCCTCCCAGCGGCGCTTGAGATCGAGTGCGGCATCTAGGTCCACACCGGTTGAAACGAGGACATCCACCTCGCCCGCCAGGATATTGGCCACCATCGTGCGGGGGTCCCCGAGAAAGCGCACGACCACGGTGTCGAGGGGCGGTCGGCCGCGGTAGTAATCATTGAAGCGCGCGTACTCGACGTGGGAGCCCAGCTCCCATTTCACCATGCGGTACGGCCCGAGCCCCACCCATTGCGTCGTGAACAGGGGGCTGTTGACGAAAGCCTCGCGGTCGCCGTTATAGAGGTCCTCCAGCAGGTGCCTGGGCATGGGGGTCAGGCCGGGAGCCTTGTCCGCATCCACGAACACCTCGGCCCAGTGGATGCGGAACGTGTAGGGGTCCGGCGCCGTGATGGACTGCATCAGCTCCACACCGGGGTCGCGGCGCACCGGCAGATTCCTGTCGTTCGGGGCGGTGGCGGAGAACACCAGGTCGGCGCTGGTGAAAGGTGTCCCATCGTGCCACTTGATGTTCTGATGTAACCTCCAGATGGTATCCATGGTGCCATCTGAGTTGATGACCCAGGTGCCCTTCTCAAGGGAGACCTGCTCGGTCGCCAGCTGGGGCTGGAAGGTACCAGCATCGGTCTCCGTCACGAGGAGATCGTGGGCAATGCCTCGGCCGACGGCGGACCCGCCGGGGCCCGCGCTCCCCGAGTACATCATGAAGGGCGTGTGCTCGCGCAGCACGCCGATGGTGAGGATCTTGGGGGCACGGGGCTGTTCTCGCGCCGTGCCGGGGTCACCCGTCTGGCCCGATCTGGCCTGCGGGGCGCAGGCAGCGAGCGCGATGAGCCCTGCCACCACGATGCCTGGGAAAGTCGGTGCGCATTTCACGGCCTAACCTCCGTTCCTCTGGTTCGTCGCCCCTGGTGAGTGTGTGTCGCCTCCGCGGCCTAAGGTATGCATTTCATAATTACGGCAACGTATCGTGCCGAACGGCGGAGACCAGCCCGTTTGTCCCCTCCCCCAGCGTTCGTCTGGTTACTCCTCAGGTGTCTCGCTCGTTCGCGCGTGGGTCCCCCTCTCCCTCACCCTCCCCCGCCAGGGGGGAGGGAATGAGCCCAACTCGCGTCCCGTCAACAACCGACAATACGTGACTGCATTTATGAAGTCTTCAGAAAGTCACGGACGATGGTGTTGAAGCGGTCGGCCTGGTCCCACTGGACCCAGTGCGCGGCGTTGTCGAAGATGTGCAGCTCGGCGCCCGGCATCGCCTCCAGGAGGGACAGCGAGCGATCGAGCGAAACGCCGCTGTCGTGCGCCCCCCACATGAGCAGCACCGGGACCTTCAAGTTCTTCAGGTCGCCGTAGACTGGCCGAGGGGCAGGTGTTCCCTGCCGCTTCGTCTGCGATTCGGCATTCTTCCCCGTGCTCATCTCGTAACGCAGGCGGACGAACTCCTCGGTCACCACCTCGGGGTGGTACATCGTCTGCATGGAGAGCGCTCGCATGTTCTCGAGCGAGGGCGTGTACGCGGCAAGCCGCTCGGAGTGCTCGCGCGACATCTCTTCGGACCTGGCGGACGTGCCGCGCGGCGCCAGGGTGCCGCTGGATACCAGCACAAGCTTCTCGACTCGCGGGTCCTCCAGCGCCTGCCGGGCGACGATGTACGAGCCCTGCGAGTTGCCCATGAGGACGTAGCGGTCCAGGTGCATGGCGTCGATGAAGGCCTTCGCGTGGCGGGTCCGGAACTCCAGCGAGAAGTCGTCGGGGTTGTCGGTGCGCCCGTAGCCCGGCTGGTCGTAGGCGTGAACTGTGAACCCCGAGTCCGCCAGGAAGTCGATATTGGCCCCCCAGTTCACGAGGGCGCAGGCGCCCGGCGATCCCCCGTGGATCAGGACGACGGGCGTGCCGCTCCCTTTCTTTATATAGAAGGTGCGCAGGCCGTCAATGTCTACATGCTGGCCGACTTCGGTACTGATCAATGCAGGGCCCTCCTCTGCTCTCTCCGTGGCATCATATCGCGGAGCATGGGCAGAGTGTACGGCGGCGGGATCGATGGGCGAGGGTGCTGATGTGCGATTACCACGCGTTTGTGTTTGATACTGATAGAGCCTACGCTGACCAATTAATCGCGGCACTCATGGCCAGCCCTTCGCACCCCTTAGTGGCCCACGAAGCCAGCCGTATCTTCGGCGCCTATGCTCTATTCCGTGGAAGTGACGAAGCTCCTGTCTACGTAGGTAAGGCGGATTCTCAGGAGGGGGTTCGAAGGCGACTGAGCGAGCATGCGAACAAGATCCGTGGGCGTGAGAACATTGACTTAAACGAAATGAGCTGTCGCTACCTGACAATGCCGACTCGTTGGGAAGTGGCTCGAGCGGAAGACGTCCTTATCCAACATTATGACCCACCGTGGAACAAGATTACAGGTTTCGGGATGCACGTACCCGGGACGGGCCGACCCGGACTTCCAGGATATGCCAACCAGTGGGATCAGCTGTTCCCTAGGAAGACAGCAAGTTGAGGGTAGCCGCTTCGCTAACGGCCAGTGGCAGGGTTCCGAGAACGTCCTCGGAGGACCAGCAGGCCCACCGCCTATCGTACTGAGGTGCGGCTCTCAGTGGCGACTACAGAGAGGCGTCGTAGCGCGCCAAGGATCGGGCCTTGCATTAAGTGAGCGCGCCCCCTACTATTGGAACATGAGTTCGTAATGCGGCTGTGACGTGGGGTTACCGGGGCCGTCGGTAAACTAGTTCTGGTACGGGAGGGCAACGTGCTCCTGCAGGTGAGAGACCAACTCCCCCTATGGCAGGGCGGAGCTCCGAACGGTGGCGATGGGAAGGTCGAGCTACGCGACGCGGCTGCCGCTGAGAACAAGACCCGGCACGTGCACAGGTGGGCACCCTGGATTGCCGGATTCTCGGCCCAGTTCGTCGAGGATGTCATTGATGCGTACCTGCCCCGTGAGCGGCGCGATCAAGCGCTCGTGCTAGACCCCTTTGCCGGTGTGGGCACAACACTCGTTGAGGCCCTAAAAGCTGGCAGCAACGCGAAAGGCTATGAGATCAACGGCTTTGCTGCGATGGTCGCTCGAGCCAAGGTACAGTGTGTGGACATCTCCCCCGAATGGCTGAGAAGCGAGATCGAAGCGTTTCGCCAGGCGATGATGCGCTTTGAATCGGACGTTGACCGGGTCTACGCCCGAGGGGGAACTGAGGCGATAGCTGCGGACCTAAAGTCTCTCAGGTCGTCCGCGCCAATCGACTTTAAGAGTCGCATTCCCTTCTACAGCGCGCCAGTTGAAGCCAAGTTTCTCTACGCTCTCCAGCAGGCGCGCTTCCTAGTTGAGCCGAACAGGTCGTTGTTTCTCACTGCACTTGGTGCCACCATGGTGTCCTTTTCGAACTACACATACGAACCCAGCCTCGGTTCGCGCCCAGGTGCGGGGAAACCACTCATCGAGAACGCGTCGGTGCGGTTTGCCGCTTGCCAGAAGCTCGATGAGATGCTGCAAGACGTTGAATGGGCGCATGACAACTACGCTTCTCTCTGGAGTCCTCGGCAGCGTACCGTCCACCACGCGTCCTACTTTCGCTGTGAACTGGCGCCGCGGAGTGTCTCACTTGTAGTGACTTCGCCCCCATACATGAATAACTACCACTACGTGCGCAATACGCGGCCCCAGCTTTATTGGCTGGGACTGGTGAGCAGTGGACGGGAGCTCAGAGAGCTGGAGCAGGAGAACTTTGGGAAGTTCTGGCAGGTAGTTCGACAGGGGCCTCGAGTGGATCTGAGTTTCGATTTCGTGGAACTCGACGCTGAATTGGAGCGCCTCCGTGCCACCAACGAGCAGAAGGGCCACTACGGAGGAGCAGGCTGGGCTAATTATGTGGCCAGTTACTTCAACGACTGCTATCTCTTCTTGGGCAAGCTCCGTCGGGAACTGAAGCCTGGAGCATATGCCATCATCGTCGTGGGGAACTCGATCATTCAAGGCATAGAGTTCAAAGTAGACCAGTTCCTGGCCCAGATCGCTGAGCGTCAGAGCATCCGCGTCGAAGATATTTTGATCGTCCGGACGAAGCGAGTCGGGAACAGCATCATCGACTCCACCGTGCGAAACGGTGATGCCAACGGTCACCGTGCGCGGACCCAACTGTATGACGCCGCGGTCGTTCTAAGAGCCGTGGCCTGACTCGTCGGCTGTGGCTATAACAACCAATGGCTCATCAGACCGGTGGGCCATGCCGGGGTGAGTAGGCAGAGCTACGGCTGCGGCCCGGGGATGTCAACGCGCCGCATGCGATCTACCCCTTCCACTCCGCGAAGGCCATGGCGCAGCCGGTGCCTGCCTCGGAGCGGTAGCAGGGGACGTAATCGATCGTTTTCATGCGCATGGTGCTGTCTGCCATCGCGCCCGCGACGACGACCCAGTTGCGCATCTCCGAGTTGCCCGAGTTGTAGCGCTCCAGCGGCGCCTGGGTGATGGCACTCTCGTCCTTCGCTTCGAGCGCGGCGAGGAATTGCCGGTCCTGATCTTCCTCGATCACGAAATGGGTGAGCCCGCCCGAGGCGATCACCGCGACCCGCTTGTCGGTGTCCCACGACTCGATAGCGCGGCGCAGCGCGCGCCACAGCTCGTAGGACCGCTTCAGGGTCGGCTGGTTGGGCGGGTAATACGTATTGAGAAAGACCGGGACATTGGGGATGACATCGTCGTTCATGAGACGCCGATAGACGAAGCTGAAGGCGTGGCCGATGCCGTGCTCTCCGTCGCGGCCTGCCGGTAGCTGCCGAGAGTGGGCGGGGTCGAAGCTGTCGGCGATGAGCGACTGGATGATGTGCTGGCCTAGCCTCGGCTCACAGGGATTGGTCGTGCGCACCTGCGGGTAGCGGCTGAGCTCGGGCGGCGCGAGCGAGAACTCGCCGCTGCCGTGCCCATCCGCCTTGAGTGGAACGGTGTCGACCGCATCGCCCCAGTAGACGCTGATGGAGGGCATGTTGTCCTCGTGGAAGCATTCCTTCTGATCGTCGCCCACGATCACCGCCACGTCGGGAGCTGTTCGCTTTAGCGTTTCGGCAACCGTGGCGATGGCCCGCTGGCAGGACGCGAAACGAGCGTCGAACGTCGCCTGTGCGCACTCCCGCTCGAGGTGCTCCTCAGATCGCTCCTCGACCAGCTCGTCGAAGCGCAGCACGCGCCCCTGGTACCACAGCTCCGGATAGCGCATGTCCCACTCTCGGCGCCGCCACCACTCGTTCGGCGGAAGGGCCAGCTGAGGCCCGTGCGACGACCCGACGCCCAACACGATCTGTGCCATCTTGATTCCCTCCCTGGCCTCCATGACCTAACGCTGCGGGTAGAACGCCGGCATCCTACCGTGGTCGTGGTTGACACACAAGTTGCTGAGGCGAGCGTACGCCGTCAGCAAATCCCACGAAGCCACGTAAACTCCGATTCTGTAGACCAAAAGTGATTCTGTCCTCTTTAGCCAGGAGTAAAAATGTCCGCCCTG
>CAYQJS010000077.1:5296-17499 GCA_964417895.1 uncultured Chloroflexota bacterium | reverse complement strand
GCTCATGCTTAGCTTGGCCACCACTTATGTATAAGGATGAGCCCTCTGGGAGAGGCCGGCCGAAGCCAGCGAGAGCGGGCAAGGACGGGTGAGGCCGTGACTCCGGCGGGCGCAGCGCACTAAGTCAGGGGGAGGATTGTCCCGTGGGTGACCGGACGCCGAGTAACCTCTTGCGCTCACCCGCGGCAGGCGCCGCGGGCGGCCCTCACCCCCGCCCTCTCCCAATGGGAGAGGGAGTCCGCGGGCCCTCACAACCCGCTCCTGGCTGGGGAGAGAGGAGAAGGCGCACCCGAGGTGACCTCACGGGATGAGCATCACCTTACCCACGCTGTTGCGCTCCTCGACGAGACGCTGGGCGTCTGCCGCCTGCGCGAGTGGGTAACGAGTGCTGATCAGCGGCTTCCACCGGCCTCCTGCCAGAAGCTTCAGCACGGCCAGCCCTGGCGGGCGCAGCACTTCGGGCCGTAAGCGTCGGTACCCCCCGGTGCTGTAGCCGATGATGGCCTTGTTCTCGCCATAGATGGTGCCGAACCCCACGGGCGTCGGAGGCCCGCTCGATTGGCCGAACGCCACAAGCCGTCCGAAGGGGGCCAGGCTCGCCAGGCTGCTCTCGAAGGTGGCGGCTCCGACGCCATCCAGGACGACGTCCGCCAGCGCGCCGCTCGTGAGCTCGCGAACTCGCTGGGCAACGTCCTCTTCCCGGTAGTTGATGGCAGCGTCGGCGCCCAGCTCGATGGCCAGCTTGGCCTTCTCAGCGCTTCCCACGGTGCCGATGATGAAACCTGCGCCCAGCACTCGGGCCAGCTGCACCGCCGTGCTGCCCACGCCGCCCGCCGCGGCGTGAATGAGCACCGTCTCGCCCGGCTGCATCCGACCGGCCAGCGTGAGCAGGTTGAAGGCAGTCGTGCCGACGGATGGGAAGGTGGCGGCAGTCTCCCAGTCCAGGCCGTCCGGGATGGGGAAGACGCCCACCGAGCGGGCCACCACGTACTCGGCGTAGGAGCCGGTGTCGGCGTGGATCGCCACCCGCTGGCCCACCTGCAGGCCCTGCACTCCGTCGCCAAGCTTATCGATGGTGCCCGCGGCCTCGAGGCCGGGGATGAAGGGAGGAGTGGGTGAGTTGTGGTAGGCGCCACGGCGGGCCTGGATGTCGGCAAAGTTCACGCTCGTCGCGGCCGCGCGGATGCGGACCTGTCCCGGTTCCGGCTCGGGCACGGGCCAGTCCATGAGCTCGAGCACCTCAGGCGCTCCGTGGGCCGTGACGACAACCGCTTGCATAGTCACCTCCGGGTATCTGGGCGGTGCATTCTACCGCCCGGAGGAACGCCACCACGGAGCAACACCCCCAATTTGCGGTGGCGGCGCCAGGGCTCTTAAACTAGCACAGAATCGCAGAAGACCCCCCACCCCAACCCTCCCCCTCAAGGGGGGAGGGGGTTTTCTTCCCTCCCCCTCGACGGGGGAGGGTGAGGGAGGGGGTGACGTACTTGCCACCTAGGGTCACGAACGGCGGCGATCTCCAAACTAGGGCCGTCTTGACACACGAGGTAGCCGATGTCAGTAGAAGGCGAGCGTATCCGACGCGCCATCCTCATTCCCGTGGCGGTGTTCGCGGCCGCGGCGGCGGTCGCCATATTCATCGGCTGGCTGCTGCACCAGGCCCCGCATGGGTCCGCTCCGGCGGTGGCCCTCGTCCTGGTCCTGCTGATCACCGCGGCAGGCTTCGTCGCCTCCTCGCGAGGGGAGCCCGAGCAGGGCTAGCTCGCCCTCCACGGTCCGCGCTCCCCAATCCCCGATCCGCAATCCGCAATCACTGATACGCACTGGCTTCCTCCCGGTCTGCCCAGACGAAGAAAATGATGGTCAGCACCAGCAGGAAAAGGCCGCCCGACCCGACCCACATCAGGAGGCCGCCAAGCTGCTGGTCGGTGACTGGGGCGATGCCCAGCTCGAGCGGCCGCATGCCGTAGTGACGGTACAGGACCTGGTCCGCGAGGGTGAGCAGCGACCCGGCCAGAGAGCCCGGGATCGTCTGCACGAAGCAGTACAGCATCTGCGCCGGCTGTGAGAGGCGCGGCACGACCGACGGGGCGGGACTGAACAGCGGGAGCCACGTGACCAGGGCCGTTGTGAGCAGCGCGGCGTGCGTGGCGCGGTGGAGCAGCTCCGAGGTGAACAGCGCGTCGTAGATCGTCGGGAAGTGGATGAATACGAAGGGCAGGTTGAAGACGGCGAAGGCGGCGATGGGGTACGCGTTGCTGCGCAAGAACGCGGGCCTCCAGCCCTCCGGAACCAGGGCCTCGATCAGCCACCCCGGTGTCCCGAGCAGCAGGAGCGGCGGCACGACGAGCGTGAGGAGCTGGTGCTGAAACATGTGAGCGCTGAAGAGGAAGTCGTCGCTCAGATGGTGGAGTGGCGACTGCAGCGCCAGCAGGAGCACGGCGATCCCGGCGGCGAACGAAAGGGCCTTCGACGGCGCGAGCCGTTCGCCTCGCCCCCGGCCGATGACGACGACGCCGGCCACGTATGCGCCGGCCAGCCCGCCGATCGCGATCAGCAAGATGGGATGAGCATCCCAGCCGGACCGCCACACGGCGGCGAATTGCTCCGACATCGTGGGTGAGTTTTACCGCACGAACGTGCAGGCAGCTTGTGCAGGTGCCGGCGGCGCGGATCCCACTCCTCTCCCGCCGCGCGGGAGAGGCAGGGTGAGGGCACCCCGGCCTGCTACCTGGGTTCCGTGCTTCCCGCGTTGGAGGCGGCCCTCACCCTCCCCTCTCCCATTGTGATGGGAGAGGGCTGCCCCCTCGCCCACCGCAGTGGGAGAGGGTTGGGGTGAGGGCGTGACCCTATGCAGCGGCGAGTTGGGTGAGGGTTGCGATCGCCGCGGTACTCGTCATCCCGTCGAGCAACGCGAGGTGCGCGGATGAGTCGACGCACCGAGAGGCTGGCTAGTGCTGCTCGAGGTATTCCCCGATCGATGCGAATGCCTCGCGCATCGGCCTCATACCCCCAGCCATTGGCCGGCGGCCGAGGGAAGCTACTTTGAGCACGACCAGCGCCGGCCACGGGCCGGCCAGGATTGAGGCGAGGTCCCGCTCGAGGTCCTCCAGCTGATCGTACGCACGAGCCGCCGGATAACCGGCGGCGATCGCAAGGGCTTCGAAATCGACGATGCCCGCGCCGGGCGTGGGCTGGCCGCCAGTCGTGTCGTACGCTTCGTTGTCGTAGACGAAATGCAGAAGGTTCGCCGGCTTCGCCCTGGCGATGGTCACCAGCGAGCCCAGGTTCATCAGCAGCGCTCCATCCGTATCGAGCACCCACACCCGGATGTCGGGGCGGGCCAGCGCAAGACCCAGGCCGAACGACGCAGCCTTCCCCATGGAGCCCGTGATGGGGATGTCCAGGTCGGGGCGTGTCGACAGGGGCGGCCAATCCTGCCGGGTGGACTCGGACAGCACCACGATCTCGTCCGTACGTGCTCGGGAGAGCACCTGGAGTGCCGCTGCTGGCTCGGCGATCTCGCGTCGCTCGCGGCTCATCAGTTGTACTCCTTGCCCATTAGTACGGCGACCGGATGCCTGGTCGCATGCGCCTGCTGGTATGCCTCGAAGATGTGATGGCACGTGGCGTCCGACTCGACCATGGAGTGGGGAATGCCCCAGGCGTCGAGGATCGGTTCGAGGAAGCGCGCCGCGGAGTCGGCCGGTGGCCGCCCCCGGCCGGGATAGCCGCGGTAGCCGATC
Source organism: uncultured Chloroflexota bacterium (assembly GCA_964417895.1). Classification (GTDB taxonomy): domain Bacteria; phylum Chloroflexota; class UBA6077; order UBA6077; family SHYK01; genus CAYQJS01. The sequence continues at coordinate 13,753 of CAYQJS010000077.1, read as the reverse complement.
ATGAGCAGCAGGGGAAGCTGCAAGTCCAGGCAAAGCCCCCGCACGGAGTCGCCCGATTCGTACAGTCCGGTGCTTTGAATGAGGACGACCGGTCGCTTCCCGCCCATGATGAGCCCGGCAGCGATAGCCATCGACTCGCCCTCCCGGCAAACCGGCACTAGCGTGAACTGGCTCGCTCGCATCGCCTCGTACATGTAGCCGGTTTCGCTGTCTGGCAGCCAAACGATGTGCGTCACGCCGCAGCGTCCCAGTTCGCCGAGGACAGTTGCGGCCTGGAGTGTCGTGCTCGAAACAGCCATACGATCTCCCGTCTGTGATGTTTTCGTTCTCGTCGGTCCAGCCAACGGTTATGGTTATCGTGTCGCCAGAGTTTATGATCACCGTGGTTCATGATGCGGCACGAATGCCCGACGACGCGAGGCTCGACGTAGTGTGCGATAGCATTGAGATGAAGGGCTCATGAGCGTGGCCTGTTCGTCCGGTAGGGCGCGGGCTTGTCCCGCGCCGTCACGTTCGGTGCTCGCGCGATTAGCGGCGGGGGACAAGCCCCCGCCCTACGGAACGACGCAACCGACGCAATGATGATGTCCGTGACAACTGGCCCGCTTAGCATCTGACCCACTAACCGGTTCTACCAGGGAGCAACCCGTGGCCACGATCCGAGCGGTGATTGTCGATCCAGAAGTGACTGGTCGCTTGTCAGTGCAAGAGGTCCAGGCGCCCACCCCGGGACCGTTTGAGGCGCTCGTTCGAGTGCGGGCCGTGTCTCTCAACCCCGGCGAAGTGCGCCGCGCGCAGGAAGCGCCCGCCGACAGCCGCATCGGCGGTGACTTCGCCGGGATCGTCGAAGCGGCTGCCGGCGATGGTTCCGGTCCCGCCGCCGGTGCCCGCGTAGTCGGCCTGGCGCGCCCATCGGCGAATTCGTGGTCGGAGCTGATCGCCGTGCCGGTGACTTCGCTTGCGATGCTGCCGGACGGCGTCACCCTCGAGCAAGCTGCCACACTGCCGGTGGCGGGGCTCACTGCCCTTCATGCTCTGCGGAAGGGCGGAGCGCTCGTGGGCCAGCGTGTGCTCATAACCGGCGCCGCCGGTGGGGTTGGGCACCTCGCCGTTCAACTGGCGCGGCACGCGGGTGCGACCGTCGTTGCCCAGATACGGCGCGAGACGCACATCGGGATGGTGCGCGACTGCGGCGCCACCGAGGTTGTAGTCGACGCGACCGGGGAGCAGATAGGGACCTATGGTCCCTATCACCTGGCGGTTGATGCGGTGGGGGGTACGGTCCTGAGCTCGGCTCTCTCGGCGCTGGGGCCGGGTGGCATCTGCGTGCAGTACGGCGCGGCGTCGGGCAACCGGACCATCACGTTCAATACCGGCGACTTCTTCCGAAACGGCCCACACACCTTTTACGGGCTCTACCTCTTCCCCGAGCTCGGCACCGAGTCCGCGGGAGTCGGCCTGGCGATCCTCGCCAATCTGGTAGCCGGGGGACACCTCCGCCCTTATATCTCCGTCGAGGCTCCGTGGACACGCGTGGGTGAGGTCGCACAGCAGCTTCTTGATCGCGGCTATGCCGGAAAAGCTGTCCTCCGTCTGGAATGAGGGCATGATTCTTCCCTCCCCCTCGACGGGGGAGGGCGAGGGAGAGGGTGACCTACCCGCGGTCCCAGGATCACGAACTTCGGCGATCTTATAATGGCCAACGGCGGCTGGCTCAGGTAGGCTCAGTCACGAGTTTTCCACGGAGGTAGCAGAAATGGTTCGACAGGCGTTTCTCTTCCGCGTCGTCGTGTTGGCCGTGCTGGCTGGAGTCATCGCTGCGGCCTGCGCCCCGCCGATTCCATCGTCGCGCGGCCCGGACGCCGGCGGGGCATCGGCGCAGCCAAGTGGGCGCAAGAAGGTTCTCAACCTGGGGCTGCGCACCATCCTCGACGGGTTCTCCATCTCCGCCGCCGCCACGCTTGCCGGGGGCGGCCTCGGCTACATCGAGATCCACTCCCAGGCTCTCTTCACCGCCGACAAGACCACCGGCCGCCCCATCCCGCGTCTGCTGGCCGAGCAGCCCAGCCTCGACAACGGCGGCCTGCGCCTCACTGATGACGGGCGGATGATCGCCACGTACCAGCTGCGCCACGACGTTCGCTGGGCCGATGGCGCTCCCCTCACCGCTCGCGACCTGATTTTCACCTTCAACCTGACGCGCGATCGATCGCTGCCCATCGTGGACCCCGGCCCGTCGGAGCTGATGGAGTCCGCTTCAGCGCCCGATGACTATACGTTCGTCCTCGTGTGGCGCGAGCCCTATTACATGGCGGATGCCATCGGCCTCACTCCGTTCTGGCCGCTGCCCGCCCATTTGCTGGAGTCGGACTACAGATCGATTGTCGGCGAGCAGAAGGACGTCCAAGCGTTCATGGCTCGCCCCTACTGGACGACCGAGTACGTGCACGTGGGCCCGTTCAAGCTGGTCGACATGCTCCACGGGGTCGAGGCCACCTTCGACGCGGTGGACCACTACTTCCTGGGCCGACCCAAGATCGACCGCATCGTGGTGAAGCAGTACGGCGACCCCAACACGCTTCTGGCCAATATCCTGTCCGGGCTCATCGACCTCACGACCGACAACGCGCTGCCCATCGAGCAGGGCGCGCAGCTCAAGCAGACGTGGGAGCACGGCGACGGCGGGTCGGTGTGGTACGCCAACGGGCCGACCTGGTTCGTCTCCTTCCAGTTCGACCGCAACACGGCCGGTTTCCAGCCCGCGGTGCTGGACCGCTCCGTGCGCCAGGCGCTCTACTACGCCATCGACCGCGAGACGTACGCGGAGGCGGTGCTGGCCGGCATCCCCAACAGGGCCGCGTACGCCCTGCTGTCGCCGGACAACGCGCTCCACTCCTTCGTCAAAGACGGCTGGAAGCAGCGCTACCCGTATGACCCGAACCGCGCCGTTGCGACATTCGAGGCAGCCGGCTGGCGACGCGGCGGTGACGGGGTGCTGGCCAATTCAGCCGGCGGCCGGGTTCATCTCCCAACGTGGACGACTCAGGGCCAGGAGCGCAAGCTGTCGGTGATCAGCGATATGTGGCGCCACGTCGGAGCGGAGACGGAGGAGCTGGTCATCCCCGCCGCGCGCGTTCGCGAGCGCGAGTATCGGCAGTCGTTCCCCGCCGCCGAGATCACCGCCCGCGGCAACGAGGACGTGCTCCTGACCCGCCTGGAGTGCTCCCTCGCTCCCACGGCGCAGAACCGCTTCAGCGGCAGCAACCGCGGCCACTGGTGCAACACCGACTTCGATCGACTCGCCGACCAGTACCACACGACGCTCCGCGAGCCGGACCGGGGGCCGATCATCAAGCAGCTCCAGGACATCATGCTCGACGAGCTGCCCATCCTGCTGCTCAACTACGAGGTCTCCGTCGTGCTGGCGCGCAAGGGAGTCAGCGCGTTCCATGAGGACTTCGCCGGAGGCGCCGACTCGGGCCGGCTCTACGGAACGTACAGTCGCAACGCGCACGAGTGGGATGTGCTGTAGCTGCGGGTACCTGCGCGTCTTTGGCTACTCCAGCGTCGCCGGGCGACCGGGGGCGACCGCGAATAGCCCGAAGCACGCCTCCGCACATTTCGGCACGAGCGTAGCTGGCAATAATCTGGCCTGGGGGCGCGCCTGGATGGGGCTGGGGCACTTCGTTTCGGCCTGAACGTCGAAGGTTACGCACGAGTTCCTCGCGCTGCCGGATACTTTGCGCTGCCGCCCAGCGAAATGAAGTCCGTCCCGCCCGGCAGTCGCTGCACTCGTTCGGTAGCTTGCCCTTTCAAGCAGTAAGCCTCTTGCTAGATCCTGTGGTCCCGATCTACCACATCATCTCCCCAATAAGGCAGCCCGAATCCTGGTCTTTAGGTCATTAGCCTTGCCCCGTCCGCCAGCCCAGGTGACTCCTATAAGATATCCGTTACGTACATCACCAGCCTCATTGTCGCCTCCAGACAGTCGTACCAAGAAGCCAAGCCACAAGCAAAACAAAGACCGTGGTTACCGATACGGGAACATCGCGGTCCGCGAACGTGAACGCGACGATTACCACCAGCATGACAAACGCCATCATCCATGCAAGCGCCGCACCAGCAGATAAATCAAGAGCAGCTAGAGCTTCCCGTACGCGCTGCCTAAAGAACCAGAGGAGCCCACCTGCAAGGAGCGAACTTAAGGTTCCAAGAACAACCGTCAATACCATCTGATCAGTGTTCACAGTGCTACACACTCGGTCTCGCAGAATTCGGGCAGCAACTCCGCTTGCCCTGACGCCGCGTTGACCCACCCTTGGTGCGAGAGCCCGTCCCCATGCTTGTTGTAGCAAAGAGTCTCAGCGTCCGTTGACAACACAGGCTCTGGTACATTCGCCTTTTGAGCAGCCTGCTAGGTCACCAAGGCACCGCCCCGGCCGTCAAGGGGCGGGCCCGCCTTGCCCAAATTGCCCGGCTAGCCGTCTTCTTTCTTTGCCGCTTCGGCGCTCGCTCCGACGGCGCAAAACCGCTTCAGCGGCAACAACCCGCGGCCACTAGTGCAACGGCGACTTCGATCGGCTCGCCGACCGGTACCACACGACGCTGCGCGAGCAGGACCGGGGGCCGATCATGAAGCAGATCCAGGACATCATGCTCGGCGAGCTGCCCATTATGCTGCTCAACCACGAGGTCTCGGTCGTGCCGGCGTGCGCGGGCGTCAATGCGCTCCATGATGACTTCGCCGGAGCGCCGACTCGGGCCGGCTCTACGGGACGCACAGCCGGAACGCGTACGACTGGGATGTGCTATAGGTGCGGCCGTGCGGGTGTCAGGCTGGCGAAGCGTGCGCCCAGGCTTCGGCTGCGCCGGTGCGTGCCCGCCTCGATCCGGTTGAAGCCGTTTTGGTTCCCCCAGTTGATTACCGGTGGGTAGTCCGCAGCTCCACGACAACCTCCTCGATGCCTTCGGCGACGTTCCGCCATGCCGTGTCCCTGTTATCCCACGTGGTGACGGCCTTGCCGTCCGTCGGGAGCGCCTGAAGCTTGGCGAATGGCGCCGAGTGCCAGCTCACGTCCCGCACGATAATCGGGACCACACGGGCCTGGGCGGCATCGTGCCGCGCCTTCGCCCGTTTCCACTCCACGTCGTAGCAATAGTCGGAGGCGAGGAAGTCTGCGCTCACCAACAGAAGAACGATGTCGGCCTGTTCCAGGTGCGCGTCGATCTCCCCCTTCCATTCCTTTCCGGCTGTGATCCTGCGATCGTGCCATGGCTGGATCAGCCCTTGGCGCTTCAACAGCGTTAGCTGCTTCTCCAGCTCGTCGCGCAACTCCTCGTCCCTGTGGGAGTAGCTGTAGAACAGCCGGAGCGCAGGACTCGCCGCCTCCGTTGGCCGAGCCGGCCTCCGTGTCCCCTGCAAATCGACACCGTTGAGGGCATCTTCGACGTTTACGACGACCAGGCCACCAGCAACCACTTCACTGTACTCCCTCTGGCCGGCCTTTTCGCGGACCAGCAGATCTTCGTAGGGAACCAGCGCGTCGGGATGTCCCGCCAGAGGGACCATCTCCCGAGGCTCGAACGCGAAGCTACTGTGGATGTGCTCGAGATCGGACCGGATGATCGCCAAGAGCTCGCGTCGGCGTGAGGCTGGACCCGCCACGGCAATGTGGACGCGTTTGTCCTGCGCGTCGGCCTTCACCAGCGCGGAAGTGTCTTCGAAAGCCAGGATCACGCCTGTGCGCCACCGTGGCCTGCTACGGCTCAGCACGTACGTGCGGACGATGAACCGTGGCAGGAGCCCCTCAGGCAAGACTGGATACTGGTACTGGAAATTGAGGCATTCCTCTGACTTGAAGTCCTCGGCTTGGGCCGGTTGCTGTTTATCGAGCAGCTCTGGGATCAAGTAACGGCCCTCGTCTTCGGGAAACCCGAAGCACAGCTCGAACTTCCGCATCAGCTCCAACAGGAAGCCGTGCCGCTCCCGCGGATACTGGCCGGGATCGAGGATGGTGGCAAGGTCAGCCACGCGCAGCTCGCCTTCTTGCCGCGCCACGGCCTCCGAGTTGAGGATGGCGTAGATTCCGCTGGTGACCCAGTGAGGATTCAGCACGTGGGTGTCCCGAAGCCGAGGGTCGTCCTTGTAGTTCAGGGCGATCCCCAGGTCGCGTAGGTAGATGACGAGCGAGTCCTGCGCCTCCAGGTCCGCCTCGCCGTGCTCCCGGCAGATCTCCCTGAACCGGTCCAGGGTCAGGTAGTTGTCCTGCATGCCCGCGAGCCGGTCCTTGATGCTGAACCAGTTGGACGGAAAGGCGTCGCGGAGATGATCGAGCCGGTCCGTTTCGCGCTCGATCGCTGCCCGCAGATCGTCGATGCCCGTTCCATCTTCGCAGTCGGTGGTGATGAAGGCGCGGACGGCCGGGAATTTCTGCGTCAGGGCGCCCCGATTCAGGTCGAATGGCTGCTCCTTGATCTTGTTCAGCACGACGATGACGGGTGAGTCCTCGCCGAAGCTCTTGACGAGGCTCAACCAGTAATCGGCGTCCGCGTCCTCGTGGCCCTGGCGGCCGTTGAGCACCAGCAGGTACACGCTCCGCTGGGTGAGGAAGAACTGGTGGGTGGCGTGCATGATCTCCTGGCCGCCGAAGTCCCAGATGTGGAGCCGCACGTCCTCCGTGTCATGCAGGCGGATGGGCCACTGCGTGATCTTGATACCCTCGGTCTTCTTCTCGTCTTTGTCGAACGTACCATGGACGAGCCGGTTTACGAGAGACGTTTTGCCTACGTTGCCATGCCCCAGGAGGATCAGTTTCGCCTCGTTCAGAGGTCTGCGCCCGCGGCGGACGCGGAAGTAGTAATCGAGAATCCGGGCGGGGTCCTCGGGACTAGCGCGGCGCCTGTCGCCATCGTCATTGGTGGGGCCGAGCACCTCCGGTGGCAGGCCCAGCGCGGCGTTGCCATGAAGAAAGAGGCGGTGTAGCGCCGTGAGCTTGGCCATGCTCTCTGGCAAAACCGTGAGCTGATTGCCCGAAAGGTCGAGAGACATCAGGCTGGTGAGCTGGCCAATGGACTCGGGCAGCGCCGTCAGCAAATTGTCCGAAAGGTCGAGAGACGTCAGGCTGGTGAGCTGGCCGATGGACTCGGCCAGCTCCGTCAGCTGATTGTCGCTGAGGTCCAGCGACGCCAGGCGAGTGGGCTGGCCGATGGACTCGGGCAGCGCCGTCAGCAAATTGTCCGAAAGGTCGAGAGACGTCAGGCTGGTGAGCTGGCCAATGGACTCGGGCAGCGCCGTCAGCTGATTGTCCCTGAGGTCGAGCAACGCTAGGCGGGTGAGCTCGCCGATGGACTCGGGCAGCGTCCTCAGCCGATGGTCCGTAAGGTCGAGCGACGTCAGGCCAGTGAGCTTTCCGATGGACTCGGGGAGCGCCGTCAGCTGATTGTCCCTGAGGTCGAGCGACGTGAGGCCGGTGAGCTGGCCGATGGACTCGGGCAGCGCTGTCAGCTGGTTGTTCCTGAGGTCGAGCGACGTGAGGCCGGTGAGCTGGCCGATGGACTCGGGCAGCGCTGTCAGCTGGTTGTTCCTGAGGTAGAGCGACGTGAGGCCGTTGAGCTGGCCGATGGACTCGGGCAGCGCCGTTAGCTGATTGTTCCTGAGGTCGAGCGACCGCAGGCCGGTGAGTTGGCCGATGGACTCAGGCAGCGCCCTTAGCTGATTGTTCCTGACGTCGAGCGACGTCAGATTGGTGAGCTGGCCGATGGACTCGGGCAGCGCTGTCAGTTGATTGCTCATGAGGTCGAGCGACGTCAAGCTGGCGAGCTGGCCGATGGACTCGGGCAGGGCCTTCGGCTGATTGCGTATGAGGTGGAGCGACATCAGGCCGGTGAGCTGGCCGACGGACTCGGGCAGCGCTGTCAACGAATTGTCCGAAAGGTCGAGGGAGGTCAGGCTGGTGAGCTGGCCGATGGACTCGGGCAGCGCCGTCAGGTAGTTGCCCGTGAGGTAGAGCGACGTCAGGCCGGTGAGCTGGCCGATGGACCCGGGCAGCGCCGTCAGCTGATTATCCCTGAGGTCGAGCAACCCTAGGCTGGTGACCTCACCGATGGACTCAGGCAGGGTTGTCAGCTTATTGCGCATGAGGTAGAGCGCCGTCAGGCTGGTGAGCTCGCCGATGGACTCGGGCAGGGTTGTCAGCTTATTGCGCATGAGGTAGAGCGACGTCAGGCTGGTGAGCTCGCCGATGGACTCGGACAGCACCGTCAGCTGATTGTCCGTAAGGTTGAGCAACGTCAGGCTGGTGAGCTGGCCGATAGACTCGGGCAGCGCCGTTAGCTGATTGCTCATGAGATTGAACGACGTCAATGTGGTGAGCTGGCCGATGGACTCGGGCAGCGCCGTCAGCTGATTGCTCATGAGGTCGAGCGACGTCAAGCTGGCGAGCTGGCCGATGGACTCGG
>CAYQJS010000077.1:0-5196 GCA_964417895.1 uncultured Chloroflexota bacterium | reverse complement strand
GCAGGGCCATCAGCTGATTGTTCCTGAGGTCGAGCGAGATCAGGCCGGTGAGCTGGCCGATAGACTCGGGCAGCGCCGCCAGCTCATTGTCTCTGAGGTCGAGCGAGGTCAAGCGGGTAAGTTGGCCGATAGAGTCCGGCAGCTCCACTAGCTGGAGCCGCCGAAGGTTGAGCAACGTCAGACGCGTGAGGTCGCCGATGGATTCGGGCAGCGCTGTTAGCCGGTTACCGGAGTGAGGTCAGGCTCGTGAGCTGACTCATGGCAGTCGGGATACCGGTGATCCCTTTGAAAGACAGGTCCAGTCGCGTCAGGCCGAGCCGCGCCGCCTCCTCGATCGTTGCAAGCAACTCTGCCTCGTTCACGGATCAGGCTCTGCTCGTTTGCTGGTGTTGATCACAACGTTCCCGTGGTCCACTCGGCCGGGCCGGGACTGCGCCTTCTAGCCGGCGTCAAACCGCGAGTACTCCAGCTCCTTGCCCGTGATGAACTCGATCAGCGCCGGTTTGCCGTCCATAGTCTGGGCGATGCCCCGCTTGATGGCCGGTACGATCGCTGCCGGCTCGGTCACGCGCTCGCCGTAGCCGCCCAGTGCGCGGGCGAAGTCGGCGTAGTTGCCCGAGATGTCGGTGGCACGGTACTTCTCGGTGGCCTCGGGCATCACCGGGATCTCGATGGCCATGGAGAAGTTGTTGAACAGGACGGACAGGATGGGGATGCGCTCGCGAACGGCGGTCTCGAAGTCCATGCCCGTCATGCCGATGGCGGCGTCGCCCCAGACGTTGATGCACAGCTTCTCGGGGTGGGCGAGCTTCGCCCCCATGGCCAGGCCGAGCCCGTAGCCCAGCTGGGTCGTCTTCCCCCAGCCGATGTAGCTGAGGGGAACGGTCGACTGCCAGAAGGGCGAGATCTGGTCGCGCGGGCTGCCGGCGCCGTGCATGATGACCGTATTGGCCCCGTCCACGGCGTGCAGCAGGGCCCAGAGGACACGGTACGGCGTGAGTGGCGTCTCCTCGGAGGTGAGCTTCGGGAGCCAGCGTTCCATCCAATCGTCGCGCTGCAGCGCGATGCGCGCCGCCACCTCCTCCTTGCGGCCGCGCTGCCTGCCGCCGAGCCGCTCCCCCACGGCCCGCGTGAGCGCCGCCAGGGTCAGCTTCGCGTCGCCGATGAGCGCGTAGCGCGCCGGCACATCCTTGTTCAGGTCCGTGGCGTCGACGGTGGCGTGGATGTAGGTTTTGCCCGCCGGCATCTGGATGCCGTAGCTCGTGCGGGAGAAGCTGCAGCCGATCCCGAAGATGACGTCAGCGTCCTGGATGTGCTGATGCACCGGGCCGGGCAGGGAGCGCCCGCCGGAACCCAGCGAGAGGGGATGGTCCTCGGGAAAGGCGCTCTTGCCCTCCAGACTGGTGGTCACGGGCGCCTCGAGCAGCTCCGCCAGCTCGCGCAGCTCGTCCCACGCGCCGGCATAGTGGACGCCCTGCCCGGCATAGATGACCGGCCGTTCCGCTTCGACTAAGGCGCGCGCCACCTCGTCGACGCCCCGCGGGTCGGGGGCACTGCGGACGCGATAGGTCGGCTGGTAATTGAGGGGCTCGGGCACATCCTCTCGGAAAATGTCGCCGGGGAACTCCACCAGCGCGGGCCCGGGCCGCCCGTTGCGCGCCTGGGTGAACGCGCGGCGCATCGCCTCGACGACTGCGCTGGCCACCGTGACCTGCTCACACCACTTGGTGACGTGCTGGTAGTTGAGGAAGGCGTTGAAGTTGGGAAAGATGTTGCTCAGATGGCGTGGGTAGCCGCCCGGCAGCACCACGATGGGCACCGACTCGGCATAGGCCTGCGCGACAGCGCCGAAGGCATTCTCGGTGCCCGGCCCGTGCTGCATCGCGAACACCCCGATCTTGTCGCCCGAGGTCATTCGACTGAACGCGTCGGCCATGTGGATGCCCGTTCGCTCCTGTCGCACGATGATTGGGCGGATGTCTGCCTTCGCAGCCGCCTCGAGGATGGGGTTGACGGGGTACCCGATGATGAACTCGACGCCCTCGCGCTTCAGAATCTCGGCGATGACATCCGGGACTCGCATTGCGCCCTCCTGTCCTGCAAGTGGGGGGCCCCACCCGGCAGGAAACTTACGACGAGCATCTCGCGAGATGTTACGGCTCTTGGCTGGCCGAATGCCTACTTGCCTTGATCGCCGCGATCAATCAGCGCGTTACTTGGCAAGCGCGGATCGAGAGCCTTGCGGGCACTTTCTACGCCCGCGACGGGCAGTGTGCCAACATCGAGCAGACCGAGCTGGACTAGCACGGAGGCCTGGTCCCAGTAGATATGCTCGTGGGCCAGCTTACCCTCCCGGAAGTGGACGATCGCGACCAACGGAACCTCAACCCGCTTTCCCGTAGGGGCAATCCCGGGCAGCATCCAGTCCATTGCCATTGTGTGGGTGAACTTGAAGACCATTTCATCGACCACCTGATCGTTGCCGATGGTTCGCGAAATGGGGATCATCTCAGTGTCCGACGGCATCTGCGGAATGAAGCGCTTCGAGTAGAAGTCATGCAGCTCCGCTCGGCCCACACCCCCAGTCAACACCGGGACGTGGTTGACGTAGGCGTCCGCGACCATGGTGCCGAGGGTATCCTCGGCGTTGCGCGTTACGAACTCGTAGCGCACGTGCTCCTCCCAGAGGTCGCGCAGGACCTCCTGGGCAGCGGTGAGGTTTGTGCCTGGCTGCAAATGCTCTTGCTCCGTCATGACTGCTCCTCTGTCGTCTTCGCGTCGCTCCCTTCATTCAGAACCCCTGGGGACACCTCGTGACGTGTCGCGCAGCAGGCCAACGACCTCGCTCAGCTGCCCGGCCCTCGCGGAGGAGCGGTGAACTCCCAGAAAGCAATCACGCGGGCCGGGTGAGCCCCCCTAACCTCGAACGCGCCGACAACATCCTCGGGCGGGACGGCCCCTTGCGGGTGCGGGTCCGCTGGTCGATGACGTACACCCGGCCGTCGCCCTGCCGCTTGGCTTCCGCGGTGAGTCCGGGCAGTTCGGTGCCGCGGCGGGCGATCACCCCGTGCAGGAAGTCAACGAACACGCGGTTCGGGGCGAACACGGTCGGGGTGGTGGCCTCGCCCGGCTCCAACGGACGCAGCAAAGACGCCGACGATTGCCTCCGCGGCCAGACCCGCGCGAACACTTGCTTGCGGGGAAGGCAAGTGACGTAGTCCTTCGACCCATCGGGCGTGTCGACGCGACAGACCGTGATCGGCAACTGCGCCATTCGCGCCACCGCCGCCTAACGTTAGCATTCAGCCGCGCGTAGCGTGTCCGGCGGCAATGCCGGGTTAGTTATAGTTAGGCGTCGGCATAGCCCTCACTAGGCTGCCGTTGTTGGTGGCGCGAAACTGACCCGTGGAATCAGGGCACATTTATAGAGACCAACGTTTGTCCTTTCAATGCGGTGCCTTTGAGCACGACCACCTGCAGGATATGGAGTCCGGGATTCCATACATCCGTCCCTGAAGGGTGAACGACCATTAGATAAAAGCCGGGAAGGCCCGCTGCGGGCAATTGCTGGAGATACTCCCAGAACGTGGTGATTTGAACTTCTCGCAGGTTGCCCGGATCCACCGAGGGGCTCCTGCGTAGGTGGAAATCTGACTGACCGAGACCCTTGACAGGTTCTCCACGGGCATTTGTGACGGACACTACCACAGCTGCGCCCGTTCGGGAGCCGCTCTCCGCATTCCACGGATTTGCTATCGCCTTGACGATTACTCGCGCCATGCTCATCCTCCCTGTCGCGCGTTATTATTACTCGGCTTCGACTCCTGACACCATTCAGTGGCCAGGTGAGGCTATCCAGTTCCGTTGGTCTCTAGCCGGTCTCCAAGAACCTGGCGCTGCGAAGCCTAACGTCCGCGCTGAGCCGCGGCGCTCCGTGCTCGTCCGCCGCCGACGGCTCCAGCGCGCTGTTAGGACGCGCACACCGTTCGCGGATCTTCGTAGACCTCCTCGTATGTCCGCATGAGATCGTGGAGCATCGCGTAAAACGGGTCCATTCCCCGTCGCGTCGGAGCTCGTCGAGGCTCTCTTTGATCCTCGGGCCGAGACCCCGCCTGCACCTTCACTGAACGCCACCTCCTGAAAGGAAAGAGCGCGGGCGATCGGGCGCGGCTCAGCTCGAGCCTCGTGGATCGCGGCGCATCGCCCAGCCAGTAGGGCCGCCGTCGCCCAGGGTCGCGGTCTCTACGACGACGAAACCATGGCGTTCGTAGAAGGCCAGATTTCGCTCTTCGCTGGTCTCGAGGTAGCAGGGGCAGTTCGCCTGGTCGGCCCGCGCCAGTCCCTCCTTCACCAACGCCGTGCCGAGACCGCGGCCCTGGAGCTCGGGATCGACCCCGACGATCATGAGGTACCAGTGCGGTTCGGGAACGTACTTCTTATGGATCCGTTCCATGATCTCATTGGCGCCCATGAACTTGGCGAAGGGCCGGAATCCGACGCGGAACGGCACTGTGAGGATGCCGGAGCGGACCATGCCACCCACCGTGATCGTGCGGCCAGGAGGAATCCAGACTGCAACCGCCATCCCCGCGTCGTACTGGGTCACGTGACCGTAGCGAAGGCCGTACTCCAGCGGAACTCGGTTGAGCCGGCGGAGCGACCGAGAGCGTCGTGTTGGATCCGGGAAGATCCACGTGAACATCGGGTCGGTCGAAAACGCTCGCTCCAGCGTGGTTGTCGCCCTCTCCACGGCCTCCCGCTTCAGGGGCTCGATGCCATCCATCTCTAATCCTCCGCATTCGGGCACGCTGGGCCGGAACCTCCGCTAAACGATCGGAAGTAGCAGACGCCCTCCCGATGTCCCTTCGCGCGAGCATAGTCCCTGTTCGTCGCCCGACCGTCCTTTGTGGCTGATGGCCCCCGCGAGTTACGCTCGCGCCTGCCGCTACGGCACGTCGTAACCGCGTCCTAACACCCCGGTTCACCGGGCCGGCGCGACGGCGCTGGTTGAAGGATGAGCACATGTCTGCGCCGGCTCCGGTGCAACCGCTAGTTCGGCGACTCCTCCCTGCCATCTAGACTCCTCGAGGTCGGATCCGACCACAGTCGGATGCCGGCGCCGACGAACCCAAGACCGAACACGACGCCAGCGATCTGGAACGGCACGGTCGACCCGGCGACAAGGAATCCGCTCAT
>CAYQJS010000076.1:2363-17675 GCA_964417895.1 uncultured Chloroflexota bacterium | reverse complement strand
GAACGGCGACCACCGTGGCGCCCCGCCAAACGGGGAACGATCCCACGAAGATGAGAAACTCAGCGACGAACCCGCTCAGGCCAGGCAATCCGAGCGAGGCGAGGCCCGCGATCACGAACACGACTGCGATCACGGGCATGCGGGACGCCAGCCCCCCGAGCGCCGAAATCTCGCGAGTATGCGTCCGGTCGTACACGAGGCCGACCATCATGAAGAGCAGTCCTGTGATAGTTCCATGCGTGAACATCTGAAAGACGGCGCCCTCGAGGCCCATCGGTGTCAGCGCGGCCGCGCCGAGGACCACATACCCCATGTGGGAAATGCTGGAGTTGGCGATCACGCGCTTGAGGTCCGACTGCATCATGGCCACGAGTGCCCCGTAGACCACGTTGATTAGCGCGAGGACCACGAGGGCGGAAGCGAACTGCCGCGTTGCATCAGGGAGCATTCCCACGTTCGCTCTGAGGAGCCCATAGGCGCCCATTTTGAGCAGCACCCCTGCTAGCAGAACGCTGATCGCCGTTGGCGCCTCGGTGTGGGCGTCCGGCAACCACGTGTGGAAGGGGAAGATGGGGATCTTTACGGCGAAGCCGACAAAGAGCAGCAGCCAGACGACCGTCTGGACGGCGGGCGCATACTGCTGGGCGCTCAGGTAGACCATGTCGAACGAGCGAACGGGCGAAGCCAGGTACAGCACAAAGATGCCCACCAGCATGAAGGCGCTGCCTGCCACCGTGTAGAGGATGAACTTCATGGCAGCGTACTCGCGTCGCGTGCTCCCCCAGATGCCGATGAGCAAGAACATAGGGGCAAGCTCCAGCTCCCAGAACAGAAAGAACAGGAAGAAATCCAGGGCCGCGAAAACGCCTGCCACTGCCGTCTCGAGCACTAGCACAAGCGCGAAGTACTCTCGCGGTCGGAGCGTGGTGCGCCATGAGATCAGGACAGCCAGGAACACCAGCAGCGCGTTGAGCACGAACATGGGGAGGCTCAGTCCGTCGAGGCCCACGAAGTAGCTCACCCCGAGTTGCTCGATCCAGGGCACGCGGGTGGCGAACTGGGGGCCTGCTGCCGAAGCTGGTAGCGCGGCCGTGAACGTGGCGGCCAGCGCCAGCGAGAGTGCGAGGGCGGCGAGAGAGGTGGCGGCCGCGATCCAGCGGGCGGCGTGCTCCGTTCCTCGCGGCAGCAAGGCGATGACCACCGCCCCGGCGAGCGGCAGCCAGATGGCGAGGTTGAGGGTTGCTTCCACGTTAACCCTACCCTCGCCCGCCGATGACGAGCGGGAGGGCGACCAGGGCCGCCAGCGCTACAACGCCCGCGAACAACACCCATGCGTAGGTCTGAAGCTGGCCCGACTGGGCGCGCCGGAGCGCAGCGCCCGCGGCGACGGCCGCCGTCCCAACGCCGTTCACCGCTCCGTCAACTACGAGATCGTCGAAGCGGGCGGCGAGCCAGCCGACTCCCAGGACCAGCCGCCCCATGATCCAACCATAGAGATGGTCCATGTAGTAGCGGTTGAGCAGCAGCGTATGAATAGGACGGAGGCGTGCGGACATCGCCGCCGCCGGCTGCACCTTTCCACCGCCGTACATGATCCATGCGAGGAAGATGCCGGCCACCGCGATAGCTGTTGAGCCGAAGGCGATCTCAAGATGCATCCCCCCCGCTACCGAGTGTCCCTCGAGGAAGGCGCCGAACGGGTTGCCGAGCACGGGTGCTCCCCAAAAACCGCTTCCGATAGTTGGCACCAGCAGAATGAGAAGAGGGACCGTCATTGTGGGCGACTCCGGATGGTCGTGAGCGCGCCCGCGATAGGTGCCGCCAAAGGTCAGGAAGACCACACGAAACATGTAGAACGCGGTCAGGAACACGGTGATGAGCCCGAGGAGGAAGAGGACGGATCGTACGGGCTCGTCCAACCGCGACGATGTTGCGACTGCCGCGAGAACTTCGTCCTTGCTCCAGAACCCGCTGAGCGGGAACACGCCGGCCAGGGAGAGGGCGGCCACCGTCATCGTGAGGAACGCGACGGGGCGCCACCGTCGGAGGCCGCCCATTTGGAACAGGTCATTGGTCCCGACGAGGTGGATGACGCTGCCCGCCCCGAGAAACAACAGCGCCTTGAAAAAGGCATGGTTGAACAGGTGGAAGATGCCCGCGGACATGGCACCGGCCCCGATCGCCAGCATCATGTAGCCCAGCTGGCTGACCGTTGAGTACGCGAGAACTCGCTTGATGTCGGGCGACACAAGCCCCATGGTGGCAGCGAACAGCGCTGTGAACCCCCCGATGGTCGCCACGACAATCAGCCCCGTCGTCGAGTGCTCGAGGAGAGGGAACGTGCGGGCCATGAGGTAGACGCCGGCCGCCACCATCGTCGCGGCATGGATGAGCGCGCTCACGGGACTGGGGCCCTCCATGGCGTCAGGGAGCCACACGTGCAGTGGGAACTGCGCGGATTTCCCCACGGCGCCACAGAAGATGAGCAGGACACCAGCCGTCAACGTGGGGTCGTGAAGCTGGCCGCTCGACGCCATCTGGGCCAGCGTGGAGAACTCTAGCGTGCCAGTAGCGCTGAACAGGAGGAGGATGCCGACGAGGAAGCCAACGTCGCCGAGCCGTGTGACGATGAAAGCTTTCTTGGCGGCCGCCGCCGCCTCGGGGCGCTCGTGCCAGTGCCCGATCAGGAGATAGGAGCACAAGCCGACGAGCTCCCAGAAGATGTAGATGGTCAGCAGGTTGTTCGCGAGCACGAGCCCCAGCATCGACGTGGTGAACAGAGCCATGGCAGCGAAGTAGCGAGAGTAGCCGCGGTCGCCGTGCATGTAGCCCAGAGAGAAGATCTGCACCAGCAGGCTCACGGAGGTCACGACAATGAGCATCGTGGCGGTGAGCGGGTCGACCTGGAACCCGACGCTGAGCGCTGCCGCGGGCCCGGTCGCTGGCGCCTGCAGGACGGGCAGCCACGAGAACGTCCGCTCGATCGTTGCGCCCGTCAGCGCTCCCAGGAACACGGGCACTGACAGCCCGAACGACGCCAGCACCGCCAGCACGGTCCCCCAGCCGCTGGCTGCGGGCCACCTCCGTATGCCCAGCGCGATAGCGAGAACCGCGGCGAGTGGTGGGAGCGGAATAAGCCAGGCCAGCTCGAGCACGCGGTCCTACCCCCGCAGCGTGCTGGCAGCGTCCACCTGGACGCTGCGCCGCAGTCGATAGACGGCGATGATGATTGCCAGCCCCACCGACGCGTCCGCGGCGGCGACGGTCATGATGAAGATGCCGAAGACCTGACCCACCAGGTCGGTCCCCTCCGCATGTCGGGCGAAGGTCACGAACGTCACGATGACACCATTCAGCATGACCTCGATAGACATGAGCACCGTGATGGCATTCCGTTTGGTAAGGGCGCCGGCGAGGCCCACCGCAAACAGGGCCGCCCCAAAAACCAGCCCATGTTGGAGGGCAATGGGATAGATGGGCGGAACTGCGACCGGCAATTCACTCCTCTCGCGCGATGACTATGGCGCCGATCATGGCGACAAGGAGCAGGAGTGAAGCGATCTCAAACGGAAGGACGTAGGCGTTGAACAGGTTCCGCCCGATCACCTCGGTTGTAGCCACGTCCGTGGGCGTCGATGTCGAATGTGGCCAATCGCTTGCCAGGATCACCGCCGCCGCGGTCACGAATAGCGCCAGCGCAAGGACCAACCCGGCGATGGCCTGCCCGGGCCCTCGCGCGTCGGGGAGGTTGACTTGTTGGGGCGTGAGCATGACGCCGAAGATGATCAGCACCATGATCGCGCCGACGTAGATCAGCACCTGTACGGCACCCAAGAAATCGGCGCCGAGGATCACGTAGACGGCTGCAACGCTGGCGAGGGTGAGAACGAGGAAAAGCGCGCTGTGGAAAATGTCGCGGGCGAGTATGAGGCCAACGGCTCCGACAAGGGCCACGGCCGCGAACGTGTAGAAGCCGCCCGCGACCAGCAGGTCCGTCGTCATTGCCTTGAGAATCCCCTCTGCCCGTGGCTGAGGGTTAGGGCGAGGGCGCTACTCCGAACGATAAGGGCCATCAACCGCCCGCTCCCCCCGGGATGAGGCTCAGCGAGATCTGCACGGCGGCCACGGCCACCACCGCGAGGGCAGCGGGGAGCGCCACCTTCCACGCTACGTGCATAAGCTGGTCGTACCGGACTCTGGGCAGCGTGCCTCTCACCCATACCAGGACAAAGAAGACGCAATACGTCTTGAGGAAAAACCAGATGAAGGGGGGGAAGATCGGACCAAGCCAGCCGCCGAGGAACAGCACCGTAGCCATCGCGGAGACGGCGAAGGTGTTGGCGTACTCGGCGAGAAAGAACAGGGCGAAGGCCATCCCGCTGTACTCGGTGTGGAACCCGGCAACGATCTCGGACTCCGCTTCCGGGAGGTCGAAGGGCGATCGGTTCACCTCGGCGATACCAGCCACCAAGAACAGGAGCAGTGCGATGGGCCCGACCGGCAGGGCGAGGACGAACCACAGGTCTGATTGCTCCTCCACGATGCCGCGCAGGGACATCGTGCCAGCCAGCAGGACCGGCACCATCATGGTGATCACCATCGGGATCTCATAGCTGATGAGCTGCGCGGCGGCGCGCATTCCCCCGAGGAGCGAGTACTTGTTGCCGGAAGCCCAGCCCGCCATGAGGATGCCGATGGTGGGTAGCGCTCCCAGCGCCAGGATGTAGAGCACGCCGATGTCAAGGTCGGCGATGGCCAGGCCCGGCCCCCACGGTATGACGACCCACGCCAGCAGCGAAGGTACCAGCACGACCAGCGGGGCCAGCATGAAGGGTAACCGGTCGGCGTGGCTGGGCAAGATCACCTCTTTGGTCAGCAGCTTGACAGCATCGGCGACGGCCTGAAGGAGGCCGGCGGGGCCCACTCGATTTGGGCCGAGACGTCCTTGCATGAAGCCAATGATGCGGCGCTCGGCCCACACCTGACTCATGACGATGATGGCGATCAGGGTGGTTACCATCGTGATAGCGAGAACGGTCACGATGATCGCGGGCAGGGGCTCCGGCAGCAGCGCGCCGAATATGGCGAGGAGCAACTGCCGGAGGGGCTCAAACGGGTTGCATAAGAAAAGCCACGACGGGCAGTCGGGCGGGCTCACGAGCTCGCGCCCGGGCGCTCGGACGGACCATCCGCGCGGGGCGCGAACTGGCCCTCGACGCCGTGCCTGAGATGGCGCATCAGCACGTAGTCAGGCTCGATAGTGAAGTCCTTGCGGAGCGGATGTCCCGGAAAGTCGTCGTCGGTCAGGATGCGGCGTAGGTCCGGATGGCCGACGAAGTTAATGCCCATCAGATCGTAGGTCTCGCGCTCCTGAAACTCGGCGCCCGGCCAGACCGAGGTGAGGCTCGGGCAGTCGGGCAGTTCCTCGCGCGGCAAAGAAGTGCGGAGCATGACACCCTGCGCGTGGCTGAGGCTAAAGGCGAGGTAGATGACCTCGATCCGATCCGGGTAGTCCACGGCCGTGACCATGGAGAGGTACGCGTAGCCCAGCTGGTCGCGAAGAGCCCTGGCCGCGTCCTCGAGTCGGTCGACGGGTACAGCAGTTTCGACGTAGTTGCGATGTGCCTGGGCTGCCGCGTTTGGAACGAGCGGGCGGAGCACCGCGGCGATCCGTAACGCGGCCGCGTCGGCGGGACTGGGCTCCGAGCCCCCGCCCCGGTCCGCCTGGTCCTCCATCAGCACTCCACAAAGCTGCCGCCCCGACGGAAGTCGGAGCGGCTATATGGGCAAACGCGAGCCCGACGAGCGAGCCGAACCATGCTGCGGCGGTAGCCCCTTATGCCCGCGGTTTCCTCACTCCTCATTGGCGGCCCAATCTCGGCAACGAGGCCGAGAAGGGCCAGCTGCTGCGCAGCGGCACATTGCCGCTAGTACACGTCGGCACAAAGCGCACCGATGGTTGAGCGAGCGGGCAGGCTCCCTCTCCTGCCGCAGCGGGAGAGGGGTGGGGTGAGGGCAGACCTCGATGGCCGATGATACTAGGGCTCGGCAGGGGCCCTCACCTAACCTCTCCCATTGCGATGGGAGAGGGATTTGGTTGAACGCGTCCGGGCGTTTGAGCGCAACCCATGACTCACTTCCGCCGGGCTGTGCTAGCTCACCCGGCGCTGGCGCTGCTCGACCAGCGACTGGGTGTCGATCTTTTCCTGCAACTTCATGATGCCCCACAACAGGGCGTCGGGACGGGGTGGGCAACCGGGGACGTGGACGTCCACGGGCACGAAATTGTCGATCCCGGGCACCGTGCTGTACGAGCCCTGGAACGGACCGCCTGCGATCGTGCATGTGCCCATCGCGATCACGTACTTCGGGTCGGCCATCTGGTCGTAGATCCGCCGCACCGCGGGCGCCATCCTGGTCGTCACGGTGCCGGCCACGATCATCAAGTCGGCCTGGCGCGGCGACGGTCGAAAGACCTCCGCTCCGAAGCGCGACATGTCGAAGCGAGCCGTACCGGCCGCCATCATCTCAATGGCGCATCAGGCAAGGCCGAAGGCGACGGGCCAGAGCGATGACTTTCGCGCCCAATTCACGAGCCTATCGATGGTCGTTACCAGGACGTTGTGCCGAATCTCTAGCGGCATGGCCATGGTGGCCTCTGGTCCTTGCAACATCGGGCTTCCCACCCGCTCCATTAGGCGCACTGGCTGCACGTTCCTCGCCTGCTCGGCGGACGGATCCTCAGGCCGGCGCTCTTTCTGTTCTTTCATTCGCACTCCTGTTCTAGCCACGAGAGCTTGAATCGTGCGCTGGCTCTCGCGCCAGCGTAGTTCGTCTCACACCCATTCCAGCGCTCGCTTGCGCCACGCATAGGCGTAGCCAATGAGAAGCAGACCGACGAAGACAGCCATCTCCACGAGAGCGTAGAGCCCCAGTTGTGAGTACGTTACTGCCCAGGGAAAGAGGAACACGGCCTCGACGTCGAAGATCACGAAAACGAGGGCGAAGAGGTAGAACCGATTGTGGAACTGGACCGTGGTCGGGCCGATGGTCTCGACGCCGCACTCGTAGGGGGCATTCTTGACCTGATCGGGCCGAGGCGGGACAGCGATCGCGGAGATAATGAGAGGCAGGAGTCCGAACGCCGTGGCGATAACAATCGCGAGCGCCACCGGTCCGAACGACGCCACCATCGACCATCCTCCCCGATGGGGAGTATAGCCGAGCTTTCCAAGTCTTCCGCAATCGCGTTATCGTATGGGCCCGCACGTTTTCCAGGGGAGAGGTATGGAGAGCACCGCGCTCAGTTTGGGGAAGTCTGTCCCGATCCAGGTAACGGTCAACGGCGGGAGGCATGAGGCCTCCGTCGAGCCGCGTCTGCTCCTCGTCCAGTTCCTGCGCGAAAATCTCTCACTGACAGGGACGCACGTGGGGTGCGACACCAGCCAGTGTGGCGCTTGCACCGTCCATTTGAACGGGCGGGCAGTCAAGGCATGCACGGTCTTTGCCGTCCAGGCCAACGGAGCCGAGATCACCACCATCGAGGGACTGGCGCAGGGCCGGGCGCTGCATCCGATGCAGCAGGCGTTCCACGAGAAGCATGGCCTGCAGTGTGGGTTCTGCACGCCGGGGATGATCATGACCGCCACGTACCTGCTGCAGACAAACCCGAGCCCGACCGACAAGGAGATCCGCCACGCGCTGGAGGGGAACCTATGCCGCTGCACCGGGTACGTGAACATCGTAGAGGCAATCCGCTGGGCGGCAGCGCGAGGGCAAGGCGATCATGTACCCCACTAGCTTCGACTACTTTGCTCCCAGCACCATCGAGGAATCGCTCGATCTGCTCACCCGGTATGGTGACGACGCCAAACTGCTGGCGGGCGGGCAGAGCCTCATCCCCACGATGAAGCTGCGGCTCGCACAGCCGCGCTACCTCATCGACCTCGGCCAGGTGCGCGATCTGCCCAGCGGAATCCGTCGCGATGGGGACCATCTGGTGATTGGCGCCCTCACCCTTCACGCCGACGTTGCCGTTTCGGAGCTCGTGCGCCAGACCCTGCCGGGGTTGGCTGAGGCGGCGGCAGTCATCGGGGACGTGCAAGTCCGGAATCGGGGCACGATCGGCGGCAGTGCCGCCCACGCTGATCCGGGCGCCGACTTCCCAGTCATCCTCACTGCGCTGAACGCGTCGTTCGTGGTTGCTTCGCGCGAGGGCATCCGCACAGTTTCTGTCGATCAATTCTTCGTCGACTTCTTCACGACAGCGCTCACTCACAATGAAGTGCTGACTGAAATTCACGTCCCCCTCCCCCCAGACGGGGCGAGCACGGCATATGCCAAGCTTGGAAACCCGGCCTCTGGCTACGTCGTTGTGAGTGCCGGCGTCCTCGTGGCTCGCGGTGCTTCCGGAGAATGTGTCTCAGCGAGGGTGGCGGTTGGTGGGGTTCAGGCGACGCCGTTCCGCGCCGTGGCTGTAGAGGAATCGCTGCGAGGACAACCGCTCACCAGGGCAATCATTGCCGCCGCCGCGGCCAGAACTACTGAGGGCGCTGATACCTACGCGGATCTGTACGCAAGCGAGGACTACAAACGCCAGGTGGCCGCGGTGTATGTTCGCCGCGCGCTGGAATCTGCCGTGGGTGTAAACGGGGAGTGGCCATGACTGAGAACGTCCATGCGGCGAATGGCCTCATTGGGGCATCCCATCCGCGAGTCGAGGACGGGGCATTCATCACCGGCGCCGGACGGTATGTCGATGATATCCAGCTTCCCGGGATGCTTTACATGGCGCTGCTGCGCAGTCCACTCCCCCATGCGCGAATTCATTCAATCAACACGACTGCCGCACAAGGGGCGCCAGGGGTTGAGGCGGTCGTCACTGGCGACGACCTGGACGAGAGCCTGAGCATCCGCGCGCCTACGATAGTGCCCGGCATGCGCGTCCCCCCACACCCGGTGCTGGCGCGTGGCGCGGTGCACGCGGTTGGTGTTCCGCTCGCGGCGGTTGTGGCGCGGAGCCCTGCCCTTGCGCAGGACGCCGTCGATCTCATCGAGGTTGAGTACGAGCCTCTGCCGTCGGTTGCCAACGCCGAGGCGGCGCTGCAGCCGGGCGCACCCCTGGCGCGCGAGGAGCTCGATAGCAACGTCTGTTACACGGCGACGAAGGAAGGTGGTGACGTCGACGCCGCGTTCGCGCAGGCCGAACATATCACACGCCTGCACATTGCTAGCCCGAGACAGGTGGCTGTCGCCCTCGAGCCCCGCGGTGTCGTGGCGAGTCCGGATCCGATGGCCGAAGACCTCACGGTGTGGCTATCCAGCCAGGGACCGCACCGTGTCCGGGCTGACCTCGCGGCCACGCTCGGCTTCCCAGAGCACCGGATTCGCATGATTTCGCCCCACGTCGGCGGCGGGTTCGGGAGCAAGGGACCGCTCTACCGCGAAGATGTCCTGGCCTGTCACCTTGCCCTCAAGCTGCGGCGACCGGTGAAGTGGGTCGCAACGCGTCGCGAGGACTTCGTAACGACGATCCAGGGCCGCGATCAGGCCATGACGTCCGAACTGGCCCTAAAGCGCGACGGGACGATGCTGGGCCTGAAGGTCCGCGTCGTCGCCAATTGCGGCGCTTACCTCCAGTCCAGTACCGCTGGCCCGCCGCAGCGCATGATGGGCATGGCCCCCGGCTGTTACCAAATCCAGAATGTGCGGGTGGAGATCGTGGCGGTGTTCACCAACACCGTCCAGACCGGCCCGTATCGCGGTGCGGGGAGGCCGGAGTCTGTCCTGAACATCGAACGCCTTGTCGACCAGGCGGCAAGTGAGCTGGGCATCGACCGGCTCGAGATCCGACGGAAGAACTTCATTCGGCCGGAACAGTTTCCCTACCGGACTGGCGTGGGTATGGAGTACGACTCAGGTGACTACGAGCGCTCGCTCGATGAGGCGCTGCGGCTGTCCAACTACGACGATCTGATTCGACAGCGCAACGAAGCCCGGGCGCGCGGGGAGCTGGTCGGCGTCGGCCTATCGACATTCGTGGAGCCGAGCGGTGGTGCAGGCTTCGAAAGCGGGACCGTCCGTGTTGAGCGCACCGGGAAGATCACGGTGCTCACCGGCTCGCACTCCCATGGCCAGGGCCACGAGACGAGCTTCGCCCAAATCGCGGCCGAAAAGCTTGGCGTTGCCATGGACCACGTGGTCATCCGCCACGGAGACACTCTGGCGGTCCAGCAAGGTGTCGGGACCTTTGGCAGCCGCAGCGCCGTTATGGGTGGCGGAGCGCTGGCGATCGCGGCAGACCGAGTTATCGCGAAGGGCCGGCGCATCGCCGGCCACCTCCTGGAAGCATCGCCCGCAGACATCGTCCAGGTGGACGGGGGATTCGGCGTGGCGGGCGTGCCCAGCCGGAAGGTCACGTGGCCGCAGGTTGCCGCGGCAGCTCACGGCGGGCGCGTCCCCCCGGGTGATGAGCCCGGCCTGCAGGAGACAGCGTTCTTCGACCCCAAACGCGAGGCGTGGGGGTTCGGGGCCCACGTGGCTATGGTCCGAATCGACCGGGAGACCGGGACGCCGACCGTCGAAAAGCTGGTAATGGTCGACGATTGCGGCGTCGTCATCAACCCGATGATCGTCGAAGGCCAGGTTCATGGGGGCGTTGCCCAGGGACTAGGCGAAGCGTTTCGGGAGCAAATGCGCTTCGGTGAGGACGGCCAGGTTCTCACTGGCTCGCTCATCGACTACGCGATCCCTCGAGCGAGCGACATGCCGCCGCTTGTCCTCGGTGAGACGGTGACGCCCAACCCGTTCAATCCGCTGGGAGTGAAGGGCGTTGGAGAAGCAGGCACCAACGGCGCGCCTCCGGCGGTCGCCAACGCTGTCATGGATGCCCTCGCTCCCCTCGGCATCGAGCACATCGACATGCCGTACACGCCACCCAAGCTCTGGGAAGCGATTCGCCGGGCGGAGAACCTGCGCTAACGGGCTGGAAGGCAGCTATAGGCTACGCAGACGTGAGGCAGTCCTTGAAGATGGCGTAGTTCTCGAGGGCGCGGCCCGCGCCGATGGCAACGCACGACAATGGGTCCTCCGCCACATACGCCGGCACTCCCGTCTCGCGGGCGAACAATGTATCGAGGTTGCGCACAAGGGCGCCACCTCCGGTGAGGAGCATGCCGCGGTCCACCACATCGGCCGCCAGCTCAGGCGGCGTCTGCTCCAGCACCGTCTTCGCGTTGCCGACGATGAGCGACAGGGTCTCCGCGAGCGCCTCGGTAATCTCCGTCGAGGTGAGGGTGATGGTCTTCGGGAGGCCCTCCACCTGGTCGCGACCCCGGACTTCCATACGCAGCTCTTTGTCCAGCGGCAAGGCGCTCCCGATCTGGATCTTGATTTCCTCAGCGGTCCGTTCCCCGATGATCAGGTTGTGGCGGCGCTTCACATAAGTGGTGATGATGTCGTCGATCTTGTTGCCGCCAACTCGGATCGAGCTGCTCACCACGATGTCGTTCAGGGAAATGATGGCCGCCTCGCTGGTCCCACCTCCGATATCGATGATCATGTTGCCGCTCGGGCCTGCGATGGGTATGCCGGCGCCGATGGCGGCGGCGAGCGGCTCGGCGATCAGGTGCGCCTCACGCGCCCCCGCCTGAATCGTCGCGTCCAGCACCGCTCGACTTTCGATGCCGGTGACTCCCACGGGAATGCAGATCATGACTGTGGGTTTGAAGAGGTTGAACCGCCCGCACACCTTTCGAATAAAGTAGCGCAGCATCGCCTGGGTGATCATGAAGTCGGCGATCACCCCATCGCGCATGGGGCGCGTCACGATGACGCGCCCCGGCGTGCGGCCGAGCATCTGCCGCGCCTCGGTGCCGACCGCCAGCACCCGGGAATCGCTGGCGGAATAGGCCACGACGGAGGGTTCGTTGAGGACGATGCCTCTGCCCTTCATGTAGACGAGGACGTTCGCGGTCCCCAGATCAATGCCTATGCCCTTGCCAAACATATTCAGCGCTCAGATCTGAGGGCAGAGACAGGCCCAGACATCGACCGCGCGCTCTTGGTCCTCGCACGGCGTATCTCGCCATGTCCCTGGCGCTCAGTCCTCAGCACTCAGTCCTCATGCCTCGTAATGTGTCCTCCCAGGAGACGCAGCATGTCGACGAACTCTTCATATCCTCGGTCCACGTGCTGGGCGGCGTGGATCGTCGTCTGTCCGTCAGCCGTGAGGGCCGCGAGAACGAGGGCAGCGCCCGAGCGGATGTCGAGCGCATTAACGTGCGCACCGTGGAGGGGCGTTGGGCCGTGGACATAGGCCGTCTGCGCCGTCACTTCGATGTCTGCGCCCATGGCGTTAAGCTCGTGCGCGTACAGGAGGCGGTTTTCAAAGACGCGCTCGTGGATGGTGCTCGTCCCTTCGGCCTGAGTGAGCACGGCGCCGAAGACTGCCTGCAGGTCGGTCGGGAACCCTGGGTAGTGGATTGCCTGGATATCCACTGACGAGAGAGGCCCCTTCCAGGCGCACCTGATCTCCCCATCAGTCACTTCAACCGCCGCCCCCATCTGGCCCATCTTGAAGACGACGGGGTCCAGATGCTCCGTGATCACGCCCTCGACCGTTACGTCGCCGCGCGTGATGAGGCCCGCGGCTGCAAACGTGCCGGCCGTGAGGCGATCGGGCATAACCGTGTGATCGGCGCCGTGCAGGCGCGTGACCCCCTCGACGACCACCGTACTCGTGCCCGCGCCTCGGATGCGGGCGCCGAGGGATGTCAAGAATTGAGCGAGGTCCACAACCTCCGGCTCCATGGATGCGTGCTTGATCACCGTCTCACCCTGGGCGAGACACGCCGCCATGAGGAGGTTCTCTGTCCCAGTGTGGCTGGGGTAGTCGAGGTATATGCGGGCGCCGATGAGACGCTCGCACTGAATCCGGTAGGCTGCGTCATCCGGGAGCACGGTGGCGCCCATCGCGCGGAAGCCGTCCACGTCGACGTTCACCGGCCGAATGCCGATCTCGCAGCCGCCCGGGTGACCAGCCTCCGCGCAGCCAAGGCGAGCCAGCAGCGGGCCCATCACCAGGAACGAGGCCCGCATCTTGGCGACGAACTGCGCCGGCGCACGGGCAGAGGTAAGGGCGCTGGCATTGACAACCGCGGTGTGCGGCTCGGGGAACTCTACCGTCGCGCCCAGGGCGCGGAGTAGCTCCGTCAGCGTAGCGGTGTCCTCGATGCACGGTACATTCCGGATGATGCAAGTCTCCGGGGTAAGGAGGGCGGCCGCCATGATCGGTAGAGCGGCGTTCTTTGCCCCGGCGACGCGCACGCGGCCTCGGAGCGGAGCGCCGCCATCGACTCGCAAGCACCCGGCAGCAGGCAGCTGGCTTTGCGATCCAGCTTGGTCGCGCGTCCGTCGTACGCTCGCGGCGCTCAAGGCTGGGTTCTCCGCCGCCGGCGCACGACGTTCAGCCGGGCGAGCGAGAGGCGCAGGGCCGCCCGCGCCGCCTCCGCCTGAAGGCCGTCGGGGTGCAGTCGGGCTTCCTGGAGCGCGGCTTCCGCCCGGTCTCGGGCCTCGGACGCGTGCTGCTCGTCCACTTCCTCGGCGCGTTCCGCGGCATCCGCGAGAATGAGGACACGGTTGTTGCTGACCTGAAGAAAACCGCCGGCCACCGCGAGCGCCTCTTCATCGCTGCCGTGCTTCAGCACCATAACGCCCGGACTGAGGCTCGTCAGCAGCGGGGCGTGCCTGGGAAGGATCCCAACCACACCCTCGGTCGCCGGCGCGATCACCATGTCGGCTTCGGTGCTCAGCACGTGCCGCTCAGCGGTCACGATTTCGACTGTGAGCCTTTGGTCAGCCACGTTTTCTCCGTCTGCAGAACTGTAGCGCACTGAGCTACGGTGTTAATACCTGGGCCAGTTTCACCCGGCCAATCGAGTAATACCGAACATTCGCCAACTGCCTGTCAGCCGTAACCCCGAGATCCACGAGTCGATCCAGAGCGTAAGCGAACTTTTTCTGTTCCAAAGGCGAGATCGATATTGAGCTGAAGGGTACAGATGCTGGCTCTCCAAACACGCTCTGCCACAATTCGTCCAGCGTATAGGCTTCGTCAGGATGATGCTCCAGAAAAGTCGCCACGTTCCGCATATATGTTTCGATTTCGGAGTCAATTCCGAGCTCAAACTGCTGTCGCGTGATGGGCAACGTTGCCTCCTATGGACGGAAACCGATGGGTCTGGCGTAAATGTAGCAGGTCATTCCCAACAGCAACCTGGCGTCCACCCTCCCGGTGGCGACCAATTCAATGAGTGCCCGATCGATCATAGCGCGGTCGAGACGCGCGCCTTCGGCAAGCAGCCCTTCGGCGATCTCGTCGGCAGTGAAAGCGAGCTCGCTATTGGTCCGGAGGAAGTCGAGCAGGACTTGAGCAGCGTCGCCCGCACTCTCAAACAGCTGGCGACTGAACGGCATTTAATGGTTCTCGGCACCTCCGCTCACTCACACGTCGGCAAGCTCTTCCGCTTTCGCGACGGCCTCGTCGATATTGCCGACCATGTAGAAAGCTTGCTCCGGCAGTGCGTCGTGCCTGCCCTCGAGGATCTGCGCGAACCCTGCGATCGTCTCGGTCAGCGGGACGAACTTTCCCGGCGTACCCGTGAACGCTTCGGCGACGAACATCGGCTGCGAGAGGAATCGCTGGATCCGTCGCGCACGCCCAACCGTTAGCCTGTCGTCCTCGCTCAGCTCGTCCACGCCCAGGATAGCGATGATGTCTTGCAGGTCCTTGTAGCGCTGCAAGACGCGCTGGACCTCGCGCGCCACACGGTAATGTTCCTCACCGACCACCTGCGGGTCAAGAATCCGCGACGTCGATCCGAGCGGGTCGATAGCCGGATACAGGCCCTGCTCGGCGATGGAGCGCTCCAGGGCGATAGTCGAGTCCAGGTGGGCGAACGTGGTCGCCGGCGCGGGGTCTGTGTAGTCGTCGGCAGGTACGTAGATTGCCTGAAGCGAAGTGATAGACCCGCGTTTGGTCGAGGTGATGCGTTCCTGCAGCTGGCCCATCTCCGTTCCCAGAGTGGGCTGATAGCCCACCGCCGACGGCATGCGACCCAGGAGCGCCGACACTTCGGAGCCCGCCTGTACGAAACGAAAGATGTTGTCGATGAACAGGAGGACGTCGCGACCCTCGTCGCGGAAGTACTCGGCCATGGTGACTCCGGTCAGCCCAACCCGGAGGCGGGCGCCCGGGGGCTCGTTCATCTGGCCGAAGACCATCGCGGTCTTGTCGATCACCCCCGATGCCGT
>CAYQJS010000076.1:0-2353 GCA_964417895.1 uncultured Chloroflexota bacterium | reverse complement strand
CAGGTCGTTGCCTTCGCGGGAGCGCTCGCCCACGCCGGCGAACACGGAGAAGCCCCCGTGCTCAGCCGCGGTGTTGCGGATGAGCTCCTGGATGATGACCGTCTTTCCGACACCCGCGCCGCCGAATACGCCGATCTTGCCTCCCTTGCGGAACGGTGCGACGAGATCGATGACTTTCAGCCCGGTCTCAAAGATCTGCGGCGTCACCTCCTGCTCTTCGAGTGAGGGCGCCGGCCGGTGGATCGGATAGTAAGTCTGAGCCACCACGGGCTCTTTCAGGTCAATGGGGTGGCCGAGCACGTCGAAGATCCGTCCGAGCGTCTCGTGCCCCACGGGTACGGTGATGGGTCCGCCTGTATCGTACGCGTCGATGCCCCTGCGCAGGCCGTCGGTGGTCGTCATGGCGACGGCGCGGATCCAGTTGTTCCCCAGATGCTGCTGCGTCTCCGCCACCAGCCTCGAGCCATCCTCGCGGTGGATCTCGACGGCGTTATAGATGGCGGGAAGCTGATCTGGCGGGAACTCGATGTCGACCACCGGCCCGATGATCTGGACGAGGGTTCCCTTTGTTCCTGCTGGCAAGACTCCCTCCACCGTTGTCATTCTGAGCCGAAGGCGAAGAATCCGTACCTCTCGGCCACGGATGCTTCGCTCCGCTCAGCATGACAGTTGTGACGCTTCTCTATCGCGTCGCCGCCAGCGCCTCCGCCGCGCCGGAGATTTCTGAGATCTCTTTGGTGATCGCCGCCTGTCGTGCCTTGTTGTAGGTCAACGTTAACGCCTCGACCAGGTCCTGCGCGTTCTCCGTGGCGTTCCTCATGGCCACCATGCGTGCGCTGTGCTCGCTGGCCACCGATTCCAGGAGCGCCTGGTACAACTCCACCTCGATGTACCGGGGAAGCAGCGCGGCCGTAATCTCTTCGGGGCTCGGCTCAATGATGAACTCCAGCGCGGTGCCGTACTCCTCGAGCGGCGCGACGGGCAGCAAACGCATGACCGTTGGCTGCTGGCTCAGGGTAGATACGAATCGAGGGTACACGACACGGACGGCGTCGACCGATTCGCTGACGTACGCGTCCATGATGACGCGCGCGAGTGGGATGACGTCTTGATAGTCGGCCCGCTCGGCCAGCCCCGTGAAGGTCGCGGCGAGTCGTCTACCTCGCCGCGTGAAGAAGTCCTGACCTTTCCGGCCGACGGTGATCACCTCCGGCTCCGCCTCCTGGATTAGGATATCCTCTGTGGCTCGCCGCAAGACGTTCCCGTTCAGCGCGCCGGCAAGGCCCCGGTCGGAGGTGAACACGACGTACGCTGCTCGTCGCTCCGGCCGCGGCCGCAGCAGCGGGTGCACGGTCGCCGGGTCAGTCCGTTGCTGGCTCAGCTCGCCGAGCATCGTCCGGGCGGCATCCGAGTAGGGGCGCGACGCGAGCACGCGCTGCTGGGCACGCCGCATGCGCGACGCTGCCACCATCTGCATGGCTCGCGTGATCTGCGCCGTGTTTCTGACGCTGCGGATGCGCCGACGGATGTCTCGAAGGCTCGCCATTACTCAGTCCCATGTCCCAAGTCCCAAGTCTTAAAGTCCGGGCCCCGACTTGGGACTTGGGACTTGGGACTTGGGACTTGGGACTATCTTGGTAGCGTTTGCTTGAACTCCTCCACGGCGGCCCGCAGCTTTTCGATTGTGCCGTCGGTAAGCTGCTTCTCCGCCGCGATGGTCTCCGCGATCTCGGGGTAGGTATTCGCCATGAAGCTATGAAAGGCGTCCTCCCACGCCCGCACGCCCTCAACAGGGACCTCGTCGAGTGGGCCATTGGTTGCGGCCCAGAGGATCATGATCTGCTGCTCAACGGGCATTGGCCGATACTGGGGCTGTTTGAGGACCTCCTGAATTCGAAGCCCGCGCTCCAACTGGGCCCGCGTGGCCCGGTCCAGATCGGAGCCGAACTGGGCGAAGGCCGCCAGCTCGCGGAACTGGGCGAGGTCCAGACGCAACTTGCCGGCGACTTGTCGCATAGCTCGGATCTGCGCTGCGCCCCCCACCCGGGAGACGGAGATGCCCACGTTCAGCGCCGGGCGGATCCCGGCGTAAAAGAGGTCTGACTCCAGGTAGATCTGGCCGTCCGTGATGGAGATGACGTTGGTCGGGATGTAGGCTGAGACGTCGTTTGCCTGTGTCTCGATGATCGGAAGCGCGGTCAACGATCCGCCCAGCGAGCCGTCTTCCCTGTCTCTCAGTTTCGCGGCGCGCTCCAGCAAGCGAGAATGGAGGTAGAACACATCTCCCGGGTAGGCCTCGCGGCCGGGCGGGCGGCGAAGCAGCAGCGACACCTGCCGGTACGCCCAGGCGTGC
>CAYQJS010000075.1:0-17823 GCA_964417895.1 uncultured Chloroflexota bacterium | reverse complement strand
CCTGAGCCTGTCGAAGGGGTTGGGGTGAGGGCGATGCCCCAATTGGGGGTCGGGGGAGAGGGAGTTGAGCGCGGATTGGCGACTCTCCCCCGGCGCCTGTCCCCCGTCCCCTGTCCCCTGTCCCCTGTCCTCTGTCCCCTTCGGATGTCCCCGCGGGTCGTGGTCCTCGAATCTCTGCCCGTGGTCGTATCGCCCGGGGCGCAGGCGCCACCCCATGCCATCGGCGGGCGCGATCGTCGGGATCCCTCGGGATTGAGGATCGCGGATTTCGGAATGCGGATTACGCGGGCCGCTCACGTGCACTCCGCAATCCGGGATCCGCATTCCGAAATCCCCGCTTCGTCGCGGTGGTTTGCACGAACCACCCGCCCCCGATCAGGTCGTGGAAAAGGACAAAGAGGAGCCCGCCTTCTAGGGCGACGTGGTAGTACATGCGGGAGATCTCCCTCCGCCACCACTCGTCGTCGATGCGCCAGCGGTCCAGTGACTCGGTGACGCGACGCGGGGACGCGGCGACGCGGGGACGCGGCGACGGAACTGCTCCCCCCGGGTCCCCGCGTCTGCGCGTCTCCGCGTCCCCCTGTCCCCCGTCCCCTGTGTCCCCGCGTCTGCGCTTCTCCGCGTCTCCCTGCCCCCCGTCCCCCGTGTCCCCGCGTCTGCGCGTCTCCGCGTCCCCCTGTCCCCTATCCCCTGTCCCCTGTCCCCTGACGTAGACGGCCACCGGCCGGTCACGCTCGTCGGTCTCCACGCGCACGCGCCGGGGCGCATTCAGGGGTCGTAGTCGATCAGCGCGAACCGTCGCTCTGGAATCCGCGACCATGGCTCCACCTCGATCACTTTCGCCAGAATGGGTCGTCCGTATCGGGACTTGAGTTGGCGCGCGGCCTCGGCCACGCGCCCGAGCTGCCGGCCTCGCTCCGACGTGAACAGATTGAGCTGCAGCGCGTTCTCGCCACAGAGGCCGAGCAGCGTGAGCTCCACCTCGGTAAACGGGGCGGGTAGCTCTGCGCCGTCGATCTTGAGTCTCAGCGCCAGCAGCATCCGCTCGCTGCCGCCAACTGGCTCGCGGAAGGTCGCCTCCCGCTCCCAGGTGTGCCCGTTCTCCAGGTGAACGCGCAGGCGCAAAGCCCGCGCGGCGCGGCCCCGGGTAGTCGGCTGGTGGAGGGCGCGACCGAGCAGCGTACGCACCGCGGCCAGGAGCGCATCGGCGGTATCCACCGGGGCCACGAAGGCGAGCCGCTCAGTGACCGACTTCGGCGGCACGTAGGGGATGATCGGGGTACGGTCAATCCCGTGCGCCAGCTGCCACGCCCTCGCGCCCTCCGATCCGAACTGGGCCAGAACCGCGCTCTGGGGCAGTTGCCCCAGCTCACCAAGCGTTCGCAACCCGAACAGGCGCAGCCGCCGTTTCATCTCGGGCGACACCGGCAGGTCCTCGATCGAGAGGTCGGCCAGAAACGCTGCGCCTGAGCCCGGCGGAACAATAGAGGGGCCAGCCTGGGGGTCGGGGGTCGGGGGTCGGGGGCCGGGGGAGTTGACGCGGAGAAGGGGAGACGCGGCGACGCGGCCTTCGACATTAGGCTGAACGGAGTCGAAGCCCGTGTCTCCGTGTCTCCGTGTCCCCGCGTCACCCCTGTCCCCTGTCCCCTGTCCCCTGTCCCCTAACACGGCGGCCACGTAGGCGGCAAATTTGCCGTCCGCCATGCCCACCCGCACCGCCAGCTCCGAGGCGCGCTCTGCGGCAGCCATGATGGCCGCCGCCAGCTCCACCTCCATGGGGTCGGGGCTCTCTGGCGGGAGGGCAGAGGGGGCAAAGCCCCCTCTGCGGAAGGCATCGGGGGAGTGCAGAGGGGGCTTTGCCCCCCTTGTCGGGGGGTTGGGGGTGTCCCCCACCCCTCCCTCCAGCCCCCTCCCCTTGAAGGGGAGGGGGTAGATCTCGGGGGAGTGCAGAGGGGGCAGGGCCCCCTTTGTCGGGGGGTTGGGGGTGTCCCCCACCCCTCCCCCCATCCCCCTCCCCTCGAAGGGGCGCACGTGGGGAGTCCCGAGGGGCTCTGCCCCTCGGGCGGGGGGAGTGGGGGGTGTCCCCCCAGGCTCAACTAATCTCCCCCTCCCCTCGTAGGGGAGGGGGTTGGGGGGAGGGGTCACCACTTTCCATCAACTCCGACGTAGATGACGCCCGAGCCCGCCGGCTCGACAAGGGGGCTCAGCTCCAGGAGCGCGTTTACCATGGCTAGGGTCGCCGCCTCGTAGCGTTCCGGGTGCGCCTCCACGAATGCCGCTTCCGCGCACCGGCTGAGCGCCTCGCGGAGCGACATCCCCGGCCGTACGCCGCGCGCCATGGCCTCCGGCGAGCAGTCCAGTACCTCCTTGCGCTCTTCGGGCGGACCACCCACCACCACGGCACGCCCGCGCAGTGATGGCTCGTGGAGCCGCTCGATCTCTACCCGAAAGTGCGGCACCACGACACACGCGACTCTCACCTCCGCACTTCCCTGCCTTCGGCGACTTCGCCGCCTCTGCGCACGGAGCGTTCGGCAGTGCGAGCCACGGAATAGAAACCCGAGGCAGCGAGGCCGAAGGCCACGCCTTGCAGGATGGCGTCGTAGAGGTCATGGGCGCCAAAACCCCTGGCGACGAACGCGCCGACGGAGATGGCGACGCCCAGCGCGAGCGCGGTGAGGGCGGCGTAGCGTCTTGGGAGGCCTGAGCGCTTGAGAGCCTCGACGAGCCCGGTGATGAGGGGCACCAGCAGAATCGTGCCGATCTCACTCGACACTTCGTTACCTCCTTATGCTTCTAGCAGGCGGACGCGGCCTCTGCGGCTGAAGGTGATGCGGTCGGAGATTCTGGCGGGGCTTTCCTCGACGTCGTTGACGTAGACGGTTCTGACGACGGCGTCCATGTCGGTGAAGCTGACGCTCTGGTTTTTGGCCGCGGTGGTCCAGAGGGCGTTGCTGAGGGCTAGGGCGCTGAGCGGTTCGGCGGATTGGTCGAGGCGGATAAGCGGCACCTGTGCGTCTCCCTCCATGAGCACGGTGACGTCCCATTCGCTTTTGAGGCCCGTGCCGGTGATGCCGGGCAGGCCGAGGTTGAACTCGAGGACGACGTCGCGGAGCTTGGGCGTAGCGGTCTGAGTGGTGAGGGTGAGGGTGAAGCGGAAGCGGATGCGGCGCCCGCGGGTTGCAGATGGGAAGGTGAAGGTGGCCCAGGTTTCGTTGTCGGTGTCTGAGGTGCCGAGGGTGGTCCACGTGGCGGAGTCGTTGAGGGCGTAGGCGACGGCGATCGCCTCGTTAGCTGCGAGGGGGGCGTGGGCGATGGTGACGCGGGTGAAGAGCTTCTCGATGGAGCCGAGGTCGGCGTCGAACCAGCTGGTGATGAGCTCGCCGGTGAGGGGGTAGGTGCGGGTGGCGCGGTAGATCCGGCCGCCGGTGGCGTCCTGGCTGGTGAAGAAGATGTCCTGGTTGAAGGCGATGATGCCGCGTGGCTCGGTGCCGATGGCGGCGGTAGCGATGCGGACCCAGCCTGTGCCGTCGAACTGGTAGAACCCGAGCCCCTTGGCGTCCACGACGGGGAAAAAGAGCTTTCCGCCGTCGACGGTGATTGCGCGGATTGCCTTGGTGTAGTCGGGGGGGCTTCCGGACATGGCGACTTCCGGGATGGAGAACTGCTGTTTGAGCCCGGCGCCCGTGACGGTCCAGAGCTTGCCCCTGGTCCTGGAGCCGGCCCAGAGCTCGGTGTTGAACTCGGCGAAGCTGGTGATGCCGTTGTCGGTGAGCTGGTCGATGTAGGTGGAGTTGGTGCCGTCGTGTTGCCAGAGCTCGCCGCGGGCGCCGTTGGTGTCCTCGAGGCCGGCGTACCAGAGCTTGCCGGCGTGGGTGTAGATGGCGTCGATGTGTGGGAGCTTTACGAGGTGGATGAGGGTTTCGGCGGGCGCCGCGGTGATGCGCACGAGCTTGGACGTGGAGGCGGTGAGGCTGGCGCCGCAGAAGAGGTAGGGGGTGCCTGCCGGGGTGTAGGCGAACATGGAGCGGACGGCGGTGGGAGAGCCGGAGATGGTGTGCCAGGGGTCGGTCCAGGTGGTGCCGTCGTACTTGATGAGGACGCCGCTGGAGCCTGAGCCGACGATGAGCCAGCCGTTGTAGAGGGCGATGCTCTTGAGGCTCGTGGGCCCGGCGGTGAAGGCGGTTGACCAGTTGGCGCCGCCGTCGGTGGAGACGTAGATAGCGCCGCTGGCGCCGCTGATGGCGTAAATGTTGCCCTGGTAGACGGCGAGGGCGTAGATGTCGGTGGGGCCTGGGGCGTGGACCTGGGAGGTGGCGCGGCCGAGCCTGACATCGCCAAAGCTTGGGTCGATGCCGGTGGCGTCGCCGAAGCGATTGGTGATTGTGGCGTTGTACTCGGGGTAGCCGAAGCCGCCGCGCCAGTCCTGTTGAGCCCAGGCGGCTTGTAGGCTGAGGTCGCCATAGGTGGTAGCGCCCGAGCGGGTTTTCGGTGCGAAGGGCTTGGAGAGGGAGCGGAGGTACTTGTCGACGTCGACGATGTAGCCCTGGCCGTCGAGAATGACGTGGTACTGGGCGCTAGCGGGCATGGGAGTCCTCCCTCCTGGGTTCACGCATGGTCGATACGCTCGCGCAGCCGCGATCGCAGGTCGTCGGCTTCGGCTGAGCCTCTGGGGTAGACGTCGGTCTTGCCGTCGGCGATGCCGGCAGGAATCTCGCTGTGGTGCACGAGGACGTGGGGCAGCTCGGGCCATGCGGGGAGTGGCGCTTCGCGGAAGCGGCTGCAGGCCGGCCAGGTGACGTGCTTGGGGCCCTGGTCGAGGCAGCAGTAGTAGATGGTCTGTTCGGGGATTGCGGATTGTGGGTTGCGGATTGCGGATTTGGTCGGGATTCGGATGGCCGCGAGGTTGATGCAGGAGCCGCAGCGTGCGCCGAGCGGCCCGCGGCCGTAATAGGCGACGGATGGGTTGAGGGCTTCTGGGGCGATGGTTGGCTCAGTGGTGGCCACGGGCTCCTCCTTTTGCTTTTTCGGGTGGGGGCGGGCCGGCATCCCTCTGCGCCCTCTGCGCTAGATTTGCCGGCTCCGCCCCCATGGGCGCGTGTGGTTCGACAAGCTCACCATGAGCGGACTTTTTTCCTCCCCTTAGCTATGGCAGGTGGATGGTGAACTGCCCTCGGTGCTCCTGGTACTTGTCGTCGAGGTGGTCGAGCACGCGGGCGAGGGCGATGTCTCGGGCTTTGACGATGACGAGGCCCTGGGGCGTGTCCTCCTGATCGCCCGGTCGCGGGTTCTCCTGGAGGGGGTTGTAGTCGGCGTCGGGAACGCGGACGGTGACCCAGCCACCCTGGGTTGGCTCGGTGACCATCTCGTAGGTGGGCAGCGGGACGCGGAGCGGGTCGTCCGGGCCTCCGGTGCCGAGGACCTTGCAGCGTACGAGCATTGCGGCTTGCCTCCGTTCTGGTCCTTAGGGCGGTGCTTAGGGCGTGAATTCGAGGAGCTTGAAGCAGGCGTGGTAGGCCATGGCGCCGCCGGTCTTTCCGTCGATGGTGCGGATGCGGAGGACTTCTCCTGCGAGCATGAGGCCGCACTGACTGAGGTGCCAGTGGTCGCGGGTGCCGATGGCGACGTCGTAGGTGAGGGCCTGTACGAGGTACCTGATGTCGCCGGTCTCCTGGTAGACGACTGAGGACCTGGCGAACCCTGGAGTGGTGGCCAGGGTTTCCTGTTCGAGGCCGGCGGTCACGGAGTCGATCATCGTGCGCTTGCCGGTGGGGACGGTGTAGCTGGAGCGGTTGGCGAGGCCGTGGGGCGCGATGGCGGTGATGTCGCTGTTCTGGATGATGGGTATAGGCGAGCGGTCCCAGTAGGGGGCGAGCGACCCGCCATTGGCCGCGAGGACGATCACGCCGACCTGGTCGGCGAGGGAGGTGGCCTCTTTGAACTTCTGGAACTCGCGATCATTGATGGTGCTGGGGATGGCCATCGACAGGACCTCCTCTCGCTTAGGTGGCAGGTGACAGGGGACAGGTGACAGGACCACGGGGTGGTGGGGAGCGCTGCCCCCCTGTCCCCTGTCCCCTCACCGCAGCTTAGGACGCGTTGATGCCTCTGAGCCTTCCGAGGGCTGAGTCTCGCAGGAGAGCGAGGCTGCAGTACCAGCGGATGCGGACGCGGGTAGCGTCTTTGGTTTCGAGCTGGCCGACGTCGACAGCCTCGATGTCGCCGTTCTGGAGGCCGGTGAGGCCGTCGGACTCGGAGAAGTGGATGGCGTAGATGCTGGACGCGGCGGTCTCGGTGCCTTCGGTCTCGGTGTCGGGCTGGAAGTCGGAGACCTCGACGGGGATGCCGTCGTAGAACATGACCTGGCGGCCGAACTGATCGGCGCCGCTCTCGACGTAGTGGGCGCTGGCCGTGAGGAGGGCCTTGAGCTTCCGTCGCGTCCTACTCGAGAGGAGCAAGATATCGGGCTTGCCGCCCTTGACCAGGTCGATGAGCTCGTCGAGCTTCGCGAGCGTGAGGGCTGCGCCGTTGGCGCCCATGGTGATCTCCTGGGCGGCTGGGGCGAGGATACGGAGGCCGTCGAAGCTGTTGGTGTCGACGGAGACGTCGCCGACGATGAAGGTGTCCTCGAACTTGCGAGCGACGCTCTTGGCTTTGAGCTGGGTCTGGATGGCGCGCTGGTCCTGGATGTTGGAGCGGGTGCGCTGGATGAAGTTGTCGACGTCCGCGTCGCCACCCAGGATCGCGAGGTTCGCGGTCTTCTGAGTGAACGTGGCCGTGGCTTCTGTCCAGATGGCATTGACGGCGTAGAAGGAGGCGCCGCCGAGGGTGGTCTCCTGGTTGTACTTGAAGGAGTTGCCTTCGACGGTGATGAAGGGCAGGCGGCCGAAGACTGGCGAGTCCTCGATGATGGTTTCGATGACGCCCCGCTGGAGCATGTCCTGAGAGAGCTTGGCGGATTCGGCGAGCGTTAGGGCCATGGGTTTAGCTCCTTTCAGTCGCTTGTAGTGGTGAGTGGTGAGGCGTGAGGCGTGAGGACCACGAACCTCTCATGGCTCATAGCTCGCGCCTCATAACTGCGTTCATGGGCGCTCAACGAGGATGGTGTGAGCGAGAGAGGCGCCGTCGATAGCGCCGGCGGTGGGGTTGTGGAGACGGAAGCGGATGGTATCCGCGGCTGAGACGTCGATCTGAGAGATGACGAGGCCGGCCTCGAGAGCGACGTTGGCGACGGAGCCTCCGCGAATGAGGTCGGTCGTCTGCAGCCCCGTCACGGCCACGGTGTCGTTGCGAGCCGTGGTGGCGGCCAGGGATGCCGGGTCGTAGGTGACTTGGACGCGCATGATGTCGGGCTTATTGCGCGCCAGGTTGAAGACCATGGTGTCGGTGGTGATGGCTCGGCCGATGCGCTGCAGGAGGGTGAGCGTGGCGCTGGCGGCGGGGATGGCGCCGTGGGCGCCGTTGGCGCTCAGGAGATACTGGCTCGCGCCTGCGACGTAGGGGGCATCGGAGTCGAAGAGGATGCCTGACGCGCAGACGGTGAGCGAGCTGCCGGCGGCGACGGACTCCATGGCGAGGAACTGTGCGGGGACCCGGGCATCGGCGTCGGCCAGGACCCAGTTGGTGCCGTCGTGGCCGATGAGGTCGCCGACGTTGGCAGAGACGCCGGCGCCGAGGGTGACGCGGGTGACGCCCGCGGCCTGGATGACAGCTGGTAGGGCCATGTTGCGCTCCTTTCAGTCGCTTAGGTGACAGGTGACAGGTGACAGGTGACAGGTGACAGGTGACAGGGGCACGGGGTGGTGGGGAGCGCTGCCCCCCCTGTTCCCTGTGCCCTGTCCCCTGTCCCCTCACCTGCCGTTTCTGGTGATAGCGCTGGTGATCTTCTGGAGGGGAGAGAGCTCGTCGGCGGTGGGCTCTGAGCGAGGGCTAGCGCCCGCGGGGACGAGGGCCGCGGCCTGGGCTTTGACGGCATCGACGACGCGGGAGTAGGCGGTCTTCGCAGCCTCGACCGAAGCTTCGAGGGCTTCGGTCGAATCGCCGGCGACCAGCTCGTCGATGACCTGGCCGCGGTTCTCTGCGAGGAGCGCTCGGCGGTGTGCAGCCAGCTGCTGGGCGTAGAGCTCGTTGACGCGAGCGGCCTGAGTGTTGCGATCAGCGTCGAGCTCGGCGGCCTGGGCCTGAGCCTGGGCCAGGGCAGCCTGGAGCGCTTCGCGCTCGGCGGTGAGGGCCGCGATGCTGGCTTCGAGGGCTGACGTGTCGGTTTCTCCTGCAGGAGGCGCGGGATCTGGAATAGGGGTGGCCACGGGTGGCGGGTCGGTGCCGATGGTTTCTTCGTTCACGGGGTCCGGCATTGGGCTGCTCCTTTCCTGCTGATCGATTGGCCAGTAGATGAGTAGCTGGGTAAGGTCAGGGCGTAAGCACCTCCTGGAGAGGGTGTCTCGGCGAGGTCAAAGCTGTTGTCGAGGTTAATGGTCGGGATTACCTGGTGAGCCATTCAGATCACCTGCATCGAGCTGGTTCTTACCCGTCTCTTACGGAGGGCGATCGCTGAGGCTGCGCGTCGTTCGTAGGCTTCGGCCATGGAGGACGGGCCGCCGCGAGCGACGCGGCCGCGCTGCTCGTAGCGGACGCGCTTGGCCTCGTCCATGGCGATCCAGCGGAGGCTGTCGGCGCAGACGAGGGCAATGAGGATGTCGTCGTCGCTGGCGGGGGTGGCGATGGTGTCGCCGTCGGCGGTGGGCTCAGCGTAGTGGGCCAGGTAGTCGAGGGTGATGTTCTGGGTAGCGCCGGCTGAGCGTGGGGCTGGGTCGAGGATGATCTGACTAGCCCAGATGCGGTAGGCCCATGCGCCGGCGCGGGTGGCGCCTGAGGATTCGGACATGGAGAGGGAGTCGGTGATGGTGCGTTCTGTGGGGTCGAAGTTGCGGAGAGTGTCGTCGGGCTGTTCGACGCGGGTGGCGCGATCGAAGTCGGCGGGGAGGTTGTAGGCGGCCTGGTCTGCGACCACGGTAATGCTGGCCGTCACTTCCTTGGGGAGCTCGCGCTGGTAGGAGCGGATGGCCTGGCTGATGTACTCGTTGAGCAGGGCGTCGGCCCACAGAGGGGTACCACCCGAGTCGTTGAGCTCGGTGCGGATGGTGGTGCGCAGCTGGCTACGGGTTGTCATAGTGGGCTACCCCCTCCCTAACCCTCCCCCGCAAGGGGGGAGGGGACAGGAACAGGCGTACTCCCTCCCCCTCGACGGGGGAGGGTTGGGGTGGGGGTGAATCCAGGCAGCTCGGAACCAGGAACTGTTCTTTGAGAGCCTGCCGCTCCATGGCGTCCAGCAAACGATCCAGGAAGGTGCTGAGCCAGTCGTAGGTGCGCTCCCCGCACATCAGGCAGAAGCGCTCGCCGTCCTCGTCGGGAAACATTGGTCCCGCGCAATGTGTGCATTTCACAAGGCCTACTCACTTCGACGTAGTTTTTTCGTAGGTTGCTGGCGATCGCTGCTGGGCAGTTCGTGCCACCCGTAGGGGCGAGGCATGCCTCGCCCGCCCCCCATATCGGGAGCACGCGGGTCGGGCATGCCCGACCCCTACGAGATTGCCGGCCTGCCTCCGGGCAAAACTGCGACGGAATTCGGCGCGACCGCTTAGCCTCACATCTCAAGGTGGGGCCCCTTTCCCCTCCCGCGACTCCTGGGAGACGGCTGGTTGGGACCTGGGACCCGGGACCTGGGACTTGAGACCTGGGACTTGGGACTCGGGACTCGTGGTGAGACTCGCTCTGTCCTCGCGGATGCGCAGCAGCTCGGCCTCCGGGTCCAGCTCCCCGAGAGCCTCCAGGGCCCCGCGATAGGAGCGCAGGCCGCCATCCACCAGCGCCAGATTCCGCTTCGCCTCAGCGTCGTCGTCCCGAGGGAGCATGGGCGGCCAGACCACCTGGGTGCGGTAGGGAGCGAAGGCGCCCGGGCCGAGCTCCGGGTCGAGGCGCTCGGCCAGCTGCAGCAGCATCCGATTGAACCGGCGCAGCGCGGCGCTCCAGCCCACGCGCTTGCGGAGCGTCCGCTGGATAAGGGGCTGCAGCTCGGTCTCCAGCGCCACGCCGGAGAGCAGGCGGCCGGAGTCGCCAAAGCTGGTGCGCGGCGTCTCGGTCACCTCGTAGAGGGCGCGCAGTACGCGCTCGACGTGCTCCTGGAGGGCGGGCGCGCTGCCGCGCCACTCCAGCAGAGCAACGTCAGCGTCGCGCGGCAGGTCCCAGACGGTACCGGGGCCGACAGGCAGGTCGGAGTGCTCCTCGACGCCGCGGAACACCACCGGCGGGTCCGCGTGGTAGCGGATCACGTCGGCCTGGTCGCTCATGCGCTCGTTTAGCTCGCGATTGAGGGGGATGAGGTCCACTAGATCGGAGACACCCCACGGGCTATTGGGCGGCTGCAGATTGGGGATGTGGACGAAAGGGATGAAGCCGTAGGGGTTCGGCCCCTCGTGCACCGTCTGGCTGCCGACGACAAACCGGAAGCTGGCCGGCGTCCAAATCTCGACCGTCTCAACGCGAAGTTCCGGGTTCCGGGTCGCGGGTTCCGAGCTGAGCCGCGGGACTCGGAACCCGGAACTCGGAACTTCGATACCGTAGCGCTCCAATGCCTCCGCGGCGTCCAGCCGGCCGGTGAGCGCTACCGCGCGCAGCTGTGTGGGGTCGTCGCCGGCCCAGGTCGGAAAAACCTGGAGGGGATCGATGTTGACGAGGCGCACACGCTGCGCTGCCACGTCCACGTAGACCTTGAGCACGGCGTCGCCGAGGACCGATGCATTGGTAGCGGCCTGCAGCAGAACGAGGTCCAGCTCGTTCTCCTCGGCCAGCCGGTTCAGGAGCTGCTCTATGCGGCTCGCGAGCTCCTCGGGGGAGTGCAGAGGGGGCGGCGCTCCCTCCCCGAGTTGGCGGGGGAAGTGCAGAGGGGGCCCTGCCCCCTCCCCGAGTTGACTGGGGGAGTGCAGAGGGGGCGGCGCCCCCTTCCCGAGTTGGCTGGGGGAGTGCAGAGGGGGCCGAGCCCCCTCTGCCGGGGGTCTGGGGGTGTCCCCCAGCCCCTCCCCCTTACCCCCTCCCCTCGCAGGGGAGGGGGCTGGGGGGAGAGGTGGCACAGAAAGATGTACGCCTCTCCCAAACAGGTACGAGACGCCCTTGTCCACCACGGTGCGCGCGTAGTTGACCACCAGAGTGGTCCGCCCCCGGCGCGCCGCGTTGAAATGCTTCCCTTCGTAGAAATCCAGCAGGTCGCGGTAGCGGCGCAGCCGCTCGCCGTCCCGTGCTCGGAGCCGGGCGGCGATGGCCTCGGCGCTCCCGAGCTCCGAGCTCCGAGCTCCGAGCGCGGCGCCGGGGGTGGGGGCGCTGGCGCGGCGAAAGAGCGTCAGCGGCATCTCAGCAGTCTCCCTTCTCCCTCTGGGAGAGAGCCTGCCCTGTCCGCCCTGCGGACTCCGAGCCCCGATAAATCGGGGTACTCGGAGAGCCTGTCGAAGGGGCTGTCTGCCTGTCCCCTCTCCCCCCGCTGGGGGAGAGGGTTAGGGTGAGGGGGGGCGTCCATCCACTCAGTCCTCATCGCTCAGTCCTCAGTCCTCGTCGTCCGTCCTCGCGCGACGCGGGGCTCCGCGCCAGCCGCGGCCTCCACCGCCAGCGCGGCGGACATCAGGAGGTCGTCGTGCCCCTCACGCGGATCGACGTAGAACGAGAGGCGCTGGTTCTCGTGGAGGGTGGAGCGGGCGAGTCGCGCCTCGCGCCAGAACTCGACGCTCTCCGGC
Organism: uncultured Chloroflexota bacterium; assembly: GCA_964417895.1. Taxonomy (GTDB): domain Bacteria; phylum Chloroflexota; class UBA6077; order UBA6077; family SHYK01; genus CAYQJS01. Next base: position 6,043 of record CAYQJS010000075.1, on the reverse strand, counting down.
GAGCCGTCATCCGCGTACATCGCCAGGCGGCCGCTATTGACGGCGGCCAGGAGCCCGTAGCCCAGGGCGCTCTTCGAGGTGGCGGTGAAGATGAACGGCCGCGCCACCATGGGGAGCGCGCCCACCAGGAAGCTGGCGACACCGGCGCCGACGCCTGTGGCGTCCACCACGACGGAGCGGCAATGCCAGACGCGTCTCAGGAGGTCGACGAGCTGGGGAAACAGCTCCCGGTGCTTGCGGCCCGTCCACCAGTAGTGCTGGACGATCCGCAAGTTCGGAGTGCGGAATGCGGATTGCGGAATGCCAGCGGGAAGACGGTTCTCGTCATCCGAATCCGCATTCCGCAATCCGAAATCCGCAATCCATTCGACTTCGCAGATGGTGATGGCGGTGGAATCCTTGCGGGGCTTGAGAGAGCGAAGCGCAGCGTCCTCCGCCTCCTCGTCCTCCCCCGCCACGTCGATGCCGGCCACATACATGGGGGTCGGGGGTCGGGGGCTGGGGGCTGGGGGCTGCCCCCTCTCCCTCTGGGAGAGAGCCTGCCCTGTCCGCCCTGCGGACTCCGAGCCCCGATAAATCGGGGTACTCGGAGAGCCTGTCGAAGGGGTTGGGGTGAGGGCGTCCCCTATCCCCTCTGTCTCCTGTCCCCTGTCTCCCGACCCCTGGGGTGAGGGGGCGATCCCCGGCCCCGAGCGACGCAGGTGCGTCCCTCGTAGCTGTTCCAGCTGCGTCTCCGAGAGGAAGCGTCCGGCGCTCTCCAGCGGCTCCAGGAGGTACTGGGTGCGGATGAGGGGGTGCTCGGGGCCCATGCGGGCCATCTCGGCCTCGACGTAGGCGCGGTACTCGGCGTTGTGCTCCGCCACCACGTGCCATGGGTAGCGGAAGTCGCGGCGCAGGTCGTCCAGGGCCTCGAGGCGCAGGTTCTCGCGGCGGGTTCGCTCCAGCAGGGTGTCCGCCGACCAGGCGGTGCCGTAGAGCACGGTGGTGACGTTGGTGGTGGCGCCCATGGGGCGGAAGTCTTTGAGGTACTTCTCCTCGTCGAAATCCTGGGCCTCGTCGATTTCCAGGAGCAGGCTGGCGGTCGCGCCCACCACGTGGCTCTCCGGCTCGCCGGAGTAAAAGAAGACGCGCGCCCGGCCCAGCTCGATGGCGTAGCCCAGCTGCCGGCTCCAGCGACCCCGATTGAGGTCGTTGTCCAGGGCGCGCTCGAGGCGCAGCATGCTGTTGACGATCTGGGGGCGGAAGGTGGGGGCGGCCTTGACGATGGCGCCGCCGCGCCGCTGGAAAAGGTTGAGGAGGTAGGCTTCCAGCTGGGCGGACAGCTCGTTCTTGCCGGCCTGGCGACTCATCATGACGGTGAAGGTGTGGCCGCGACGTCGGAGGACCGAGTCGAGGATGGCGCGGGCCGGCTCCAGCTGGTAGGGCCGCAGCGGTGTGCCGATGACGTAGCGGCTGAAGAGACCGACGTCGGCGAGAAGCCGGCGCAGGCCGCGTTCGCGGGTTGTGAGTGTGAGGGTTGAGCTGGCGTGGCCGTTGTCCACAACGCCCTCTGTCAAGTCGATCACGGCCGGTGGGGGCAGAGCCCCGCACCCGGAACCGCCTTCTAGAACTTTAGTTCTATTGACAGAATAGCGCTATGGGAGGGGTTCTGTCTCAGCGGGTTGTGTCACCGAGTCACAAATCGATCACGGGGTATAGTCCGGAGCGTTGATGCCTACGCGGGGGCAGATGGTGGTCCTCCAATGAGTCTCGGACACGGGAGCTGATTTGACACCAAGAATCGGCGACAACTACTATCGTGCGCCGCCTGCACGAGTTACGCGTTCCCCTGAAGGTTCGGCATGAACATACGTGAAGCCCGCGTCGAGTTCTCTGTGCGCTACGCTGGCGTTCTCTTCCCTTTCCGAATCGAGTCGCTGAGCGAAGCGCTTCCGCATCTCGGATTCGTCGTCGGCGAAGAAATACAATCCCGCTTTTCCGCGCGCCTCATCGTGTCAGGCGCAATCGCCACGAAGGGCGACCTGGCCGTCCAGGTCAATAGCGAGCGTCAATACTGGGGCCTGATCGGGCGCGACCACGCGGTGGTCACGACGGAGTTTCTCGCGGTCGAGGATCTGGTCGAGGGAAAGCTGGGCTTTCCTAGTCGGCAAAACGCGATGTTCTATGAGACCCAGGCACATTTTTTTTTCGATGCGTCGCCAGGGAAGCGGCCGATTGCCGAGATCCAGCGCCGCTTCACCGAGCTGCCGTCGCTCGGTCGATTTGGCTCGGTCCTTGGCCGCCCCGTCGCCAACTGGGGCTTCCACCTCGTCCCACCTGACGCCGCCCCCAACAGCCCCAACTGGTTCGAAATTCGTATTGAACCCGAGATCCTCCAGCCGGAGCTGGTCTACGTCGTGCACGTCATCTTCCGGGACGCCAAACGGGATGATGTGCTTGCGCTGGCCCGCCGAGGGACTGACCTGGCGGAGGAAGCTGTAAAGCTGGTAGAGGGGCCGATCTAATGGCGGCGCTGCCCACGGTTGTCGCTGAGCGTGAGCCGTTTCTGGACGTGTACGGCCAATCCCCCGCTGTTAGTCCACCCCAGGCGGCGGTCTCCTGGGAGCTACCGTCCCTGGACTTCGTTGCTCCTTACGGAGAGTTCGGTCAGCGGAGAGCACGCGTGGCCTGGGAGGCGCCAGCGCTCTTTCCGGGAGCCGTGTTCCCCGAACACCGGCGGGTGCAAGTGGTGGATGCCAACGAGGCCAATCTGGTGACCGCAGCGGCGTTCGAGAATGAGCAGCAACTGTCGGCCCGGCCTTTGACTTTGCCGAGAGAGCGGTTTGACGCCTCCGCCTGGATGCACCTCGATCGGGAGGCGCGCCGAGCCATCCAGATACTGGAGGCGATCCTCGTCACATCGAGCTTCACCGCACATGTTCCCGTCGAGGAGGTTGCCGTCCACCCGTTCACCGATCCGGAGGAAGGGTGGAAGCAGATTACCTTCATGGCGAAAGTCCGCTGCTCCGCGTTGCAGGCGCTCGCCTTCTGGGACTATTTGGGGGCCCAGGTCGACAAGTGGAGAGCAACTCTGTCTACGGAAAAGGCTGACTTCCTAGCCCAGACTTTCTCCGTGTGCGTCGAGTGGTGAGACTCCGCACCGTCTTCGACCCTGTGGGGTTTCTGCAAGTAGCTCGGGATCTCAATGCTAATGCCACGAACGAGGCAGAGTGGCGGACCGCCGTCGGCCGAGCCTACTACGCGCTCTTCATAATGGCGCGGGATAGGCTCTTCCCCAAGCCCGACACCCCCGCGAAGCATCAGACGACGGGCGGCCAGGGGCAGAGGGACAAACATACCCATCCACAAGGCGGTACTGGATGAAGTGGCACGCCGCAGCACGGCAACCGGCTCGAAACTCGAGGTGCTGCACAATATGAGGATAGAGGCGGACTACTATCCCATGCCTTCGCGACCTACATGGGCCGACTGGAGTAAGAACTCAAGGGACGCTATCCTCATGGCGGACAATATCCTGGCCAGAATCCGGGCGATCTAGAGGGAGTGCCTCAGGCCCGCCGCTGTCTGCCCTGCCAACCCTATGGAACCATTATTGAAAGGAGGATCGAGCCATGGCCCCATCCGTTTTGAAGACGGCGATCGACACGTACCCGCACACACGTGCCCTGAAGGACGGGACGGTCACCCCAGCGGGGTTCACCCTCGACCACGTCGAAGTCTCGCCCATCATCGCGGCGTTTCGCCGCATGATCCGCGCCATGGAGTTCGACGTCTCGGAGATGGCCATCTCCACCTACCTCTGCGCCCGCGCGCACGATAAGCCCATCACGGCCATCCCCGTGTTCCCCCTGCGCTCGTTCCAGCACGGCGCCATCCTCTACAACACGAAGTCGGGGATCAGCGGCCCCTCAGACCTGGCGGGCCGCAAGGTCGGCGTGCGCGCCTACACGGTCACCGGTGGCCTGTGGGTGCGGGGCATCCTGAAAACCGAGTATGGCGTGGACCTCGACAGCGTCACCTGGGTGATCGTCGACGACGAGCACGTGGTGGAGTACCAGCCGCCGCCCAACGTCGTCCGGGCCGAGGCGGGCAAGGACCTGGCAGGGATGCTGGTCGCCGGCGAGATCGACGCCGCCATCGGCGCGGGGCGAGTTGATTCCCCCGACGTGAAGCCCCTCATCCCGGATGCCCAGGCGGCCGCGGTGGCTTTCTTCAAGAAGACCGGCGTTTACCCCATCAACCACACCGTCGTGGTCAAGAGCGAGCACCTGGCCGCTGATCCTGGCATCGCGACGCAGCTCTTCGACGCCTTCAAGCGAGCGAAACAAGTGGCCGTGGACCGGTTGGGCAGCGGAGGCGAGCTAGCGCCCGAGGACCAGGCACTCGCCCGCACGCGCGATTTGCTTGGCACCGATCCGATCCCGTACGGCATCGCCGCGAACCGCGCCACGCTCGAGACGGTGGTGCGCTTCAACGTGGAGCAGCGGATCATTCCGCGCGCGGTGCCGGTCGAGGAGATGTTCGCTAGCAACACCGTGGGGTTGGACTGACTTGGTCCAGATCGCAGCGGTTCGCGCAGCGCTCGACCGCGTGGGCCGGATCGTGCTAGTGGGTCAGTTCCTATGAACGGGATCACGGTCACCCCCACCCCAACCCTCCCCCGTCGAGGGGGAGGGGGAAGAGAATTGGTTCCCTCCCCCCTTGAGGGGGAGGGTTAGGGAGGGGGTAACGCCCATGTTCATACGAAGTGCCCCACTTAGAGGACCATATGGAGTCTTGCCTCCTGATGTGGCTGACGGCGATCAGCCGACGAACGGTTGGGCTGAGATGAAGAAGGCGCTGGACCGCTATTTCGGCTGACTCGGAGCGTTATTCGCGGAGTAGGTAGAAGTCCATGACCCAAGAGCATGGGCATGTTCACGACGAGACAAAGATCGTCGACATTGGGGGCCGCGTCGCTCGCCTCTCCATATTTGAGGACGGAGTGCCGCCTCGCTTCCGAATCCATTTCGAAGACCCCGCTGGCCACCCAACGGCACCCTCGCGGGACGATCTTCTGACGGTCGAGACCGTGCGGGACGACGGGTCCCGACAAACGTTCTCGTTCAACGCCCAGGGCGACTTTCTTGAAGCAGAATTGACGCTTGCCGAGCCGCACGAGTTCTTCGCCACGCTTTCCGTCCACCATGGCGGCCACACCCATGCGTATGAAGTGCGCTTCGTCGAGCAGGATCATGGGCACGGCCACGCTCACCCCACTGGGGTGCGGGGTCTCGTTGATGGGCTCTTCCGCCGCCACAGCCACGACGCGGCGGATAGCATCGACGACGCTCTTGAAGGGTCGGAAGAGGGAATCAAGGCCGTCCGACGCTCGCTCTGGGTGCTGGGAGTGACGGCGATCTTTCAACTCGTTGTGGTGGTCGTGAGTGGCTCGGTTGCTTTGCTCGCCGACACCATCCACAACTTCGCCGACGCCTCGACCGCCATTCCCCTGTGGATCGCCTTCTCAGTGAGCCGAAAGGCCGCGAATAATCGGTATACGTACGGCTACGGGCGAGCCGAGGACCTGGCAGGAGTGTTCGTCGTGCTGATGATCGCGACTTCGATCGCGGTGGCGGGTTTCGAATCAGTGCGGAGGCTCATCTTTCCCGAAGAGATCCACGCCCTGGGTTGGGTCGCCGCGGCTGCCATCATCGGGTTTCTTGGGAATGAGCTGGTTGCGCAATATCGCATCGGGGTGGGGCGCCGAATCGGCAGCGCGGCGCTGGTGACCGACGGCTATCACGCACGAACCGACGGGCTGACTTCACTGGCGGTGCTGCTGGGTGCGTTGGGCGTATGGCTGGGCTTCCCGCAGGCAGACCCCCTTGTCGGAATCGGCATTACCTTCGCGATCCTGATGATTCTCAAGGACGCCGCGCGTCAGATCTGGTTTCGCCTCATGGACGCGGTTGACCCAGCCATCCTGCAGCGCGCCGAAGAGGCCGGTTATGGTGCCCCCCATTGTCAAGACAGCAAAAGGGCTGGTTTAAGTTAAGAGCGC
>CAYQJS010000074.1:0-17956 GCA_964417895.1 uncultured Chloroflexota bacterium | reverse complement strand
TGTGGTTCGACAGGCTCACCACGAGCGGAACTCAACCTTTTTCAGCAGCCTGCTAATCGATGGTCCAGGTATGGATATCGATGGTGGCGTTGCGGCCGCGCGCGGAGAAGGCCCCCGGACCGTTCAGTCCCTTGCGGAAGGCGAAGATCTCCACCTGGTAATAGATGGGCAGAGCAGCGAGGTCGTCGAGCAGCAGCTTGTGGAGATCCACTGTCTTCTCCAGGAGCGAATTCGGGTCGAGGGTCACCGTCCACTCTCCCACGAGCCTATCGACCTCGGCATTCGAGTAGCCGCCCGTGTTGGCTCCGCGCCAGCGATTCGACTCGGCTGAGATCTGTGACGTGAGGAATCGCTCCCAGTAGCTCGCGTCCGAGATGGCCGGCCGGGCGATGGCGTTCGCCCTGGCGCGCCGCTCGTTCTGGTCGGTGGCGGTCTCCGGGATGATGTCGGGCTCTGAGCTTATGCCACCGGCTCTTAGGCCGTCGACCAGCACAAGCGTCTCGTCCTGGTCCGACTCGCCGACGTTGCCGGGGTTGAACCTGAAAACGACGCCGGCGGCGTTGCGGCGGATTCCGTCAGCGCCACGCGGCCATCCGGCCGCATCCAGCAGGCGCTCAGCCTGGGCTCGATCTAACGGAAACCTGGGCAAGCCGCGCCGCTCTAACAGCGCGTAGGCCGGGTCGTTCGGCAGTAGCGCGGTGTGGCCGACCGTCGACATTCCCGAGATGACGCTGTCGACCAGTCCCTGGCGGTCGAGCAGGTGCAGCATGGCCTGCCGGACCCGAACGTCGCTCGCCCACGGCTGCGTGGGATCCCGATACTGAAGCTGCATCTGCCGCAAGCGGGTCGGCACGGAAACGACGGTGCCGCGCCCCGCCGATTCCCACTGCTGCCGCAGAACGGCGGCCTGAGAGGCCTCCATGTTGTTGGGCACCATGTCGACGTCTCCGGACAGGACCCGGGCGACGAGCGCGCTGGCGTCATTGGTCGCTTTGATGATCAGCCGATCGATCTTGGGACGGCCGAGCACGTAGTCGTCGAACGCGGCGGCGTCGATCTGGCTTCCCAGGGCGCGGTTGGTAATCTTGTACGGCCCCAGGCCGACCCAATCCAGTGTCCACACCTGGTGGTTGGCGATCCCCGCAACACCACCTTGCCTGAATTGATCGTCGAGCAGATGCCGCGGGATCGGGGGGAGCTCCACCGTACCGATGACTGCCGCCCCGTTATTCGGGCGGGGGTACCGCAGAATCAGTGTCTGGGAATCCGGCGCAAGCGCCTCTCCTATGAAGCCAACGGCGCTGGGGATGGCCGCTGGCCAGGCTGGATCTTTGAAGACACGGTACGCGAACACGAGGTCCTCAGACGTGAAAGGGGTGCCATCATGCCACTTGAGACCCGGCTTGAGCTGCCAGGTCACCTCCATGCTGCCGTCCGGCGAAACCTTCCAGTCGCCGTCGGCGACAGACGGGACCTTCGACGCCAGCTTCGGCACCAGCTCCCCCGTCGCGGCCCAGGAGGTAAGGCCGGCGTTCAGGAGCTCCCCGACCTCCCGTTCCGGCGTGCCACTCGATCCCCCATGAATGGCGGTGGGGTCTTCACGGAAGGCTATCTGGAGCGTCTTCGGCCCGGCGGTCCCCGAGCCTGCAGCGGTCTGTCCCTGGGGGCTCGCGCCTGGGCTCGTGCACGCGGTAAGTAGGATGGCCAGGCTGGCAATGCTCACCGCCGCGCCATACGCGTGGCGGCGTATTCGATCCGCTCCGTTGTTCATGCCGATCATCACCTCTCTCGAATGGAGCGTCCGGCGCGGCCGCGAGCGGTGCGCGGATGGCTGGCTAGTCGGTTCGCGCCCGGCGTTGCTGAACTCTAGCCCCAGGCTAGAGAGATGTCAACATCACGGTTCGGGTCGCGATGGCATGAGAACGTCAGGACCGCACGTCCCACTCGTGAGCGTTCCAGGCCAGGTTCCCCCTCGGATGGACGTTGAGCAACCGATTGCTGACAAAGATCGGCAGGGCATCGTAGAAGAAAGGCAAGACCGGCAACTGCTCACCGAAGTGCCGAACGATCTGCCCGGCCAACTGCATCCTCTCCTGCAACGGGATCGTCGCCTGGAACCGATCGACGAGGCTATCCAGCTCGGGGTTTCGATACCGGCCGTTGTTGGTTCCCTGGTAGTTTCGCTCGGGCACCCGGGCCTGGCTGCTATGCAGCGCAACCAGTCGTTCTAGGCCGTTACCCTGCCGCAGGACGAGGAACGTAGGGAAGGTGGCCTGTTCCTGGGCATCCTGGGCGCGGGTGGCGGATAGGGCAACCGGCTCCGCCGCGACACCAATCTGCCGCCAGAAGTCCACCACTGGGAACAGCGTCTTGTGGTGAATGTCGCGCTGGGCATAGGACCGGACCTCCATCTGCAGCGGTTGGCCGCTCGAATCGCGGAGCATCCCGTCCGTCCCCCTGGTGAATCCCAGCTCTTCCAGCATACGGCTCGCCCGCCTGGGATCGTACTCATGGCGCACAATGCTTCCCTCAGTGGCCTCGTACTCCGAAGTGCCAGGGCTGAAGACGTTGTCCGCCACCGGGAGAAGACCTTGCATCAGCGTATCGACCAGCTGTTGCCGATCGACGGCGTGGAGGAGCGCCCTCCGAAACTGCAGGTTCAGGACGATGCGTGGCTGAGGGTCGATGGACTGCGGATAGGCCACGACCCAGCCGGATGGCTCCATGACTACCTGTCCACCCCGCCATTGCTCCTTCACCGGGATGGCCTGGTCCACTCCTACGACTGAGCCGTGCGGCATCTCTACTGCACCGGACAACATGTTTGCGATCATCGTGTTGGGATCCGGGATGAATCGGACGTCGATTTCATCGATCTTGGGCCGGCCGAGCACGTAGGCGTCGAACGCAGCCAGGACCAGATGGCTACCCCGCATCCACTCCTTGAGCCGGTAAGGGCCGAGCCCGACGAACTCGTCCGACCAGTACCGGAGCTCGGGTGAAGTCCGCCTTATTTGTGAGGTACTGTTCCTCGAGAAGGTGCCGAGGCAACGGCACGGACCGACTGCTGTTCCCGATCATGCTGAACAAAAGGTCCGCGTCGATGAAGGGCTGCTTCCACGTGACCACCGCGGAGAGGCCCCGGGCCTCGATATGCTCGATCAGGTCGATGCCCAGCATGCGGAATTGCAGAAGGTCTCGATCGCTCAAGACCCTGACCGTAAAGACCAGGTCCTCCCCGGTCAGCGGGGTCCCGTCGTGCCAGGACGCGCCGGGGCGAATAGGGTGGGTTGTTTCCATTCGCCCATCGGGGAACACCTTCCAGAGGCCATTCTCGACAGAAGGGACTGCCTCCCCCACTGTTGCACGGAGCGCTTCCTGGTGGTCCCGGACCGTGAGGCCGGGAAAGACGAAGTACGCCAGCCCAGCCGTTGTCACGGAAAGCCGCTGAGTCTCGATGGCCAGATTGAAGCCAACTGGCTCACTGATGATGGCCAGCACGAGCCGTTTGGGGCCCGCAGGCCTTTGCGACGAAGCGGGCGCCTCCAGCCCGCCGGGGGGCGCTGCCCCCGGCCCGCAGCCGATCAACAAGACCATCAAGGGAACTCCCAACCACCCGCGTAACTTCCTCAGCATTGGCGCCCCCTCCTTCCGCAGAGTCCTTGCTTAGGGACCGGCTTCTTCCTTTCGGTAGAAGCCCAGGCTCTTCATTGCCGGCCAGTCGTCGATCGAGAACAGAATCGTGTCGCCATTGGACGTGTTCTCGTGGTGGTGCCAGGTCCAGGGTGGAATCGCAAACAGGTCGCCCTTTTGCCACTCCAAGCGCTCGCCTTCGATGACCGTGGCTCCTTCGCCTTCGAACACGCAATAGAAGCTGTTGCTGTTGTGCCGATGGGCGAGGGTCTTCTGTCGGCCCTCTAATAGCTGCACGTGCCAGGCCATGGTCGGGAGGGTGGGGCCGTTGTCCACCGGGCTGGCGAACGTGAGGTAGAGCGCGTCGTAAGGATCTTGACCGACCTCGCTCTCCCGCAGAGCGTCCAGAGCCGTCTGGGTCTCGGACCACCGATATCGCATAGGTGGGAGAGGGAACGGGCGTTCGTCGAGCAGGTGGCGGGCGTGTCGGAGAGTGTTGTCGGTGTATCCCTCGGGCCTGGTGATCTCCTGGAATGGGGCGTCGTTGGGAAGCTGACCGCCCCCGATGTTCTTCGAGCTCGGGTTCCAGCCGTCGTCATAGCCATCCACGAAGATGGCTGGGCCGGTACCCTGGTTCCAATGATCGTGATAGGTGTAGGGGGGGCTGATAACGACGTCCCCGCGCTCCATGGGATAGGCTTCGAACTCGCACACGAACACCGCTCCGGAGGTGCCTTGCAAGACTAGACGAGTCTCGCTACGCATGGTGCGGTGGGCTTTAGTGCGTTCCCCGGGCATGACGATCTGAGTATTGAGCCAGATGGGCCGGCCGCCGGCGCGCGCCTCGACGCCAGTCACCGAACGCATCCCGATATCCCCGTCCGGGCCGATGGATACCAGCTCGGCCGATTGCATGAGGCCTGCGTGGATGCCCTCCCACTTCCAGTGGGCAGCGGTGTTTCCCTTGCGAGCTTCGGGCCTCTTGTAGGTCGCCGTTTTCCCGATGAGATGATGCTCGGCGAGAAACCGGTCCAGGTCCTCAATGGTTGTTCCTACGTCGCTCACGGCAACGCTCCTTCTTACGCGCGCTGAGTGCTGAGAGTGAGCACTCGCCACTCAACAATCGGTTGTCATTCGTCCAGGTGCCAGTACCTCACCGCATTGCCGACCAGCATAGCGTGCCTCTCGTCTTCTGGCACCCCCGCGAAGATCTCCTCGATCACGTTGCGCGAGTTCGGCCAGTCGCTCGCCGCATGGGCGAAATCGCTCGCCCACATCAGCTTGTCGGTTCCGATGCAGTCCCGCAGCTCGACTCCTACTGGGTCGTACAGGAATCCCCAGTAGTTCTGCTGTTTGATGTACTCACTGGGCTGGCGCTCCAGGAAGTCGAGCGCCCAGTAAGCGCGCATCATGTGACGATAGCGGCGGTAGCTGTCGTCCATCTGCCACATGGTGTACTTGATCCACCCGGCCATGGTCTCGGCCCAATAGATCTCCAGCTTGGGGAAGCGGTCGAACGTGCCGGCGTAAGCCATCTGCATGGCGCCGAAGGCATTGGTTCCACACCAGCGGAACAGCTCCTGCAAGGCGTCCGCCTTGTGCATATCGGGATCGTCGGGCATCTGGGGATATAGGAGAGGCGGGTCGTCCCGCTTGCCGATGAAACGGCCGCCGCCATGTTTCGCGAGGGGCATTCGGAGATCAAGCGACGCGGCCCAGAACCGGTCGTCGTCGGGTGTGGGATACCCGCGGCCGTTCGGGAAGCTGGTGAGCGCCACACCCTTGAATCCGAGCTTAGCTGCGTGCTCCAGCTCTGCCACGGCATCGTCGATCCCAGTGGTCGGCATGATGGCCAGCGGGATCAGCCGATCGGGGGCCGGTGCGCTGTACTCTTCGGCGAGGTACTCGTTGTAGGCGCGGACCAAGGCCAGGTAGAAATCGTCCTCCTTGGCTTGACGCAGAACGGAGTGAATCTGGGAGAACATGACCTCCGCATCCACTCCATCTTGGTCCTGCTCCTGCAATCTTTGCTCGGGCGGCCCGGTCCCAGCTCCGGTCTCGAAGGTGGGTAGCTGCTTGTGAAGCTCTTCGGGAGGAACACCGACGCTCCTGGTGATGCCAATAGTGTTTGGCTTGCCTCCGTCGACCACCACCGCATCGGAGCCATTGGCCGCCTTCACCCGCCGGGGGGCGCGCTCCTGCCAATTGGCCGGAACACGGTGGTTCCAGACGTCTGGGTTTAGGTCCAGGTGCGAGTCCGCTGAGATCACGCGGTATTGTCGTGCCATCGTCGACTCCCTTCACTAAACATTGAGCTGAGCGTCCTCTATCTGACAAGCACCCACTCGTGCAGTCTGCCGAACTGTGACTCGGATGGCTCCCCTTTGACTGGGAAGGAGGGACCGCGCAGCCTGGCCACGTAGGCGATTAGCGCGGGGCTGTCGTACACGACGTATCCTGGCACTTCGTCATGCGCGATCCTCAGCATCTGCACGGTGAGCCGATCCCGCTCACCAGGGTCCAGCGTCCGGTCGAATACGTCGAACCACCGGTCGAATTCAGGGCTAGACCAGCCGGTCCGGTTTTCGCCACGCCAACGATTGGTGGGTGAACCGATCTCGCTCGTTAAGAAATCTCGCCACCAGTTTTCGATATTCGACGTCCGCAAGACAAAACCCGGTACGTTGTGGCGCTCGGTCGCAGGGACGGCGATATTGGGAAGCACTGACGGCGTGACGTGGATCCCCACTTGCTTCCACATGTCCACCTGGATGGCTTGGCCCCGCTCCTGCTGGCTTCCAGCTCGCACTTGAAAATCGGGCTCGAAGCGCCTGCCGTCTGGATTCACGAAGAACCCGTCGGCGCCTCGCCTGAGGCCGGCTTCTTCGAAGAGCTGCTGGGCCCGCCGAGGTTCGTAGGGATACTTCGTGATGACCCCTTCGCCTTCGGCGAAGTAGGGGGTATGCCGGTACATCCAGCTCGCCGCGGCTGGGACCGCGCCCTGGAAGAGCCCGTCAGCCAGACCCTGGCGATCTACCGCGTGGACCATCGCCCTGCGGGCGCGGACGTCGAAGAGCACCGGCTCCTGCTGGAACTCCGGTCGAAGCTGGTAGATGTTCATGACGAAGTACTGGGGGCCAATCTCGAACTTGCCCTTCCCCGACGCCACCCAGTCCCGGTTCAGGATCTCTCCGTGCTCGAACCGCAACACGAGGGTCTGCGTATAGTCGATTTCTCCAGCGAGCAGGTTGGCGAGAATGGTGTTTTCGTCGCCCATGACCCGTACGATGAATCGGTCAATCTTAGGTCGTCCCAGGGCGAACGCATCGAAAGCCTCACCCTCGATGAACGCTCCAAGTTCCCAGCGCGCCAGTCGCCAGGCCCCAGCGCCGACATAGGCTTGGGTCCAGAATGGGTTCCCGAGGAATGCCTCGGGGCTCATGGAGCCCGAACTGAACGCCTGGAACGACTCCAGGAGAAGGTGGGCCGGGAGGGGCTCGAACTCGGATTCCAGACGACCTGCCGTAACCTCCGGGCTGCTCCAACGGATGGTGAGGGTGCGCGGGTCGGGCGCTGTGACGCTTTCCATCTTGTCCTGCGGTCGGCTGCCGAACGGCAGGTTGCTAAGGTAAATGCGCCAGGCGAAGACGAAGTCTTCCGCGGTCAAGGGCTGACCATCATGCCAGGTGAGGCCGGGTCGGAGCGTGTAAGTCGTTTCCATCCCGCCGTCCGGGAAGACTTTCCAGCTATCGGTGTTGAGCTGGGGCACCGCTTCGGCCAGGATGCCCAGGACCTCGAGCCGGTTGTCGACATAGGTCAACCTCGAGTTGAAGAACTGTTTGGCCGTCTCGGCGCGGCCCCCAGTCTCCACGAACTTGGATGTCAGATTCTCCGGCTCAATCCGGGTAACGGTACGCAATACCGTTGGCTGGCTGGGCGCCCCCGACCGGGCACCACCGTCAGCCTGTTGCGCCGGCCCGGCGCATGCGGCCGCTATCAGTGCCATCAGTGCCAAGACTGACACGAATTGCCGGGGTCTTTGCGAGTCTGCCGAGCAATACGACCTCACCGCTGTATCCTCCCGCCTGATCGCCTAGATCGATGGCGACATCCCAGACTAGACATCATGCCGCTTCGCCGCACCACCGGCAATGAAAACTCGCCAGGGGGCTGGGGGCGAAGCCCCCAGAAAAGGGAGGGGCGGGTGGGTGGGCATTTTCAGGTTAGTCGTCGTCGCCGTAATCCCATTCGTAGTCGCGGATCGTGTAGGCCTCTTCGGGGATGTCACTGACTAGGCCGCGCTTGGCCAGCTCCTCTTCGAACTTCTGACGGATCCAGGGCTCCTCGTCGGCGTAGCGAATGGTCTGCTCACCGAAGATCCGCTCGTTGTGGCCCCCGAAGCTCCGCGGTGGGCCGAACGCGATATAGCGGGCGTTCCCGGTGCCGACGTTGAAGTGCTGGTGATACCACTGCTCGGGTGGCGTGAAGACTGTGCCCTCCCGCCAGGGGATGATCTCCTTCTCCCCGTTCGGGGGCCAGACGATCGTGTAGCCCTCCCCCGCGGGAATCACGATCACGCGACCGGGTCCGTGGCGATGGGCGAGCTTGTAGCGCTGGGGCGGGAAGACGGACATGTGGCCGGATTTGCCCGTCCGTGATCGGAAGCGGAGCGTGGTGCCGCCCGCGCCGCGAGTTGGATGCGGTACCAGCTTGTCCCAAGCCGCCATGTCTGGGAAGAAGTTGCCCACGAACAGCTGGTCGACGCGGTTGGAGCCGGGGGTCATCTTCAGCGCTTTGGCTTCGGAGAATGGGTTGGCGTCCGCGTCGTACAGGATGTTGAGGTCGACCTTCGGGTTGTCGAGGAAGTAATCGATATTGGGTATCGCGCTGAGCGCGAGAGGCAAGAAGTTCGTGTGCATCAGCCGCGCCGACTCGGATCCATGGACGTTGGTCAGTTGGCACTGGTAGTTGGGCGGGATCATGAAGAAGGAACGGTCGGACCACTCGAAGGTCTTCTTCTCCTTATCCTCGGCGCCCCACACGGTGCAGAGACCGCGTCCGCGCACGACGTAAACGAGCTCTTCGAGAGCGAGCCGCTGGGGCGGGATCGTCTTGCCGGGAGGGATCTCGATCACCCGGGCCTCGTGGATGTCCTCCATCCCCATGAAATACAGAAATCCCGCGTTGCACTCTCGCTCCGGCCACCAACCCAGCTCGATGGTACCCAGGTCGGCTGCATGGCCGCGGTATACCGGCAGCTCCAGCGAGGCCATCCACTTCTCATAAGCCGACCTCGGATTCCAGGTCGCCTCGAGACCCGGTGCAGATTGTGGTGCAGCCACAGCAGGTCTTCCTCCAAACGTGATTACACGACTGCGCGAAATTTAGCATAGGCTCAGAACGCCCGCGAGGCGCCTGCAAGTGGGTCAGCTCCTATGAGCGGGATCACGGTCACCCCCACCCCAGCCCTCCCCCGTCGAGGGGGAGGGGGAAGAGAACTGGTTCCCTCCCCCTTTGAGGGGGAGGGGGAATAGAACTGGGTCCCTCCCCGCTTGAGGGGGGAAGAGAACTGTTCCCTCCCCCCTTGAGGGGGAGGGTTTGGGAGGGGGGTAACGTCCGCGTTCATACGAAGTGGCCCGCTATGGGACCAGGACGACTTTCCCGTGGTGGCCGGCCGCCATCAGGGCTTCGTGCGCCCTCGGAGCCTCCGCAAGCGGGATCTCCTCGCCTACCACCGGTCGCAGGGTCCCATTGCGTAGGCCTTCCTGCAGCGCGGCGTGAATTCCCGCCCGCTCCTTAGGTGAAGCGTTGGCCAGCATCATGCCCCGGATGTCGGCATTCTTGTTCATCGCCACCCGGGCATTGATCTGGGTCGGTCCGCGGTTCCCGATCACGACGATACGGCCGCCGACGGCGACCACCTCGAGGTCCATCTGTAGGTTCACGTTGGCGAGCATCTCCAGGATGATGTCCGGTCCACGTCCGCCTGTGAGCGGGAGGATCTCGTCCAGATAGCCTGGGCGGCTGTGGTCGAGCACGTGATGCGCGCCCTGTTCCGAAACCAGCCGCCGGCCCTCCTCGGTCCCCGCCGTGCCAACGACGATCATTCCGAGCGCACGGCCAATCTGCACGACACCAATGCCCACGCCTCCGCTGGCGCCATGAACGAGCAGCGTCTCGCCCGCTCTGGCTCCGCCACGATTGACGAGGGCGTGATAGGCCGTTCCGTACGGGACACCCAGGCCCGCGCCCTGGGCGAAGCTGACAATCTCCGGCAAAGGATGCACGTGGTCGGGGTCGCAACAACATATCTCGGCGTAAGCCCCAGTGAGCGTGCCGCCCACATAGACGCGGTCCCCCGGCTTGACCGACGGGACTTCCGCGCCGACCGCTTCCACGATCCCCGCTGCGTCAGAACCGGGCGTATAAGGTAGCCGAGGGCCACGGTTGTCGGTGTTCGCGCGCAGATATGTATCCACCGGATTGACGCCGATCGCACGGTTCCGGACGAGCACCTGGTTGGGCCCGGCCTGGGGAGCTGCGACCTCTTCCAGCTTGAGGACGGATGGGCCACCGTATTCGGACACCCGAATCGCTTTCACCTTCTCGGCTCCCGGCTCATGGATGTGGGCTTTGTCCGGTTTCGTAGGGGCGAGGCATGCCTCGCCCGCCCAACGTTGGGGGCACGCGGGTCAGGCATGCCTGACCCCTACTCCACACAAAGGCTATGCACGTGACAACTGACCCGCTAGCATTCAGGGTTAGACTGCGACCCTGGCTCCCACGCGGCGGTCGATGAAGGCCTTGGTGACCGCGAAAAGTCGGTCCTTGTATTCAGGCCGACGCCCGAAGCCGTGGGGCGCTCCCTCAAAGGGCTCGACGCTGGCGTCCCCACCGGCTTCCCCATACAGCTGGGCGAACCGCGTCACCCACTCGTAGGGCACACTGTCGTCGGCGGTGCCGTGGCACAGCAACACGGGCGGCAGCTCAACTTGCTCCTTTCGATCCAGGATTCGCACCGGGTTGGCGTCAATCTGGGCGTCGATGGTGAGGAAGAAGCGGTCATGCTTCTCAACCAGCTCCTGGTTGCCCTTGTCCCTTGCTCGTTCGTAGCGCGCCAGGGGGTCAATGACCGGCCAGCACGAGATGACGTACTGGAGGGACGCGTCCTCGTGTTCAGCCTCCGCCAGCGGGAGGGCGGAGTAGACCGGATGCCGCGGGCGCATGGCGCTGAGCACCACAGTGTGGCCGCCGCTGGAGAAGCCGATGCCGCCCAGCGTGGTTGCGTCCCCATTCAGCTCGCGGGCATGGGCTTTGAACCAGCGGGTCGCGAGGTTGATGTCCTGCAGCTGGCCCGGGAAGGGGTCGTTCGGCCCGATTCTGAACTCCGGAGATAGGATCAAGAGGCCGCTCTCCGCGAGCGACCGGTCCACCCACTCGTCGTTGAACCGGTCCCCGTTGCTCCAGGCGCCCCCGTGCTCGTCGAGCAACATCGGGAAGGGCCCTGGGCCCTGAGGTTGGTAGATGCGCCCGAGCAGCGGGCTGCCCTCCCTGGGAATCTCCACGTCGAACACCTTGACCTCGAAGCGCGCAGACGGCTCGTACGCCATAGCTGATCTCCTTTTTCGAAACGGCGTGGCTTGTTGCGACATTGTGGATCGTACGCTGACGGGGCCGATGGATCAACCCGTACGGATCGGGCGTACGGATCGGGCTACATCGCACCTTCGGCCGGCATGGTTGTGGGGAGGGCGCCAGGGATCACAAGAACGAGAAGCGCATAGCCGACGAGGAGAAGGGCGGCCGCCTGGCTGATCCGGCGACCCATTGGGAGCGACTTCTCGGCGAAAATCAGCAGCGTAATGAGCGCCATCGCCGCGACGTTCATCACCCCGAGCGGGAACAGGATAACGAACAGGAGCCAGCAGCAGCCCAGGCAGTACAGGCCATGCTGAAACCCCATGCGAATCGCTCCCGCGTACCCGTCGCGCCAGCGCTGCATGATGAAGTCGAGCGGACTGCGGCACTTCGAAAGGCAGACCGCCTTCAACGGGGATAGCTGGTATAGCCCGGCGAGAATAATCATCGCCGCCGCAAGGCGCGGCCCGTTTTCGGCGATTACCACCGAGGACTGAGCAATCGCTTCCGCGCTTAGCGCGAGGCCGTACATGACCGCGCCGAACAGGGTCCACACCAGCAGATACGCGCCCACGAATACCCAGGTCGGCACGAATGCGCTACCGCGCCGCCGTTGCGCCTCATGCGCTCGCGCGAACACGAGGATCATTGGCGCAGCGGTCGGGAACATCATTGCCGCCATCATGGTCACCCACAGGACTAGAAACACTGGCCCCGCCACCCCCATCGTCGGGGAGGTCATCGCGGGTTCGCTCATAGCCCGCTGGCCGAACAGAATCACCCAGGCCGCCGCGGCCAGCGCGAGCAGTGCTAGAAGGATTAGCCACCGTTCGCGAGATAGCGCGTTGGAGCCGATCACAGTCGGGGAACCAGCAGCCCAGCCATTCGGCGTGGCCCAGGCTTATGCACGGTGGTACTCCATTTCGCGGAGGTGTCGGAGCGAGTAGTGTAGCGAATCCGCCAGGTGAAAGCCGCGAGAGCCCGGAGTTGCTGCAAACCTGCAGATTCGGCGCATGGTTGCCGCGTTTGCAGCCCTTCGAACCGATGTGTAAGCTTAACAGCGTCCGCGGGGGCGGCGAAAAGGAGGGGCTCGATGTCTTGGCGCATGAGCGGGGAGTACTTCGAGAACTGCAACTGCGACATCTTGTGCCCTTGCATCACGTCTTCGCTTCAAGGGCCAGCAGACAACGAGCGCTGCTACCTGCCGCTGATTTGCAATGTCCGGCAAGGGACCTTCGACGACGTCGCACTGGACGGTCTCACGTTCATCCTGGTCGTAGATTCACCACAGGTGATGGGAAATGGCGGGTGGCGTGTCGCTGTTTACATCGACGAGCGGGCCAACGAAAGCCAGCGCGGTGCCCTGGGCGCGATACTCTCGGGGCAGCACGGTGGGCCACCCGCGATGCTGGGCGGCTTGATCGGCGAACAGCTCGGCGTCAAGTTCGTTCCGATCACGTATGAGTCCGACGGTCTACGGAAGCGCGTCGTGGTGCCCGGCATCATGGAGTTCGAGGTCGAAGGGATCACTGCCCCGAACTCGAATCTGGTCATGGAAATCATCAACGTCTTTCACCCGATGGGCTCCAATCTACCGATCGCCAAGTCACTACGCGGCCACTTCAGCGACCCCGACTACGGCCTGTCATTCGAGAACACCGGCAAGAATGGGAACTATCGCGAGTTCGCCTGGGAGGGGTAGTCGCCGTGCGGACATTCGCACGGCGTTAGTCCACCACGGCCAGGATCTCCACCCCGAACAGGGCCCCGCCGCCACGGATCTCCGGCTCGCTCACACTGTGGCGCGATGGCCGATTGTTCTCGTCGGGGAACATCTTCACCCACTCCACGTCCACGGCATCGCGGTGCTTGAAGTCCTTCAGGAACAGTTGGATATGCACGATGTCGTCGATGGTCCCGCCAGCCGCCTCCATGAATCTCCCGATGTTCTTGAACATCTGGGCGGCCTGTTCCGCGGGATCGTCGGGCAGGAGATGCAGCTCGACGTCGGTCCCATAGATCGGTGCGGAGTGAACGATGTTTCCGACCTTTGCGCCCAGCGAGATGGGCGTCCGGTGAGTAAGACCCGGGACTCTTATAACGGTTCGCCGCTGCGCCACCTTGCTACCTCCTCGTCGCGACCCAACAACGCTTGAAGTCGCCTAAGCGCAGCCGAAAAACCGCTCGTGGTGAGCCTGTCCCTCGGCAAGCTCGGGATGAGCGCCGATCCTGGTGAGCTTGTCGAACCACAGGCTCAGGATGAGCGGTCTTACCGGGACCTTTTCGGCCGCGCCTCTGTTCCCTCCTCGCGCCCGGGTGCTGTCTTACTTCCAGTAGCCGAACGTCACGCCATGGCCGGTGCCGGCGAGTGACCGGTAGCACGGGACGTAATCGACCAGCGTCATCCCGAGGGGTTCCATCGCCCCGGCCACCGTGATCCAGTTCAGGATCTCAGGAGTCCCGGGGGCGCGGTTCAGCCGGTCTCGGGACAGCGAGTCCAGCGTGTCGAAATCCTGCTCAACCAGAGCGTCTACCACAATGTGGTCAAGCTCTTCGTCCAGAATCTGGTGGCTGAGCCCGCCAGATGCCATGAGGACCACCCTCTTATCGCTGTCCCACGACTCGATTGCGCGCCGCAGCGCTCCGCCGAGGGCATGGCACCTTCGCGGCGTGGCCTGGCTGGGGAGGTAGCGGCTGAGGATGAGCGGCACCATCGGTATGGCGCCCGTGGGCTCGTAGTGATCGTAGAGGGTGCGGAAGGCCTCGTCGAGACCGTGTTCGGGCCGCAGCTCAGTGGAGGAAGCCACGTCGAAACCCTCGTCGATCAGGTCCGCGATGAGGTGCTCCGCCAGCGGGGGGTAGCCGGAGAATTGCTGCGGCGGCCGCTGGGGGCGGGAGGTTTGCACAGGCGGCGGGCCAGCAAAACGAGACGTTTGCTCGTCACGGGTCGCGGGGGCCCGCTCCGCGGGCCGGTCCGACATCGTGGCGCCTCGGAAGACACCCAGGACCGGAATCGTGTCATCGGGCAGGATGCCGTGAGGATTGCTGACCACTACCACCACGTCCGGCTGCGCCTGGTCCAGGATCTGCGCCAATTTGCCGATGGCATCCTGGCAGGCCTGCCACCGAGCACGTTTCTTCTCCGGTGTAATCTCGTCGGCCAGTGAGGGAGGCGCACTCTGCAGGAGCTCGTCGAAGTTGTACCGCGGGTCTCGCTTGTCCCTCTCGACGATGCGGTCCCAATCTTCGGGAACAGTCGCAATGGTTGGACCATGGGAAGATGCGAATCCGAGAACCACCCTGGCCATTTAGCCTCCTTCCGCGGTTTGCCCGTCCGTGAAAGTCTGCGAACGGGCGTCACCAATGCCCAGATGAAGCAACGCTCCATCGCCGCAGAGACCGAATGCTACAAGGGGGCAGCGTCCTCGTCAAAAGGAACCCCCTCTCCATCTGGGAGAGAGCCTGCCCTGAGCCTGTCGAAGGGGTTGGGGTGAGGGCGTCTCCCCACTCATCAATCCCGACAGTCGCGCTAGAATGGCCAGGATGACGACCGAATGGTTCGGCGCCCTGAAAGCGGAGCTGCTTGCGCGCAATCCTTTCCGCGAGTCGGAGTATTTCAGGCGCTTCGCGGCGGGCAGCCTCACCACGCCCCAGGCGTGGGGCCACGTTGCGAACCAGTACCTGCTCGTCTGCTGGTTTCCACGGATCTTCAGCGGCATCCACGCGCGGTGCGACGACCTGGAGGTCCGCAAGGACTGCGCGCGCCATCTGCTGGTGGAGGACCTCGGCTACTTCCGGGGGCAGATCGGCGGCACGCCCGACCACGTCGAGCTGTTCAAGCGGATCGGCGACGACCTCGGTTACCCGCGCTCCGTCTACGACACGCTCACGCCGCTCCCCGAGATGGGCGAGATCCTCGGCTTCTTCGAACGCCTCGCCCAAGAGATCCCCTGGAACGCGGCGCTTTGCACGACATCGTTCTACGAGAATCAGGTGGGCGAGATGTCCGCCGTGGTGGGTCCTGCCCTCATCCGCTACTACGGCTGCCGGCCCGAATGGGGCGGGATGAACTACAAAGTCCACGAGGAGGTCGAAGCTGAGGAGTCAGGGACAACCGAGGGCGCGATCCTGCAGCACATCAAAACTGCCGAAGACCGGCGTGCTGCCGAACGCGCGATGCGCGATCTCCACGACCTGATGGAGGCGTATACCCGCGGCCTCGCGCGTGAGCACCTTCGGTAGCCAGCTCTTGTGCCGGAGTGCCCTCCCCACCGATGGCTGCATCTTCATGGCGCGGAACTCGTCCGATCCGTCGGGCGCATTATCACTCGGGCGCTAGGCCGCGCGATGATGCCTCCGGGCTCCCATCCGCACGTGCGAAGTACGGCGAATCGAGCGGGCTTCTGACAGCGGCCGGCCCGCGGCGAAGCACGTGGGTGTACACCATCGTAGTCTTCACATCCTTGTGTCCGAGGAGCGCCTGGACGGTGCGTATGTCGTATCCGTCCTCCAGCAAGTGGGTCGCAAAGCTGTGCCGCAGGGTGTGACAGCTTGCCGGCACCGAAAGCTCGGCTGCCCGCACGGCCCGCTTGACAGCGCGCTGCACGGAATCCTCGTGGAGGTGGTGGCGTTTTGGCTCTCCTGAGCGTGGGTCCCGAGCCAGCGCGCGGGCGGGGAAGACATAATACCATGGCCACGCCGTGGGGGCGTTTGGATACTTCCGGTCGAGCGCGAAAGGCAGGGAGACGCCGATGCGGCGCTGCCGGTCGTCTTCGTGGAGCAGCTGCGCCCGCGTGAGCTGGCGCCGCAGGGGCTCCACCAGCGCGGTCGGCAGCATGCTGAGCCGGTCCTGACCACCCTTGGTGTCGCGGAGGGTCAGCTCGCAACGCTCGAAATCGATATCTTTCACCCGCAGGCGGAGACCTTCCATCAGTCGGAGCCCGGCCCCGTACAGCAGGGAAACCACGAGCCAGTGCTCACCCTCGAGGCGCCCCAGCACGGCCTGTACCTCGCCACGCGCCAGGACGGTGGGGAGGCGTGCGGGACGGCGGGCCCGCTCGATTTCGCCGAGCTGGGGGAGGTCCAGGCGGAGGACGTCGCGGTAGAGAAACAGCAGTCCGGCGAGAGCCGCGTTCTGGGTCGAGGCCGCGACGTTCCGGTCGATAGCGAGGTGCCGCAGGTAGGCACGGATCTCCTCCGCGCCCATCGTCCTGGGATGGCGGCCGGCGTGGAACCGAAGGAAACGACGGATGGTGAGGAGGTAACTCTCCTCCGTGCTGAGGCTCAAATGTCGCAGCCGGGCAACCTCCCGGGCCCGTTGCAGGAGGGTGACCCCTGGCGGCTCATCCCGAATCCGGTCCGGCGTGCCGGGGGCAGCTGACCCGTTGCTCCCTAGCGGCTCAACGGAGTCTGATGCGAAAGTCTCTTGATGAACCACCTGCTGACGTCCTGCCTGGACCATCGCCTTTCCCTCCCGCTGATCCTCGCACGCTCACGGTAGCTTCGGCTTGATCGGGGCCAGCCGTTCGGCATATCATCCACGACGAACATACCATGTTGCAGAGTGCTACACAATTAAGAGTTAGGCCGCACGGGACGCGCCTTGGATACTACATCCGTCAATGAAGACGAAGTCGAATTCAGTGCTATCCGCGCTCAGGGCCCTTGCGGCCAGAACGGGATGTTGTGTGTAAGGAAAGGAAGTGGGTAATGGCTAAGCTCGTGTTCGGAATGAACCAGTCCCTGGACGGCTACGTCGATCATATGGCATTTGCGCCAAGCCCGACGCTCTTCCGCCACTTCATCGAGGAGGCTCAGGGGCAGGTGGGCAGTGTGTACGGTCGCAAAATGTATGAGGTCATGCGTTACTGGGACGACGATCATCCTGAATGGGATGCAGAGGAACACGCCTTCGCGGCGGCGTGGCGGAACCAGCCGAAATGGGTCGTCTCGCGCTCGTTGAAGTCGGTCGGCCCCAACGCCAAGCTTGTTGTGGATGATCTTGAGGGAGCGATCCGCAAGCTGAAGGCCGAGCGTGATGGGGAGATCGAAGTTGCTGGCCCGGACTTGGCGCAAAGCCTCACCGAACTTGGCCTGATCGATGAGTATCGAATCTATTTGCACCCCGTCGTGCTTGGTCACGGCAAGCCTTATTTCGCCGGACCCCGGCCGCCGCTCCGCCTTATGACTAGTGATCGGATTGGCGACGATGTGATCAGGTTGACCTATGTTCCAGCCTAACCCTACAGTCGAGCGGACCTGCGCAAAAGCCGCGCAGGCCGATCACTTTCACGTTAGGCCGACATCCGAACATACGAGAGGAGAATCATGAGCAAAGTATTCGTCAACATTGGACTTAGCCTCGATGGCTACATGGCACCGGAAGGAATGACCATGGAGAATCCCGGGTACAAGAACTGGGGCGCTAAGAGCCTGTTTGGAATCTCAAGTAGAGCCTCCATCTTGGTCCGTCCCACCACCCAACCTGCGTTAGCCCTCGACGAGTCGGCACACGACCTCCCGTGGAATTCGGTGCTGCCACCGATGCACGCTCCCGTGGAGCGCGCGTGACCGAGCGGAGCGCAACATCGACCACCGACCCCTGCCTCGCTCGCATGAACCGGCCGCCCGTGTTGTAGGTCAGTGATTCTGTCCGCTTAACAGTTCTGAGATTTTGTCCGCCCTG
>CAYQJS010000073.1:0-18823 GCA_964417895.1 uncultured Chloroflexota bacterium | reverse complement strand
CTCATGCTTAGCTTGGCCACCACTTATGTATAAGGATGAGCCCTCTGGGAGAGGGTTGGGGTGAGGGCGTGCCCGGTGCGTCGAGCCAAATCCCCGGGTCACACCCCCAAAGGCCGACGGGTTGTGTGGCGCATTGGACGGTGATAGTCTCCCAATGCGGGCTTGGGGCCCCAGCGCGGGTGCTAGGTCCCAGGCCGCAGGTCCCAAGCGCTGTACCAACCGAACGCTGGGACTCCGGTTGGGTTGACGCAGGAGAAGGCTTCGGAGGCACCGATGGTCAATGTATTTCGGCGATACCAGCTCTGGTGGGTCCTTGTCGCGCTTGCGGTCCTAGTCGTCGGCTGTGGCGTCCCGGCGAATCCGGCGGGCAGTGCGCAGTCACGTGCCGTGGAGGTGGTGAGCTCCGCGCCCAAGCGGCTCACCGTCGGAGTGCTGGGTGAACGCAAGTCCTGGGCGCCGTGGGGCGCGGGTTCCACCTCCGGCGGAGCGGCCCAGCCGCTCTGGCTCATGGACCGCACCCTTACCATCCAGACGGAGACGGGAGCGCTGAAGCCGGTGCTCGCCGATTCCCTGCCCTCGCCGGACCGCGGCGACTGGCGCATCGATTCCGATGGCACGATGGAACAGACCTGGAGGATCAGACCCGACGCCCGGTGGCAGGACGGCGCGCCGGTTACCGCGGACGATTTCGTCTTCGGCTGGGAGATCATGGTCCAACCGAACCTTCCGACCGGAAGCTCGCAGGCGCGCAGCCTGATCAGCGCCGCCTCGGCGCCGGATGCGGCGACACTGGTGCTCCGCTTCTATGGAACGACGCCGTCAGCGGCGAGCGCGCTCTTCAACCCCTATCCCCGCCACATCCTGGGGGAGATGTACGCGGCGGGCGAATGGGAACGCCTCGCCAACCACGAACACTGGACGTCCGACTACGTGGCCGCGGGGCCCTACCGGCTCACTCGCTGGGAACCTGGGGCCTTCCAGGAGTTCTCGGCTTTCGCTGGCTACGTAGAGGGCCCGCCGAAGATCAACGTGATCACCTTCAAGTTCCTGGGCGACGCCAATACGCTGCGGGCCAACATCCTGACGGGCGAGGTCGAGGTCGCTCTCCCCGATGGGCTCTCCGTCGAGGCAGCGGCAGACCTCAAGCGCACCTGGGCCGCCCCTGGAACGGGCAACGCGGTGATCCTCTACGCCGACGGCCGCTTTGCGCGGCTGGAGTTCCAGCATCGGCCCGAATTCGCCAGGCCTGCCGCGGCCCGAGATCCGGCGGTGCGTCGCGCTCTCTACCGCGCCGTCGATAAGGAGGGGATCAACGAAGCCACGCTTGCGGGACTCGGCCGCATCGCCGACAGCTGGATCCCTCCGGAGGACCCTCGACGGCAGGAGCTGCGGGATGTGATCCCCGACTGGTCCTATGACCCGGCCCTTGCCCAACGCCTTCTCGAGGATGCTGGATGGCGCCCGGGACCGGACGGCATCCTCGTGCACCAACCAACCGGGGAGCGAATGGAGACCGAGATACGCACGACCCCTTCGGGGCGCGACCAGGCGTTGGGCATCCTGGCCGCCGGGTGGCGTGAGGTAGGCGCCGCGGTAACCGAGACGTTGATCCCGCCTGCGATGTCCACGAACCTCGAGTACCGGGCCGCCCAGCCATTCGCGGGCCTGGTCATCCACACCATGAGCCTCGAATGGGAGCGTACCCACTACTCCTGCGAGCGAGCGTCGCGGCCGGAGACACGCTGGAGCGGGGCGTACTATGGGTACTGCAACCCGGCCGTCGACCCACTCATCCAGAAGCTCCGGGTCACGATCCCCGATCGCGATCGCACCGCCCTCCAACGCGACATCCTGCGAATCATCTTGAAGGACGAGCAGGCGATCCTGCCCTTGTTCTGGCAAGTCACGGTGATCGTCCACGCCAGGGGATACGGGGCCTCACCGAGCTACAGCCGGGCCCGCATGGCAACGCCTGGTCGCCCTGGAATGCGCACCTCTGGGACAAGGAGTAGGGGAGAGGGGACAGGGTAACTCCCTCTCCCCCTTTCGAGGGGGAGAGGGGTGGGGTGAGGGGGTGGCGGCACACACGCCGGGGGCTCTTACACCTCCCGCCGCATGTCCCCTGTAACCTGTCCCCTGTAACCTCTACCGCCGCACTGGCGGGTTTATGGCCGTCGCCCGGACGCGCTGGTACTCGGCCTCGAAGGCGGCCGCCACGCCGACATCTTCCACGATCAGCAGGTTCTCGTCATTGTCGCGGTCCGCGCTGGACGAGAAGTTGAACGAGCCGAAGATGCTCACGCGATCGTCGATCACGATCACCTTGTGGTGCATGGTGTAGGGATTGCCGTCGAGCAGCACCTCCAGGCCCGCCTCCTTCAGCCGCTTGAACTCGGAGAAATCGGTGGTCGAGCCGCTGGTCTCGAAAATGCCCGCCACCTCGACTCCCGCGCGGGCCCGCTCCAGCATGGCATCGCCCACGCCATCGTGCGTGAAGGCGAAGGCCAGGAAGTGAACGTGCTGGCGGGCTGACCCCACCCATCGGATCACGTGAGCCGCCGCTCGGTCCTGCGGTGAGAAATAGCTCTCGACACGCGAGCCCGCGAGAGAGAGCGCGCGGTGCGGGACTCCGGCGGGCTTACCCGGGCCGAACTGGCCGCCAGCGAACATCTTCTCGAACTCAGCTGTGTAGTTGGCCGCGAGGTTCCGCGACTGCACCACGATGGCGTTGTTGTTGTTTCGATAGACCTCGCGGTCGGTGTAGTTGATCGATCCTGTTTGCACCCACTCGCCATCCACGACTGTGAACTTGTGGTGCATCAGCGACCGTCGGCCGTCCCCAACGACCGGAACGTCGGCGGTTCGAAGCGAATCGAAGGCCCTCTGTACGGCGCTTTCGCGCGTGTCCTCGAGTGTGTCGGTATCCGTCACCATGCGAACCCGCACGCCGCGGGCCGCGGCGCGAGCCATCGCGTCCGCGATATTGGGCAGGTTGAACTCGTACACCGCGACGTCCAGGGTCCGGCGCGACCGGTCCATGAGGGCCACCAGCGTCTCATCGATCCCTCCCCGGCCGGCGGCCGGGGTGTCAGGAAAGCGTGGGGTCGTGAAGGCCAGCTCGTACCAGGCGCCCCGCGTGACAAGCTGGGCGTCGAGATCGATGGCGGCGGGCAGGTCGGGCGCGCTGTCCATGCCGAGCCGCGACGGCTCCCCGAAAGGTCGGGAAAGCGCGATAACGGCGGCGAGCGCCAGCAGGAGCGCGAGAAAAACGAGCAGGCGGAGCGAGGCGCCGCGGTTCACGGCGTCCGGCGGGTCAGCAGGGCGGCCATGGAGCGGGCGCGCCCGTCCGGGTTCGCCGGCGCCGCCGCCAGAGCGCGCCGCAAGTCCGGCAGCGTGGAGGGATCGACGATCTCAGCCGAGATTTCCGCCAGGTCAGCTGCGTCGCCGCGTTCCGCGGCGCGGACGATGGCCGCGAGCGTTGCACGGAGGGCCGCCGCGAGGCTCTCGAAGTCGGCAGCGGGCCACCCCCCTCCCGGTCCCTCCCCCCTTGCGGGGGATGGTCGGGGAGCCGGGTTGGCTGACGCAAGCTGCGCCGCGCGCCTGGCGCACCATTCCAGGAGGGGAGCGTAGCCCTCGTCCGTCAGGTCGCCGCGCAGACGCTCGTCCTCGGCGACGGCCTCGAAGAGCCGCCTGGCCATATCAGGCGCCACGCTGAACCTCCGCAGGGTCGAGGAACCGAGCATGTGTGATATTATATGTATACTCAAGATAACTGGGGATAGCCATATGGAACTGTTGACTGTGCGTGAGGCAGCCCAAACGCTAAGAGTTTCCCCGTTGACCGTTCGCCGTTACATCGCCGACGGCCGTTTGTCCGCGGTAAGGGCCGGAAAGGGCGTCCGTGTGCGAAGAGAGTCATTGGAACAGTTTGTCACCCCCGTGCAGCCTAAGGAGGAGCCACGAATGGGCTCGGCCCTACTCGGAAAACCCACCAGCGCTGATGATCCGCTCTGGAATATCGTAGGGCTCGCGGAGTCGCGGGGGCCGGGTGATGTAGCAGAGCACGTTGACGACTATCTGGCTGAGGCTTACCTTCCCAAAGCGCGATGAGCACGCCCGCGACCCTGCTTTCGCGGCGGGTTCTCATTGACACCTCAGCCTACTTCGCTCTGACGGACAGAGACCAAAACGCCCATCAGAAGGCAATCGCGATCCAGCACGGGCTCATCGTAGAGGCCAGACACCTATTCACCACCAATTACATCCTTGCGGAGACCCACGCACTCGTGCTGACCCGCCTGGGGAGAGACGTAGCTGCTCGGGTGCTCCAGGAAATCGACCGTAGCACGGTGACCATCGTTCGGGTGACCGGCGCGGATGAGCGCCGGGCGCGCGCGATTATCGATCAGTACAACGATAAGGACTTCTCGCTGACAGACGGAACGAGCTTCGCAGTGATGGAGCGACTACGCATTAGCGTGGCCTTCACTCTGGATCGAAACTTCGCTCAGTATGGGCTTCAGGTTCTCGGCAGCTGATAAGCGCTCTTATGGAAATCCGTCGCACATCCTCGGGAGGTGTGCCCGTTGCCTCCACGCGCCCTCAATCCACAATCATCAATCATCAATCATCAATCCCGGAGCGTCCACTCGTGGACGTTCCAGGTCTGGCTGGATTCGGCGTGCCGCGCCCGCACCCTGGTCAGGCGATTGCTGATCATCGACGCCTCGACATCGTGAAAGAGCCCCATCTGCACGAGACGGTCCGTCATATGGAACACGATGTCCCCGAGGATCGGCGTGCGCGCCCTCCGTGAGATGGTGGCCAGGTAGCGCTCGATGAGCGAATCGAACTCGTCGTTCTTGTAGCGGGTGCGTGTCCCGCCCGTCCACTGGTTCCCGGGCGTGGCGATGTTCGAGCTGTGGAGCTCGGGCAGGTTGCCCACGGTGCCCCCACTCCGCACCAGCTCGAATCCTGGGAAAGTCGATCGGTAGGCGCGGTCCTGACCCCGCTGCGGAGGGATCACAAACGCTTCGGTCGGCACCCCTACGCGCTGCCAGTAGTCCGCGACGGCGAGGATCGCCTTCTCGTTGACGTCCACTGCCACGGTCCGCAGCTCGACGCTGAGCCGCTGGCCAGCGGCGCCCCGAAAAGCCCCGTCGGCGCCCCGAACGTGGCCCGTAGCCTCGATGAGCTGCACCGCCCTTCCCGGGTCGAAGTCATAGCGGACGATGCGCGGGGCCACGTCTTCGTACTCGGCGTCGCGGGGCCCGACGACGCTCTCATAAGGTGGCGACAGTCCACCGATCAGACTGTCCGCCAGCTGCTGGCGGTCGATGGCATGGAAGAGGGCGCGCCTGAACCCGAGGTCGGCGACGATCGCGGGGTTCGGAGTGAGGTGCTGGGGGTGAATCATGATGGGGTTGGCGGGCGCGATGTCGACCGTTCCCTCTCGCCAGCGGTCGCGGACCTCCAGCGCCTGCTCGTTAGAGAGGGTCTTGCCGAGGGTCAGCTGCACCGCACCCGCCAGCACGTTGGCCATGATAGTATTCGTGTCGGAGACAAAGCGGACCTCGAGCGCGTCGATCCTGGGGCGGCCGAGGACGAACCCGTCGAAGGCATCCGCCACGAGATGGCTGCCCCTGACCCAATCGCGCACCCGGTAGGGGCCGGCGCCCACGAACTCCGGCGTCCACCAGTAGGGGAGCCGCATGAAGCTCTCCTTGTCGTCCTGGTAGGCACGCTCGAGGAGGTGCCGGGGTAAGGGCAGCGCCCTCGTTCCCGCGAACATCGCGTCCGCGTCCAGGTATGGACGCTTCCACGCGACGATCACGGTCCGGGCGTCTGGCGCCTCAGCGGCCTCGACAGCGTCATAGATCACACTCCCGAACTCGGGCAGGTCTTTGTCGCGGTAGACGAGCAGCGTGAACACCAGGTCCTGCGCGGTGAAGGCGGTCCCGTCGTGCCACTGGGCGCCAGCCCTGATTCGCCACACCGTCTCCATCCGCCCATCGGGGAAAACCCGCCAGAGCCCGTTCTCGATGGTGGGCACAGCCTCGCCAAGCCTCGGCACGAGGGCGCCTCGGTCATCCACGACGCTCAGCCCGGCGTGGACCATGTCGCGCACAGCCTCCTGCCCGCGGGTTGTGCCGGCCGGGTTAATGGGCGTGTAAAGGCTGGGCGGGTCCCCGAGGATCGTGGCCGTGACGCGGATTGCTGATTGTGGATAGCTGATTGCTGATTGGGGGTCGCGGACTGCGGGTTGAGTGGGCGCGCACGCGGCAGCGGCGATGACCGCAAGCGCCGCCATCGCCGGGAGCCGCCTAACGCGTGCCATCACTCAGTCCAGAATCGCAGAGATTCGTGACCCCCCACCCCAACCCTCCCCCGCAAGGGGGGAGGGGGTTTCTTCCCTCCCCCTTGACGGGGGAGGGTGAGGGTGGGGGTGACGTACCCGCCGACCCAGGGTCACGAATTTGCGCGACGTTGTACTCGGTCCTCAGTGGGTGCTCCCTGAACTCTTGCGCTTCTTGTCGTTGGTACCACGCCCGGGCGTTGACCGCAAGAATCAAGGTCGTCCCCATTCCCAATCCGCAATCATCAATCATCAATCCACAATCCTCAGTCCCGCACGGCCCACTCGTGGGCGTTCCAGGCCTGCGTCGAGCCGAGCCTGCGCGGGCCGACGTTCACGAGCCGCTCGCCGATGACCGTCGCGTCCATGTCGTAGAAGAGGCCCATGACAATCACCCGATCCGTCATGTGGTGGACGATATCGCCGAACAGCTGCGCCCGCTCGGGGATGGCGATCGTCGTGAAGTAGCGGTTCAGCAGTCCGTCGAGCTCCGCGTTCGTATACCGCGTCCGATTCGTGCCCCGCCAGCCGTTCTCGGGAAGTGGCGTCTGTGAGCTGGGGTGACGCTTCAGCCCGTCCCGGTCGGCCGAGTTGCGCACCAGCTCGTAGCCGGGAAACAGGGCCCGATATTCGGGGTCCTGCGCCAGCTGGCGAGGGATGACGAACGACTCGACGGCGATGCCCACGCGCTGCCAGTAGTCCGCGACGGAGAGCGTCGCCTTCTGGTTGATGTCGGTGGTGATGGTCCGGATCTCCACCGACAGGCGGCGACCCGCCGAGTCCTGGGCGATGCCGTCAGCCCCGCGCGTGAAGCCGAGGCCATCCAACAGCTCCGTTGCGCGGCGGGGGTCGTACGGGTAGCGGACGACCCGGCCGGCGACCGCCTGGAACTCGGGGGGTTCCGAGGGCGCGAGGTAGCTGTGGACCACCGAGCTGAAGCCGAACATGAGGCCGTCGGCGATCGCCTCGCGGTCGACGGCGTGGATCAGCGCTCGCCGGAACTGCGCATCACCGATGATGGGCGGGTTTGGCGTCAGCAGCTGGGGGAAGACCTGGATCGCATTGGCCGGCATGGCCTCCACGCGCCCCAGCCTCCACTGCTCTTTCACCTGGAGCGCCTGCTCGAGCGTCAGCGTCTTTCCCAGGGTGACCTCGATGGCCCCGGCCAGGATGTTGGCCACGAGGGTGTTCTGATCCGGGATGAACCGCACGTCCAGCACGTCGATCTTCGGCCGGCCAAGGGCGTACGCGTCGAACGCCTCGAGGAGCAGGTTGCTTCCCCGTGACCACTCGCGGATCCGGAAGGGGCCGACGCCGATGAGCGGGCCGCTCCAGTACGGGAGCTGCGTGAAGCCTGGCTTCTCATCCACGTAGGCGCGCTCGAGGAGATGGCGGGGCAGGTTCTCACCGTTGAACGCCGCGTCGGCCTCGATGTAGGGCTGCTTCCAGCGGACCACGAACGTGAGGGCATCGGGCGCCTCCATGCTCTCGACGGACCGGTAGGCGACGTTGGGGCCAAAGGGGATGTCCGGGTCCTGGAGCGCTCGGTGCGTGAAAAGCAGGTCAGCAGCGGAGAACTGGGTGCCGTCGTGCCAGAAGACGTTCGGTCGGATCTTCCACGTTGTCTCCATGCGACCGTCGGCAAGTACCCGCCAGAGGCCGTTCTCGATAGAGGGGACCTGCTCCACCAGCACCGGTCGCAGCTGGGCGCGATCGTCGCCAGCAGCCAACCCCGGGTTGTAAAGGTCGGCGATGACGTCGAGGCCCGGCTCGTTGGCGACGGTGAGGTGCCTGGTGAGAATCGGTGGATCGGACTGGACGGCCGCGGTGATGCGACGGATTGCTGATTGTGGATTGCTGATTGCTGATTGAGAAGGCGCGACGGGGGCGCAAGCGGCGGCCATGATCGAGAGCGCCAGGACTGCGGCGATTGCGGATTGCGCATTGCGGATTGCTGATTGAGAAGGTGCTACGGGGGCGCGCCGCGTTGCGGACCGCGGATTGTTAATTGGGGATTGGGGAAGTGCATCCCGCTCGACGCGTTCGCCAGGCATCATCTCGCTTTCGTCCACTCCACCGACTACGCCTTCAGTAGCCCTTTGTGACGCAGCGCGCGCTCCAGCGCTGGCTGCATCTTCATGGCCCGGAACTCGTCGATGGCGAAATCCAGGTGGCCCATCGCCTCGGGCTTCTCGTCGGGGTAGTGCTCCAGTATGAGCTCGGCAAGCTCTAGGCGGGTGAGGGCGATCTCGGGGCGGAAGCGGATCTTCTCGCACGCCTCGATGGCCTGTAAGTAGTATTCCCGAGCCTTCTCCGGCTCCCCGAGGAGAGCCGCGGCGCCGCCCAGCAACCGTCCGTAGCCTCCGCCCGTCTCCCTGACATAGGGAAAGCGGGCAAAGGGAGCTAACCTACCCGCCAGCTCCCGGGCCGTGACCTCGTCCTTCGTGAGGAGGGAAGCTTCCAGGAGGTGGACGAGGATCACCATTGACGACTCGTCCTCGACCCCGAGATCCCCGAACTGTCCTCGGATCCGTCGGGCTTCTTCGCCCTGGCCAAGGTGAGCGAGAAAGCAGGCGAGAGCAGCCTCCCTCGGCCGTCCACCGCGCGCCCAGGAGTCCAGCAACGACGGGACGGCATCGGTTCGTCCCAGATAGAGGAGCGCCCGCGGGACTAGATCGAGGGTGACTTCAAGGGGAGAGCTCAGGTCATTCGAGGCTACAACGGCGTCCTCCAAGCGCCCGTCGACGAAGGCCAGGATCGCAGCGGGTTCCCTTGCCCACAGGGCGAGGGTTGCGTCCCGCGTCCGGCCCGCCAGGTCCGCGAGGTCCCGCCACGCCCGCTCGGCGCCGGCCCGGTCACCCTGCTCCAGCAAGTTGCCTCCGGCGAACCGGAGGCAAACCCCCAGGTCGGCGGGCCGAACGCCATCCCGGGGGCGCGTGAGGGCACCCGCTGATAGCGTCGCAAGGGTTGCCCGGTCGGGTGCAGCCTGCAAATACCGAACCGCCCAACTCGCCGCTGCGTAGTACGTGCGATCGTCGGTGACTTCCTGGGCAAGGTCGGCCGCTCGGCGCAGGAACCGGTGTCGCTCAAACCTATCGCCCCCAAAAGCCAACCCCATGTAGACATCGGCATAGACCCTGGTGATGCTCTCGGCAGGGGCGTGCTGATGGGCCCGCTCTGCCCACGTCCGGAACTCTGCGCTCCTACCAGCCTCGCCCGGCCCCCCTTTTCGGAGCAAAGCCTCGGCGGCGAGTACCGCGACGCGGGCCGCCCGCGGGCCATCGCCAACCTGCTCCGCCAGTTCGAAGGCCTCCGGTGCGATCGCGGTCGCTACTCGCCCCGGCTCCTCCGTCGGCAGCAGCGCTTCGGCCAGGGCCAGCAGCAGGTCGCACCGCTTCGACGCATCGTCGGGGTCCAGCACCTCCTGGAGCTTCAAGGCGCTGTCCAGCTGCCGCGCCGCCTCCCCGTAGGCGAAGACCTGCACAGCGCGTTGGGCGGCCAGCTCGCTGTAGTGGAGCGCCTTCGCCAGGTCCGCCGGATCGGTGCTCTGAGCGAAGTGCTCCGCCAGCTCGGCCGCGTGGTCCTCCACCCGCCGCCCGTAGACTTGCTCGAGGGCGCGAGCTACCTGCTGGTGCAGCCGCAGGCGGCGGGAGGCGAAGATCTCCTCGTAGAGCGTCTGCCTGAAGAAGGCATGGGTGAAGCGGAAGACAAGCGCGCCCACCGTCGACCGCTGCTCCACAATGGCGCGCTCCTGCGCTTGCTCCAATGCGGTGTCCATCTCCTCATCGGTGAGTGCCGCGACGCTTTGCAGTACGTCCAGGCGGAACTCGCGGCCGATAACCGCCGCCATACTCAGGACCTGGTTCGTCTTCTCGGCCAGGCGGGAGAGCCGTTTGCCTATGACGTCGCGCAGGCCCTCGGGGATGCGCCCGGCCAGGGACTCGTCGCCCACCCTCCGCAGGGCGCCCTGCTGCTCGGCGACCAGCCCCTCCTCCACCAGGTAGCGCAGCATCTCCTGCACGAACAGCGGGTTCCCCTCCGTCTGGCGGTGCAGCAGCTCCGCGAAGGCCCACGGGATGTCCCGCTGCGCCACAGACGCCATCATCCGTTGCACCTCTTCGGCGGTGAGGCCCCGCAGCGGCACCCGCAGGAAGTCCCGATTGCGCCGCAGGTCCGCGAGGGAGCCCGACAGCGGGTGGCTCCGATCCACTTCCACGTCCCGATAGGTCCCCGCGATGAGTAGGCGGGCGCCCTCCAGGTTGCGGGACAGATGGACCAGCAGGTCCAGCGTTCCCCGGTCGGCGTCGTGGAGGTCTTCCAGCACCAGCAGCAGCGGCTGGACGCTGGACGCGTTCCGCAAGAAGCCGCTGACCGCTTGCAGCAGCCGCCAGCGCTCCTCCTCGGGGTCTCCGGGAGGCCGCAGCTCCACGGGCAGGCGGTCCCGAATCTCGGAGACGATGCGGGCGACCTCAGCGGCGCCACTGCCCAGGTCGGTCTTCAGCCCCGCCGGGTCGCGGGCCAGCACGTAGGAGCGCATGGCCTCCACGAACGGGAGGTAGGGTAGGCTCAGGGAGCCCTCTTCATAGCAGTGGCCCACGAGCGCCTTGCCGCCTCGCAGCGTGACATAGGTGGCCAGCTGCTCGCACAGCGCAGTCTTCCCGATGCCGGGCTCCCCCACCACCATCACGAGGCCAGCCTGGCCCGAGAGCGCCGCGTCGAAAGCGGCGTGCAGCTGCTTCAGCTCTCCCTCGCGCCCGACAAAGGTCCGGCGGTAGATGGGATTGTCGGTGGCCCTCACCCCCAGCCCCTCTCCCAATCCTGGGAGAGGGGAGCGGGCATTTGTTCCCTCCCCCAGAATTGGGGGAGGGGCAGGGGTGGGGGCCTGGTCCACCGCCATCAGCGCCTGCCGCACCTCCGAAGCAGATTCCGGCCGTTTGCCGGGGTCCTTCTCCAGGAGCCGCAGGACCAGCACCTCCAGGCCCGGCGGGCAGTCCGGCCGATGCCATGTGGGCGCAACCGGCGGCGTGTTCAGGTGCTGGCCGATGATGGCCACCGCCTCGTCGCCCACAAAGGGCGGCCGGCCGCACACCATCTCATACAGCATGCAGCCCAGCGAGTACAGGTCGCTCCTGGGTGTTACTTCGGCTCCGCTCGCCTGCTCCGGCGGCATGTAACTGACCGTGCCCACCATCATCCCTGCCTGGGTGAGCCGGCTCCGATCCAGCGCCATCGCCAGTCCGAAGTCCCCCAGGTTGGCGGTGCCATCGGCCGTTAGCCAGACGTTGCCGGGCTTCAAGTCACGATGCACGATGCCGTGGCTGTGGGCGTGCCCCAACCCCCGGCACACCTCGTCCGCGATGCGGAGCGCCACTTCCAGCTGCACCCGGTGGCCCTCCGCCCGCTCGATCAGCCCCTCGACGTCGCCGCCTGGCATGAACTGGCTGACCAGATACGGCTGACCCCGGCCTGAGCCCTTCGGCAGGCTCAGGCCGGGCTCTGTCGAAGGCTCTTCGCCCATGTCGTGGACCGCGACGATGTGGGGGTGATCGCCGAGCCGGGCCATCGCCTGGGCCTCACGTTGAAGGCGAAGGAGCCCTTCCTCGTCGAGCCCCTCGGTCTTGATGAGAGAGAAGGCGACCTCGCGGTCGAGCTTCGTGTCGTGGCACAGGTAGACGCGCTTCTTGCCGCCCTCGCCAAGGAACCGAACGACGCGATAGCGGCCGTCGGCGAACGAGGCCGGGAACTCGGGCGCAACCGCCCGGGCTGGCGCCGATTCTGCGCTCGCGCCGATGAGCGGGCCGGAGCCTCGGTCGCTAAGTGCACGGTCCGCCGCGGCCAGATAAGCCTGGGCGTCGCCGCTTCCGGGGTCAAGCGCGAGGACGTTCTGTGCGCGGTCGCGCACGAGAGCCCAGTTGGATTGTTTGATCGCAACCTCGGCCTCGTCCAGAAGCGCGTCGATCTGACGCTGCACTCGCTCGCTAGCCATCAATCCGTCCCCGTACTCCTCCGCGCGCCCGGTTCCGGTGTACTCTCGCGGCGTTCAGGGAAGTGGACGGAATGCTCCGAGCTAGATCCGACCGTCATCCCCAGTCCCACTCATGGATGCTGCCCGCTGAGGGCCCCCAGCCAAAGAGGCTAAACGCGAGAGCGAAGATTCCGATGCACGTCGAGCCCCACGCTCAGGCCGGCGTGCCCTCGCCGGCCGCTTCCCAGGCTGGCAAGCAGTCCTGGAGCTGGAAGAACTCCACCGCGTTCCCGCATACCATCCGATAGATCTCCTCTTCCGGGACACCAGCGAAGATCCGATCGATCTGCTTCATGGAGTCTGGCCAGTTGGATTCCTGATGGGGGAAGTCGCTGGCCCAGATGAGCCGGTCCACCCCGAGGTGATGGCGGTTTTCCACTCCGACTCGGTCGCCCTGGAACCCCCAGAGGCAATGCTCTCTCAGGTACTCGCTGGGAGGCCGTTCGAGATGCTGAATCCCCAGGAGAGGCTCTGCCCAGGGCCAATGACGCTCATAGCGCTCGTCGGCCTGCTCGTAGAAATGGGCCAGCCAACCGCTCTGGTTCTCGGCGAAGTCGATCCGGAGGGTCGGGAACCGGTCGAACACCCCGGAAAACAGGAGCTGCACCGCGTTCACCCCGCCCAGACGGCAAAACTTGTCGTTGGCGACCTGGCCGACAATGCCCGCCTCTCCCCTTCCGAACTCCGATTGCTTCGGGTAATCGAAGAGCTTGCCGGCCCGAGGCCCGCCGCGATCGAGCTGCACGTGGACCGTGACCGGGATGTGCATGTCCGCGGCGGCCGCCCAGAACTTATCGTCGGCCGGGGTGGGATAGCCGCGCCCGCTCGGGAAGACTCCCAGAACCACGGCCTTCAGCCCCAGCTTGGCGCAGCGCTCCATTTCCGCGATGCAGTCGTCCACGCCGGTCCAGGGGAGCACGCCCAGCCCAATTAGCCGCTCGGGCGCCTCGCTGCAGTAGTCCTCGGCCAGCCAGCTGTTATAGGCCTGAACCACTGCCTTGTACGCGTCATCGTCGGCGATGCACCGCCACAGCTTGGGCCCGGCCTGCTGGCCGGGGAAGAGCACCTCCGCGGAAACGCCGTCCTGGTCTTGCTCTTTGACCCGCTGGCTTGCGGGGCCGGTCCCCGGGGTTTCGGCATAGCTCTGCCCGCCGGGATGCCACTTCTCGCGCCCCTTCCCGCCGTACAGGTCGCCGGAATTGCGTCGCAGCGGTGTGCCCTCGACCAGCCAGGCGTCGGTGCCGTCTGGAAGGTGAAGCAAGCGAGGCGCACGACCGCGATGCCTCTCGGGCACGCGATCTATCCAGTTCTCGGAGTCGATTTCGAGATGCGAATCACCTGAGATGATGGGGAATGCATGTGCCATGCGTAGCCTCCTACCCGTGTTCTGGTTGTTCTGTCGGTGTCCGCCCTACTTCCGGAATGCCCATTCGTGGACGTTCCAAAGGTGCGCCAACTGACTGGGCGGCACCTGGCCAGGGCCCGTCAGCGTTCGCGGAACCGCCGCGATGCACTGGGAGAGGTCATAGTACAAGTAGATGGACCCTACGACGTCAGCTTCCGTCTTCAGCATCTGGGCCAACAAGTCCATTCGGGCAGTCGCGTCCAGGGTGCCAACGTATCGGTCGTAGATTTGGTCGTCCGCCGGATTTCGGTAGTTGCCGTTGGTGGCGCCCGCCCACCGATTCTCGGCCGAGGGGAGGGGCTGGCTGCGCAGGTGGGAGCCACCTGGGAATCCTGACGACATCGTGCGATTGAGGAGACCCGTGAACTGAGCGATCAGCTCGTTCTTGTTGGTCGCGGTATCGGACGTGAAGCTCGAGTAGCCTCCAAACCCACTATCTTTCAGGAGGCCAGCGATCGCCTCGGTCTCGGGGATCGTGTCGGTCTTGTCTTGTGACTGCACTTCGATTGCAAAGGCCTGCCCTGATGGAGCGCGGTACGTTCGATCCGCCCCAAGGGTCCAGCCAGCCTCGAGCATGAGAGTCTCTGCCCGTTTCGGGTCATAGGGCCGGGGCGCGAATCCCTGCTTGACCATTAGCTCGTACACAGGCTCGCTGGGGCCCGGTAGGGTGTCTGCCACGGGGCTGGTTCCCGAGGTCATGGCATCCACCAGGGTCTGGCGGTCCAGCCCATGGACGAGCGCCTGTCTCACCCGCGGGTCCTTGGCCCAGGGGGTTTCTGGATCCTTGAACTGGATCCTCAGGTTTCGCACCCCCTTGTACACGCCGATGATCGTTCCTCGATCCTTCGCCTCCCACTCGCTCCTCAGGGTGAGAAGGCTGCGCTGTTTGAAGCTTCCCATGGTCGCCATGTCCGCTTCGCCCGACAGCAACGCCGCCATCACGCCATTGGCGTCACCGTAGAACTGGAACATGATTCGATCGATTCCGGGCCGACCAAGGAAGTACTGGTCAAAGGCCACCAGGTCAATCAGCAGCCCGGCCTCCCACCGCACCAACCGGTAGGGCCCCAGGCCGACGAACTGGTCTCGAAAGTACGCGTCGTTCGTGAAGGCCTGCTTGTCTCCACGCTCGTACGATTCCTGAAGGCGATGCCGCGGCATCGCCGCAATGTCGTAGGGGCCCGCTTCCGTCGCCAGCGGGTGGGTCGACTTCCATGCGATCAGGAGGGTTTGCGCGTCTGGCGCAGTAACCTCGGAAATGAGGTTCATGTGGGCCCTGCGCGGGAATGGCACGTCGTTGTCGAGCAGAGCCCGCATGCCGAAGACGTAGTCTTCGGCGGTGAGTGGGGTACCGTCGTGCCAGGTAACGCCTGGGCGGATTCTCCAGGTCGTCTCCATTCTTCCGTCGGGGAAGACCTTCCAATCGCCGTTCTCCGTGGTCGGAACGCGCTCCGCCACACGCGCTACGAGGTTCTCCCTGGAGTCATAAGCGGTCAAGCCTGCATGCAGAGCGTACGCCATCTCGGCATCGCCCTCACTCGTGCCGCTGAAGAACATGCCCTCCATGGGGTAGTTCTCCAGCGTGAGTACCAGCCGGAGGGTTGCCGGCGCGACGGCTGTTGTTGAGCCTTGCCCTCCGCTTCGACTGGACAGATTCGGCCCACATGCGGTCAAAACGAGCGTCGCGATGAGCAGCGTCGCGCGGAAGGCATTCCCGCGTCTTCGGACGATTCGAGCGAGCAGAGCGCTGAGGGTCTGGGTCATGCGAACCTCCGTGCTTCTCCGTCTCAAGCTACTCGGCGTCACGTTACTGGTTTTCCCGGGCCCATGACATCCATCGTATCTCGACGGGTCGTCCCGACGCTCCCGTAAGAACACCGACAGTCGCGCAGCCGGTCGATCTGCCGCTGGACGCGGTCCCTACGCATGGAGGAGGCCCTTGTGGCGCAGCGCGCGCTCCAGCGATGGCTGCATCTTCATAGCGCGGAACTCGTCGATGGCGAAATCGAGATGCTCCAGCGCCGCCGTCTTCTCGTCCGGGTAGTGGGCCAGCAGCAGCTCCGCGAGCTCCAGGCGAGTGAGGGCCAGCTCGGGACGAAAACGCGCCCTGGTACACACGTCCAGGGCTTGCTGGTAATACCCGCGGGCCTTCTCCGGCTGCCCCATCAGGACCGCGGCCCCACCACAGGCTCGGCCAACGCAATAGATCATCTCCGCCTCGGTGTGCAGCAGCCCGGCCAGCGGGGCCATCCTGGCTTCGAAGATGCCCGCCGCCTCCGCGTCCTGCAGGACAACCGAGGCCTCCAGCAGGTAGCGGAGGAGCGCCGCCGAAGTCGGGTCGTCCGAGCGGCTCATGTCCCTGGCCGCCAGAAACTGCCTAAGGATTTCCGCTGTCTCCTCTCGGCGCCCAGCATGGGCCAGGAACAGGGCGCGCTGCCCCGAGTACACACCCCCGTTGGCGAACAGTTCTCGTGTCTCCGGGATGCCTCCAAGAGCCTCTTCTACGCGGCCGAGATAGAGGAGCGCGCGACGCGTGGCCCGGCCTGCCTGAATCCGACCGGATTCTTCGCGCCCCAGCTCGGCCCCCCGCGCTCGGATCCGCTCCCCCACTTCCAGGACCTGTTCGAGCCGTCCGTCCAGGATGGCCTGCAGGCCTTCGACGTGGAGAGGCACCAGCGCAGCGCCTGCATCCTGTGAACGGATCGCTACTTCGCTGGCTCGCTGCCACATCCCCTCGGCTTCGACCCGCCGCCCCCAGGTGAGGAAGCTCTCCCCCGCGGGCAAGAGGACCTGAGCCAGATGGTGTCCGCTCACGCCATCCAGTGAGCGGCGGGCCAGCGTCTCGGCCATGCCGATGCGCTCCCCGTGAGCTTCGGGCGGAGTTGCCCCCGCGTTGAGGAAGTCTCGCAAGGTCGTGACCAGAGCGTTAGGATCATCCAGGCGCTCCGCCAGTTCGGCGGCTCTCAGCGCGAAGAACCGGGCCCTGCCCTCGTCGCCGCGGCCCTGGCGGCTGAACTCCCCGAGCAGGAGATCGGCATATACGCGGTCGAGGGACTCGTCCGCTGCGTAGCGGTCGGCGAGGTCAGCCCATCGACCTGCTTCCGCTGTGCCTCGTGCCGTTGGGTTCTCCTGCCGGATGCATTGCCATGCGATCCGACATGCCCGCGAGGCACGCCCGCGGTCTGCCAGGGCGTCCGCCAGCTCCAGGGCCTGAGCCGCCGTCGTATCGAGCGCCCGCCGCGCCTCACCGGCGGCCGGCAGCGCCTCGCCCAGGGCCAGGAGCAGGTCGCACCGCCGGACGCGGTCGTCCGGATCAAGGACCTCCTGCGCCTTCAGCGCCCCCGCGAGGTGGCGCACCGCCTCCCCATAGGCGTACACGCTCATCGCCCGCTGCGCCGCCAGCTCACCGTACGCCACAGCTTTCGTTAGATCGTCCGGGTCCGACGAGTGGGCGAAGTGCTCCGCCAGCTCAGCCGCGTGCTCGTCCAGCCGGCGCGCGTGCACGTCCTCCAGCGCGCGGGCTACCTGCTGATGCCAGCGGATGCGTCGCGCGGCGAAGATCTCTTCGTACAGCGTCTGCCTGAAGAAGGCGTGCGTGAAACGGAATACTAGCGCGCCGCCCACTGCGCTGCGCTCTTCGATGACCGCCCGTTCCTGCGCCTCTTCGAGCGAAGCGATGAGCTCGTCCTCCGACAGCCCGGCGACCCTCTGGAGGACGTCGACCCGGAACTCGCGACCGACGACCGCCGCCACGGACAGGACCTGGTTCGCCCGTTCGCTCAGCCGGCTCAAGCGTTTGCCAACCACGTCGCGCAAGCCTTCCGGGATGCCCGCATCGGCGTCGGCCAGCAGGTAACGCCCACCCTCCCGGATGACGAGGCCCTCTTCGACCAGGTACCGCAGCACCTCCTGGACGAACAGCGGGTTGCCCTCCGTCTGGCGATGGATCGCCTCGGCCCGGCTCCAGGGAACCTCCTGGCCGCGGATGATGCAGTACATGCGGTGGACCTCGTCGACCGTCAGACCGCGCAACGGGACGCGCAGGAAGCTGCCGGCGCGCCTCAACTCCGCGAGCGCGCCCGAGAGCGGGTGCGCTCGATCGACTTCAACGTCGCGATACGTGCCCACAATAAGAAGACGAGCACCTTGCAGATTGCGCGACAGGTGGAGAAGAAGGTCGATGGTGCCGCGCTCGGCGTCGTGCAGGTCCTCGAGGACGATGAGCAGGGGCTGGACCGACGACGCGTTGCGCAGGAAGGTGCTCACCGCTTGCAACAATCGCCAACGGTCATCCTCGGGGTCGCCCGGCGAGCGCAGCTCCACCGGCAGCGCATCTCTGATCTCTGAGATGAGCCGCGCCACGTCCGCCGCTCCGCTCCCCAGGTCCTTGCGCAGGCCGTCCGGCTCACGGGCGAGCACATATGAGCGCATCGCCTCGATAAAGGGCAGGTAGGGGAGGGACAGCGATCCCTCTTCATAGCAGTGGCCCACGAGCGCCTTGCCACCCCGCACCGTCACGTAGGTCGCCAGCTGCTCGCAAAGCGAGGTTTTGCCGATGCCCGGCTCGCCAACCACCATCGCCAGCGATCCTTGTCCGGAAAGGGCCGTGTCGAACGCGCTCTGGAGCTGGCGCAGCTCCAGCTCTCGGCCGACAAAGGTGCGGCTATAGAGAGGGTTGTCGATGGCCCTCACCCCCAGTCCCTCTCCCAATCCTGGGAGAGGGGAGCCAACGTATGTTCCCTCCCCCAGAATTGGGGGAGGGGCAGGGGTGGGGGCCGTGTCTACTGCCACCAACGCTTGCCTTACTTCCGCCGCCGACGCCGGCCGCTTCATCGGGTCCTTCTCGAGAAGGCGCAGAATCAGCGCTTCGAGGCCAGGCGGCACGTCCGGCGCATGCCAGGACGGTGCCACCGGCGGCGTGTTCAGGTGCTGGGTGATGATGGCGACGGACTCGTCGCCCACGAACGGCGGTCGCCCGCACGCCATCTCGTACAGCATCGCCCCGAGTGAGTACAGGTCGCTGCGCGCGGTTACCTCA
>CAYQJS010000072.1:0-19435 GCA_964417895.1 uncultured Chloroflexota bacterium | reverse complement strand
GAGCGGAACCCCGCTCACCACGAGCGGAACCCCGCTCACCACGAGCGGAACCCCGGCTCACCACGAGCGGAACCCCGCTCACCACGAGCGGAACCCCGCTCACCACGAGCGGAACCCGCTCATCCTGAGCTTGTCGAAGGACAGGCTCACCACGAGCGGAACTCAACGTTTTCCAGCAGCCTGCTAGAAGGGCAGCTCCTGGCCCAGGCCCTGCGCCTGGGCCTTCTTGAGCACGTACGCGGAGGCGGCGACGTCTTCGATGCCGATGCCCTGGCTCTCGAATAGCGTGATAGCCTCGTCCGTAGGCCGGCCTTTCACCTTCCCACTGACCACGTCATGGAGCTCCACGGCCTGCTGCCAGCGAAAGGTCCCGCGCTCCGCTGCCCAGACGAGCTCGCCGCACTCCATCTTCGCCTGCTCGAGGTTGTCGACGACGATCAGGTCGGCACGCTCGATCGTGGCGTCGTCAACCTCTCGGCGGGTCCAGCTGTTGGCTCCGACCGCGTTCACGTGCATCCCCGGCGCCAGAAGGCTGCCATCGAACACCGGCTCGCGCGAGTTGGTCGCCGTGACCACGATGTCCGACCCGCCGACGCACTCCTCGGCGGTCGCCACCGCCACTACCTCGGTACCAAGGTGATCCTCCATCTCCCGAGCGAAGCGCTCGCGGGTCTCCGTGGTGCGGCAGAAGACCTTGACGAGCTTAATGGACCGGACGGCGCAGAGGGCTTCGAGCTGGGTGACTGCCTGGCGCCCGGCCCCGATGGTGCCGACGACCGAGGCGTCTGCCCGCGCCATGTACTTTGTCGCCACGCCGGAGGCAGCCCCCGTCCGGATCCAGGCGATAGCGCTGGGTTGGAGCGCCGCTTCCAGCCGACCGGTCTCGGTACTGTAGAGCAGCGTCACCGAAGAGTGGCGGACCGCGTACGCCTGGGTTCCGAGCACCGTACCCCCCATGAGCGTGGAGGAAGCTCGCCCGAAGCGCTTGCGCCGCCGAGGCAAGTTCTCCACCAGCCCCTGAGCCTCCTGCCGGAACAGGTCATCCAACACGTCGACGCACTCGCTCGTAGAGAGCAGCTGTCGTACGTCCTCATCGCTCAAGTAAAGGGCCATATGTATCCTCCAGCTCCGAATCCTGTCCCATTCGAGGGAGAGATGGGTCAGCCTCCAGGCATTCCCTGGGGTAGGCCATGCTTCTAAGCAAATCGACTCGATAAGTGTCGTAGTCTTGCGCCGCCAGCATTCATCCTCTCCCCAGCCCTCCCCCGTCAAGGGGGAGGGAGTAATCCCCTCCCCCCTCGTGGGAGAGGGTTAGGGAGAGGGGGCGCGGCAGCCCAGTTGCAAGACCGCCCGAACAGGCAGCTGAAACCCCGCTCACCCTGAGCTTGTCGTTCGACGGGCTCACCATGAGCGGACCGCTCCTCCTGAGCTTGTCGAAGGACAGGCTCACCATGAGCGGAATCCGACCTTTTCAGCAGCCTGTTAAAGGGGAGCAGGGTACTCAGTGGCCAGGGGTTTCCAGGACCGACAGACCGGCTCGGCAGCAC
Source organism: uncultured Chloroflexota bacterium (assembly GCA_964417895.1). GTDB lineage: Bacteria > Chloroflexota > UBA6077 > UBA6077 > SHYK01 > CAYQJS01. The sequence continues at coordinate 17,888 of CAYQJS010000072.1, read as the reverse complement.
AGGATGTCCTGCTCGTCGGCGCCTCCGGCCACCCCGATGGCCCCGACGAGAGTGATGCCATCGATGATCGGCATTCCGCCCCCGGCCGCCATGATGTGGCCGTGGTGCTTGACGACGAGGCTGCGGAACCACGGGCGCCGCGCCTCTGCTCGCACCTCCTGAGTGGGCACCTGGAAATTTGCCGCGGTGTAGGCCTTGTTGAAGGCGAGCTCGGCGGTCCTGGGCTCGGCGCCGTCCATCCGCGCCACGGCGATGGGGAAGCAGGCGCTATCAACGACGACGGCCGTGACGGCAATGCCGGTCTGTGCCGCATACGTATGCGCCGCGTGGATCATCTCGAAGGCCCTGTCCACCGGCACCGGCCCGGCGACCGCCTTGTGCCTGCGGAAGAAACTGGCGTTGACCTCGATGAACCCCCGCCACTCCTCCGGCAGCTTGTAGTCGAGGTATATGGCATTGACCGGACAGACAATCTCACACTGCTCGCATTCGATGCAGATCTCGCCGTCGATGTAGTACTGTGGCGAGTCGGGCATTGTATGGATGCACGCGACCGGACAGACCTCGACGCACGACGCGTTCTTCTCGTCGATACACGGCTGGGCAATGACGTACGTCACACGGGCACCGCCTGGCCGTCCGCCGCGAGCGGGAGATCAGTGCGAATCACCTCTGCCACGTGCACGCGGCGCCCGTACTTCCGCGCCACCAGCCTGCCATCCGCGTTCAGCCTGCCCAGGCCCGCGGCCGCGGCCAGCCTCTCAGCGTTGGGATCGGCTGCCGCGGTAGCTCGATACCCGAGCTCTCGAATGTAGGCGGCCACGACGAAGGTGGCGAACAGCCCGTTCTGCGTCGGGACCTGGCCGCCCACGCCCGGTGTCTCGCGCGGATCGTGTTTGGCGGGCAACGCGCAGACGATGGCGAAGGGGAGCGCCTCGCCATCGCCCGCCTGCTCGGGCTCCACCCGTGCGATCCCCACCAGTTCGGCGCCGACGAAGTACGCTAGCTCCTTGATATGACTTGACGTAATCTCGGGCGTGTGGATGTCAGCCTTGATCGGGTTGATCGCACCCTCGGGCGCGCGCCGGATCATCTCCGCTGCCACGTTGCGCGGGTCGTTTACCGGCCTGTTGAGAAAGGACTCCCAGTAGGGATCACCCCGGGAGCCGGTCCCCGGCCAGGGGATGGTCAGTGGGCCGAGGCGGATCGGCACTAGACGGCGTCCCGCTTGACGAATCGGTTCGTGTTCTCCTTGAGGGGCGCGTAGAAACCGATGTTGCTCACGGTTGCCGCCGTATTCCCCGCGTGCTCGTGCGACGCGGTGCAGCCCGCGACAGTGCAGGCCGTCTCCCCCGGCTTGATCCCCGTGTCGTAGCCCATCCAACGGACCCGCTTCTGCCGGACAACGCCCCAGAAGCGGTCGTCGATCGCCTTCAGCGCGCGCACGAGGAGCGGGCGGGCCGAGAACGGGGTCGTGTGCAGGGCCTTGACGGCGAGGCTGCGCCACCACACGTTGGGTTTCGTGAACGGGCAAACGGTAACGCAGGTCAGACAGCTGCCCCAGTGCTCGGTGACAAACGGTCGCAGCCCATAGCAGGTTTTCCAGTTGATCTTGTACTTCTCGACGCCGTTGAACACCACCTTGTCACCGAAGCTGATGCTGTTCGTCGGGCAGGTGACGGCACACTTGCGGCAGATCTTGCAGAAGTCCTCGACGCCGATGTCGATGGGCTTTCCCGCCACGAGAGGGAGGTCGGTCATGATCGTATTGGGCATGTGCACGCGGGCGCCATACTTCTCGCTGATGACGAGCCCGTTGCGGCCCAGCTCGCCGAGGCCCGCCGCGAGAGCTGTCGCCTGAGGGTTGGCGGTGCCACGAAGCGCGGCGTATCCCAGCTCCCGGATGTAGCCCTCGAGGCTCTTCATGATCATGTTCGTATACATCTGCGACATGTGGTAGGAAGCGTCACCGACGTGGTGGCGGTGGGCCTGAAGCTTGTCATAGTCCCACGCCGTCGACGCGATGATGAGGTATGGATACTTGCTGGCCAGCTCCTCCGGGCTGTCTGGCTCTGACGCGCCCTCCGCGGTGGTGCCGTCGTCGCTATATCGGGCTCCGGCGAACATCATGGAGGGATGCGCTCGGGCAACGCCGATGATGTCGGCGCCGAAGTAGCGGCCAACCGCCTTGATGTGCCTGGTCATCGCCTCGGGATCGGGCACGGGCACGCGGTCCGGGTTGATATCCCCCTTGGGCGCCCGATTAAGGGCTTCGCTCACGACGTTCCGGCGGTCGGCGGAGTGGGTTCCGGCGCCGACGCGCGACAGCGGGTCTTTCGAGATGCTGTTGCGGTAGTAATTGAAGAGGGCTTTCCCCAGTTCGCCCCGCGAGTTCTTGGGGTGGGGCCCCTGGTTCGGATCGACGTTTTCGACCGGTCCTACGACGTGCACGCTGCGGCCGAGGTTGGGTGCGGCGGCGAACGTACCTCCTGTTCGCCTCGCCGCCTCGCTGGGCGGCGCGCCATCGTGACCGTTCACGGCCTCCGTAAGCTTCTCGAGCGTCGCTGCCATCGGATGTCCCCTTTCCGTCCCTACGCGTACGAGGCGAGGCCCGCCTCGGCGCAGCTCTGGTCCTGCTCGTCGGTGCCACCGGCCACGGCGATGGCGCCGACCACTCTCCCGCCCTCCTCGATGGGCAATGCACCTCCGCCAGCGGAGATGCGGCCGTTGCTCGACACCACCAGGCTCTGGAACCACGGCTGCCCGGCCACCCCCGCCAGCTGTGTCGTCGGCTGTTGGAAGCTGGCTGAAGTGTAAGCCTTGTTCATGGCCACGTCCACCGTGATGGGGCGCGCCCGATCCATGCGGCCCAGCGCGACGGCGCGCCCACTCTCGTCGACGACGACTGCCGTCACCCCAATGTCGAGCTGCGCGGCGTGCGCATGTGCAGCGCGAACCATCTGAAGCGCCTTCTCTCCCGGAATCGGCATCTTGTGTGCGTCCTCCTTAGCCTCAGGGCGAGTGTATCACGTTGTGGAATTGACTGATCCCCTCATCTGCCTAGCACTGATGCTACTTGCGCGCCGCCGCCTCCACAGCGAAATCGGGCGGGTCCGTGGCGGTAGCATCCAGGTGCAGCCAGTCGATCATATTCTGGCAGACGATCTTTTGCACCTCCTCCGTGGGCACGCCCTGGAGCTGCATCGCCAGGTATTTGTAGGACTCTGGCCAGCGCGTGGGGTAGTGGGGGAAGTCGCCGCCCCACATGATGCGGTCGACGCCGATCTCGTCCCTGAGCTTGATCCCCACCCGGTCCTCGTAGAAGCCCCAGTAGGCGTGCTCCCGTAGGTACTCGCTCGGCCGCCGCTTCAGCCGCGGGAGGCCGTAGAGCCGCTCCACCCAATGCTCGCTTTTCTCGACCTCGATGTCCAGCTGCTCGTACATGAAGGGCACCCAGCCGATGGCGTTCTCCGCCCAGTAGATCCGGAGGGCCGGGAAGCGGTCGAACAGGCCGGAGAGCACCATCTGAACGGCGTCGACTCCGCCCGACCGCGACCAGCCGTAGTAGCGAGCGGCGTGCAGGACGTAGTCGTCGGGAGGGAGCGGCCCCGTGACCTTCCTGGGATACTCGAAGAGCGGTTTGCTGTCGATGTGTGCGATGGCTGTGTGAATGGTGAGTGGCATGTCGAGGTCGATAGCGGCCGCCCAGAAACGGTCGTCTTCCGCAGTCGGGCAGGTCTTTCCCGATGGATAGGTGTTGACGTTCACGGCCGGGAGCCCGATCTGCTTGCAGTGCTCCATCTCAGCGATCTTGTCGACGAGACTGCCGCGTGGGAGGAGGCCGACTCCGAAGAGGCGCTCCGGCGCGTAAGCGCAGAAGTCCTCGCCCAGGAAGTCGTTGTAGGCGCGGAGCAAGGCGGAATGGGCGCCCGGATCGGGGGCGTTGTGGCCGAGTCGGGGCGCAACGGGCGACCCGGCGAAGATCAGCTCGGCGTCGACGCCATCGGCATCGAGCTCCTTGACCCGCTGCTCGGGCCCGCCCGCGCCGGGCGTCTCGTCGTAGGAGATAGGCGCCATAGGGTTGTAATCCTCCGGGGTGTGGCCTGCGTAGCTTCCGGTCCCGCCCCAGATGATCTCGCCGCCCATGGCAACCACGGCATCGCCGCCATCGGGCAAGCGGATGCGCTTTGGAGCCAGATCGCGGTACCTCGCGGGCACCCGGTGCGCCCAGATATCCGCTGGCGCCTGCAGATGGCTATCTCCTGAGATCAAGCGATAAGTCTTTGCCACGACCCCTCCATCGCACCGTAGGCCGGACTGGCGCGGACGTCATCCTGAGCCGCGGCGAAGGATCTGGCACCAGATGCTTCGCTGCCGCTCAGCATGACACCGAGCGCGGGTCCTCCGCCGTGTCTGCCACCTTCAGGGTGGCGGCGCCCATTATACTGACGCCCGCCGCGACCCAACTCCAAACCAGGGAGCTATCAGCATGGCGGACGTCGACGAGCTCAAACGACTGGTGTCGCAGTCGTGCCGCATCCTGGGCAAAGAGAACATGACGCGCGAGCCCGCCGGGCACGTGAGCGCCCGCATCCCCGGAACGGACCGCATTGTGATCAAGGCCCGCGGCCCGGGCGAGGCTGCGCTTCGCTACACGATGCCCGACGACTGCATGATCGTGGATATGGACGGCAAGAAGGTCGATGGAGGTCCGGATCTGTCGCCGCCCGCTGAGGTGTTCATTCACACCTGGCTCTACCGGACGAGGCCCGACGTCAACTGCGTGATCCACGTCCACCCGACGAACGTCGTCCTGTTCACCATCTGCAACCGGGATCTCCTGCCCCTCATCGGGGCGTACGACCCCCTGGCCCTGCAAATGGCCCTCGATGGCATACCTCGTTACCCGCGGAGCATCTTGATATCCAACGACCAGCTCGGCCAGGACCTGGCCGCGACCATCGGCTCGAAAAACGTCTGCCTCATGCGCGGCCACGGCATCACGGCCGTGGGCGGCAACGTTCAAGAGGCGACCATCACTGCCTGGCGACTGAACGACCTCGCCGAGATCAACTACCGTGCGGCCCTTCTCGGGAACCCGGAGCCTATCCCTGACGAGGATATCGAGGTCTTTCGGAATCAACGTCGTGGCGGCGGGCGACGCGAAGGGGCCGCGCCGGCTGCCGTGTACCAGAACTCGACCTGGAACTACCTCACCCGGTGGATCGAGGAGTAACGCAGGGGACAGGGGACAGGGGACATCCACGACAATAGCAATCCTCGCCCCTCTTGCAGGGAGGGGGTGGCGGTGAGGGGGTGCAGACTGCTCGCTGAAGAGCAAAACCGGTTAGTAGCCGGCGCGGGCCGGTCAACATGAGATTGGGCGCTGTCATCATCATCCTGCTCGAGTCTCGCGGCGGCATGCGCGACGAGCCCTGGCGGAGCCCCGCCTTCCGCGTGTGGCTGACATGACCGATCAGTACAGTTGATGTCGTCGCGACGAGCCCGTGCGCTCGTTAACCAGGAATGGCGGAGTCTCTCAGTCGCGGAAGCCCTGGAACTCGTCGGGGCCCGGATCCGGCGAGCCCAACGCGCGGAGATGCTCACGAAGCGCGGCGTAGTCGAAGGGATCCTCGCCGCGTTCGCGCCGCAGCCGCTGCCACGCAGCCAACTGAGCACCGAAAAACGCATTCGCCGCGCGGAGTGGCCGCACATCCGCCGGACAGAACTCCAGGAACTCCACTTCCCCGGGGTCTGGCGCACCGATTGCCCTGAGGTGCTCGCGGAACGCGGTGTAGTCAAAGGGATCCTCTCCGTTCCCGCGCCGGGCCGCCCTCCAAACCCGTAGCTGTCCTTCCAAGTTGGGATTCACTTTAGCGAGCTCGGCTAGAGAGGGTACCGTAGGCTGGCGCGGCGCAAGCGTCTCCTCATCTATGGGAATACCACGCACGTGAAAAGGCAGCTCCAGCGCCCAGTTGCCCACGTGAACCAGCGCAACGAACTCGTCCATGCGGAACACGGTGATTTCCGAGAGGTGGAAGGCTCCGGATGCCATCCAGGCGCGGCGCCCTTCCAGGTAACGGGTGATCCATTCCCGCTCCCCGATTGCGGATACTGTCCCATGGTTGTCGTTCGTCCGATCGCGCAGTCTCTCCCAGGAACCATGGAGCACGCTGTCGTATACGACCGCGACGCCCAGTGCCGCTCACGGCGACGGTGCGTGGGTGGAACACGGCCCCCACCCCGTTCGCGTGGGGCGGCAAACGGGCCGCGCGGCGTGAGCGCGCCCGCGCGCGTCGCCACGCCCTGGGTGGCTCCGGGGGTACACGCGCCGCCCTATTTGTCGTTGGCGCCGTCACGCTCACGCCTCACCAATTCATGGCTATCATCGTGCTAACTGACCCACTAGCGCAGCCCTGTAGCAGCGGTCATCGTTACGCCGAGGGCTGCAGGGTCTCCCCTCGGTTGCCCGTCTTGTCAGATCCTTCGCCGCCGGCTCAGGATGCCTCGCCCCCGGCCGACTCCGACCCGGATGACTCGCCCCCGGCCGCCGACTCCGACCCCAGCCGTCACCCTCGGGGAGCGGTGGCGCTATAGCCGTACGCGTTGCGAGGCTCCTTGGTGGCCTCCAGCCAGTCGGCGCTGCGCGGAAGGACGATCCCGCCGGAGCGCTGCCGGTAGAACTCGGGGTTGTCGACTCCCGGGGGAGTCACTCCCTCATCGCGCAGCGCCAAAGCAGCGCCCATCAGACGTTGCCGCGTGCGGATGATCATCGCATCGCTGCTGCCAAGGTGCTCGCTGGCGCGGTCGTACATCGGCCCCATGCTCTCCGTGATCGCCTGGTCCTGAAGGATCGCGATGCCAGTCTCGATGCCCGTGAAGCTCCGGGCGCGCTGGGCCTCGCGATCGATCTTGTAGTCATTGCGCGCGTTCGCCGCCACCCGGTATCTGCCTAACCAGTCGCTCGTATCGGGCAGATACGCCTGGCCCGAGCGCGAGCGATCGGGCCCGATCCCACCTGCAATCGGCTCGCCGACATCGGAGGCGCGGGGAGCGGTGACGATGAGGAACATCGTGTTCTCATCGTCCAGCGGCAGCCAGGCGCGGAAGCGAACCTCAGCGCCGAGTACGCCTGTGGGGATCATCGCGTAAAAGGGGAAGAGGAAGTGGGCGATCCGCCAGTAGTGGGTGTCAGCCGCCGCCGGACGATAGGCGCCGTACGAGGCGCCGAACTCCGTGTCGACCACGGCGTAGCGGGGGGCCCTGTCGTTCTCCATGTAGGAGTCGAAGCTCGCGGGCGCCGGCTGGGCTGCGAGGGATCGATGGAGGAAGCCGAAGTGGCTCGTGTCGATGTCGCCCTCAAGCGCCTGGAGCCAGTTGCACTCTCGGTGGACCTTCTCCATGGCGCACGGGCCTACGACCAGGTTCGCCTCGAGGTCGGGGAGCGGCGGCGGGGTCGCCCGCGGGCCCGCGTAGGTCCAGATCAGTCCGTTGCGCTCCACGCAGGGATACGCGACGGCCCGGATCTTGTTTTTGAAGTTGCTCTCGGCGGGCTCATTGGGCATGTCGACGCAATGGCCATCGACGTCGTACTTCCACCCGTGATAGACGCAGCGAATTCCCCCCTCCTCGTTCCGTCCGAAGAACAGCGAAGCCCCGCGGTGCGCACAGGCGTGGTGGAGCAGCCCAACGCGTCCGCCGGTGTCGCGGAAGGCGATGAGATTCTCGCCCAGGAGGCGCAGGCGAATCGGTGGCCCGTCGGCCGCCGGCAGGTCACTCGAAGCGAGCGCGGGGATCCAGTATTGCCGCATCAGCTCACCCATCGGCGTCCCCGGTCCAACGCGACAGAGTAGCTCGTTCTCTTCTTTGCTCAGCATTTCGTTCCCTCCGCTATGTCATTCTTCTGAGAGTCCCCCGCCCTCTCCTTCATAATGTACCCCGCGATGGAGGTGCGCAAATGAGACTGTGGGGCTCCTTCCCATGGCAGCTGGTGTTCGTCGCGGCCTTGATATGCGCATGCGCCTCTCAAAGCGCCCCCGCACCTGGACCGGCCGGCGATTCGGCGACGACGAGCACGCCCAAGGTCGTGCGCGTCGCTATGGATTACGAGCCGAAGGACTTCCTGTTGCCGGCTCGTCGAGGGACGAGCGGGGGCGAGGTGCTCGCTATCGCCGACGCGCAGCTCACCGTCTTCGACGGCCAGGGCAACCTGGTATCACGGCTGGCGGCGGAGGTTCCGACCATCGAAAATGGGACGTGGCGCGTCGCTCCCGACGGAACGATGGAGGTCACGTGGAAGCTGCGACCCGGCGTGAAGTGGCACGACGGCCAGCCGCTGACTTCAGACGATTTTCTCCTGGGGTGGGAGTACTTACTCCATCCAGGCGCCTTGATCACAAGGCGGGGCTGGGCAGCCGGAGCCGATCGGGTCGAGGCGTCCGACCCGGGCACCATCGTCGTCTCCTTCAAGCGGGTGGACGTATTCGCGGCCGAGAGCTACGCGGGCGGGCAGGTCGTACTGCGCCCCATGCCGCGTCACATCCTCGGCGCCGCGTTCGCCGCCGGGGATATCGACGTATTCCACGCCAATGCGCACTGGAAGGATAGCTACGTCGGGTTGGGGCCCTATAAGCTGGTCAAGCGGGAGCTGGGCTCCCATATCGAGTTCGCGCGCTTCGATGAGTACTTCCTCGGCCGTCCCCCGCTCGATCGCCTCATCACCCGCTTCTATTTCGACAGCGGCACGCTGCTCGCCGCCGTGCTGGCGGGTGAGGTGGACGTCTATGGCGGCGCCAGCATCAGCGTGGCCGAAGCGCTAGAGCTCCAGCGGCGCTGGGCGGGTACGGGCAACCAGGTGCTGGCCGGTCCTGAAGGCAGCTTACAGTCGCTGGCGCCACAGTTTCGGCCAGAGGTGGTGAGCCTGCGGGCGCTGCTCGACCGACCGGTGCGCCAGGCGCTTTATCGGGCGCTCGATCGCGAGGGGGCTGCCCAGGTGGCAACGCTGGGGCTCGGCCCAATCGCCGACAGCTGGGTGCCGCCGGACGATCCCCGGCGCCAGTTGCCGGCCATGCGCGACGCCATCACGCAGTATCCGTTCGACCTGGGGCGGGCGCAGCGCGAGCTGGAGGACCTGGGTTGGCGGAAGGGAGCCGACGGGATCCTGGTCAATCAGGCCGGCGAGCGCTTCGAGTTCGAGATTCGGCTCAAGCCGGAGTCCTACGCGCCGGGCCAGCTCGCCGTGTTCGCCGACACCTACAAGAAGATCGGCGTGTCCATCATCCAGACCATCAAGACGCCCCAGCAAGTCACGGACCGCGAGTTCACATCGCTCTACCCCGGCATGCGAGCTCCGGCCAACTCGTATACCGGCTATGAGACGGCGCTGTTCCACAGTGGCAGTATCGCGGGCCCGGCCAACCGCTACAACGGCCAGAACCGCACCGGCTACGTGAATCCGGAGATGGATGCCCTGCTGGAACGGCAGACGATCACGATCGCACCCGCCCAGCGGATAGCGATCCAGACGGAGATTGCCAGGATCGGGACGACAGACCTCCCGGTGCTGCCCGTCTACTGGGAGGTTCACGTGGTGGTCGCCTCGGCGCGGCTGAAGAACGTGGCGAAGCCCAACCCGGCGAGCACGACCAACTGGGATCTGCCGAGCTGGGACATTGGGGCCGCGTAGGGGGCGGGTGTTTGGGTAGGCAACAGTTCCTGGCGAGGAGTGTATGCTAGCGGTGCGGCCGAAAAGGCCAGTCTGTCATCCTGAGCGAAGCGAAGGATCTGTCACGAACGTAAACTACCACGCACAAACGCTGCTCCAACCCCAGCCTCAGGATGACAGTTTATGGGCCGTGCTCCTAGACTCGGGTCACGGACATTCGGCAGATAGGGCGAAGCGGGCATGGCCGTTACTTCCAGAATGACGCTGGACGAGTTCCTTCTCATGAGAGACGACGAGAAGCCGGCGCTGGAGTATGCGTGCGGAGAGGTGACTCAGAAGCCGATGCCCGATCGGCTGCACTCGACGCTGCAGCTCTTTCTGGGAGTGGTGCTGTTCCACTTTCTCCAGGAGACGGGTCTCGGCAGGGCGCTCCCCGAGTTCCGCTGCATCTTCGGCCCGCCCGGGCGAGTGCGAGTCTTCGTGCCCGACCTCGTCTATGTCGCCAAGCAGCGCCTCACGGCCGACCGCTATCTGCACGCCGCGCCCGATCTGGCCATCGAAATCCTCTCGCCCGGCCAGAACATGGCGCGGCTCCTGGACAAGATCCATTTCTACCTGCTCAACGGCGTGCGCCTCGTCTGGGTGATCGATCCGGACGCCGCGACGATCGCGGTGCTGGCGCCGGGCCAGGAGGGCAAGACGCTGGCTGTCGGTGACACGCTTGACGGCGACGCCCTGCTGCCAGGCTTCAGGGTGGCCGTCGACGACATCTTCGCGCAAATCCAGGTTTAGGGAATTGTCACCCTGAACCGCAGCGAAGGGTCTCCCGGGAGATGCTTCACCTGCGGCTCAGCATGACACGACCTGTCACCCTGAGCGCCAGCGAAGGGTCTGGGGGCGGCGAGAGTGTCGGCCTGTGGATCAACGCTCGGATGCTACCCCAGATGCTTCGCCTTCGGCTCAGCATGACAGCTCTCAGGCTACGAGGCTAGCACCCGCTCGTCGCCGATGCGCCGCGTCACCCTCCGCTCGTCCAGGTGCTCCAGCAGCGCAAGCGCATACTTGCGGCTGGTGTCCAGGGCGTCGCGCACCTGAGCGACGGTGACCGAGCCCGACTCACGGATCAAGCGCTCGATCTGAGCCACGATGGCGTCGTACGTTGGGCGGACGTATACGAGGTCGGTCCCCACGGCGACCAGGGTCCCGTCGTCGATGAGGGCCTCCATCAGCTCATCGGAGGCGCCGTGCTGCTGGCGTAGCTCGACTCGGCTCGGCGGCGAGGCACCCGCCCCGGTGAGGGCAGTACTGAGCCTCTGCACGAGCGCTTCCTCGTCGGCGGAGAGCACGACGCGATAGTCGGGCAGCCGCATGAAGGGCCCGTCCCCTGCGACCGTCCCGCGGGCGAGCAGCTCTCGCTCCACACGGGCGAAGCCCCGGGCGTCGAGATTCAGCCGCTTGCGCAGCTCCTCGCGCGGCATGCCGCGCCGCAAGTGGCGCTGCCGGTGGTATGCGCCCAGGTCGGCGGTGGCCGCCGTGGTCACGCGGTCCCAGCCCTGCGCAGAGATCAGCAACGTCCCCGGCGTGAGCGGGCTCGCGCCGTCCAGAGCGATCACGGCGCCCCGCTCGACGAGGCCGCGGACGAGGGACTCGGCCTCGGCGACCGTCCTGGCCGAGCGTTTCGCCAGCTCGCTCAGATCAGCGGGCTCCCTGGCCTGCAGCGTCTGCACCAGCACTTCGTCGGGGGCCCCCCGCTCCAACACGTCGAGTTGAGCAAGAACCCGTTCCTGGAAGCGCCGATGCCGTTTGGGGTGGTCGTCGACGACGACGCCGCCCCCCACCGTCATGCTGGGGGAGGGTAGCCGGACGATGAAGAGATCGCCCTTCACCGCTGCCACCGGTCGGTCGAGCCGGACCTGCGCTATGCCCGTCTCCCCCGGGACCAGTTCCTGGTGGTCCAGCAGGGCCACGCGCCCCAGCGCCTCGGCCGCTCCCGTGTGAAACGTGACCTGCGCGTTGTGCGCCAGGGGCTTTGGCGCATCGGCCACGACTCGCAGGCGCACGTCCAACGCGCGCGTGGGCCTCAGCCAGCCCGGGGATGTCAGGACTTCGCCCCGCTCGACCTCGTCGGTGCCGATGCCCGATAGGTTGACAGCGACGCGCGTGCCGGCGGGCGCCACGTCCACCCGTTTCCGATGGGACTGCAAGCCCCGCACGCGGGCCCGCCGCCCGGAAGGCTGCAGCTCGGCCTCCTGTCCCAAGCGGAGCTCGCCGTCGATGAGCGTTCCCGTCACGACGGTGCCGAAGCCCGACATGGTGAAGACCCGATCGACCGGCAGGCGCGGCCAGCCGGTCTGGCGGCGCCGGCGCTCGGCCGCGAGCAGGAGGTCCAGCTCGGCCAGCAGTTCCGGGAGGCCGGTGCCGGTCGTCGACGAGACCGCCAGGATCGGCGCCGCGGCCAGCGTGGTGGGCGCCAGGGTCTCCTCGACCTCAGCCTTCACCAGCTCCAACCACTCGTCATCGACTAGATCCCGCTTGGTGACGGCCACGACCCCCGCGTCGATGGCGAGCAGATCCAGGATCGCGAGGTGTTCGCGCGTCTGGGGCATGACTCCCTCGTCGGCGGCGACCACGAGCAGCGCGATGTCGATGCCCCCCACCCCGGCGAGCATGTTCTTGATGAAGCGCTCGTGGCCCGGCACGTCGACGATGCTGACCTCCTGGCCGCTGGGGAGCCGCAGCCAGGCGAAACCCAGGTCGATGGTCATCCCCCGCTCCTTCTCCTCCCGGAGGCGGTCGGGATCGATCCCGGTCAGCGCGTGGATCAGCGTGGATTTCCCGTGGTCCACGTGGCCGGCGGTCCCAACGACGCGCATGCCTAAGCAGGTCCACGCTGAAGGATCGTAGAACTGCCCTGCGCGGCAACCCCCCACCTCAACCCTCCCCCGCAAGGGGGGAGGGGGTAAGCCAGGCTCCTCCCCCGCCCGCTGGGGAAGGCGGGAGATGGGGGGTGACCGGCGCCAAAACCACGAAGCATTTCGATACCCATGGCTAGTTCCGGGTTCCGGGTTCCGGGTTCCGGGTTCTGAGCTCTCAGCTTTCGCAACGTGGAACTCGGAACTCGGAAGTCGGAACGCGCGATCCGATACACGGGGAACAGGCCACCCACCTGGACATGTTCGTCGAAGAACTCCCAGCGAGCCAGGCCATCGTCGCTCTCTGGCTCTAGGAGGTAGACGACCAGGTTTCCCAGGCGCTGCGCCGTGGGCACGACCAGTGTGCCCTGCTCGAAGCGCACGCGGCGGCGCTCCTTGCGGACGCTGAGCACCGTCTCGAAGCGCTCGATCCCCGTGCAGATGTCCGGACTGGTTGTCTTTTCCGCCGCGAGCACGACGTACGCCTCGACGTCCAGCTCCGCTGCCTCCGCCAGCTCCGCGACGGTGATGCCGTGCTGCCGCAGTTTGAGAGCAATGGCCCGGGGCTCGACCAGGTACGCGTACGGTCGTGGCACCGAGACGGTAGGAATGAAGCGCGCGTAGTGGGGCGCACGGTAGCTGACGATGCGTCGCCCGGGGATCCTCCGGGCGCGGATTGACGGACGATCATAAGCGACGATCGTCGTGTCTTCCAGGACGTACACCGGCCAATCGAAGACCAGTCGGCCCTCGTCGCGGCGCGCAACGCCGTAGTTGATGCCGACCATGTCGTCCGGCCGCGGGTCCCGGCCCCGCTGAATCGTGTCGCGCTCGGCTTCCCCCGCCACCGCCATCACCTCGGCGGCGTGCGCCGCCACGTAGCGGAAGATCTCCAACAGAAAGGCTCGGATCGTCGCAACTCGAGCCCGGAAGTCAATGTACGAGTAGGTTTCCAGGAGGATGTCGAGGCGGCCGGTGAGCCCGCGATAGTGGCTCCCGAACCGCGGCAGGCCGGGGTAGGTCTCCCAGCCGCTGGCCGGATCGTTCTGGTCGCGGTAGTTCCCGTAGAAGTATCCGCGTCGCGCGTGCTCCCGTTGCACCGTCTCGGATACGGCGGGCAGCAGGCGGGTCCGGACGTATTCGATAGGGCCCGGGTGGCCGCTGAGCGGGGTGTGGGCGGTGTCGTAGGTCAGATCGTAGGCGTGGATGGACCCATCCGTCGTGTGGCAATCGACAAAGACGTGCGGCCACCAGCGCCCGTAGAGGCGAGCGAGGTGGTTGGATTCGATGGCCTCCTGCTTCATGTAGTCGCGATTCAGGTTCCAGCCCTCGCCCGTGTTGCGGGTCCCGACGCCGCCCGGAGGGTTGATCTGCCCCTCCAGCGCCTCGAGATCGAGCTGGCGGTTCTCCGGCGCGATGCGGTCATTTCCGTCGGGATTCAGGATAGGGATGCATACCAGGGTGAGCTCGTCGAGGAGGTGCCGCAGCGGGCCGAGCGCCAGGTCGCGCATGAGGGCGAGGAGGGCCTCTTTGCCCTCGACCTCGCCCGCGTGGATGTTCGCTTGGACCATGATGATGGGCCTGCGTAGCCGCCGAGCCGCCGCCGGGGTGAACGCATGATGGCCGGAGAGGACGACCACGGGCATGTCACGCCCCTCGGCCGACGCGCCCATCGAGCTGACGCGGACCAGCCCCGGGGCGCCGCGGGCCACGGCGCGCACGAATCGCACCACGTCCACGTGGAGCGACGTCTCTCCGTGGTCGGTGCGCTCGGCGCGCGTGAGGACGGAGGACTGAGGACGGAGGACTGAGGACGCAGCGGTCAGGACTGAGGACTGCGGACTGAGGACTGAGCGCCGTGACCGAGCGCGGGGATGTTCGTTCGGCGGGCCGCTCATTCTACGTATTATAGGCACGGCTTATAAGCACGGCCCAACAGGACTGTGTGCTCAGGACTGAGGACTGCGCGCCACGTATGAGAGTCCAGCGATTCGAAGACCTGATCGCGTGGCAAAAGGCGAGGGAACTGACGCGCCAGATTTACTCTCTCACTAGCAGCGATCGCCTTGCCTCTGATTTCGCCCTCTGTCGCCAGCTCCAACGATCGGCTGTATCCATCATGTCGAATATTGCGGAAGGTTCCGAGCGGGGCGGCCGTCCGGAGTTCCACCAGTTTCTCTCTACGGCGAAGGCTTCGTGCGCTGAGCTTCGATCGCACCTATACGTCGCCCTGGATGCGGGGTATCTCGACCCTCCGCGCTTCCAGGGCCTCCTAGCTGAAGCGGAAGAGGTGGCTCGCATCATCGGCGGGCTTCGCGCTGCCGTTGCCCGGCAGAGGGACGGGAGACAGGACAAATGACGGGAGCGTCCGACGAGGGGGCGCCCTCAGTCCTCAGTCCTCAGTCCTCAGTCCCCACGCAGTCCTCAGTCCTCACACTGGACGCGGTCGCCCACTACCCTCGACCCGGCACCGCCGTGCCGGCGAGCCTCGCCTTCTCCCCAAACGCAAGGCTCCTCACATATTTGTTCAGCGAGCGCGGCGACCTCAGGCGCGAGCTGTGGGCGCTCGACGTGGCGAGCGGCGAGCGACGCATCCTCGCCAGTGCGCCGGATGGTGGAACGACCGACGAGAACGTGAATCCCGACGAGGCGTTGCGGCGAGAACGGCAGCGCATCCGGGAGGGGGGTATCACCCACTACAGCTGGGCCAAGGACGCGGACCGTCTGCTCGTCCCCATCAACGGGCAGCTCTACGTCACGTCGAGCCGCGGCGAGCGGCTCCGGCTCGTTGCACCGACCGAAAGCCCAGCGGCCGATGCTCGGCTGACGCGCGACGGCACCCGAGTCGTCTTCGTCCGCGACCGCGAACTATGGGTTGTCGACGTCGAGGACGGAGCAGCGCGCCGCCTGACGTTCGACGCCACCGAAACGACCTCGAATGGACTCGCTGAGTTCATCGCACAGGAAGAGATGGGGCGCAGCGCCGGTTTCTGGATCGCCCCGGACGGCCATGCCGTCGCCTATACGCAGGTGGAGGAAGGCCACATCCCCGCCTTCCCCATTGTTCACCAGGGCGAGCGCGAGTGGCGCGCCGAGTACCATCGCTATCCTTTCGCGGGCGGGGCGAACGCGCGCGTGCGGCTGGGGGTGCTGGGCCTGGCCGACGGCGCGACGCGCTGGCTCGACCTGGGGTCCGACACCGACGTTTACCTGGCTCGCGTTGAGTGGGGGCCCGACGGCGGACTCTACGTCCAGCTTGAGGCCCGCCACCAGCGGCGGCTGGAGCTGTGGCGCTACGCTCCAGATAGCGGTGAGCGGACACGGCTGCTGGTCGAGGAGTCCGACACGTGGATCAATCTCCACAACGACCTGCGTGTTCTGGGGGACGGCGCCGGATTCACCTGGTCTTCCGAGCGCTCGGGCTTCCGTCACCTGTACCTGTACGGGCCGGAGGGGCAGGAGAGTCGGCAGCTCACGGACGGCGACTGGCCGGTTGACGCCCTCGCGCATGTGGACGAAGGGCGCCGCGTGGCGTACTTCCTCGCCGGGCGTGAGAGCCCTCTCGAGCGGCACCTGTATCGCGTCCCCCTCGGCGGGGGGAGTCGGGAGCGCCTCACGCCCGAGTCAGGCTACCACAGCGCAACGTTCGCCGCGGACGGCAGCCGCTACGCGCTGGTGGGGGAGAACCGCTCGGCGCCGCCTGGGGTCGTCGTGCGGTCCGTCGACGACACAACGACGGTTGCGCTGTACAGGGGCCCCAGCTCTACGGCTATCGCGCCCGGGCTACGCCCGCCGGAGCTCGTGGAGCTCGAGAGCCGAGACGGAGAACGGCTCTACGGGGCGATGTACCGGCCCGCCGGATCCACCACTCGCCCACCTGCCATCATTTCCGTCTACGGTGGGCCGCACGTGCAGACGGTTTCCGATACGTGGGGAGTGACGGTCGATCTGCGCGCCCAGTACCTGACAGCGCGTGGTTTCCTGGTGTTTAAGCTGGATAACCGGGGGGCAGCGCGGCGCGGGCTGGCCTTCGAGGGAGCGCTTCGGCAGCAGATGGGCACCATCGAGGTGCAGGACCAGGTGGATGGTGTGCGCTGGCTGACGGCGCGCGGCCTGGTCGATCCCGCGAGGATCGGCATCTACGGCTGGAGCTATGGAGGCTACATGGCCGTCATGTGCCTGCTGAAGGCGCCCGAGACGTTCCGGGTGGCGGTGGCCGGCGCCCCCGTCACGGACTGGGATGGCTACGACACCCACTACACAGAGCGCTACATGGGAACACCCGCGGCCAACCCCGAAGGGTACCGCGCGGGGTCGGCGCTGACGCACGCCGAGTCGCTGCGGGGCAAGCTCCTCCTGATTCACGGCATGATCGACGAGAATGTCCACTTCCGCCATACGGCCCGACTCATGGCGGCGCTTCAGGCGGCTGGGCGGCCTTTTGACTTTCTGCTCTATCCCAACGAGCGTCACATGCCCCGGAGTGAAGAGGGGCGTCGCCTGATGGAGGCGCGCATCGCCGAGTATTTCCAGCAGCATCTTTGAGCGTTGTTGGCGGAGCGCGGCGCAGGATAGCTATTGCACGATCCGACTGTTACTTGATTCTATTCCTATCAAGTCTATTGACATATCCTATGAGAGACGCTATCATGTCTCCAGAGCAGGGCTGGAGAAACCAGCCCTGGCACAAGGAGGCATCGCGATGGCGAATCTCGTACGGTGGGACCCTTTTGGTGAGATGTGGAGCTTGCGGCAGGCCATGGATCGGCTCTTCGAGGACGCCTGGGTGCGGCCATGGGTCGGACGCAGGCGTGACGAGGGTACGCCTACCCGTTCGCTGGCCCTGGATCTCCACGAGACCGGCGACAATCTCGTCGTGACCGCCGCGGTTCCGGGCGTCCGGCCCGAGGACATCGACATCACGATCCAGGGCGACGTGCTCACCATCAAGGGCGAGACCCAGACGGAGAAGGACGCCGACGAGGAGCACTACCACCTCCACGAGCGGCGTTACGGCCGCTTCTATCGCCAGGTGGCGCTGCCCAAGAGCGTGAAGAGTGATGCGGCCGAGGCCCATTTTGAGAACGGCCTGGTCCGGCTGACGCTTCCGAAGGCGGAGGACGCCAAGGAGCGCAAGATCCCGATAACCGCTGGGTCTGCGCCCCAGATCACCGGGAATTCTCGCTAGGCCGAGCCGACGCATGAGGCGCCTCCCCCGCAGGGGAGGCGCTTCATGCTTTTAGGAGGCTGCTCGGATCCGCTCACCCTGAGCTTGTCGAAGGGCCCCATGTGGTTCGACAGGCTCACCACGA
>CAYQJS010000071.1:10469-20019 GCA_964417895.1 uncultured Chloroflexota bacterium | reverse complement strand
CGTATCGATGGCGATGGCGGTCTTGCCGGTCTGCCGATCGCCGATGATGAGCTCACGCTGCCCACGACCGATCGGGATCATGGAGTCGAGGGCCTTGATTCCCGTCTGCACGGGCGTGTTGACCGGCTGCCGGTAGATCACTCCTGGCGCGATGCGCTCGACTGGCCGCGTGGCTGTTGTGGTGATGGGGCCCTTACCGTCGATGGGCTGGCCCAGGGCATCTACCACGCGGCCGATGAGCGCGTCGCCGACGGGCACCTCGATAACCCGGCCCGTGCTGCGGACCTCGTCGCCCTCCGAGATGCCCGTGTAGGGCCCCAGGATGATGGCGCCCACCGTGCCCTCCTCGAGGTTGAGCGCGAGCGCCATGACGCCGTTCTGGAATTCCAGCAGCTCGTTGGCCATGGCGTTGGAGAGGCCCCAGATGCGAGCGATGCCGTCGCCGACCTCCGTCACCACACCGATGTTCGTGGCCTGGACGGCTTCATCGAAGCCTTCGATCTGCCGGCGAAGAATTGAGCTGATCTCTGCAGACGAGCGAACTGCCATGTTCCCTCCGGTCGTTGTCACCCTGAGCCGCAGCGATCCGAGTAGTCGGCCAAGCCGACTTCGGATTCCGAAGCATCGGAAGGGGTCTCTCGAGAGATGCTTCGCCGTCGCTCAAGCATGACAACCATGTGCCCTTTACCCGCTTCGTGCTCCTACCATCCTCTTGCGCAAGCTCTCCAGCTTCCCGCGGACGCTCGCGTCGAAGAGCTGATCGCCCACGCGCGCCATGACTCCCCCGATAATCGCAGGGTCGACGCGCGCTTCCACCTCGACACTGCGGCCCAGCCGCTGCTCGAGCCGCTCGGCGATGAGCCGCCTCTCGGACTCGCCGAGCTCCACGGCGGTCGTTAATTCGGCCAGCGCGATCCCCCGGTGCGCGCGCAGCCGGTCCGCGAAGGCGTCGGCCACTCCTGGGAACAGCTCGATGCGCTTACGTTCGAGCAGGATTCGCGTGAGTGAGACGACCTCTCGACTGAGGGGCCCTGCCAGCGACTCGATCACGCGACGCTTCTGCTCGAGGCTCACTCGGGGGCCAGCCAGGATGCGGAGGGCGGTGGGATCGTCCGCCACCGCGCGAATGCGCTGGAGCTCGCCAGCCCACGCATCGAGCGCGTCGCGCTCGACGGCGAGCCCGAACAGGGCATCGGCGTAGCGGCGAGCCGATCCCGACTGCCTACGCACGCCTACCTGCGAGCACCGTCTTCGCTGGCGAGGAACTCACGGACGAGCTCGCGATGGGCCGCGTCGTCCAGGGATCGACGTACGACGCGGCTGGCGGCGGCGACGGCCAGGTCGGCCACCTGCTCGCGCAATTCCTGGAAAGCCTGGTCGCGCTCGCGCGCAAGATCGGCTCGGGCCCGCTCTGCGATCTGCGTGCTTTCGGCGCGGGCCTGCCGCCGCGACTCTGCCAGGATCTGTTCCGCGTTCCGGTTCGCTTGTGCGAGGAGCTGCTGCCCATCTCGACGCGCGTCATCAAGAATGCTGCGCGACGCCTCCGCGAGCCGAGCCGTTTCGGCGCGCACCTGGTCCGCTTGGGCAAGGCTGTCACGGATGCGGGTCGACCGCTCGTCCAGCATGCGAAGCACCGGGCGATACAGGTAGCGCTGCAGCACGAACAGCAGGATGAGAAAATTGACGGTGTGCCAGACTACGGCCGTGACATTTATGCCCAGCGAATCGAGAATGGCCATGGGGCCCTCCGTGAGGCGCCGACGCCGTCCTGGCCTGTCTAGTGGATGCGGCCGAACAGAAGGAACGCGACGACCAACGCGTAAATGGCTATCGCTTCCGTGAACGCCATGCCGATGATCATGCGGAGGAAGATGGTATCGCCTGCCTCTGGATTCCGACCCATCGCCTCCATCGCCTTACTGCCCAGGATGCCGATGCCGATCCCTGGACCGATGGCTCCCAATCCGATGGCGAGGCCGGCCGCCAGTGGTGTCGAGTCGGGCATAGCGTGTCCCCTCCCTTTCTGTTATCTACCGTTCGCCGAGGGCCGGCGCAGCGTCGCGCACCCGCTTCTCATGAGGCGTGGTGCTCCTCGGCGTGGCCATGCGACGACGCCATGGACAAAAACGCGAGCGTGAGCATCGCGAAGATGAGCGCCTGGATGAGGCCAACTCCCAGCTCCACAGCGAGAAAGATCGCCGGCACGCCGATGGGCACGATCTGGAGCATGACCTCTACCAGGATGAAGCCGGCCAGGATGTTGCCAAAGAGTCGGAGCGCGAGCGACAGCGGCCGAGTGAACTCTGTCAGCAACTCCAGGATCGGCACAGGCCAGACGAACTTGAGGAAGTAGGCCTTGGGACCCGCGCGCAGGCCAGCGACTTGCACCCAGAAAAAGACAACGAGCGCCATGGCTGCGGTGATGCTCAGGTCGCTGTTGGCAGAGCGCAGTGCAGGGATCGAGCCCACCCCTGGGAGGACGCCGATCCAGTTTGAGACCCAGATGTAGAGGAACAGCGTGGCCACCAGCGGGAGAAAGCGTCGAGCGTTGGCGCCGCCGGTCTGCTCCGCCAGCGTGATCAGCACCTCGATGATGGACTCGCCGACGTTCTGAATGCCCGACGGAACCAGCCGCATGTTGCGGGTGATGATGAAAGCAAGAAGGATGAGGAGCGCGACTGCAATCCAGGAAGTGAGAAGCGTATTCGTAATGGAGAGCCCGCCCATCGTGAAGAGCACCTGTGGCTGGATGGGGACGTGGATCTCCAACGGTCGGGCTCACTCCTTCCTGCGGAGGGCGAACTGCACAAGCTGGGCTGAGCTGTAGACGCCGGCGGCTAATCCGAGGAGGGAGCCGAGGATCGTGAGAACGGGTACCGTGTTCCCCAATCGCTCATCGGCGAAGTTGCCGATCAAGAGGCCCATCACCACCGCAGTTGCGAAGGCTGTCCCTAGCCCGGTGGAGATCGCGACCGCTCGCCAGACGTTGAGGTTCCGCACTGGTGCCCCGTTGCTCCCCGCGGTAACCACTTCGAGTATAGCATAGCGACAATCCGGGTCTCGGCTTTGGTCGAGGCTCGGCCTGCCAAGCCCTGTGAGGCGTGAGTCATCAGGCCTGACCTGCGAGTCATGCGCGCCGTTCCCCTCACGCCTCGCATACTAACGCCTCACGACTCCAAGGCTCGGCCTGCCAAGCCTGCTGGCTCCACGGCAGCGGCCCTACCCCCGGGGTTGCCGGCCACCCGTGTCACGGGCCACCACGATGCCCCAGACGCCTTCGGCCCCGGCCTCGAGAAGCGGAAGCGCGCTCGCGGCCAGCGTGGCGCCCGTCGTGCACACGTCGTCCACCAGGAGCACTCGTTTCCCTGCCACGCCCAATGGGTCCGTCACCTCGAAGGCGCCCGCCACGTTCCTCAGTCGCTCGCGAGCGGGGAGGTCTGTCTGTTGCCGGGTCTCGCGAACCCGGCTCAGCATCGTCGCGCCGAGCGGCCAACCGTGCTCTCTCGCGACGGGCCGCGCGAGCAGTTCAGCCTGGTTGAATCCACGTGCCTGCAGCCGGCCCCGGCTGAGAGGTACCGGCACGACAAGATCGATGGTGATCGGCCGGACCACGAGGGCTCCGCTGAGGGCCGCCGCCAGAAACGGGGCGAGACGCGTACGACCGCGATACTTGAACGCCAGGATCGCGGACCGAATCGTGCCCTCAAACGGATAGCAGGCCAGCACCGCACGCAATGGTGATTGCCGCCCGACGCAGCGGCGGCAGATGCGGCCACCGGGAGAGGGCATGCTGCATCTCGGGCAAATGCCGGTCCCGAGCGTGCGCAGGGTGGTGATGCAGGGCTGGCAAATCTCAGCTCCCCGCCGCCCGCATCCGACACACCGAGGCGGAAGCAAGTGGTCGAGTGCCGTCTGCCACCATGGATCGCGGGGCAAATGTGCCTCGAGCAACGCGCGAGTTGGTGTCATCGCCTCAAGCCCTCATAGTCACGTCCAAGGGAACGGATCGTATTCCCTCCGAGATTATGGAAAAGGACAGCCGTGCTAGAATCCCGCGATGCGCCCCCCTGCCACTGTGAGCCGCAGCCGAAGAATCCGTGCCTTCCAGACGCGGATGCTTCGCTGCGCTGGGCGTGGCGTTCACGTGCACGGGTCGATCATATGGAAAATCTAGAGATTCAGCGGGTGCGCGGCACCAACGACGTGCTCCCTGAGGAGCGCCTGCTTCAGGAGGAGGCCCGGGCGCGCTTGGGGGAGATCTTCGCACTGTACGGGTACGCCCCCATCGATACGCCGGTCCTGGAGCCGACGGACCTGTTCCTCAGAAAGGCGGGCGAGGAGATCGCCGCCCGCATGTACTCGTTCACGCACTGGAATCGCAACCTTTGCCTCCGCCCGGAGTTCACCGCGTCGATCATCCGGGCATACGTCAACCATCTGCAGGACAGACCGCTACCCGTGCGCCTCCGCTACGCCGGGCCCACGTTCCGCTACGAGAAGCCGGGCCTCGTGCGCCATCGCCAGTTCACGGAGGTCGGCGTGGAGTGCATCGGGGCCGAGGGCGCTGCCGCCGACGCCGAGGTGCTGGCCGTTGCGCGACACGGGCTCGAGGCGATGCAGGTGATCGGAGCGCGCTTCGTTGTGGGACATCTGGGGGCCGTTTTCGAGCTCCTGTCACAGCTGGGTATGCCGAGCCGCGCTCAGTCGCTGGTGATCGGCGTGATGGAGCATCTGTCGCGGGGACCTGGCGAGGCGGAGCGGGTTGTCACGAGGCTCGCAGCCATGTTGGGGGCGGGCGACGAACCAGACACCGGCGAGGATGGCGCCCTGGGTGAGCTGCTCCACTCTTTCGGACCTGAGCGGGCGGCCCGTATTGCCGGCGACCTGCTCGAGCGCGCGAACTTCAGCCTCAGCGGTGGCTCCCGCTCGCCGTCCGAGATCGTGGAGCGGCTACTTCTCAAGTGGCACCGGCCGGATCCGACACCTGCTATCCGCAGGGCGGTGGATTTTATCGGCGAGCTGCGAGCCGTCGCGGGACCGCCAGTGGAGGCGCTGCCTGCGCTCCGTCGCGTGCTCGCCGACTTTGGCCTCCACGATGGGCCGGTGCTCGAGGTGGAGGCTGCTCTCGAGTATTTCGACCGGTACGCGGGCATACCCCTCGACATCCGTGTCGACCTGTCGCTGGCGCGCGGCCTTCGCTATTACACGGGGCTGGTCTTCGAGGTCTATGACGACGAGGGTAACCAGATCGCCGGGGGTGGCAGGTACGACGATCTAGTGCGGGCGCTCGGAGGTCGAGGCCCCACCCCTGCTTGCGGGTTTTCATTCGGCCTGGAGCGCCTGTTGGCTGCCGTGCAGCGAACCGGTACTGTCGCGTCGCCAGATCGATCTGTTCGTGCTCTGGTCGTTCCCGTCGAGGCCAGCGATTATGGTGAGGTTGCCGCCCTGGCCGCTGAACTGCGCCGCGGGGGGGTCCCCGTCGAAGTTGACGTGCGCTTCCGAGGTATGAGGGCCAACCTCCGCCATGCGGACCGCCGCGGCATTCCCTTGGTGCTCGCGCTGGGCGAGCGGGAGCGAGCGGAGGGAGTTGTCGCGCTGCGGGATATGTCCGCCTTCGAGGAGGCTCGTGTCGCGAGGGCCGATGTGGTGCGCGCCGTGCTCGCACGGGTTCGCACAGGCGCGACGCCGGAGCCGGCGTGAGCGCGCCGCTGCGCATGGCCCTGCCCAGCAAGGGGATGGAAGACGATACCGTCGCGTTTCTCCGCGCGTGTGGGCTCCCCGTCGATCGGTCGAACCCTCGCCAGTATCGAGCCCGCGTCAGTACGCTGCCAGACGTGGAGGTTACCTTTCAGCGAGCTGGCGACATCTTCTCCCAAGTGGATGAGGGCAGTGTCGATCTCGGGATAACCGGCTATGACGTGGTGGCCGAATTCCGCCGCGAGGACGACCAGGTCAGCGTGCTGCTTCCCGAGCTCGGCTACGGGCGGTGCTCCCTGGTGCTCGCCACACCGGAGGCGTGGATCGACGTGTCGAGCATCCACGACCTATCGGAGATCGCGGCGTCCACCAGGGCCGCGGGCCGCGATCTGCGCATCGCCACCAAGTACCCGAATCTGACCCGTCAGTTCCTGTATGACCACGGGGTCAACTACTTTTCGTTGCTTGAGAGCAGCGGGGCGCTCGAAGCAGCGCCCGCGCTGGGCTCTGCCGACCTCATTGCCGACATCACCTCGAGCGGCGTCACGCTGCGGGAGAACCGGCTCAAGACGGTCGCCGGCGGCACCATCTTGCATTCCGAGGCGTGCCTCATCGCGAACCGAGCTGAGCTAGCGCGAAGCTCGCACAAGCTGGAGAACGCGCGGCTCATGCTCGAAGCTATGGAGGCCTACCTCCGAGCGCGGCCCTACCTCTCGGTGACCGCTAACGTGGAGGGCGGAACCGCCGAGACCGTTGCCCGCCGAGTGATCGCCCACACCGATCTCGCCGGTTTGCAGGGGCCCACCATCGCCCGGGTCTATCCCAAGTCCGCCGACGACGATGCTGACTGGTACGCCGTGACGGTGATCGTACCGCGGGATCGGCTCCAGGATGCCGTGGACACGCTCCGGCGGGCTGGGGCCGCCGACATTACGGCCACGCAGCTCTCCTACGTCTTCCAGAGCAAGGCGTGGAGCTACGAGGCCCTCCTTCGCACCATTCAGGCCCCCGATGAGTAAGGCTCGCGCTGAGCTGATCCGGATCTACCCCACCGTCCAGGCGGCGCGCCGCGAGGTGCTCGGCCGCCGAGGAGCCGAGTCGTTCGAGATGCCTCCACCTGTCCGGGATCGGATTCGGTCGGTGTTCGGCGAAGATCTCTCCGCGCAACAGGTCGTGGCCCGCATCCTGGACGATGTCCGAGCGGAGGGCGACGCCGCGGTGCTCAGGTACACGCGCGAGCTGGACGGCGCCGACGTGCCAGATTCCCTGGTCGCCGACGCTGACCTCGACGCTGCCCTCGATTCCATCTCTGGGGAGTTGCGGTCGGCGTTGGAAGTCGCCGCGGGCCGCATCCGCGCGTTTCACGAGCGGTGTCGGCGTAACTCGTGGATCGACTTCAGCGGAACCGGGGCTCTGGGGCAGCTCGTCGTGCCCGTCGAGCGCGTGGGTGTCTACGCTCCAGGGGGACGTGCCGTCTATCCGAGCACCGTCCTCATGGCTGTCGTGCCCGCGCGCGTCGCGGGCGTGCGCGAGGTCGTGGTCGCAACCCCGCCGGCTTCAGATGGAACGCCCAATCGCACCATCCTGGCGGCGGCCCGCATCGCCGGGGCAGATCGCGTCTATCGCATGGGTGGTGCTCAAGCCATCGCGGCGCTCGCCTTCGGGACCGGCACTATCCCGAAGGTCGACAAGATCGTCGGACCGGGGAACCTGTTCGTCGCGCTGGCGAAGCGGGCTGTCGCGGGCTATGTCGGCATCGATGGGTTCGCTGGGCCGACCGAGACAGTTGTGGTGGCCGATGCAGGCGCCAACCCGTCCTGGATCGCGGCCGACATGCTCGCTCAAGCCGAGCACGACCCACTCGCCCAATCGATCCTCATCTGCACGGGCGAGCGGACGGCGGACCGGGTGCTGGATGAGGTGGAGCGCCAGCTAGGG
Organism: uncultured Chloroflexota bacterium; assembly: GCA_964417895.1. Taxonomy (GTDB): domain Bacteria; phylum Chloroflexota; class UBA6077; order UBA6077; family SHYK01; genus CAYQJS01. The sequence continues at coordinate 12,384 of CAYQJS010000071.1, read as the reverse complement.
GAGGCGCCACGGGCCGCGGTGATCCGGGAAGCCCTCAGCACGCGTGGCGCCATCGTCATGGTGGATTCGGTCGATGAGGCCATCGACTTCGCGAACGAGCACGCTCCCGAGCACCTGTGCCTGTCGGTAGCTGACCCCTGGAAGTACCTCGGGCGCGTTCGCAACGTGGGGGGCGTGTTCGTGGGGGAAGGCTCGGTGGAGGCCATCGGTGATTACACGGCCGGGCCGAGCCACGTTATGCCGACAGGCGGTACCGCGCGATTCGCCTCCCCGCTCAATCTCGACGACTTCACAAAGGTGATCTCCGTTTTCGGGTTCGGCCCCGAGGAGCTGGCGGATCTCGGAGGGCCCGCGGTCGCCCTCGCTCGCGCCGAGGGGCTCGCGGCGCACGCCGCCGCCATCGAAGCGCGGCTCAAGCCAGGACTAAGGGCCCAGGGGCTGAAGACTGAGTGATGGGTAAAGAACGCTCAGTCCTCAGTCCTCAGTCCTCAGTCCTCAGGCCTGCCCCCTGGATTGAGGGGATGTCGCCCTACGCGCCACCGGAGGACCCGGAGGCGATCGCCGCCCACGCGGGCCTCCCGCGCGACGCGCTCATCAAGCTTGACGCCAACGAGAATCCGTATGGCGCCTCGCCCCTGGTCCGCGCGGCGCTCGCTGACTTCGCGGGATACCACCTGTATCCAGACCCGGATCAGCGCGAGCTGAGGCGCCTCCTCGCGAGCTACGCTGACGTGGACGAAGGCTGCCTGCTTGCCGGGAATGGTTCTGACGAGCTGATTGACTTGCTGTGCCGGATCTACCTGGAGCCCGGTGACCAGGTGATCGACTGCACCCCTACGTTTGGCATGTACCGATTTTCAGCGGAGTTTTGCGGAGCGCAGGTGCTCGAGGCGCCGCGGACGACCGACTGGAGCATCGACGGCGACGCTGTGCGGTCGGCCCTCACGAGGCGCACGAAGCTCGTCTTCGTGGCCAGCCCGAACAACCCCAGCGGCAATCTCCTCGACGAGCGCGCCCTGATGGCCCTCCTGGACACGGGCCGGATGATCGTCGTGGACGAGGCCTACATCGAGTTCTCGGAGAGGGAGTCCTGGTGCGGGCGGGTCGACGGCCATAGCAATCTCGTGGTGCTACGGACGTTCAGCAAATGGGCAGGCCTCGCAGGACTCCGCCTTGGCTACGGAGTCTTTCCGGCCGATGTGCTGAGGCACCTTTGGAAAGTGAAGCCGCCCTTTAGCGTCAACCTGGCGGCCGTGGCGGCGGTCCGGGCCACGCTGGACGACCTGCCCAACGTCCAGTCCAGCGTGAGGCGCATCGTTGAGGAGCGGGCACGAATGGCGGCGGAGCTAGCCGAGATCGATGGCCTGCGCGTGTGGCCGTCGTGCGCCAACTTCATGTTGGTCGAGGTCCAGCGAGGAATCGCCTCGGACTTGAAGGAGTTCCTGGCGAGCCGAGGGATCGCGGTTCGCGCCTATGGCCACCCGCGGCTGCGCGGCGCCATACGGATCAGCGTCGGGCTGCCGGAGCACACCGATGCGCTGGTGCGCGCCATCCTCGACTGGCGGGCGAGGGGAGGCTGAGCATGGCGGTTGCGGCCCGCGAGCCACGCATCGGGCGGGTGCATCGGCAGACGCGCGAGACGGATGTGGCGCTGACCGTTGTCCTGGACGGCCACGGCCACGCGAAGGTCGCCACCGGCGTGGGGTTCCTGGACCACATGCTGGACTCGTTCGCGCGGCACGGGCTCTTCGACCTCGAAGTGGAGTCGAGGGGAGACCTGCACGTCGACGACCACCACACTGTCGAGGACGTGGCGATTGCGCTCGGCCAGGCCTTGCGCGAAGCGATAGGCGAGGGCCGCGGTATCCGACGCATGGGCCACGCCATCGTCCCGATGGACGAGGCGCTGGCGCTA
>CAYQJS010000071.1:0-10459 GCA_964417895.1 uncultured Chloroflexota bacterium | reverse complement strand
GAGCGGCCGTGGCGTCGCGGACGTCGAGGTTCCCCTCGACGGACCGACGGTGGGCGGGCTCAAGGTTCAGATGGTGTCCCACTTCTTCAGATCGTTGGCGCTGGAGGCGAAGATGAGCCTCCACGTCCAGGCGCTGAAGGGGGTTAACGACCACCATAAGGTGGAGGCGTGCTTCAAGGCGCTGGCGAAGGCACTAGACTGGGCAACGCAGATCGACGACCGCGCCGCTGACGAAGTGCCCTCGACGAAAGGCGTGCGGTAGCGGCCATGCCCGCTCGTCCGCTCATGGTGAGCCTGTCGAACCATGAGCCCGAAGGTGCGCAAGCTCGGACCGGTCCTTCGACAGGCTCAGGACGAGCGGTTCCGGATCAAGACGAGCAGGTCCAGACTCAGCCTGTGGGGGCTCACGTCCTGGCGGCGGCGATCTCGCGCCCGTGCGAGCGCAGGTGGTCCGCGACCCCCCGGCCCACCTGCTCGACAGTCCTGAGGCCGCGAGTCGGGTGCTGGTAGGTCCGGTCCAGTTCTTCATCGCGCAGGCCGTCGAACAGCTCCAGTGTCTTTGCATGTTCCCGTTCGAGCTCCTCAAGGAGCTGGGCCGGCGTCCAGCTCCTGCGCTCGGTGACCAGGCGCTCGTTGTAGACGTTCACATCCTCGGCCGCCCACGGCGTTCCGACGAGGGCACATCGAATCTGGGCTCGCTGGCGCTCCTCGATGGTGCAGAGGTGGGCGAACATGTCCTTTGCGGACCAGCCCTCGTTTGCGGCGCGCCCCCAGTCCTCCGGGCCGAAGTTGTCGAGCGTCGCCATCAACTCCTGTTGGGCGGAATCGATCTCTGCTCTGATCTCGCTCTTTCGATCCGGCACGGCCCCCTCCTGATCGAGACATAAGGAACGGCCCAATACTAACAGAGGGGGATGCGCTATGCTGGTGATCGGACGAGGGGTTGGTAGTGGACGTGCTCGACACGCTGAGGGAACGAGGCTTCGTCGCACAACTATCCGACGAGGCTGGCCTGCGCGCGGCCCTGAGCCGCGCGTCGGTGACTGTGTATTGTGGCTATGACCCGACGGCCTCGAGCCTCCACATGGGGCATCTCGTGTCCCTCATGATGCTGGCCCACCTGCAGCGCGCGGGGCACCGTCCCATCGTCGTCGTCGGCGGTGGAACCGGCATGATCGGCGATCCGACTGACAGGATCGAGATGCGGCGGCTCCTGTCGCTCGAGGATATCCGGGCCAACATGGATGGGATGCGCCCGCAGTTCGGGCGGCTGCTCGACTTCAACGGCGGGCCGGCGCCAGCGCTGATGGTCAACAACGCCGACTGGCTCCTGCCCCTGGGCTACGTCGAGTTTCTGCGGGACATCGGGCGCCACTTCAGCGTCAACCAGATGCTTCAGCACAGCACCTACCGCGAGCGCGTGGAGTCCGTGGGCCTCAACTTCATCGAGTTCAACTACGTCCTGCTCCAGGCTTACGATTTCTTGCAGCTGTATCGCGAATACGGGGCTCAGCTGCAGATCGGCGGCGAGGACCAGTGGTTCAACATCCTCGCCGGGGCCGAGCTGATACGGCGGATGGAAGGCGGCGAGGCCTACGCACTCGTGTCGCCCCTTTTGATGACCGCCGGCGGCGAGAAGATGGGCAAGACCGCGCGGGGCGCCGTCTGGCTGGACCCGGCGCAGACCTCCCCCTACGAGTACTACCAGTATTGGATCAACACCGCCGACGCGGACGTGGAGCGCTTCCTGGCACTGTTCACGTTCTTGCCGATGGAGCGGGTCCGGGAGCTCGGTCGCCTCCAGGGGGCCGAAGCGCGCGACGCGAAAGAAGTGCTCGCGTATGAGGCAACGGCGTTGACCCATGGTGAGGAGACGACCCGGGAGGCGCGGAGCGCGAGCCGGGCGCTGTTCGGCGGCGAAGGCGAGGCTGAGGGCGCGCCGACGACGACGATCCCCGCTGCTCGGCTGGCGGAGGGTATCCGGCTAGCGACGCTGCTCGTCGAGACCGGCCTCGCTCCATCGATGGCGGCGGCATCGCGTCTGATCGATCAGGGCGGCGTTTCCGTCAACGGGGACCGCATCGACTCGTCGGGCGCGCGCATCGACGAGGGACACCTGCGCGACGGGGCAGTGCTGCTCCGTGCGGGGAAGAAGCGATTCCATCGAATCGTCGTCGAATAGCAGGCAGGTTGGCGCCCGCCGCGGGAGGCCGAATCTGCCTTCGAGTCACATGAGTACCTTACTGTGGCTATCGAAGAATGGATGGGGCGGCGGATGAAAGTCACAAAGACCTACTTCATGATCATGGCGACCGACGTCGCGCGCGCCGTGCGGTTCTACCACGACGCATTCGACTTCAAGGTCGCCCTCGAGTCGCCGTACTGGAGCGAGCTGCGCTGGGGCGATGCCACGATCGCGGTGCACGGGAGAGAGGAGACTCCGTCCGCGGAAACCGAAAAAGGCCTGGGCATCGAGGTGGATGACCTCGACGCCGCGTGCCGGGCGGTAGCGGATGCTGGCGGCCGCGTCGTCAACCCGCCCGTGGACCGTCCTGGCGAAGGCATCCGCCTGGCCACCGCGGCAGACTCGGAGGGGAACCGGTTCTCGTTGGCCGCGGCGACGCGGCAGTCGTGAGGCGAGGAAGTAGGCGATGCTGACCAAAGAAGAGAACGAGCTCCTCACCCGCATCGGACCGAGGACGCCCGCGGGCGGCTTCTGCGCCGATACTGGCACCCCGTCGCCTTCGCCTCTGACCTGGGCGCCGAGCAGCCCACCAGGTTGGTTCGAATCCTCTGCGCGAACCATCACCTCCAAACGCGAGGATCCTGCAGTGAGCATCGGATAATGACGGCAACCGTCGTCCCTGCCGTGGGAGGTGAGGGCGTATGCAGGTAGAACAAGAACTCGACCGATTTCAAGACGACATGGCCTACTTTGACCGGCACCGTGAGGAGATTCTCAAGCAGTACCCTGAAAAGTGGGTTGCAATCCATAAGCACGAGGTAGTCGGCGCCGCCAAGGCACTCCCCGCCTCGTGGCGCAGCTCGAGCGCAAGGGTCTTCGGGGGAAAGCCTTCGTGGACTACGTCAGCGTGCGCGAGGACCTGCTCATCCTATGATTCGAGGGGTCTTGCGGCGTGATGGCGCTCGTAGTCGCCCCTTCTCTCCGCCTTACTGGCCATCCCCTCGCTTCAGCTCTCAGCTGACACGGCCTTGCTTGGTGACACCGGGGCCGATGGCACCCTGCTTGCCCCACGCGACGCTGCTCTCTTGGGTGTCGACATTGCTTTGCTCCCACCCGGTCCGCCAAGCACCGGCGTCGGTGGCACGGTCCGGACGGTGCAAACTGCAGCCGCCATCACCCTTGGCCCGCACACGTACAATCTGACGCTGCGGATTCTGGCGCCAGTGGCACGGGCGCAACGCATCGCTCTGGCTCGCATTCCGTCGTTGCTCGGTCGCGATATCCTTGCCCACTTTGCGCTCTTCTATGACCACCAAGAGGAACTGGTCCTCCTCCTCGATCCAGATGAAGCTGCCACGCTGCGCCGCGACCTGCCCTGACCCCGCGTTCGCTCGCACGCCAAGCCGCCTGCAGACCCAGGCGGAAGCCGAGACTTCGCAGCGCCTGGGCCCGTTCCTCCAGCGAAAGGTTTATGAAGTGCCGGAGGCGGTGCTCGCCGACAATGATCGACACGCACCTGAGCGAGACGCTCGTCGAGATGGGCCAGCGACGATCGGCGCAGCCGGCTCCCGAGCCCGCGCGCGTGATGCGACCGAGCTAAACCGCATCCGCCGTGGTGTATTGCTCCTCGACGTCCACTCGATAGTCCTCGATCACCGGGTTCGCCAGGAGCTTGCGGCACATCTCGTCAGCCTGGCGCGTGGCTTCGGCCGCATCGGGCGCGTCCACCAGGACCTCGAAGTACTTGCCGGCCCGAACGCGCTCCACGGCGGTGAAGCCCAGGGAGCGCAGGCCGCCATGGATTGCCTGGCCCTGTGGATCATTGACCACGGGCTTCAGGAGGACGTGGATGCGCGCAAGCCATGTCATGGTGAGCCGTGAGGCGCGAGGCGTGAGCCGCGAGTGGCCCACACGGTTCCCCTCACGCCTCCTCCCTTCACGGCTCATGCCTCCCGACGATGCGCACATACGCCTCGCGGTACTTTTCGGCGGTGCGTGCTACGACCTCGTCGGGCAGGGTAGGAGGCGGCGGCTCGTGGTCCCAGCCCGTCGAGTCGAGGTAGTCCCGCACGTATTGCTTGTCGAAGCTGGGCTGGGGCCCGCCCGGGGCGAAGGCATCAGCGGGCCAGAAACGGGAGGAGTCCGGCGTCAGGGCCTCGTCGATGAGAATAACGTCGCCGTCGAGGATGCCGAACTCGAACTTGGTGTCGGCAAGGATGATGCCGCGCGCCTCGCAATGTGCCGCCGCGGCCGCGTAGAGACGCAGGCTGGCGTCCTCCAGCTTTGTCGTTAGCTCGCGTCCGACGAGGTCGGCCATCTGCGCCGTGCTGATGTTCAGATCGTGGCCGGTCTCCTCCTTGGTGGCCGGCGTAAAGATCGGCTCCGGTAGCCGCGCTGACTCCACAAGGCCGGCAGGCAGCCGATGGCCGATGCACATCGCCGTCTTGCGGTACTCGGCCCAGCCGGAGCCAGCGAGATAGCCGCGCACCACGCATTCGACGTCGACCCGCTCGGCCTTGCGAACCAGCATCGACCTTCCTGACAGCCACTCGACGTCGCTCGGCGCCAGGTCCAGGTCGGTGACGTCGGTCGACAGCAGATGGTTGGCGATGACCCCGCGCGTATGCCCAAACCAGAACTCCGACAGGGCGGTGAGGACGATCCCCTTTCCCGGAATCGGCTCCCGCATAACCACGTCGAATGCCGAGAGCCGGTCGGTCGCTACCATCAGAAGACGGTCGCCCAGGTCGTACATGTCCCGCACTTTGCCGCGCGCGAACGGCCGGAGCCCCGGGATCGAAGTCTCGGAGAGGCCCGCTGGCGCCGGCGCACCGTCCAGAAACGAGTGGGCGATCATGCCAGCTCCAGTCGCTGAAATGCCGTCTCGACGTACCGCAGGTGGTAGGCAACGCTGAACAGTTCGCTGAGCTCCGCGGGGCTCAGCCGCTGGCTGACCGAGGGATCGTCCGCCAGAAGCCTCTGGAAGTCGCTTTCGTCGTTCCAAACCTCTCGTGCGTGGTGTTGGACCAGCTCATAGGCGTCGTTTCGGTCCATTCCTTTGTCGACCAGGGCTAGCAGCACCCGCCCTGAGTACACCAGGCCGCGCGTGCGATCGAGGTTCTCGCGCATCCGCCTTTCGTCCACGTCCATGCACTCGACGACGTGCGCGAACACGCGGAGGATGTAATCGAGGGCCAGACAGGCATCAGGGAAGATGAGCCGCTCCACCGACGAGTGGCTGATGTCGCGCTCGTGCCACAGGGCCACGTTCTCCATGGCCGGCGCCGCGGCGCTGCGGATGAAGCGCGCCAGCCCGCAGACCCGCTCGGCCAACTCCGGGTTCCGCTTATGGGGCATGGCTGAGGAGCCCTGTTGGCCTTCTGTGAACGGCTCGAACACCTCGCCGATGTCTGTCCGTTGCAAAGCCCGGATCTCAGTGGCGAACTTCTCCAGCGATGATGCGGCCAGCGCGAGCGCGCCGACGAACGCGGCGTGCCGATCGCGCGATACGATCTGTGTGGACACGGGCTCGACGCCGAGGCCGACAGCGCTGCACACCTCCTCTTCGATGTCGGGCGGAACGTTCGCGTGGGTCCCCACGGCGCCGGAGATCTTCCCTACCCGGACCTCGCGCGTCGCGGTCGCGAGGCGCGCGCGCGCGCGTCGGACCTCGCCGACCCAGCCCGCGAGCTTGAAGCCGAACGTCGTCGGCTCTGCGTGAATGCCGTGGGTGCGGCCGATCATCACGGTGTTCTTGTGTCGAATGGCCCGCTCTGCGATCGCGCGCTCCAGCGTTGAGAGATCCGCATCGAGGATGTCGGACGCCTCACCGATCTGGAGGGCCATGGCTGTGTCGAGAACGTCCGAAGAGGTCAACCCGAGGTGGAGGAATCGCCCGGCTGGCCCGACCGACTCGGCGACGGAGCGCACGAACGAGACGATGTCGTGGTGAGTTTCGCGGAACAGCTCATCCATACGGCGGGCGTCCAGGCGGGCGGCTCGGAGCGCTTCAATATCCCCAGGGGCGATGACCCCGCGGCGTGCCCACGCCTCACAGACGAGGAGCTCGACTTGCAGCCATTTCTCCATCTTGTTCTCTTCGGACCAGACCCGCTTCATCTCGGGGTACGTGTAGCGATCAATCATCGGCGGCGATCTCTCCTCCGCTCTGCTCGCTGCGGAACTGGCGGTAGCGCTTCCGCACGTCCTCGTCGGCAAGACCGATCATGGCAGCCGCCAGGTAGGCGGCGTTGCGGGCGCCGGCCGCGCCCACGGCTACCGTTGCGACGGGCACCCCGCCTGGCATCTGGACGATGGACAGGAGTGAGTCGAGCCCCATCATGGCGCCGCCGGCGATTGGCACCCCGATGACGGGCAATGTCGTCTGCGCAGCGATAACGCCCGGAAGGTGGGCCGCCCCACCCGCGCCGGCGATGACCACTCGGATGCCCCGCGCTTCGGCGGAACGAGCGAACTGTCGGACCCGTTCTGGCGTTCGGTGGGCAGACATCACGTGGGTCTCGGACGGGATAGCCAGCCGATCGAGGGCCTTCGTGGTCTCCTCCATGACCGGGCGGTCGGACTCGCTGCCCATGAGCACGGCCACTATCGGGGGTCGGAGGTCGGGGTCCAGGGGTCGGGAGCCAGCTTCCCCGGGGTCGGGGGCCAGGGGTCGGGGGCCGGCAGATTGGCGCTCACCAACGTTCTCGGCATCACCACCGTCGTTGCCATCACCCTGTCCCCCGGCCCCTGACCCCTGACCCCTTTCAATCGCTATGTCACGGCGATACTGCATCCCATCGAAGTGGATCCGCTGTACGTTGTCATACGCCCTGGTCCTGGCCTCGCTCAGTGTTGGGGCCGTGGCGACGACGATGAGGACGCGCCCTCCGTCGGTTACCACCTCCGGCCGATGAGCGGCCGCGTGCTGAGACGCGTGTCCGAGCCCAACGCCATGGGGTTCTTCCGACGGGAGCACGCGAGTCGCTCCGTGAAACACGAGCGCACCGTCCTCCAGGGCCTCGAGGCCCGCGATCCTGTCCCCCTTGGAGAGCGCATCGGGGTATCCCCCGGCGGCGAGCACTACACCGCAGCTGCAGCCGGTCTCCCAGTCGACGTGCATCTCGGGGAGTCTGCGCTCGAGACACGCCTCCATAAGCTCGGCCAGGTCGGATCGCAGGAGCGGCAGGATGACTTCCGCTTCGGGGTCTCCCCAGCGACAGTTGAACTCCAGCACTTTAGGGCCAGCCTCGGTGAGCATCAGCCCCGCATATAACACGCCGATAAAGGGCGCCCCGTCAGCTGCCATGGCCGCCACGGTGGGCTCCAAGATCTGGTGGCGGACCCGTTCGATGAGTCCCAGGTCCGCGTCGCCCGCGGGCGCGAATCCGCCCATGCCGCCGGTATTGGGCCCCCGGTCGCCGTCCAGAAGAGGCTTGTAGTCGCGGGCCCCGATCAGGGGGAGGACGTGCTCGCCGTCAGCCAGGGCGAACACCGACAGCTCTTCCCCTTCCAGGAACTCTTCGATGACGACCCGCTCGCCAGCCGCTCCTAAGATGCGCCGCTCCAGGAGGTCGTCGACGGCGCGATACGCCTCCTCCACTGTGCGGCACACGGTCGCGCCTTTACCCGCCGCCAGGCCGTCGGCCTTGACCACGACGGGCGCCCCGAACTCCTGGATCTGTGCGCGCGCCTCGGCGATCTTCTCTGCAACGGCCCAGCGCGCTGTGGGGATGCCGTGGCGCTGCATCAGGCTCTTCGCCCAGACCTTGCTCGACTCGATGCGGGCAGCAGCTCGTGTCGGCCCGAAGACGCGCAGGCCCGCTTCCTGGAAGGCGTCGACGATGCCGGCCGCCAGCGGCCCCTCCGGGCCGACGACGGTCAGATCGATGCTGTTGGCCAGCGCGAACTCGACGAGCCCCGGAATGTCGTCGCCCGCGATGGGGGCGGTGTGAGCCAGCAACGAGATGCCCGCGTTGCCGGGCGCCGCGAAGATGGCGGAGACGCGTGGCGAAGAGCGGAGCTTCCACACCAGCGCGTGTTCGCGCGCGCCACCGCCGACGACGAGTGCTCGCACGTCATTCCCACTCGATCGTGGCCGGTGGCTTCGACGAAACGTCGTAGACCACGCGGTTCACGCCGGCGACTTCGTTGACGATCCGCCCGGAGATCGTGGCCAGCACGTCGTATGGGAGGCGCGCCCAGTCAGCGGTCATGGCATCCTCGCTGGTGACAGCCCGAATCGCCACAACGTTGCTGTACGTTCGCCCGTCGCCCATCACGCCCACGGTGCGCACGGGCGTCAGGACGGCGAACGCTTGCCAGATGTCGTCGTACAGACCAGCTCGTCGGATCTCCTGGGTCACGATGGCGTCGGCTCTGCGTAGCGTGGCCAGCCGTTCGCTGGTGATCTCCCCGACGATCCGAACGGCCAGCCCGGGCCCGGGGAAGGGGTGTCGGCGCAGAATGTGCTCTGGCAGGCCGAGGGTTCGCCCAACTTCCCGCACCTCGTCCTTGAACAGGTAGCGGAGCGGCTCAATCAGCGTGAACGCCATCGTTTCCGGCAGCCCGCCGACGTTGTGGTGGGTCTTGATCTTCGCGGCCGTTGGGTGGTCGCGGGTAGCGCTCTCGATGACGTCCGGGTAGAGGGTTCCCTGCACCAGGAACTGCGGACTATCGAGGGTGAGCGCCTCGCGCTCGAACACGCGGATGAACGTCGCCCCGATGCGCCGTCGCTTCTCCTCCGGGTCCTCAATTCCCGCCAGCTGAGCGTGGAACTCTTCTGTCGCGTCCACGACGCGAACGTTGAGGTCGAGGTCCTGGAAGGCGCTGGCTACTTCCTCGCGCTCTCCTTCCCGCAGCAGGCCATTGTCCACGAAAACGCACGTCAGCCTATCGCCGATGGCGCGATCGACAAGCGTGGCCGCCACCGCCGAGTCAACCCCGCCGGACAGCGCGCAGACGGCCGAATGGTCCCCGATCTGGTGGGCGATGGCAGAAACCTGGGTGTCCACGTAGCGGTCGGGCGTCCAGCTGCCGGTGCAGCCGCAGACGCGGTAGAGGAAATTCTGTAGCAGCAGGCGGCCCTGCGGGGTATGCGCGACCTCCGGGTGAAACTGAAGGCCGATAGTCCCGCCCGCATCGGCCATTGCCGCCACCGCGCTATTGTCGCTGGTGGCGATAGCGCGGAAGCCGGGTGGCACATCGTCCACGCGATCACCGTGGCTCATCCAGACCTGGATCTGGTCCGGGACTCCGCTGAACAGCGGGTGGTCGCGCTCGCTGACGCGAACAAGCGCGTGGCCGTATTCCCTTCGGTCCGCGCGATGCACGCGCCCACCGATGTGGTGGGCGAGGAGCTGCATGCCATAGCAGATGGCCAGAAGCGGGACCCTGCGCTCTCGGAGCCACGAGGGAAGGGGGGGCGCGCCCGGATCGTAGACGCTGGCCGGACCTCCTGAGAGGATGATTCCGGCCAGGTTGGGGCCCGCGACCAGCTCGGGAGCAACGTCGTGGGGGAACAGCTCACAGTAAACGTGCGCTTCCCGCACGCGCCTGGCGATGAGCTGCGTGTACTGGGAGCCGAAGTCGAGGACGGCGACGTATTGCTGGGGGCGAGCGGCGATCGACGCTGGCTCGCAGCTCTCAGTGCTCAGGTTTGCCCCTCCTGCGGCCCCCGCAAACTGACCCGTCGCCGTGCCAATTATACTTCCGATTCTGGCTCATGGCGCGCAGCCGGGTCGGGACTCCGCTGGGGGGCCGCGGTTCGTGGGAGCGCTCTACGTCGTTGGCACCCCCATTGGAAACCTTGAAGACATCACGTTGCGCGCGGTCCGCGTGCTGCGCGAAGTCGCGGTGATCGCCGCCGAGGACACGCGGAGCGCGCGCGTGCTGCTTCACCGCCATGGAATCTCGACTCCGGTCACGAGCTTTCACGATTACACGGGCCCGGGGAAGAGCCATCGTCTCGTCGAGCGCATCAAGGCGGGGGATGACGTGGCCCTGATTTCAGAAGCCGGCATGCCCGCAATCTCGGACCCTGGCTTCGCGCTCATTCGCGACGCGCTCCAGGCTGAGTGCGAGGTGACCTGCGTCCCAGGGCCCTCCGCCGTGCTGGCCGCGCTTGTCCTGTCGGGCCTGCCTGCCCATGCGTTCCACTACGTGGGCTTTCTGCCCCGGCGACCCACGGAACGGCGCAGGCTCCTCGCTCGCCTCGCTATGGAGGCGGATACAGTCATCTGCTTCGAGTCGCCGCATCGGCTGGTGGCCGCGTTG
>CAYQJS010000070.1:0-20224 GCA_964417895.1 uncultured Chloroflexota bacterium | reverse complement strand
CGCTCGACGCGGGCAAGGCCGTGTACTGCGAATGGCCGCTCGGCAACGGCTTGAATGAGGCCGAGACCTTGGCCGCGCTGGCAAAGAAGAAGGGCGTTCTCGCGGTGGCAGGACTGCAGGCCCGTTCTGCGCCGTCGGTGGCGTACGTGCATGACCTGATCCAGCAAGGGTACGTCGGTGAGGTGCTCTCCACCACGTTGATCGGGTCGGGAATGGGGTGGGGACCGACGGTGGAGTCGTTCAACGCCTACCTCAACGACAAGAAGAACGGCGCGACGATGCTCTCGATAGCGCTCGGCCACGCGACGGACGCGCTGTGTTACTGCCTCGGCGAGGTGCGCGAACTCTCGGCCACCATGACCGTGCGACGGAAGTCCTTCACGATCGCGGAAACGGGCGAACGCAAGCCGATGACCGCGGATGATCAGGTGTGCGTCACCGGACTACTCGACGGCGGGGCCGCGCTCTCGATCCACTATCGCGGCGGGCATTCGCGCGGCACCAACCTGCTCTGGGAGATCAACGGCACCGAGGGCGATCTGCAGCTCACCGCCGCCGGCGGCCAGGCCCAGATCTTCGAGATGACCGTACGCGGCGGCAAGGGCGCGCAGTCCTCGCTCGACCTCCTACCCGTGCCAGGGCAGTATCTATGGTCGCCGCCGCAAAACCAGGGCCCGTCCGCCAACGTCGCGCAAGCGTACGCGCGTTTCGCCCGCGACTATCGGGAGGGGACGCATTTCTGCCCCACGTTCGACGACGCGGTCACGCGCCATCGCATGCTGAACGCGATCGAGACGGCCGCGGCAACCGGTCAGTGTCAAATGCTCGGTTGATCCGGCGAAGTAGAGGTCGGCGCATGGACTCAAAATATCCAGGTCATAGAAGAATCCTCCACTTACCTATCGTTCCTGGTTGACGCGACCCAGAGCCGCGAGGTCCTCGGGGTGGAGGGCCCAGGCAGGCGGGGTTGGGGGTGAAGCCAGGACATCGACCTGAGTGCCAGGGAAGCCTTCGACCACCACGTGATCCGTAAACACGTCTCGCTGTTTGACCAGGCTTCCCGCTCGGACGAGGCAGCCACTTCCCAGGTGGCTGCCGTCGCAGACGATAGCGCCGGGCTCCACCACCGAGCCGGCCCCGATATGACACGCGCATCTTTCCCAGAGGTAGGCCTGTGGATCGATGCCCCGGTCGCGCAAGGCAGCCTCCCACCGGGAGCGCTGCCGCTCGTTGTCATCGACGATTGCCGCGACGATGTCAGGATGAAGAAAGCGGACGAGTTGCGAAAGGGCCCGAGCAAGTTGCAAGAGGTCCGCCGGGGAGGGCTGCTCCCAGGCAGGCCATGCTGCTGTGCCCGTGATCGCGCGCCTTACTCGCGCAGGCGTAGACGCGGCCCGCGGAGCAGTTGACTCGTGAGTGCGGTCTCGGAAGTCGCGGTACAGGGTCACCGCGTGCCGCAGATTCGACGTCATTCCGTAGGCGTTGGTGGGCACGGGAACCTTGTGGCGGGGTCGACCCCCTCGCAAAGCCTCGCTGCGCCCGAAGGTCAGGCGCTCAAGCAGAGCCACCAATCGGTCAGAAGCGTAGTGACCGTCGAGATCGCCCTCGTACTGTTCAACCCGCCGGGCGAGCCAGACGCGTTGCGCTCGGCCTCGGCCGTCGATCCCAGTTCCGTTTCGGCCACCGTAGTGATTCTCAAGCCGGTCGCGAATTCGGCTTCCCTGATCTCTCAGACCCCACCAAGAATTCTGAGGAACAGGGTACGTTGATGTCACGGTTGATGTCGAATCGGGGTCTACGGGTGGACGCCAGCGTACGTTGGTGGACGAATTTACGAATGAATCTGGTGGGCCCGGAGAGATTCGAACTCTCAACCAATGGATTAAAAGTCCACTGCGCTGCCGTTGCGCCACGGGCCCTTAGCGAGGATGTGTTTACCCTTGTCCAAGAGTATAAGTCAGCCAGTTTCGGCGCCGTTGCCGGTCGAGCCTTGATGGCCGGGGTGTAGAGCTCCGATTTGGCGGGACGATATGATGGCTCTGGCAGAGGAGCTTGCTCATGAAAATCGACGTCCATGCCCACCACATCCCCGCGAAATTCCACGAGGCTGACGGCAACTTCCGCATCGCGCGGCAGGGGACCGACGAGACGGTTTTCATGTGGCGGCGCGGGGCAACCACCGACTCGATCTCCAACTTCGATACCCGCTTGCGCGAGATGGACGCCCTCGGCGTGGATATGCACGTCCTCTCCGTGCTCCCGACGCTGTTCGTCAACCAGCTCGACCCGCGCGATGCGCTGGAGGCCTGCCGCCAGATCAATGACGCCTTTGCTGAGGCGGTGAGTGCGCGCCCGGACCGATTCGTCGCGATTGCGAACTTGCCCATGCAGGACCCGGGGGCCGCCGCCCGTGAGCTGGAGCGAACGGTCAAAGACCTCGGGTTCAGGGGCGCCGAGATCTGTACCAACATCGACGGCACGAACCTCGACGACCGAGGCCTGGCCCCGTTCTATGCCAAGATGCTCGAGCTCGACGTTCCGGTTTTCCTTCATCCCTCGAATGTGCTCGGGCAGGACCGCCTCGCAAGCTACCACCTCGGGAACCTCATCGGGAACCCGACGGATACCGCGGTGGCGGCTGCGAGCTTAATCTTCGGCGGCGTCCTGAAAGAAATGCCGGGCCTCAAGTTCTATCTGGCCCACGCCGGCGGATCCTGCCCTTACCTGCGTGGCCGCTGGGAGCACGGCTGGCGCGTGAGGCCCGAGGCGAAGATCAACATCCAGCGGCCGCCCAGCGAGTACCTGCGTTTGCTGTACTTCGACTCGCTGGCCCACTCGGTGGCGGCCCTCAACTACCTCGTCGAGACGGTCGGCCCCGAGCGCGTGATGCTCGGCTCCGACTATCCTGCCGACATGAATGACCTCGATCCGGTCAAGACGGTCGCCTCGCTCCCTCACCTGTCCGACGCGGAAAGGGACATGATCTACGGCGGGAACGCGCAGCGGCTGTTCAAGATCGAGCCCTGAGACCGAAGCGGTCTGTGCGCCCGCGAGAAGCGGCGCCTACCCATAATCAGCAATCCGCAATCCGCAATCCGCAATCCGCAATCACCGAAGCTCCCACTCATGGATGTTCCAGGCGACGGCGCCGCCAGGCGGGGCGGCTCGCGGACCACGGAGCGCTGCAACGTGGGCGATGACATCCGGGTCCAGGCTGATCGGGATCGCCGGCACCTCTTCTGAGTAGATCCTGGCCAATTGAACCGCGATTTGCGCCCGCTGGTCCCGATCGAGCGTGCTGTCGTAGGTGGGCGCGAGACGATCCCATTCCTCGTTGATCCAGCCGCCTCGGTTGCTGCCGAGCCAGCGGTTCTCCTCGCGGGGGATGTTGCGACTATGGTAGGAGCGGAGCGGCGTGTCTCCAAAGTCCACTGGGAACCCGAAGATATAGACCCCAGAGAAGGACGCGCGGAACTGCGCGTCCTGCACGAGCGCCGACGGAGTGATCGCCTCACTGAAGTCGAAGCCAGCCCGGCGCCAGCCATCGCCGATGATGTGCATCTCAGCCTCGAATTGCGACGAGGCGTTCGTTCTCAGCTCGGCCCGGAAGCGGCCCTGCGCCGCGTGAGTGAAGACGCCATCGGCCCCGCGACTGTACCCGGCCTCCGCCATGAGCTGCTCGGCCCGCCGTATGTCGTTCGGATACCGGCTGATCGCCCGGTCGACCTGCGCGAAGTACCACATCTGGGGTGGGACGATGGAGTCCGCCATAATGCCGGCGCCGTCGTAGATCGCGTCGTTGATGCCCTGCTTGTCGGCGGCATGCGCCAGAGCCCGTCGCACCCGCGGATCGACAAGCGTGCTTGGCGCCGCGAGCGCCGGGCGGAGCTGAACGTGGGCGCTGCGGTAGATGAGGGGCGTCAGCAGGATGGCGCCGCCGCCGCGCGGGAGCCAGTCGCGCCTCAAGAAGGGCAGCTCGGAAGACCTGATCGTCGCGTCGGCGAGGAAGTGCACTTCGTCCGCCAGAAGCGTGGTCACGGCGACGTTCGGATCGCCGAAGAAGCTCACGCGCACGCGATCGATCTTCGGCCGGCCAAACAAATACCTCGGGTTCGCTTCGCCCTCGATGAAAGCGCCTGGCTCCCAACGCGTCAGCCGGTACGGGCCGAGCCCGACGTAATCCCGGGTCCAGTAGGGGCTGCTGCCGAACGCATCAACCCCCTGGTCCAGGGCCGCTTGGAGCAAGTGGGCGGGTTGGGGTGGGAAATTGTTGTGCAGCATCCCGGCATCCGGGAACGGTCTCGCCCATCGGATCAGCAGCGTCCCCTCGTCCTGGGCGATGACCTCCTCCATCAGCCCCTGCGGCGTCAGGTTCGCCTGGCCCAGGCCGGGGTGCGTGTAGACTCGCCAGGCGAAGACGAAGTCGCTCGCCGTGAGCGGCGTACCGTCGTGCCAGCTGAGGCCGGGCCGCAGGCGGTAGGTGGTCTCCATGCCGCCGTCAGACGTCGGGCGCCAGGTGGCCGTGTTCAGCTGCGGAAGGGCCTCGGCGAGAGACGGCCGCGCGGCGCCGGTGTCATCGATGAGCGTCAGGTTGGCGTTGAAGAGCGACCGCACGGTTGTGAGCGTCGTTTGTCCCTGGTGCGCGCCCTTGAAGGAGAGGCTCTCCGGCTCGACGCGGATGGCGAACAGCAGCGTGCGGCTCGGCGCCGGTGCCTGCGGCGGCGCGTCGTTCGCCTCGCCCCCGGAACCCGCCGGACCGCAGGCTGCCACGACGGCAAGGGCGACGATTGAGAAGAGGCCGACTCGTAGGCCGGTTCCTATGGATGTCGGGATCACGGTAACGCCCACGTTCATGCGAAGTGATCCATTAGCCGTGTTTTCATACAACCGGACAATACATGCCCTCGCTCTCGATCCGGAACGTTGTGTTGAAGCGACTGCGAAAGTTCTCCTGTGCAACGATGGCGGCCAGCTCGACGAGTTGGGCGTCGTCGTAATACTCTCGCAGCCGCGCGAACAGTTCGTCGGTCACGTTGGGCGGCGTGGCCGTCATCGCGTCGGCCAGCTCCAGCGCCACACGCTCGGATGGACTGAAGAGGGGGCTGGTCTGGTCGCTTGAAACGGCGGCGATCTTCTCGTCGGACGCGCCTTCACGCTGGCTCCCGGCCGCGTTGCTGTCTATTCAGAAGGGGCAGCCCACGATCGACGCCGCGCGCAAGTTCATGAGCCGGCGCAACTGCGGCGGGATCCGGCCGGCGGCGCTGATACCGGCGTCGAGGGCGCGCGCGCCCTCCTGGATCGTGGGTGCGTGGCCGTAGATGCCGGTTCCGGGCAGCACGTGCCCGTGCTGCTCGACGTCGCGGTCCATGCGGCCGCGCGTCGCGGGGCTGGCCTCATCGGTGCCGATCAGGCGAATGCGTGGCATAGCTCCTCCTGGTAAAGGCTACGCTTGGCCTCGGAGCAGGGACTGGAACTCGGCACGCGGGATGCCCTCCCGCAGAAGGGGCCGAGGATCGCCGGTTTCCAGAAGCGTCTCGGCCAGCTGCTTGAGTGCCGTAAGGGCAACGCGAGTGAACGCCGCACCATAGCTGGCCCGCGCGACGCCGAGATCTTCCAGCTCGGGAATGCTTGGCGTGTCATCGGTGGCCAGAACGCTGAGGGGAGCGTGAACCTCACGCACGAGGGTGCCGATGGTCGAGGCATCACCAGGACGAAAGATGAAGATGCAGTCGGCGCCCTCTTCGGCATAGATGTTGCCACGTCGGATCACCTCGTCCAGTCCCTCGCGATGCTCGCGCACCGTGCCGAAGACGTCGACGCGCGCATTCAGGAAGAACTCGCTCCCCAGGTCTCGCCTCGCGCCCATGAAGGCTCGGATCTTGGCGATTTGGACGTCCAGGGGCGCGAGCCGCATCGGCTCGCCGTGCGGGTGGTAGTCGCTGTCCTCCAGATTCATGCCGGCGAGGCCCACACCCACAAACTGGCGTACCGTCTCGCCGATCTCCTCCGGGCCGCCGTACCCTTTCTCGCCGTCCGCGTTCACCGGGACTGAAACGGCCCCAACCATGGCGCGGTACACGTCGGTGGTGCGCTCCCTGCCCAGCAGCTCTTCGTCGAACAGGCCATGGACCGCCGCGATTCCGCCGCTGGTGCCTTGAATGGCGGGGAACCCCATCGCTTCGAACAGACGGGCGGAGAGCACATCGTAAGCGCCGGGCATGACGAGGATGCTCGGGGCGTGGAGGAGATCACGGAGCCGTCTGCTTTGGGCGTTTGCCGTGGCGAGAATGTCGGCGGGGACAGACTGCATGACGAACCGGTCCGCCCCCTCACATTCCATTCTCAGCGTCTCAGCGAGCGCTGACCAGGTCTCAGCGCCGAGAGACTCCCCGAGACCGCCAAGATCGAATCGGACGTTCACGGCGGTGCTTTGGGCTCGGGGCCCGCCGCCTGAGTGTACGGGATTCCCAGTGGCCTGCCGCGAAGCGGCGGTGCCTACGCGGTGGATAGGCCCTGCTGAAGGCCAGACGTGGAGCGGGATCGCCCGGCGAGCGCCGCGATGGCTATCTCGATGGCGGCTCGGGCGGTCACGTCGGCCGTATCCTGGGCTGGCGTCAGCTCGACCAGGTCCATGGCGGCGATGGGCGCTGTGTCCGCCACGGTGCGCGCCACCAGGGACAGCTCTTCGGCTGTGAGGCCGCCTTCGGCGGGCGTTGATACGCCCGGCCATCCAGTGGGATCGAGCACGTCGAGATCCACACTGAGATGGATCGCACGCACCTGATTCGCCGCCAGGTACGCAATGGCCTCGCCGACGGTCGCGCGCACCCCGTGGCGCTCGAGGTGCTCGGCGCTGTAGACGCGCACCCCCGCCTCCCGCAGGTTGTTATGTTCCGCGGCGTCCACGCGTCGAGCGCCAATCACGACGATACGTTCGGGGTGAACCATCGGCGTGAAGCCCGCAAGGCGCGCGAGGGGGGCGGGGCCACGGCCAGCGGCGATCGCCAGGACCATCCCGTGGATGTTGCCGGTGGGGGTCGTCTCGGGCGTATTGAAGTCAGGGTGTGCGTCCACCCAGACGATGCCGAGGCCGGAGACGCTCTGGGCCGAGGCGGCAATGCTGCCAATCGCGGCGGAGTGGTCGCCGCCGATCAGGAGCGGAACCATCCCTTCGGCGTGCGCTCGCCACGCATATTTCGCTACCCAGCGAGCCACGGATTCGAAGGGCGCGAGATCATCGCCCGAGTAGCGGCTACGGTGGAGCCGCCCGTCGGGCACGGGCACGTCTCCCAGGTCAGCGACCTCGAGGCCGGCAGCCCGTAGCCGGGCTACGAGGCCGGCGCGACGAAGAGCTTCGGGCCCGCGTTCTGAGCCGAGAGGGAGCCCGCCGAGGGACGACGGGACGCCGATCAGGGCTACCGTATTCACGAGGGTGACGCCTGATGGAACGCTTGCATGCTCGTCGGTGAGCCGTTGGCGATTACCTGGCGAGAGCGCCGGAGGCCAGCGGCCCCCAGTCACTGGGGGGCCAGTAAGCGAACCATGCCTTTCCTACAAGATTATCGGCCGGAACGAATCCCCACACGTGCGAATCGCTGCTATTGGGACGGTTGTCTCCGAGGACGAAATATTGTCCCTGGGGCACGACCTGCGCCGGCCGGTTGTAGCTGGCGCCGTCTCGGGTGTAGTGCTCCTCCTGCAGCTCGCCGTTGAGGTAAACGCGTCCCGCGCGAACCTCGACGTCGTCGCCGGGCACCGCGATGATGCGCTTGATGAAGTCTTTCTCCGGCTGCGCCGGGAAACGAAAGACCACGATGTCACCTCGCGACGGCTCGCCGAAGAGGAACCGTGGCTCGGCCTCATTCCTGTCGCGGGCGAGCACGCTGTCAAGCGGGGTCCCGTCCACGCGCGCATAGACCGCTTTGTTGATGATCAGGAACTGGTTGTGGTGCAGGGTTGGCTCCATCGAGGTGCCCTCGACCTTGAAGTTCTGCACCACCGCACGCATAGCGAGGAAGACGAGGACGGTCAGAACGACCGTCTGCATCAGCTCCCAGAGGAAGCCGCCCACGCGGGCGGCCCACCGTCGGCCGCGACGCATTTCCGTCGTGTCGTTGATGTACATGCGCCTCACGCGGTCCTTGGGAGGACCTCCATCACGGAATTATACGCCGGACGGTTTCGCTCACCGAGCCCCGTGCATGGTTCCAACGCCCGCCCCATCTCATAACAGTCACCACTCCGGGGAGGCGTCTGCCCCCCATGGTAGAATCAAATGCTCCATGGGGGTTTCAGCGACGTGGCCCAGTCGGCCCCCTGCCGAAACTGCCGGAACACGGAGGCTGCGTGCGCTACGGGGTAGTCGTGTTTCCCGGTAGCAACTGCGAGCACGACACCCTGCACGTCCTTACGGCGGTTCTTGGCCAGAGCGCAGACCTGATCTGGCACGAAGATACTGACCTCTCTCCCTACGACTGCGTCATCCTCCCCGGGGGCTTTGCCCACGGGGACTATCTGCGGGCGGGCGCCATCGCCAGGTTCTCTCCCGTGCTGACCGCGGTGGAGCGCTTTGCCGCGGGAGGCGGCCTCGTCTGGGGTATCTGCAACGGCTTCCAGGTGCTCGCGGAAGCCGGCCTGCTGCCAGGGGCCATGCTCCAGAACGCCGGGCTTCGGTTCGTCTGCCGCTGGGTACACGTACGTGTGGAGCCGAGCGCGACCCCTTTCACGCGCGGGATCGCACCGGGCACGGTGCTGCGAATGCCGATTGCTCACCATGAGGGCAGCTACTACGTGGATGCGGCCGCCCTGGCAGCGATGGAGCGCCGGGGCCAGGTCGTGTTCCGCTATTGCGATGCCGAGGGCCGCAGCGCTCGGTCGGCCAACCCGAACGGCTCCGTAGCGGCGATCGCCGGCGTTTGTAACGAGGCCGGTAACGTGTTCGGCCTGATGCCGCATCCCGAGCGATGTGCGGAAGCCATCCTCGGCGGCGAAGATGGCCGCCGCGTATTCGAGGCCGTGCTAGCGGGTCAGTTCGTATGAACGTGGGCGTTACCCCCCTCCCTAACCCTCCCCCTCAAGGGGGGAGGGAACCAGTTCTCTTCCCGATCCCCGACCCCCGACCCCTGACACCCGCGGGCGGGCCGGTCGTTGTCGGTCGCTGAGCGCGCAGCGGCAACCGCTGGTTGCTCCGAAGCCGAATACACCCTCATTTGCCAGGTACTCGACCGCGAACCGAACGGCCTCGAGCTGGGCATGTTCGGCGTTCTCTGGAGCGAGCACTGCTCCTACAAGCACTCGAAGCCGCTGCTGCGGCGCCTGCCGACGACGGCGGCTCACGTGTTGCAAGGGCCGGGCGAGAACGCCGGCGCCGTGGACATCGGCGGCGGGCTCGCGGCCGTGATGAAGATCGAATCGCACAATCACCCGAGCGCCGTCGAGCCGTTCCAGGGAGCGGCGACGGGCGTTGGCGGCATTCTCCGCGACATTTTTACGATGGGCGCACGTCCCATCGCACTGATGGATGCGCTCTGCTTCGGCGACCCCCATCTTCCCCACACGGCCTATCTGCTAAATGGCGTCGTGGGTGGCATCGCTTTCTACGGCAACTGCGTAGGGGTCCCCACCGTGGGCGGAAGCATCGCTTTCGACGCGAGTTACTCAGCCAACCCGCTGGTCAACGTGCTGTGTCTGGGCGTTGGATCGAAGGACAGGTTGCTCAGCGCGCGAGCCAGCGGCGTGGGGAACCCCGTGCTCCTCGTCGGATCGGCCACTGGGAGAGACGGCATCGCCGGAGCAAGCTTCGCGTCGGCGCAGCTGAGCGACGAATCGGAAGCGCAGCGGCCCGCCGTGCAGGTCGGCAATCCGTTCCTCGAGAAGCTGCTCATCGAGGCGTGTCTGGAGCTGACGGGCGACCCGGACGTCGTAGCCATGCAAGACCTCGGCGCCGCCGGACTCACCGGAGCCACCGCCGAGATGGCCGCCCGTGGCGGCTGCGGCATCGAGATCGACGTGTCGCTCGTGCCTCGCCGGGAGCAAGGGATGTCCGGCTACGAGGTCATGCTGTCGGAGTCGCAAGAGCGGATGCTCCTCGTCGTCCGCAGCGGCTCGGAGGAACGCGTGCGCCGCCGTTTCGAGCGGTGGGACCTGCATTGCGCGGCAATCGGTCGCGTGACGGCCGATGGATTGATTCGCATCCGGGACGGGAAGGAAGTTGTTGCCGAGCTGCCCGCGCGCTTTCTCTCGGGCGGCGCGCCGGAGTACCGGGGGCCAGGGGGCAGAGGGCAGGGGACAGGGGACAGGTGGCAGGGGTCTGGGGCGCCTGTCGTCCTGAGCGAAGCGAAGGATGCCCCGGGAGATGCTTCGCCTGTGGCTCAGAATGGCAGCCGGGTGGTGGACGCGCCCTTGCCGGCCCCGAGCGATCTGAGCGTGGTGCTCCTCGAGCTTCTGGGGTCGGCAAACCTGTGCAGCCGTCGCACCGTGTTCGAGCAATATGACCACATGGTTCAGACGAACACCGTCGTGCCCCCTGGGGAGGGCGCGGCCGTCCTTAGGCTAAAAGGCTTACCGAGCGGGCTTGCTCTGGGGCTCGGCGGCAACGGCCGGCTCGCTGCGCTGGATCCCTGGACGGGAGGCGCCGCCGCCGTGGCCGAGGCGTGCCGCAATGTCGCCTGTGCCGGCGCTCGTCCCGTCGCGCTTACCGACTGCTTGAACTTCGGCGACCCCGAACGGGCTGCCGTCTGGGACGCGCTCGCGGGCGTGGTCGAAGGCATGCGCGACGCATGCCTTGCCCTGGATGTGCCGATCATCAGCGGCAACGTCTCGCTGTATAACGAAACGGACGGCGAGCCGGTTGCGCCGACGCCCATCGTCGGCGCCCTGGGCGTGCTCGACGACATCGAGCGGCACGCCCGCGCCGTTTTCGAGGAGGGCCAAACAGTGTGGCTGCTCGGCCCGCTGGAAGCCTCGCTGGCAGGCAGCGAATACGCCGCCTTGAGAGGGTGGCCTCCCAACGGCCCGGCGCCGCTAGACCTGCTCCAAGAGCGCGGCGTACAGGAGTGCGTGCGCGAGCTGGTGGCCGGGGGTGTGGTTGAGACCGCCATCGATGTGGCCGACGGGGGGCTGGCTGTCGCTCTGGCCGAGCCGGCTCTCGCATCCAGGATCGGGGTTCGGTGCGGTGGGCCGTGGGTCCAGGACCTGGAGGGGGGCAAGTGGGGCCGGGCGGACGCCACATTGTTCGGAGAGGCTCCGTCCCGGATAATTCTTGCTGCCGCGCATGGCCGAGCGCGAGAGGTCGAATCGGCAGCCGCCCGCCGTGGGCTGCCGTTGATAATGCTCGGAGTGACCGGAGGGACCTCCATCGACATCGGCAGTCTGGTGTCCGTGGCTCTCGACGATGCGCTGGCCGTCTGGTCGACAGGTCTGGATCGGGTCGGCGAGGCCTGATGGGAGACAACGTGGCCGATGGGCTGGAGCAGCGGGCGCGCGCCCTCACCCCAACCATCCCTTCCGCCGAGGGGGAGAGGAGGACGGTCGGTGCCGACCCACGCGCCCGCGCGCCCTCGCCTCGCGGCGTCCCATCACGCCGCGCGCCCCACGCCCCAAGCCTTGATGGCGACACCCTCCACGAGGCGTGTGGCGTGTTCGGCATCTACGGTCCCGGCGAGGACGTCGCTCGCCTCACTTTCTTCGGCCTCTATGCCTTGCAGCACCGCGGCCAGGAGAGCGCCGGCATCGCGACGGCGGACGGCTCCGACCTGAGCCTCTACACCAGCATGGGCCTGGTCAGTCAAGTGTTCTCTGAGGCCGAGCTCGGCAACCTGCGCAAGGGGCACATCGCTATCGGGCACACTCGCTACTCGACCACCGGGTCCAGCTGCATCGAGAACGCTCAGCCCATCCGAGTCGAGAGCGACCTGGGCCCACTGGCGCTGGCGCACAACGGAAACCTGGTCAATACCAGCTATCTGGCGGAGAAGCTCGCGGAGCGTGGCGAGCTGACGGACTCGACAACCGACTCCGAGCTGATCGCGCGCCTCATCGCCACCGCGCCCGGGCGCGACTGGGTTGAGCGGATCCGCCACACCATGCCGCTCGTCAAGGGGGCCTATAGCCTCACGATGCTCACGCCGTCAGCGCTGATCGCCGTCCGCGATCCCTACGGCATTCGCCCGCTGTCGTTCGGCCGCCTGGGCGGCTCGTGGATTGTCGCCTCCGAGTCCTGCGCGCTCGACACCATCGGCGCCGAATTGCTGCGGGACGTTCAGCGCGGCGAGATCATGATCATCGACGAGCACGGGCCCCGCTCGGTACAGATGGACCTCGGGGACGCGCGTCCGTCGATGTGCAGCTTCGAGTACATCTACTTTGCCCGCCCGGACAGCATCATCGATAACACGCTCGTCTATCTGGCGCGCGAGCGCATGGGCGCCGCGCTGGCTCAGGAGCATCCCGTGGATGCCGATCTGGTGATGCCGGTCCCGGATTCGGGGATCCCCGCCGCCGTCGGCTACGCACGTGCGTCGGGGCTGCCCTACCGCGAGGGCATCATCAAGAATCGGTACATCGGCCGGACCTTCATTCAGCCCGACCAGCGACTCCGCGAGTTGGGCGTGAAGCTGAAGTTCAACCCGCTTCCCAGCGTTCTCGATGGCAAGCGCGTGGTGATGGTGGAAGACAGCATTGTGCGCGGCACGACAACGCTCAGCACCGTTGCCTTGCTCCGGCGAGCGGGCGCCCGCGAGGTGCATGTGCGCATCACGGCGCCGCCGATGGTCAACTCCTGCTACCTGGGCATCGACACAGCCAGGCGCGAGGAGCTGATTGCGTCGCGCCTTGACATCCCAGCGATTTGCCAGCACATCGGCGCGGACAGCCTCGGGTACCTCAGCCTGGAGGCGATGATCGAGGCGATTGGGCTTCCGCGCGAGCGCCTCTGCCACGCCTGTTTCACCGGCGACTACCCCATGCCCGTGCAGCTCGATCTGGATAAGCTGGTCCTCGAAGGCGCGAGGCGTGGCTGAGAGCGAGGCTACCGACCCCCTCACCCCCGCCCTCTCCCCCTTTGAGGGGGCGATGGGGAGAGCTCTCCTCCCCATCGGCGTGCTCATCTCGGGCCGGGGCACCAATCTCGACGCCATCCTTCGGCGCTGCGATCAAGGCGCCCTGGATGCCGATGTCCGGGCGGTTATCGCCAATCGAGACGAGGCGGCCGGCCTCGAACACAGCCGGCGCCGAGGTATCCCCACGCACGTCTTCGCACGCAGTGCATACTCGGAACGCATCGCTCAGCAGCAGGCGATGGCTGATTGCCTCTGCGAGCGGAGCGTCGAGCTGGTCGTGCTGGCCGGGTTCGACCAGATCCTGGTCCCGGAGTTCGTGCATCGGTTCCCGTACCGCATCATCAATCTTCATCCATCACTGTTGCCGGCGTTCCCGGGGGGGATGCACGCAGTGCGCGATGCGCTGCAGTATGGCGTGAAAGTGACCGGTTGCAGCGTGCACTTTGCCACCGATGACCTCGACGGCGGGCCCGTCATCGCCCAGGAGGCCGTTCCAGTGGCCGAGGACGACACCGAAGCGTCGCTCCTCGCGCGAATTCACGAGGCCGAGCACCGCTTGCTGCCCGCGGCGATCCAGCTGTATGCCGAGGGGCGGCTGCGGCTTGACGGAAGGCGAGTACGAGTAGGATGAGTGTCAAGCAAGGACCTGCTATTCTGAGCCGCTAGGCCAGGAATCCGTACACCGAAGGCACGGATCCTCATCCGCCTGCGGCAAACTTTAGAACGACATCGAGTGGGGGGTTTCTATGCGCGCGCTCCTGAGCGTGCACGACAAGACCGGGCTGGTCGATCTCGCGCGTGGGCTGCTCGAGCTGGGCGTGGAGATGTTCTCCACCGGTGGGACCGAGGAAATGCTGCGCGGCTCGGGGCTGGCCGTCCGCTCCGTCCAGGACATCACCGGCTTCCCTGAAATGCTGGGAGGGCGGGTCAAGACACTGCATCCGGCGATCCACGCCGGCATTCTCGCGCGACGGCGGTCGCCCGAAGATCTGCAGGACCTGGAGCGCCACGGGTTCACGCCCATCGACATCGTGGTCTGCAATCTGTACCCCTTCGTCGAGACCATCGCCAGCCCCGGGACAACCCGGGAGATTGCGCTCGAGACGATCGACATTGGCGGCGTGACGCTCCTGCGCGCCGCCGCTAAGAACTGCGACGACGTCGTGGTCGTGTGCGACCCGGAGGACTATCCGACGCTGATCGACGAGCTCCGCCAGCCCGCGGGCGTCAGCCAGGATACACGACAGCGGCTGGCCGCAAAGGCATTTCGCCACTGCGCCATCTATGACAGCTCCATCGCCAATTACCTCCGTCCCTACGACGAGCTGTTCCCCGACGAGCTGACGATCAGCCTGGAGAAGGTCACTCCCCTTCGGTATGGCGAGAACCCCCACCAGCTCGCCGCGTTTTACCGAGACCTCTCGACGGGGACTTTGGCGCTGGGCGTCGGGGCCGCCGAGCAGCTCCACGGCATCCCGCTCTCGTACAACAACACGCTCGACATCGACGCAGCCTGGGGTGTCGTCACCGACTTCTCGGCTCCGACGGCGGCCATCATCAAGCACGGCAACCCATGCGGGCTCGCCTGCGACCCGGATCTCGCCGAAGCGTTCCGCCGCGCGCTCGAATGTGATCCCCAGTCGGCCTTCGGGGGCGCGGTGGCGCTGAATCGACCGGTAGACGCCGCGACGGCTCAGGAGATCGCGCCGGTCTTCTTCGAGGACCTCATCGCGCCGGACTATTCTCCAGACGCCCTGGAGATCCTCAAGCAGAAGCGCGACCTCCGCGTGATGCGCACGCGGGCCACCTCGCCCAACTATCGGCCGGGGCCCGGGCAACCGGCGGATCTGGACTACAAACGCGTATCGGGTGGCTTCCTGGTCCAGACGCGCGATACGGTGCCCGAAGGGGCGATGGCACGCGACGTGGTGACCACCCGCCAGCCCACTCTCGAAGAGCTAACCAGCCTTCTCTTCGCGTGGCGCGCCGTCAAGCACGTGCGATCGAACGCCATCGTGCTGGCCAAGCACCTGATGCTCGTGGGCGTAGGCGCTGGCCAGATGAGCCGCGTGGACAGCGTCGACATCGCATGCCGCAAGGCGGGGGACCGCTCGGCAGGGTCGGTGATGGCGTCGGATGCCTTCTTCCCCTTCCCCGACGGCGTGGAGCGCGCGTCGGAGGCCGGCGTGACGGCCGTCATCCAGCCTGGAGGCTCCATTCGCGACCAGGCAGTCATCGATGCCGCGAACCACCGCCACATGGCGATGATCTTCACCCACCAGCGGCACTTCAGGCACTAGCAGCCCGCGTCATATCTGAGCCAAGGCGAAGAAGCCCGTTCGTGCTGGGCACGGGTCCTTCACGTCGCCCAGGATTACCCGCGCTGTCCTGTTATCATCGATGGGGACCATATGTTCACAGAGGAATGAGAAGATGGAAGGGTTGGTGCTGGCGCTGCTGCTCGTAATCGGGGCGGCCGGCGTAGGGGCAGGAGTGGGGTTCGCCGCGAGTCGTGGGAGGCTGCTGCTGGGGGCTAGTGATCGCGCGCGGGAGGCGGCGGCGGAAGCGGAGCGAGTGGTAGGCGAGGCGGAGGCGAAGCGGAAGGAGCTGCTGCTCGAAGCGAAAGAGGAAGCGATCCGCCTGAAGCTGGCGGTGGAGGCGGACGCGCGGGCTCAGCAGCAGGAGATCAAGGCGGAGCAGCAGCGGCTGAGGAATCGGGAAGAGGCGCTGGATCGCAAAGTCGAGAACGTGCAGGCCCGGGAGCGACTCTCCGGGACGAAGGAGCAGGAGATTGAGGCACGGAGGCGGGAAGTAGAGGAGCTGCGGAGCGGGCAGCGGCGGGAGGTAGAGCGCATCGCGCGGCTGAGTGTGGAAGAGGCGCGTGAGCTGCTGCTGAGCCGAGTAGAAGGGGAGATGCGGGAAGAGGCCGGGCGGCGAGAGCGGATTATTCTCGCCCAGGCGAAGCTGAGCGCGGATGAAGAGGCGAGGCGGCTGATCACCCTCGCGGTGCAGCGGCTGCCGGGCGAACACAACGGCGAGATGACGGTCATGTCGGTGCCGATTCCCAAAGAGATGAAAGGGCGGATCATCGGGCGTGATGGGCAGAACATTCAGACGCTAGAGGCGGCGACGGGTGTGGACCTGGTCATCGATGAGACGACGGACGCGGTAATGATCAGCGGGTTCGACCCGGTACGGCGGGAGATCGCGCGAGTAGCGCTGACGAAGCTGGTGACGGACGGACGGATCCACCCCGCGCGGATCGAGGAAGTGGTGGCGAAGGCGACCGCAGAAGTGGAAGCGAGGATCCTCAAGGCGGGGAAGGAAGGGGCGCTGGAGGCCGGGGTGCGAGGGGTGCACCCGGAGGTGCTCAAAGTGCTGGGGCGGATGAAGTATCGGACGAGCTATGGGCAGAACCAGCTAGCGCACTCGGTGGAGGCGGCCCAGATCGCGCGGATCCTGGCGGCCGAGCTGGGGGCGGATGCGGAGGTGGCGGCCCGAGCGACGTTGCTGCACGACATCGGGAAGGTGCTGGGGCACGACGTTGAGGGGCCCCACCACGTGATCGGCGCGGATCTGGTGCGCCGCTTTGGGGAATCGCAGCGGGTGCACGATGCGATCGTCGAGCACCACGACAGCGATCCGGAAGTGGTGAGTATCGAAGCAGTGATCGTGCAGGCGGCGGACGCCATCAGCGGGGCGCGGCCGGGAGCACGGCACGAGAGCGTGGAGAACTACATCAAGCGGCTCGAAGCGCTGGAGCAGGTGGCGAACTCGTTTCCCGGGGTGGAGAAGAGCTTTGCGATCCAGGCTGGCCGAGAGGTGCGGATCATCGTGAAGCCGGAGGAGGTGGACGACCTGGGGTCGATCCGGCTGGCGCGAGACATTGCGAAGAAGATCGAGGACAGCCTGCAGTACCCCGGTCAGGTGCGGGTGACAGTGGTACGGGAGACACGGGCCTTCGAGATCGCCAGGTAGCTCGGCTAGCGAGGCCCCTTAGATCGCTCTACGCGCTCTTGTGGAGCGCGAGGCCTGGCTCCCAGCGTCGCTGATCCGCCCCTCGCACCTGGGGCAGCGCCCGTAGAAATCCAATCGAGAGCGGACGGCGCGGAAGCCGGTGAGCGCTGTGACTTTCCGTGCCAAGGCGTCGACATCGCCGATCGCAACGTCGCGGATATCGCCACATTCCGTACACACAAGATGCGGGTGGGGAACCGGGATGTTGGCGTCGTATCGGTTTCCGCCATCGCGAAACTCGAGCTCGAGGATCTCTCCGAGGTCTTTCAACAGATCGATGGTCTTATAAACCGTCGCCGGGCTCATCATCGGGTACACAGGTGCCAGCTCGCGGTACACGTGCTCGGCGCTCGGATGGCTGGCACTACAGATTAGCGCTCGGAGCACAGCCAGGCGCTGAGGTGTGAGGCGTTGGCCATGAGCCCGCAGCTTGTCAACAACTTTTTGTACGCGGGCCTCGGCCCGCTCAGGCAGCGACATTTAGGGCCCCCTTTGTCGTTTCTCTCACGAGGTATGGGTCGCCGTCATGCCCAACGAACCAGCCGTTCGGGAAAATAATTGTCTAGAAAGATTGACTCGTCTACTTGTGATGTTACATAATGGGGTGCTCCCACCCGCCCACCTTGGACCGTGTTCCCGTTCGGGAAAAAAGAAAATACTTAGCCGGGAGGTGCTGATCAGGAAGGAAGGCGTCCTCCGGATGCTGTAAAAAGAGAGGGCGTAGACTCCTGAGGTAGAGAGCAAACTACCGAAAGCAGAGCCCACGCCCATGCAGAGGATAGCACCCAGCGCCCAGATCGAGGAGGGAATCGAAAGATTGCTAGCCGAGGGGATTGGCGATGCCGAGCGGCTAGCAGAGGTTGGACGGCTGGGAGCCCAGCTCATCCTCCAGCGCGCGCTGGAGGATGAGGTCGCCGCCTTTCTGGGCCGCGCTCGGTATGAGCGGAATCCGACGGCGAGTGGCTCGCGGAACGGGGTGCGCCCCAAACGAGTCCAGACCGCGGAGGGAGAGATCACCGTCTCGGTGCCCCAGGTCCGCGGCAACCTGGAGCGATTCGTGAGCCGGGTGATCCCGGATACGCGCCGAGTATTGAGAACTCGCCCGTTGGAGGCGCTGATCATCGGCGCCTACGTGCGCGGGCTCTCGGACCGGGACATCGAGAGCCTGCTCGACGAAGCCGGGTTGGGCCACATTTCCCGGAACCGGGTGAGTGAGCTGTGCCGGGAGCTGCGTGACGGCTATGAGGCGTTCTGCTCCAGAAGCTTGGCCCAGATTGAGCTCTTCACGCTGCTGCCTCGACGCTATCTACCTGCCGACCCGCCCCAGCGGAGCCAAAGAGGGCGTACTGGTGGCCTGGGGCTATACCACCGACGGGGAGCGGGTGCTGCTCGCAGTGAAACTCGGGCAGCGCGAATCGCACCTGGACTGGCTGGAATTAGGGCGGGATCTCGTCAGGCGCGGGCTCTGTCTACCCATGCTGGCGATCAGCGACGGTGCACCGGGGTTGGTCCGGGCCATCGAGGAGTTGTGGCCAAAAGCCGATCGCCAGAGGTGCACGGTCCACAAGCTCCGTAACGTGATGGCCAAGCTGCCCAAGAAGCCGGAGCTGCACAAATGCGTGCACGACGCCTACTGGAAAGCCCTGAACGAGGCGGCCGACCCAGAAGCTGCTGAACAGCAGCTCAGATGTCTGGTTGGGGAGTTGGAGCGCGACTATCCCAGCGCCGCTGCCTGTCTCGCCGAGGATCTCCCGGCGCTGTGCGTCCATCTCAAGTACTTCCCTCGGATCCGCAAGCGCCTGCGCTCCTCGAACTTGTTGGAGCGTTCGCTGGAGGAGGTGCGGCGGAGAACCAAGTTCATCGGGCGTTTCCCGGGAGAGTCGAGCTGTCTGAGCCTCTGCTGGGCCGTGCTCGATCTTGTGATCGCCGGAGCCAACCGGTTAGGGCTCACCCTCCCCGAACAACACCAACTCCATCAGATCTGGGACACCTATCAAGGCCGCCCATCCGCGCCACTGGAGCAGATTGCGTAACATGATCGCACCTCGGAGCTGTGCCCCCTTTTTACAGCGTCCGGAGGACGCCACCGCAAATAGCCAGAAGGAGAAACGAAATGCCAATGTCGAACCAAGACTGGTGGCCGAATCAGCTGAACCTGAAGGTTCTCCACCAGAACTCTCCCCTGTCAGATCCTATGGGCAAGGATTTCAACTACGCTGAGGAGTTCAAGACACTCGACCTGGATGCTCTGAAGAAGGACATCTATCAGGTGATGACGACGTCGCAAGACTGGTGGCCGGCCGATTACGGACACTATGGGCCGCTCTTCATCCGGATGGCGTGGCACGCCGCAGGCACGTACCGTATCCACGACGGCCGCGGCGGCGCATCCCGTGGCACACAACGCTTTGCGCCCCTCAACAGTTGGCCCGACAACGCGAGCCTTGACAAGGCGCGCCGCTTGCTCTGGCCGATCAAGCAAAAGTACGGTCGGAAAATCTCGTGGGCCGACCTGTTGATCTTGACCGGCAACTGTGCCCTGGAGTCCATGGGATTCAAGACGTTCGGCTTCGGTGGCGGGCGCGAGGACGTCTGGGAGCCCGAGGATATTGACTGGGGGCATGAGGAAACGTGGCTTGGAGACCAGCGCCATAGCGGCGACGGGGAAATCGAGGGGCCTTACGGCGCCGATCACATGGGTCTGATCTACGTGAATCCGGAGGGGCCGAACGGCAACCCCGACCCGTCGGCTTCGGCCAGGTACATCCGAGAAACGTTCCGCCGCATGGCGATGAATGACGAGGAGACGGTTGCGCTCATTGCCGGCGGACATACATTCGGCAAAGCACATGGTGCTGCCCCAGAGAGCCACGTCGGTCCCGAACCAGAGGGTGCCAGGCTAGAGGAGCAAGGCCTCGGTTGGAAGAACAGCTTTGGCAGCGGCAAGGGCGGCGCCACGATCACCAGCGGCTTGGAGGGCGCATGGACCACCAACCCGGTGAAGTGGGACAACAACTACTTCGAGAACTTGCACGGCTACGAGTGGGAGCTGACCAAGAGTCCTGCCGGTAAGTCGCAGTTTGCTCCCATGAATGCTTCTGCAGTGGCCACCGTGCCGGATGCGCACGATCCGTCGAAGAAGCACGCCC
>CAYQJS010000069.1:15188-24582 GCA_964417895.1 uncultured Chloroflexota bacterium | reverse complement strand
GACTACACGCTGCGCGTGTGGGACCTGGCGAGCGGGGTCTCGCTGCGCACCCTCGCGGGCCACACGGACTCGGTCAGGGGCTGCGCGGTCACCCCGGACGGCCGCCGCGCCGTCTCCGCCTCAGACGACGGCACGCTGCGGGTGTGGGACCTGGAGAGCGGCGCCTCCCTGCGCACCCTCGTGGGCCACACAGGTGCGGTCAATGGCTGCGCGGTCACCCCGGACGGCCGCCGCGCCGTCTCCGCCTCGGACGACGGCACGCTGCGGGTGTGGGACCTGGAGAGCGGCGCCCTGCTGGAGACGATCTACGGCGTCGCGCTATTCCTCAGTGTCGCATTGAGCGACGACGTAATCTGCGCGGGCGACCAGCTTGGCAATGTGTGGATGCTGGAGGCGTGGGCAGGCGACAGCGACTCCAGTGCCATACCCGATGGCGCCCCCGGCAGGGTGTGAACTACGACCTGGGAGGCCACCTCCTGGCGCGTGGGGTACAGCCCAGCGGCCCCTGGGCCGAAGCGGTGGTCAGCATAGGATCGCATAAGGTCGCGACCCGCCACCCCAACCCTCCCCCTCAATCAAGGGGGGAGGGTGTAAGCCAAGCGCCTTCCCCCCTGGCGGGGGATGGGCGGTGACCGACGCCAAAACTACGAACAATTCGCTATGAATCCTTTAGCGGCGCTTGACGTGCTGGCGGCGCGGGCTCATGGCTCCCCGAAGAAGCGGACCGGGTTGTCCCACAGCAGCTTCCCCAGCGCGGCGTGGTCGAGCCGGTCCCAGTTCAGCACCGTGGCGACCGATTCAGGGAAGCGCGACTCCGCGTGCGGGTAGTCGGAGCCGAACATCAGCACGTGGTCCCCTAGCTGCTCCGTGACCATCTGGACCATGTCCTCGCCCTCGTGGAGCACGGTCGCGGCGAAGAAGCGGCCGCCCGTCATGTACTCGCTCAGCTTGTACTGCAGGTTCTCCGCGACGTGGCCCATGTAGACCGCCTGGTCGTCCATCCGCTTGCCCCAGAAGGGAAGCCAGCCGAAGCCTGACTCCAGGATGCCGTAACGGATCGTCGGGAAGCGGTCCATGATGCCCGACCCGAAGAATGCCGCGACGGCGCGCATGGCGCCCCACGGATGCCCGGCCAGCCGTCCCAGGAACGGGTTTTCCCACAGGTCGCGGTAGCCGGGGTAGCCCGAGCCAAAGCTGTGGTGGATGACCGCGAGGTCGTGGTCGCAGGCGGCCGCCCAAATCGGGTGCATATCCGGGTGATCGATCGGGTAGTCGATGGGCAGATGCGGATGGACGGCCACTGCCCAGCGCTCGGGGCCCCACCTCTTGATCTCCTCGATCGAGCCGTCGATATCCTCTGGCGTCACGGTGATGCAGGACTTGAGCCGGCTCGGGTCCGCATTGCAGAAGTCGTTCATGTAGCGGTGATCGGCGCGGACGAACTCCCGCTCGATGTCGGGCTCGGGATGCCCGGCGCCAGCGGTGTGGACGATGAAGTGCACGTCGGATCCCTCTTCGTCCATGTCCTTCAGGCGCACATGGGGGTCCCAATCGCCGCCCCCATCGGTCGGCAAGCGCGAGCCCATGAAGGTCTGAAACTCACGCTGGGCGTCCTCCCGCGGGCCGGCCTCACCGAGGACGCGCGGCTTGTTCCTGCTCCAGCCGCCGACGGACGGGGCGAAGCGAAAGAGGTGGCGGTAGGGCGCCTCGTAGCGCTCGCCCGCCATCCCGATGCGAATCGGGGTCAGGTGCTCGTCGAGATCGGGAATGCGCTCGAGCACGCTCGCGGGAACGTAGGGCTTGACCGCCTCGACCGAGGGCTTGATGTGAGTATCCGCGTCCCAGATCTTGAAACCGTCACGCATTTTGCTTCCTCCGTTCTAATTCCAGCCGTTTCGTGCCAGAAGGTCAGGGCCGCCAGTTCCGCGATGCGGCAGCCTTGTGGTAGGCCCAGATGCCGTCGCGCTGGGGCGCCCGGCCTTGCAGCACGTCCTTGAAGTGCGGCTGCTCGTACAGCGGCGTCCGGTTGGTCATCTCCGCGAGCAGGTCGTCGGTAGCATACCCGTAATCCTTGCCCTCGGCGCAGTACGCCAGGTAGTTCATGCGGGCCTGCTCTTCCAGCTGCGCCATACCGAGAACTGATTCTGACAGAGCTCGACCGACGGTCACGGCGCCGTGGCCGCGCAGGAGCATCGCCCGGCCCTGGCCGAGGAGGCCGGCAACCTCCATGCCCTCGGCATCGCTCTGGACGGTCTTCATATGCGGGTAGACCGGCAGCGGCCTACGGACGAGCTGTGCTCCCTCCTGGCACATCGGATGCAGCGTTCCGGTAAGCACGCTCATCAGGATCGCATAGCGCGGGTGCACGTGAACCACCGACTGGACGTCGGGCCGGGATGTGTAGATGCACGAGTGGATCTTTACCTCAGAGCACTGCGTCAGCCCCGCGCGTCCTCCCACGAGGAACCCATCGGTATTGCACTCGACCATGTCGTCCGCGTTCATGATGCTGAGGGCGTCGAACTCGTACTCGCGGCCCTTCACGACGAAGCGGCTCGGATCCGACGGGAGCCGCATGCTCGCATGCCCCAGCGCCGCCGTCAGGCCCGTCGCCAGGCCCAGATTCGATAGCACGCGGTTCGCCATGGCGACCTCGTGCTTCACATCGTCCAGCTCACTCACTGCGTCCTCCTCCTCGGTGTCCTGCGTCTCGTTATCATATCCACCGCACCCGCCATAACGACGGAGCCGGTGCCTTCGCTTGGAGGACGATGATGCAAGATGTGGTGACGAAAGGCGCGGAGAGCGCGGACGGGCGCCTGAGCCAGGCGGAGTATGGCTCCGACCTGGCCGTCGAGCTGATTCGCAGCCTCAACATTCCCTTCGTTTCGTTGAACCCGGGCGCCAGCTATCGCGGTATTCACGACTCCTTCGTGAACTTCGCCGGCGGCGGTCCGGAGCTGGTCCTGTGC
The DNA here is from genome assembly GCA_964417895.1 of uncultured Chloroflexota bacterium. Classification (GTDB taxonomy): domain Bacteria; phylum Chloroflexota; class UBA6077; order UBA6077; family SHYK01; genus CAYQJS01. Next base: position 21,610 of record CAYQJS010000069.1, on the reverse strand, counting down.
TGCCACGAGGAGATCGCCGTGGCGGTCGCCCATGGCTACGCCCGCGCGACGGGCAAGCCCATGGTCGCGGCCATCCACGACGTGGTCGGTTTGCAGCACGCGACGATGGGGGTCTACCACGCATGGTGCGCCCGGCTTCCCATGATCATCATCGGCGGGACAGGGCCCATGGCCGCCGAGAATCGGCGCCCCGGCACGGACTGGCATCACACGGCCCTGGTCCAGGGCAACCAGGTACGCGATTACGTCAAGTGGGACGATCAGCCGGCGAGCCTGCGCGCGATCCCCGAATCGATCATGCGCGCCCACAGGATCGCAACGACGGAGCCGATGGGGCCGGTCTACGTCTGCTTCGACTCCGATCTCCAGGAGGAGCCGATCGCATCGCCCATCACCCTGCCGGACCCGAAGCGCTTCGCGGCGCCGGCGCCCATGGCGCCCGATCCCGACTCCCTGCGCGCAGCCGCCGTGATGCTGGCCGGTGCGCATTGGCCCGTCATCGTGGCCGGCAGCGTGGCACGCCACCGCGAGGCCCTCGCGCCCCTGGCGGAGCTCGCGGAGCTGCTCGCCGCGCCCGTCGTCTCGACGGGGTTCAGTCTCCCGACGAATCACCCGCTCAACGCATCCGCCCTTCGTACGGACGCGCTGCGCGATGCGGACGTCGTGCTGGCGTTGGACGTGATCGACCTGTTTGGCGCGTTCAGCCAGACGGGCGGAATCAAGGACCGCGGCGTCTTCCCGCAGTACATCAAGCCTGAGACGAAGGTCATCCACATCAACGTGTGGGACTTCCTCCAGCACAGTTGGGCCACTGACTTCCAGCGCCTCTACCCCGTCGACGTGCCGATCGCGGCCGACACGCGGCTGGCGCTCCCGCTCCTGGTCGAGGCCTGTGGCCAGGCGCTGGCTCGAGAAGGCGGCAGCCGGCAGCGGCTCGACGACCGGCGCCAGGCCATCGAGCGCATGCAGGCGAGCGCGCGCGAGCGTCGGGCCGCCAGCGCGCGCCGCGATTGGGACGCCCGGCCGATCTCCGTCTCGCGGCTGAACGCTGAGCTATGGGACGCCGTGAAGGGCAAGCCCTGGATGGCTGGCGGGGTGCGCCCCGGCTGGGAGATCACCGAACCCGAGCAGATCGCAGGGAGCGCCGGCAGCGGCGGGGGGTCTGGCGGCCTCGGTCTCTCGATGGGCGTCGCCATCGGCCAGGCCCTCGCACACCGGGGCTCCGGCCGCTTCTCCGTCCACGTCAGCGGCGACGGCGAGTTCCTCTACACGCCCAGCTCGCTCTGGACGCTGTCGCATCTCGGCCTCCCGATGCTGGCCGTGATCAACAACAACCGCCTGTACGGGAACGACGAGGGCCACCAGGAGCACATCGCCCGCGTGCGCGAGCGCCCGGTCGAAAACAAGTACATCGGCATCTCACTCGACCGGCCGGCGGCCGATCTGGCGACGCTGGCTCGCTCGTTCGGCGTCGAGGGTTTCGGCCCCGTCGAAGACCCGGATGATCTGAGGGGAGTACTGGAGCAAGCAGTGCAGGTCGTGCTAAAGGAACAGCGCCCCGTCCTGGTGGACGTCATTACCCAGAACGAATAAGCTAGCCGGACAAACCGGAGGAACCACGATGCCCGTCAGCGAGGCCGCCTTCCGCAAACTCGCGCTGGAGGAACCAGATGAGCAGTGGGAGTTGCACTGCGGAAGCCTGCGGCGCAAGCCGGGGATGACGGCCCTGCACAATCGCACGATGACCCGACTGGTAATCTCGCTTGGCCAACAGCTGGATCAGAAGCACTTCGACGTTCGCTGCAATAGCGGGCACGTCCGCCGGTCAGCAGAGCGCTACTACATTCCAGACGTAGCCGTGATTCCGATTGCGCTCGTGCTCCCACAGCTCGACCGGCGCACCCTGGAGGTCTACGAGGACCCATTACCGCTCGTGGTCGAGATCTGGTCTCCGTCCACTGGCGATTACGACGTCGAGGAAAAGCTGGTCGAGTACCAGCGGCGCGGCGACCTGGAGATCTGGCGCATCCACCCGTACGAGCGCACCCTCACCGCGTGGCGCCGCCAGCCGGATGGCAGCTACGCCGAGACAACGTATAGAGGTGGCACGGTGTCCCCGGTCGCGCTGCCCGGCGTCGGCATAGACCTCGACACGCTGTTCGACTGAAGCGAACTGGCAACTATGCTGCTACCTGCAGCACTCTGAATCGGTCCAGCCGCTCGTCGCCAGGTAAGAAAGTGGGGTTCGGCTCGCTTGGCTGGCCCCTGAATCCCGCTCAGCCGAGGAGGGGGAAAGTGCCGGAGTGGGTGTAAGCACAGGGAGGGAAAGGCGCTCCCACAAGTGGGATTAGTAAATGACCCTGACGCCCAGGCTGTTGCACCCTCACGCCTGGTACTCGGGTACGTGCATTTCCATCGCACCCCGGCAGCAAAAGTGTATCACCAACAGTGGAAGGCGCAACGCGTCGCGAGCCTCCCTTGGGCCTACGCCGCGAGTTCCGAATGACTGCTAGCGAGCTCGCAGGCAACGGCAGATCGGTGTCCGGAATGGTCAGAGCCCGGTGATTCCCGGGGGGCCCGCGACGGTGCGCCGAGGAGCCTGGTCAATACGCCCCCGGACCCTGAATCAGCCTGTCGGCCGAGGGGCAGCCTGCTCGTAGTCCCCATGCAGGCGCTTCATCGCCTCCAAGAGAAGGCTCGCGAACACCGCGTCCTCGGGCCCGCGGTAGCCGCTCCCCCCGACGCCGATGGGCTTCCCCCCAACCTCGCCAAGCACCCCGCCCGGGGCGCGCATGTCGCCCTCCACGAACAGCTCCGGAGCATTGCGGGCAACATCCGCCGTGTCGCGGCCCGTACGGATCGCGACCGTGAGCTTACGACGCACCGTCGCGATGTAGTCGCGGTCCGCCCAGGCCTCAGGGTCAATCCGGAAGTCGGCGATGGCGCGGTCGGCGAGGGTCCCAGGCTCGAAGCTCGCGCCGCCGTCGCTGGCGTCGTAGACGCCTAGTCCGAAGCGACGGGGCATCCCGCTGGCCCCTGTGTAAGCCTGAATCGCCTGCTCCACGATCCCGAATGCCTGGGTCGCGAGGTCCGCGAGCTCTTTGCGCTCATCTGCGCTCAACGCCATGGTTCCCCCCCCGTCGTTACTCCGTGGGCTCGGCACTTCGCCCGAGCAGATCGCACGGAGTGTAGCAGTTCGTCGAGCCCGAGGGAGATCGCACGGAACGCAGGTATCCTGAGTCTGAGATTCGCCGACATCGTGGCCTGGCCCTCACCCGTCCTTCCACCTTCGGTGGTACGGCCGGCCTCTCCCATTGCGATGGGCGACGCGTATGCGCACCCCCTCACCTGCTGCAGCGGAGTTTGCCTACAATTGGACGCGCAGAGGGGCGCGCGAAGCTGCTGCTGGGAGGATCTCATGCGCCAGGGTTATCCGCTGGTTATCGACGGGCAACTGATGGGTTTCGCCAAAGGTGTGGTTGCGGAGGGCCGCTTCGCCTTCCTCTCGGGTGTCACCGGGCGGGGCCCCACCATGGGCGACCAGGCAGAGTCATGCTGGACCACCATCAAGGAGCGGCTGGAAGCTCTGGGCGGCCACCTCGAAAACATCGTTCAGCGCATGACGTTCGTCACCAGCGTCGAAGAGTGGCGGGCGGAAGGCCAGGCCCGGCAGCGTGCGTGGTTCGAGGCGAATTGCCCCAGCCTGATCCAGAGCCCGCCCGCCGGGACGCTCATCGGATGCGTGGCGCTCGCCCAGCCCGACCTCAAGGTCGAGATCCAGGTGATCGTCGCGCTCGACTAACCGCCCGCAGGCTCAGCTCCGCTCGACGATCAGCGCTGCCCGGCCGATCACGAATGAGACTGGGCGAGGGGCAGTTCGCCTTCCAACAGGCTGCTGAAGAACCCGCTCACCCTGAGCGTGTCGAAGGGCCCATGTGGTTCGACACGCTCACCACGAGCGAAACCCAGCCTCTCTTCAGCAGCCTTCTACATCTGCATCTGGGCGAAGATGTCGTCCACGGCCACACTGAAGCCGGGCAGCACATCGCCGCCATCGAGGGTATCCCCCGAGCCAAGAACACGAGCTTCTTCACCGGGGGTTTGCACGACCACCGTGGCGGTAGCCGGGTCGATCACCCACACCAGGCGCACGCCGTAGAGCAGATAAAAATGGATCTTGTCGAGAAACTGCGGCCTGTGCTGGTCGGGCGACAGGATCTCGATGGCCAGGTCGGGCGCCACGTGCAGGTGGCGCCCGAGCTGAGACGGGAGTCGCGCCATTGCGACGTAGGTAAGGTCGGGAACGTAGGTCCGCTCCCGTCCGGGCGGGCCGAAGATGCAGCGTAGCTCAGTGAAGGCCCGACCAATGCCCGTCTGCTTGAGGTAGGGGCCCAAAACTACGGCGAGGAAGAACTGGATCGCAGCGTGCGGAATATCTGGCATCGGCTTCTGAAACGGCTCCCCACACGCGTACTCGCTGGCGGGCTTCGTCTCTTCCATTTTCAGAAACCGCTCGAGCGTCAGCCCGGATCTCGTCGCCATGATCGCGCGGCTCCTCCTCAATCTTGCCTAGTGTAGCACCGCCACGAGCATATTCCCGTCCCACCGCGGGCCGCTGCTCGCGTCCTGACCTGTAGCGGGGGCTGCCCGTCTGAGTCGCTATCACGGAATCGGGCGCGCCGAGCGGTTACAGAGGCGGATGCGCCCTCTACCCGGGGTAACCTGAAAACACCCCCTCCCCCCTTGCGGGGGAGGGTTGGGGTGGGGGGTAATCTTTCATTGCCAGTGGTGCCCGCCACGGCATGAAAGCCTAATCGCTATCCGTGTTACGCCGAGCGAAGTCGGCGATCATCCCGAGGGCACGGACAGCCTCGGGCTGGCTCGCGTCCATGCCACGCTCGGGCAGGCCAGTAAACGTCTCCACCTCGATCGGACCGCCGCGTTTGCGATAGGACGCGATGAAGCGCTCCTGCATCTCCAGCGGATGGTTCTGGTCGTTCGCCTTCAAGAGCATAAGGATGGGCGGCATCTCGATATGCTCGTCCTCCTCGACGATCGTCTGGGGGCTACCAGCGGCCATGCCCTCCTCTGACTGGAAGTACTCCAGGTGGGCTGCGACGAGCTCCTGGCGACCGGCTTCCTTCGCGAACAGGTAACGGTAGAGTGGGTCTATCACGGGCCAGGCCGCGACCACATAGGCCAGGCCGGCGTCGACCTCGGGGTGATCCGGCAACGGTAGTGTCGTATAGCTCTCGTACCCGGGCCGAAGCCCGCTGAGGACGACCTGGTGGCCGCCGCTGGAAACACCGATGGCTCCCACGGCGGCCGCCCCGTTGAACTCGCCCGCGCGCGCCTTGAGCCAGCGAACGCCCAGGTTCACGTCACAGATCGAGGCTGGATACCCTGCCTCCGGCGGCTGCCGAAAGTCGAGGGCGGCAACCAGGATGCCCCGCGCCGCCAGCGCTTGATCCATACTGGCGTCATTGGTCCGGTCGCCGTTGTGCCATGCGCCGCCGTGCACGTCAACCATGGCGGGAAAGGGCCCAGGGCCCTTGGGTTGATAGATGCGAGCTAGCCAGGCCTTCCCCGACTGCTGCTGGTACTCGATATCCTGAACGTCCACTTCGAATACGTGATCGGTGGCTGTCATGGCTTCTGCTCCTATTTCTACTGAAGCGCGTCCCTCTCGAGTTCCCGTTCGGTAGCCCTGGCGCTACTCTACAGCGGCAGGCGTCGGTCCGCAAACACGGAGGGGCGTGTCCCCCGGCCTATGCCCCCGGCCCGTGATTGAACGGCTGGGGTGGGGCTCCGAGCTCGGCGGCGCGGCCGGAGTTGCCGTAGAATCGGGACACTGCCGTGGGCCCGCGGGCGGCGCCCCACGGGAGCCCGCCCACGGCAGCCCGCCCACCGTAGCGTAGTGGAGGGAGCAATATGCAATTCGCGGCGATCGATCACATCGCTCTCAACGTCGGCGACGTAGACAGGTCCCTTGCCTTCTACCACGAGGCGCTCGGTCTCAATGTTGAGCGGCTGGCCGAGTTTCGCGCCCGTCAGGTCGGGTTCCCATCCGTCCGCGTCACGGCGCAGACTGTTATCGACCTCATGCCCGGCGGCGCGGTGCAGCAGGCCGATCGCCACCCCCTCAACCATTTCGCCCTGACGCTGGCCACGAACGAGCTGGCTGCGCTCCGCGAGCGGCTCGTGGAGCATGAGGTCGAGATCGTCGAGGAGCCGCGCCCGCGCTGGGGGGCGCAGGGAGGGGAGCCCTCGATGAAGGTACGCGACCCGGACGGCAACATCGTCGAGCTGAAGGCCCCGCCGGCGAGATAAGCGACCGGCGGAGCAGATTGGCGCTCGGCACGCGGCCGGCGCGTGGAGGGCTGAGGATGAGGCGTTCGTTGTTGCTCTGCGTGCTCATTGTC